>CAMBBS010000051.1 GCA_945863875.1 Desulfopila aestuarii DSM 18488
GAGGTCTTGTGCGGTTCTGAAACCGAGGCTGACGGTAGCTGGTTTTTCCCTTTCGCCAAAGCTCCCTCGCCCTTGCCGGATGACAAGGCATCAAAAACATTTTGTTTTTGTCTATGACCGACACGTGCTGCATTGAAAGTTACCTTTAAAATTCTTCACTTTCGCGAGTAAAAACCACCCCGGCAAGGGTAATGAAAGGTTTTGTCCCAGCACCACCGGCCTAACCCCTTCAACCTGTTTAACCACTTGTCGCAGAGCATGGAACTGGTGGAGTGTTCCAGAGTGCCTCTCTCTTCTTTCTTACCGTAGCCCGTTAGCTTTGCGGCCCTGGCTGTGCCTGGTCAACAGAGGAACGTGCTTTCACAAGCTCCTTCCTTCAGGGCGGGGTCGTTGACATTATAACAATAAATTTTCTTAAAAACGCAAAAAACCTGCTTCCTCTGCTGTCGTTGCAAAACAATCAATGTGCAGCAGCCAGTAATGACCTGGATGCTGCTGAATGGCTTTTGCGGTTGCCGGAGGCAGCCAGTGACTGTCATCGATCAGATTATAGAAATACGAATCAATACCTATAAACCCGTCGACAAAATGGCTTACAAGGTGCAAAGTCTTGCTCAGGTAGCCCTGCTCAACATTTATTAAATCTGCTGTTTTCAGGATATTAGCTTTCGTTAATTCGTCGATCAAACCCTGTACCGTTTGGCGATTCTGCCTTTCCGCCTTGACAATATGGTCGAAAAAAGCTGCATCAAGGCCAGAAAAAGATTTTCTTTCAATCACCTCGATGCAGTCATATATCACCAGAGCGGTCAGGTCAAAAAATTTATGCACCTGTGCGCTGCAGTGATCAAATGAATTGCCAGCGAGAAGGACTTTATGCTGGGAAATTTGATTCATGGTTTGCAATGGTTTATGAATTGAAGCTTTCAATGACGCGTTTGCCGATCCGCCTACCCATTTCCTTGCATTCTTCCAGTTTGCGGTCATCAGGGACATATTTCAGGCGAAGGCCATTTTCAATCACGTCGATTTTCATCTCCTCAAGTGCTGCGTTGATCAGGCCGACCGCCTCGCCACTCCAGCCGAAGGAACCAAAAGCGGCACCGAATTTATTGGTCGGTTTCAGACCACGCATGTACATGAGAAAGCCGGCCATCCGCGGCAGGAGGCCGTTGTTCAGGGTCGAACAGCCGACAACCACCGCCTTGGCGCCAAGGACTTGCGTCATCACATCACTGCGATGGTGTACTTTCAGGTTGATCATCCTGGTACTGATTCCGGTTTCCTTGAGCCCGGCCCCGATGGCGTGGGCCATTTTTTCCGTCGAGTGCCACATGGAATCATAAATGACAAGGACCTTTTTATCCGATTCATTGCGACTCCATTTATCGTATGCCTCAAGTATTTTATTTTGATGGGTTCGCCAGATAACCCCGTGATCAGGAGCAATCATTTTTATATCAAGATTCATCTCTTTGACCGAGGCCAGCAGTTTTCTGATCAGCGGAGAAAAAAGATACAGGATGTTAGCGTAATATTTGCTACTTTCCTGCATAACCTCCGAGATATCCACTTCATCATCGAACCTTTCGCTTGTCGCATAGTGCTGTCCGAAGGCGTCGCTTGAAAAAAGAATGCCGTCTTCTTTGATATAGCTGAACATCGAATCCGGCCAATGCAGCATTCTGGTTTCAAGAAACTGAATGGTTCGTTTGCCTAAACTGACTTCACTTCCCGATTTTACCACTTCATAGGGCCAGTCCTCCCTGTGGAAGTGCTCAACGATAGCCTTTTGCCCCATTGGTGAACAGAAGAGTTTCTCCGGCTTGATAATGTCCATCATCGCCGGTAGACTGCCGCTATGGTCCATCTCGACGTGGTTGACCACGAGATAATCAATTTTTGCCGGGTCGATAATTGCCCGGATATTATCGAGCAATTCGTTGAGATGCGAGCGTTTAACAGTATCAAACAGGGTAACTTTTTTATCGACAATGAGAAATGCATTGTAGGTTGTTCCCTTGTATGTGGAATAGCCGTGGAAATCTCGCACATCCCAATCGATGGCTCCCACCCAGTAAATACCTTTTGCCAGTTCAGTGTTGCTCATTTTTACTCCCGTTGTATGTTGAGAAGAGTGTCTCAGCGAAGTAGTTTTTGTTTGCGAGTCAATGTAAGCAGTCGATAGTCTCCAATCCACCACTTTATAGCCGTTTATACATATCTATGATAAATGACAGGCAATATTATTACAATAAAAGGATGCAGTTATCCTGAGAATAAGATTGTAGTTTTTTGTTCAGATAGTAATGATTACTATAATGTTTTGCAGGGCTAATTGCTACAGTTAAAATGAGGGAAACGATCACCGCCGTAGAGTGTTACAATGGCGTATAGTATAGGATTCCGTAGACATGAAACAGTACCCATCAATAGATCTGGGCCTCTGCAGCGACTGCAGGGGGTGCATTGAAATTGCCCCCGGGATCTTTAAACATAATCCGGCCACAGGTCTGATGGAGGTCATTGAGCTCGCCGAGTATCCGGATGCTCTTGTCGATGAGGCGATAAAAAACTGTCCGGAAGACTGTATTTTCTGGGAAACGGATGAATAATTTGTTCATATGTCGATAAAATCTCGCATTGCAATCTCTCATCTTTCCGACATTTTTGCGCAGCAGGCAGTCGGTGTCAATGATTCTGCTGGTATCGATAGCCTACGCACGCCGGAACTTGATCTCAGTTGTCATCCTGCAGGATAGGAAAAAACAATCCTTTCTGTTACTATTGCTTCACTCTCTTATGATTTAAACGGGTCATATACTTTTATGGATATACCTTTTCAGCTTACATCACATTTTCAGCCTTCCGGGGATCAGCCGGACGCCATCAAGTTGCTGGTGGAGGGCGTACAGGCCAACATGAAAAGCCAGGTCCTTCTCGGGGTGACCGGATCAGGAAAAACATTTACCATGGCCAATGTTGTCAGCCAGGTGCAGCGACCAACACTCGTTATTGCCCCCAACAAGACACTGGCCGCGCAGCTTTTCGGCGAATTTAAGGAGCTCTTTCCGTACAATGCAGTTGAGTATTTTGTCTCCTATTACGATTATTATCAACCGGAAGCCTACATCCCCCAGTCCGACAGCTACATTGAGAAGGATTCCTCGATAAACGATGCCATTGATAAAATGCGTCACTCCGCCACCCGTTCTCTGCTCACCCGCCGAGATGTTCTCATCGTGGCGTCGGTTTCCTGCATCTACGGTCTTGGTTCCCCCGATGAATATAAAAATATGCATCTGTTTCTTCGGGCAGGGGAAGAGTATCCCGTCGAAGAAATTCAGCGTCGCCTGGTCTACATGCAGTATGAGCGTAATGATGTTTCCTTTCATCGAGGCACTTTTCGGGTGCGCGGCGATGTGCTGGATATCTTTCCGGTACACGAAGAGGACAAGTCGCTTCGAGTCGAGTTTTTCGGTGAAACTATTGAAGGGATCACCATTATCGATCCGCTGCGCGGCGTGGTGCAGGAGCGCCTCGAAGAGTATACGGTTTTTCCCGGCAGCCACTTTGTTACCTCGAAAGATCGACTGCACAGTGCCTGTGAGACAATCAAGACCGAGCTTGCCGAGCGGTTGGAGTCTTTTTACCGCGATAATCGGCTGGTTGAAGCCCAGCGCCTTGACCAGCGCACCATGTTCGATCTTGAAATGATTCAAGAATTGGGGTATTGCACGGGAATTGAAAATTACAGCCGTCATCTGACCGGAAAGAAACCTGGGGTACCTCCGCCCAACCTGCTGGACTATTTCCCGGAGGACTATCTGCTTTTTATCGACGAAAGTCATATTGCCATCGGCCAGCTGAACGGCATGTACAACGGGGATCGGTCGCGCAAGACCACCCTGGTTGACTATGGTTTTCGCCTGCCGTCGGCACTCGACAACCGGCCTTTGAGGTTTGATGAATTTGCCGGGCGTGTCAATCAGGTCATCTATGTCTCGGCAACCCCTGGTCCGTATGAGTTGGCGCAGGCAGAGGGCCGGGTGATCGAACAGGTTATTCGTCCGACGGGCCTTCTCGATCCGAGGATCGAAGTGCGGCCGGCCACCAGCCAGGTCGATGACCTGCTTGAAGAGATACGCCTGCGCGCCGATCGGGGCGAGGCCGTGCTGGTGACCACGCTGACGAAAAGAATGGCCGAAGACCTCACCGATTATTATGAGAAGATCGGCATCCGGGTTCGCTATCTGCATTCCGATATCAAGACCCTCGAACGCATAGAAATCATACGGGATCTGCGCAAAGGGACGTTTGACGTGCTGGTCGGCATAAATCTTTTGCGCGAGGGACTGGATATCCCTGAAGTGTCCCTGGTGGCAATCCTTGATGCCGATAAGGAAGGTTTTCTCCGATCGGAAAGATCGCTTATCCAGACGTGTGGGCGTGCCGCCCGGAACGCCGAAGGCCTGGTGATCATGTATGCCGACAACATTACCGGTTCCATGCGCTATACTCTTGCCGAGACGGAACGGCGACGGAAAATCCAGGAGGAATATAATCGGCAGCATGGTATCACTCCCCGAACCATCATCTCCGCGGTAAAGGATTCGATGCAGCAGCATCTGCACAATTCGGGCTATGTATCGGAGGATTTCACTGCGGGACTGCTGGCGATAGCCGAAGAACTGCCGACGTTTTCGTCCGTCAAGGATCTGGAGAAAGAAATTAAAAAACTGGATAAAGAGATGCATCAGGCGGCAAAAGAGCTGGCATTCGAGAGGGCGGCGGAGTTGCGCGATCGCATAAAGAAGATGCGTCTGCTGGAGATTGAAATAGGATGAAAGAAGGGAATCTGAATCACCTGCTGCTCCGTCTCGTGCCGCCGGCGCTTTACTGGCTGATGCGCCTCTGGTTCGGCAGCTGCCGCGTGATCTTGCACAATGAAGAGAATTGTTTTAAACCCGATGAAAAGGACAAAACGGGTATTGCCTCCTTCTGGCATTATTCTATAATTTATATTCTTTATCATATGCGGGAATATTCGGCGACGGCAATGGTCAGTTCGAGCAAGGATGGCGAATACCTTGCCCGCTTAGCGGAAAGATTCGGCTTTGCCACGGTTCGAGGATCGAAAAACAACAAGGGGGTCGAAGGGTTGAAATCGATGTTGCGCGCGGTTCGCGATGGAAGCAATGCAGCGATTGTCGCCGATGGCTCGCAGGGGCCGCCGAGAATTGTCCAGGCCGGGATCCTTCTTCTTGCCTCGCGGACGGGGGCTCCGATTATTCCCATGGTCTGTGCCGCATCTCGCTACTTTACCGTCGAGTCCTGGGACAGAACGATTATTCCCAAGCCGTTCTCCCGGATAGATTTTTACTATGGGGAACCGTTTCTCGTCCCGGCAAAAGCAAAACCGGAAGAGCTCGAAGACTATCGTTTGCATCTGGAACAACGGTTGAACGAGTTGTACCAAAAGGCCTGGGGACGCTATGGCAAGACAGCCCACTGAAAACATTGGTATTTTTCGCAGGGTCCGATCAAGAGTATCACAGTGTCACGCAATCATCGGTACAGCCAAAAGAGCTGGCCGAAGAGAGTAAAGACAGGGGAAAAGAGGTATGCAGAAAAAAGGGCTGGTGGTCGCCGGACTTGCCGGAGGATCGGGGAAAAGTGTCGTCTCAGTGGGTATTACTGCCGCACTTGCCAGGCAGGGCCGTGCGGTCGTGCCATTTAAAAAAGGACCGGATTACATCGATGCTGGGTGGCTGCAGCTGGCTGCCGGGAGAAGATGCTATAATCTCGATCCCTTTCTTATGACCAGGGAGGCCATTCTGCTCTCTTTTGCCCGGCATTCTACCGCAGCCGAGCTTCTCATCGTCGAAGGCAACAGAGGATTGTACGACGGTGTCGATGCGGCGGGCGGCTATTCGACGGCGGAACTGGCGGTGACTCTGGGCTTACCGGTGCTGCTGGTGGTGAACTGTACCAAGACTACCCGGACCGTTGCCGCCATGGTTCTCGGCTGCCGGCACTTCGATCCGCGGATCGATATCAAGGGTGTTGTCCTCAATCAGATAGCGACGGAGCGCCAGCGTCTTCTGGTCACGGAATCGGTGGAGAACTATACCGGCATTCCGGTTCTTGGCGCTATCCCTCGCTTGAAACGAGATATATTCCCTATGCGCCATTTGGGCATGGTGCCGCATCAGGAATATACCGATAGCCGCGGGGCGCTCGATTTTCTCGTCGACCTGATTGGCGAAAATGTCGACCTTGACCGGGTTGAGGCGATAATGGCGGTTGTGCCGCAGCCTGCAGAGACGGGCGTTGCCGTTCTTGCTGCCCCTGGAGCTGTCGCAGCCGGTAAAAAACAGGATGAACCGATACCGGCGCTTTCGACGAAGGTTAGAATCGGCATCCTGCAGGATGCCGCTTTTCAGTTTTACTATTCGGAAAATCTCGAAGCACTGGAAAAGGCCGGGGGGGAACTGGTCCTGCTGAACGCACTGTCTGACAGCGAACTACCGCTACTTGATGGCCTGTACATCGGCGGCGGCTTCCCCGAGACGAATGCCAGGGGACTGGCTGCCAACAAGGCTTTTCGCCAAGCAGTCAAGGAAGCGGCGGAATGCGGTCTGCCGATCTATGCCGAGTGCGGCGGCCTGATGTATCTCGGTAGTTCGATCGTCCTGGACGGGGAAGAGTTTCCTTTAGTTGGCGTTTTTCCCATACGCTTCGGTATGTCGGCCAAGCCCCAGGCCCACGGCTATACAATTTTTCAAGTAGACAAAGACAATCCTTTTTACCGCCCGGGAACCGAGGTAAAAGGCCATGAGTTTCGCTATTCTAAAATTCTCGACTGGCAGGGCAGGCCAGAGCAGCTGGTCCTGAAAATGGTCCGTGGCCGCGGTTTCATAAACGGTCGGGACGGCTTGACCTACAAGAACGTTTTGGCGCTCTACACGCATATCCACGCCGATGGCACGCCGCAATGGGCCGATAATTTTGTCCAGCGGTGTCGGACAGTAAGGGGGGCAGGGGCGTAAACCGCTGCTGCTCCTCCTTCCTCCCGGCGGCGGCAGAACAATCAGTGGGAGGTCGTTGTCCCGAGGACTTTCAGGCTGATTTCTTTTTGTTTTTCTGGACTTGGCGCTGGTTCCACCCAGTGCATAAATGATTCTCTGATGCGCATAAAACTGCCGTTATCTTCCTTACATTTTTCACAGATACTGGTCGCCTGATCCCGGTACATGATGATTTTTGAGGCCGGTTCTCCATCTTTCGACACGGCGGCCATTTTTCTGCAGCCGCATTCCAGGCGCACCACCACCACGCCGACAGCGTCCGGACTTCCTTCAATAATACCCTCTATCATGGCCTGCTCACGCTTTTCCGCCTGGAGTTTCTTCTTGGGTGTTTTTTCTTTCATGGGATATGTCGAGTTGTTGTTTATATAAAAAGTTATATGGATAAAAAAATTATATCGAAGCCGCCGCTCTTCTTTCCCTGGGGTAAAATGGGGCAAAGAACGCACACTATATTAAAAAAACCGTCTGCAGGTCAACAGTTATTCGGCCGGTACCGCCTGTGTCGTCTGGGTAGAATGAATACTCGTCAGTTTCTATAGAACCATTTTTTGACTTCCTCCCGGGTGAACTGTTTCACCACCGGTCGGCCGTGGGGACAATGGGAGAATAAATCAGCCCTGGCCATTTCGTTCAGGAGGGTATCAATCTCCCGTGGTGAGAGAGGGGTTCCGGCCTTGACCGCAGCTCTGCAGGCCATTGTTGCGAGAATGGTATCAAGAAATCCTCCGCCGTCCCCCCTGTTCTGTTCACTGCCGAACTGTTCCAGAATATCAAGAAAAAGTTCGCGGGGATTCGATGTGCCGGCTAATGCCGGAACCGCGGAGATAATGTAGGTGTTGCCGCCGAATTCCCTGACGGTAAAACCAAGGCGATCTATTGCCGGCTCGTTTTTTTCCACCAGCTGGGCTTGAAAGAGTGAAAGCTCAACGGTCTCCGGAAACATCAGGATCTGCCGGGTAACGGTTTTGGCGAGGTACTGTCTGCGCAGTTTTTCGTAGAGCAGTCTTTCGTGGGCAGCGTGCTGGTCGATGACCAGAAGTCCATCGCTGTTTTTGCAGAAGATGTAGAGATCATCATATTGGCCGACAACGAGCAGGTTGTGGCGAACTGTTTTCTGTTTTTGCTGAGGAGTCTCCTGACGTTCCGGCGCGCTCGTTTGTGCAAAGGACGATTGTTCTATCGGTTCAGCCGTGGCCAGGAGCGGCTGATGTCCGGCTGCTCCCGGTATTGCCGGGGCTATCGCTGGAGCAGAACTCTTTTCTGGCGGCGGCGCAGGCGTGTGGTTTGTATTTGCCCCAGCCGGCTGCTGCTCTCTTACCGCGTAGATATCATTGCTTGGTTGTCGGTTGGGAACAAACAGTGGTTCGGAGGAAGCCGTCGAGACCTGCGCTGCTTCGAGAGGCACAGCTGTTCTGGCTATAGTTCGGTCAGGACCGAAAAGAGATATCTTCATGACCTTTTGCTGCTCGAGCATGGCTTCGGCTACCGCTTGACTGAGCAGGGTGTGAACATCTCTGGCGTTGCGAAAACGAACCTCGTGCTTTGCCGGATGCACGTTGACATCAACTTCCTCCACCGGAAGAATAAGGTGTATCAGGCCGGAGGGGTTCTTGCCTTTCATGAGAAAGCCACGTAAGCCCTCAGTTATGGCATGAAGAATCATTCTGTCGCGGATCGCCCGGCCATTGACGAAGATGCGCATTTTTGCCGGACCGATGGTCACCTTTTCCGGTGGCACAAGAAAGCCTGATACCCGCCGTAGGTTGTTTGTCCGGCGGACAGTGCCAACGGGAATAAAAGGGCCTTGGTAGTGCATGATATTGGCGAGACGCTGTTCTGCCAACAGGGAATTGTCCAGATAGATGGTGTCTCGGCCGTCGATTCTGAGGATGAAGGTAACGGCCGGCGAGCCGAGGGCGTAATTTTTCACCACTTCATCGATATGGCCAAGCTCGGTCCGCGCCGTGCGTAAAAATTTTCGCCGGGCGGGAGTATTGCCAAAGAGGTTGCGGACCTCGACGGTGGTGCCAAAACCGCAGCCGATTTCGTGCACCTTGATTAATTTACCGAAATGCAGCACCACTCTTGTGCCCAGTTCCGTCTGGGCCGGGCGCGACGTTATGGTGCACTGGGAGACGGAACCGATGGAAGGAATCGCCTCGCCCCGAAAGCCGAGGGTGGCGATATGCGCTAGATCAATTTCGGTGCGGATCTTCGAGGTACCATGCCGTTCAAGGCTTAAAAGCAGATCGTCTTCGGCCATTCCTTCGCCGTTGTCGATGATGCGAATCAATCTGGTGCCGCCGCCCTCTATTTCAATTTCAATTCGACTGGAACCGGCATCGAGGCTGTTTTCCAGGAGTTCCTTGACAACTGAAGCGGGACGTTCGACCACTTCGCCGGCGGCAATCTGATTGGCGAGCTGTTCGGGCAGTATACGGATTTTTGACATGGTACCGACTTTCCTGTTGATAGTTCATAGGCAGATGTTACAGTGGGCCAGGTGAGTTAACCGGTGCTGTAACAGGCCATTGAATATTACCATGAGTGTAGAGAGAGTGCCACCCCCTAACCCTGCGAGAACAGACAAGAGTCCGGCCCAAAGAAATGCTGTGCGCCGGAGGAGTTATACCGAAAAACACATCTCGCTTTTCCTGATCATCATCTGTCTGCTGCAGACTGCTTTTTTGGGCAGTCTGCTGTTTCTCTACATGAGCCTGCGAATGCCCGATATCAGTTCGGTTGCCGAATATCAACCCGCCCAGGCGACCATCATTTACGATAGTCAGGGCCGGATCGTCGAGCGAATGTTTACCGAAAACAGAACGGTAATACCTCTGGCGAAAATGTCACCCTTTCTGGCGAAGGCCTTTGTCGCCGCCGAGGATGGTCGCTTCTATGAACATCCCGGCCTGGATTTTTTTTCCGTTCTGCGCGCGGCAATTAATAACTTTCGCGACGGCGCGAGAAGCCAGGGCGGGTCGACCATCACCCAGCAGGTCGCTAAGTCGTTACTGTTGACTCCGGAAAAGACCTATGTCCGGAAATTTAAGGAGGCCATCCTTGCCTGGCGGATTGACAAACTGCTCAGTAAAGAAGAGATCCTCTATATCTATCTCAATCAGATCTATCTCGGAGAAGGGGCCCATGGGGTTGAGGCGGCCGCGCAGATCTACTTTGATAAAAGTGCGGAAAATCTTAATCTTGGCGAATGTGCCCTGTTGGCCGGTTTGCCCCAGGCGCCGAGCCGGTACTCACTTTTTACTCATCTCGACAGGGCGGTGGAACGGCAGAAATATGTTCTCAACCGGATGGCGGCAGACGGATACGTCACCCCGGATGCGGCCAAGGATGCCTATGCCGAAGGTATTGCCTTAAACCCTCGCAGCCAGGAAGCAACCGATGAAAATGGCTATTATCTCGAGGTGGTCAAAAAGCAGGCTCGAGAGCTCCTGCACAGGCCGCTGCAGACGGCGGGAGCAAGGATATATACCCATCTTGATACGAGGCTCCAGGCCCAGGGACTTGCGGCGGTACGCCGGGGGGTCAGGGCGAGTCTGAGTCGACAGACCTTGGCCGGTAACTCTATCGGTGCCATTCCCCAGGGGGGATTGGTGTGCATTGAAACAGCACCGGCTCGGGTGAGAGCCTTGGTTGGCGGTACTTCCTTCAAAGAATCTCCTTTTGACCGGGCGAGCCAGGCCCTAAGACCTGCAGGGTCAACCTTTAAACCTTTTGTTTTTACCGCTGCATTGAACCAGGGCTGGTCCCTACATTCGCCGATCGACGACAGCCCTATCACCATCACCGGCAGGGGTGGGAGAAATTGGAGCCCGAAGAATTACGGTGGTACGTATCATGGGCAGACAACACTGGCCGCTGCCCTGGCGCATTCCCTCAATGCCGCAACCGTACGTATCATGCAGAAAACCGGCACCAAAGAGGTGCTTGAAATTGCACGAAAAGCAGGATTTACCGTGAAACTGCCGGCGGATCTCTCGCTTGCACTCGGCTCGGCGGATGTAACTCTGCTGGAGATGACCGCTGCCTATACCCCCTTTGCCGGAGACGGTAGTTTTACCAAGCCATCCTTTATCGGTAAAATTGTCCTCGCCGATGGCAGCGTTATGTATCCGGAAAAGGAACGACATCGACAGACGGTTGCCGGAGCGCAGGTGATGGGGCAAATGCGCACTATGCTTAAAGGGGTGGTGACCAGTGGTACGGGTAAAACGACAGCCGATGTGCCTGGTATCAGGGGCGGGAAGACCGGGACGACCGATGAAAATCGTGATGCCTGGTTTGTTGGTTATGATGCACGGTACACTACCGGCATATGGCTCGGCAACGACCGCAATCAATCCATGGGCAAGCACGAAAGCGGCGGTTCGACAGCGGTGCCGGTCTGGCGTGATTTCATGCTGGCTATCGGTTACAAATAGCCTCGTTTCCGGATGTTCGCCGTCGACTGTTCAACTTCCTGGGAAATAACCATAGCCCTTGTTGATTGACCGATCAACAAGGGCTATGCGGCTTAAACATTTGTGCGGGCCGTTGTCTCAGCTAAAGATGCCTTTTAAGGTAAAGAAAAAGAGCATTGCCATGAGGGCGCCGGCGGGAAGGGTGACCAGCCAGGAGATGATGATGTTCAGAACGACTCTCAGGTCAAGTGCTCCGATCCCACGTGCCAGGCCTACCCCGAGCACCGCCCCGACAAGAATATGGGTAGTCGAGACCGGCAGGCCGGTACGGGAGGCAATGACGACGGTCATCGCCGCCGCTAGTTCGGCACAGAAGCCGCGGGATGGGGTAAGCTCAGTAATCTTTTTGCCAACGGTCAACATAACCCTGTAGCCAAGGGTGATCAGACCAAGGACAATACCTCCGCCACCAAGCAGGAGAATCCATAGAGGCATGGCCGATGTCTGCATAACCTCTCCGCCGGAACTGATAATACTATAGATGGCAGCAAGGGGCCCGATGCCGTTGGCAACGTCGTTCGAACCGTGGGCAAAGGCCATGGAGCAGGCTGTGAAGAGCATCATGGGCGTGAAAACTTTTTCCACGCTGGCATAGCTGAAAGATTTATTCGCACTTGGATCGTCCTTGACCTTGCGGATAAATGACCAGCCGATGGTTGCCGTCAGTAACCCGAAAAGAGTTGCGAAAATGAAGCTTTCGGTGGTGGTAAGTTCCAGATGAAGATGACTGAGCCCTTTAAAGAGAGTGACCAGGGAGATAAAAAATCCTACCAGGAAAATATACATCGGGGCATATTTCTTGGCATTTTTAAGGGGAGTGTCGGTGTTGAAAATGAGTTTTCTCGTGCTCATCACCAGCAAAAAAGAAAGAGTACCACCTACGGCAGGAGAAATTATCCAGCTCATAACCACACTGCCGACCGAACTCCACTTCACTGCTTCGGGACCGATACCGACTATGGCAAAGCCGATAATGGCGCCGACAATAGAATGGGTGGTGGACACCGGCCAGCCCTTGGCTGAAGCGATCATCAACCATACCGCCGCGGCAAGCAGGGAAGCCAGCATGCCATAGATGAGAATTTCCGGATTATTAATAAGTTTGCTCGGATCGATGATCCCCGACCTGATGGTTTCGGTAACGTGGCCACCAGCGAGGACGGCACCAAGAAACTCAAAAATCATGGCGATAATGATCGCCTGCTTTACCGATACGGCGCCGGCACCGACGGATGTGCCCATGGCATTGGCTAGATCGTTCGCGCCGATTCCCCAGGTCATATAGAGGCCGAAAATAACTGCCAGAATCATCATGGCGGTTCCATATGCAGCAATAATTTCCATTGGAATCCTCGTCTATTATTTAGAAAGAAAAAGAAGCAGTCGATCGGCTAGATTTTCCGATTGATCGGAAATGAGTCCAAGCAGATCAATGATCTGGTACCAGAACATGACCGAAACTGCATCAAGGTCTTTCTCGAGGGAAAACAGTTTCTTTTTGATCCGGTGCATAATCCCATCGATGTTATGCTCGCTTCGGCGAACTCCGGCAATCATTTTTGCTACCTTGTCGAGTTCCCGACCGGCAAAGCCCACTTCGAGCAGCTCATCAAGCTGTTCGATCATTTCCTTGGCAGCGGCGGCAATCTCTATTGTGCCTTCTAAAAGCTCATCCAGCAGCGGCTTGAGCTGCTCCGGGACCACCATTTCCCGGAAAAGAAAGGTCTTGCCGATATCTTCCGCCGTGTCGGCAATCTTGTCCTGGTCGCCGATGAGACTGAGAAGATCCTTGCGGTCAACGGGGAGGAAGAGAGATTTCGGCATGTTCAAACGAAAGGTAGACTTCAGTTTGTCGGCCTCGGTTTCAAGCTCTTTTATTTGTGTTGCAAATTCAAACACCTGCGCATTGTCTTCCCGGTAAACGGCATCGAAGAGCGGAGGAATGAGACAGACACAGGAAAAAACCATCCTCATGTGCTCCTGTATCGGTTTAAAAGGTGACCCGCGAAGGAGTCCGGAAAGGTGACGATTGGACATTATGGGCATGATGCTTCAACCTCCTGTGCTCAATGTATCCCTTTGAGTACGTTTTTGTCGATAAAATGATCGGCTGCAAAGTAGGGGTGCATGAGCCGTTTTAATATGGGCGTACCATGGGGATAGTGTTAGATTTGACAGCTTCATTACAAGGTTTACCAGGAAAGTCAACCGTTATGTTGTGGTATTCCGCTCATCGTTTGCGGCAGATTCAGTGCCTGGACCGAGGGAGCAGTTATTTTCTGCACAATTTACACATACTTTCAGGGAAGATCTTCCCCGTTTATGAACCGGTGAAGAAGAAACAATTATTTCAGAGCATTGATCAGATCGGTGAGTGGTTCCGCCGGAAAGGTTATCGGCATAAACCTGCTGCCGGTCTGAATTAAGACGCTTGGTCCTTCGGTATGCGCACTGTAGATAATGTGGTGATTTTTGATCGCGCCGGCATGCAGCCAAAAACTGCCGAAGGGGTCCATTGGGGTGTGGCCGGCAATCACCCTGGTCTTTGGTGATCGATCGAGGCATTTTCTCAAGTTTTTCACATCCCTCTTCGTGTAACCGGCCGGGTGATTCGGTAGTTGCAGCCTGTTGTTTGACAGCTCTCTTGCCAGCTTGTCATTGTCAACAATATTGATCAGATCCTCCTTACTGAAAATTCCCCGGGGAGGGCCGGCATGACAGGCAATAAAACTATCGGAGCAGATGATGTACGGCAGGCTGTTATAGAAAATTTGCATCTCCTCTACATATGTCGGTCCTCGATATTTCAGGAGCGTCTCCCTGAAGAGAGCCCCTTGAGGGACACCGTGCTTGACGATTTCCGGATCAAAGTCGTCATGGTTTCCCCGGATGTAGAAGACGTTCTCGGGAAATTTGAGTTTTAATTGAAAAATCAAATCCATGATGAGCATTGAGGTGTCGAATTTGTCCATCTCGCCGGCGTTTTCTGAATGGATTGCATCACCGAGGATGATGAGATTGGCTGTTTTCATGCGCAGACAATTGATCAGGCAGTTTTCGCTGAGAATCTTCAGGAGATTGTCGACCTGGGCATGCAGGTCGCCGACAATTACCGGGGTGGCCTTATTGGTAATTTCCACCAGGCCGCCGGGGTTGCCGGCATTGTTTTTGGGGCGAAACGGTCCGTTGCGGAGCAAGGCATTGACCGCCTGGATGGTCTGCAGGGCGCAGTCCGCAGGCAGAGGAGCAATTTTTCGGCCGTAGATCCGGCGAATCTCAAGCAGAGCGTTGAGCCTGCCCCGCTCCAGGCGTTCCCGGTAGTCGAGGTCATCGAGTCGGACAATTTTTGTTTCCCGGTCGGAGCTCAAGGGAGTGAGGATGAGATCTCCTCTTCTATTGGTAATACTCACGTGTCGTTTAGCCACGGAATCGTTAAAGTGGAACAGCTCACTGTACTGGTCGTTAGTATGGCCCAAAACTATTGTCTCCCCCACGCGAATTCGGACAAAACCATTAATATTTCTGCTGGAACAGCCCCGTTCAGTATTGATGATCCAGTTTTTGTGGGCGGCTTTCCTCTTTACGCCAAGGGCTATTTCTGGTTGAAAGCGCAATTGAATGTCGCCAACGATAAGTTCAAAGCATTTTCCGTCATGGGCCACTCTTCCGGCAGATGTCAGTGGTTGCGGCTTGCTGCCAAGGATCAGCCACTGGATTGGATAGTGCCGGCGAAAAAGCAGTTTCCAGCCGCTGATGCTCTTCAGGCTGGGTCGTTTCAGTGTTTCGTCCAAGGTCCAGCGAGGGACACTGGTTACGCCTTTTTCGGCGATTCGCATCGGCGGTTTGGTGAGACTTTTTCGTATATAGACATTGATGCCGGCCCGGTGCAGATAGAGGGCGACCTCTCTGTACACCGACACCTGTTGCCGCACCATCTCGAGGCTGAGTTTTTCGTCGACCGGGAAATATCCCTGACTCTGGCGGTCGACTCGCTGCTGGTAAATGGTTGTCGGGTTTGGAATGAGAAACTCAAAAATATATCTGTCGCGCCAGTTGGTTTGCAGAAAGTTTTTCTTCAGTGGTGGAATTTTTATCCGGGTACAGTCTAATTCAAGAGGAAGGGTGCTGTTTAACCATTCTTTATCAAAGACCGTCAGCGCCTCTTTAAAGCCATGAAAAGGCAGTCCAAGATGAACCTCACGGGGGCGAAAGACCAGGGATTGATTCTTCCACCAGCCTTGCTGGGTCAGGTCGAGATAGCCCTCATTGGGCCATCCTCGTATCTGCTCAATATAATATGATTTACCGGCCCCCGGGGGGCCGGTGACGATAAGTTGCAGAAATTCCAGGCCAATGGGCAGATCAATGCCGCGAATGTTTTGTAATTCCTTGATCGGTTCAAGAATTTTTTTTAGAGGATCGGAGCTCATTCCTGGAGACATAGAGAAGAAATGGATGGGTAAGGCATAGCGCTCCGCATAATCTGCTGTAAGGTCTCAGCAGGAGAGGGGAAATATGCCGGTATTTATGCGAGTATACACCTTGACTCGCTGAAAAGAAAGTTTGCGGGTTTTCCCAAATAGCTCTCAGCGCTCCGTCGTCACTGTCAAAGGGTACAGAGGCGCATTACCGGTACCTTGTGCTTGCTTGCTGTTTTCTCGGCGGTGGGGTATGAATGGGTTATGCGACAATACAGGAGGATATATTATGGAGATTATTATCGGGTCGATTCCACCATTGAAACCGCAGAGTCCGAAGCCGCCGCAGGGAAACAGCACGGTCATTGCGGCGCAGTTGCTGCATGTGCGGCCGCCTCGAAAAGGTATAGCCGGCCCATCGGGGATGGAGCGACGAAATAAACAGGCCAAGGATCCCCGGACCGGAAGGGTGCTCACTATAATGGTCGCAGATGGCAGCCAGCTGCCGCCAGATATGGACAGCGCCCATTATGATGTGTCTATTCGCCTTATCCGCAGATAAGTGCGCATGAAAATGCCCTTTAACCAAAAGGTCAAAGGGCATTTGTTCGAGAAAACGGCAGGTTCATCAGTCCGCTTAAAAGGCGTTCATAGTCCAGATACCGCAGGGGCAGGTGTCGGCACAGAAGCCGCAGGCGATACATTTTTTATCGTCTGAAACATATTCATAGTTATTCTCCAAACCAGGCTGATAGCCTTGCTGTGAGTTGAATTCAAGCTCTATCCGACGGATGGCCCCGGTAGGACAGATTGTTTCACAGAGGTGGCAGTCGCGGCACGAGGCACAGGAGAGACACCGATTGGCCTGGTCCGATTCCGTCTTGCCGACTTCAATGGGAATGTAATGGGTGATAGTCAGGGCCTTCTGGGGGATGACCTGTTTATCAAAGGGTTTCCAGTCAAGCCCCTGGCAATCGGCAATGATATACTCTGCGGCAGTTTTGCCGGCACCCAGTGCATGGGTGGCAAGACCTGGTCTTTCGACATCGCCGACGGCGAGGACCTTTGCGTCCGAGGTGAGATGGGCCTTGTCCGTGGTCACCCAGGCCGCTCCGCCAACGGTGATGGTCTCGATTGTTTCCGGGAGAAAGGAGAGGGCGGGAATATCGCCAATGGAAATAATGACGGTCTGGGCGCGAATCAGCCTGCCTTCCGTGGTCCACAGCCCCTCTTCTGTCACCTCCCTGGTGACGACCGGCCACGCAAACTGAGCGCCAAGTGCTTCGGCGGCTTCCTTTTCTTTACCAAAAGCAAGAGGCTTTTGGATATCAACAAGGGTCACATGCTCCGCGCCCAGACGGTATGCTTCGCAGGCGACATCGCAACCGACGTTGCCGGCACCGATTACCACCACTTCACGGCCGACAGGCATCGGCGAGTCGCTTTTGGCCTTTTTGAGAAAATCAAGCGCGGTAAACACCTTCTCACTGCCTGGGAAGGTTAATTTTCGTGGAACATGGGTTCCGACCGCCACGACAACATAGTCGAATTCTTTCTGCAGTGCGGCAAACTTTTCTTTGGTCATTGTCACGCCGAGATTGACAAAAATATGAGGCGTCTCAAGGAACCGTTTCATTTCCTGGTCCCAGATGGCCTGGGAAAGACGTTCCCAGGGAATGACCTGGGCGAGCTTTCCGCCAATTTTGTCGTCCTGCTCAAAGATATGCGCTTCGATGCCGGCCAGAGCCAGCTGCCAAGCCACATTCATCCCGGCCGGACCACCACCGATGACGGCCACCTTTTTGCCAAGAGGCTCGGCTGCGGCAGGTGCTGCGACAGCATTTACCGACCGGCCGAGGACCTGCACATCAATCGGCTCATCGACTCCCCGGCGGGAACAGTTTTCCATACAGAGATTAGGGCAGACCGCCCCACAGACCGAGGCTGGTAAGGGAGTATAGCGAAGAAGCATTTCGTAGGCCTCATCGATTCGCCCCTCGCGGATAAGCCGCAGTCTGTCCACCGTCGGTATATGTACCGGACAGTAGTAGGTACAGGGTGCCGCTGACTCACAGTTGGCCCAGTAGGGTTTTTTACGACGCAGGTCCTCGGTGACAATGGTGTCGATGACACTGCGGTCAAGACCAGGCGCCAGATCTCTTAAGGGATCACCGCCAAAGGCCCTGTTCCAGTGCTCGTTTCGGAACTCGGCCATCGGCATCGGCCCGGCAAACATCAGCGCCCTTTCCTGGGGGGTGATTGGCATAAGCACCTGCCATTCTTCCCGCCTGGACAGGATTTCCAGGAGATCGGAGCGGCGTATTTTGGCCAGATAGTCGCCGATGTTCTCCGTGAGCCACCGCCACTGCTCGTCGTCTGGGACGGTCATTTTCGCGTTCGTCTTGGAAAACGAATTATCTGTTTTGCCGCGGAAATAGATAGTGCCGCCAACCATTCCGACACAGGGACGGTAGCCGAGAACATTGGCCGGGTTTTTTGGATTGATGCCGCAGACAACGGCTATGCCGCCGCAATTGAACTCGGCAAAGGAGTCGCCCGTCGAACCGAGAACCCAGAGTTCCGGTCGTTCGTATTCCGGGTTCCATTTGGTCATGGTCAGGCCACGGGCGCCGATGGAGCCGCCGATGAAGACTTTGCCGTTGGCCATGGCATTGCACACGCCATTGGTCGCATCACCGAGAACGGCTATTTCCGCTCCAATGTTCAGGAATCCGACGTCATCGGAACTCGCGCCCTCACAAATAATTGTCGTGCCGGGCATGCCCATCGCCCCGAGCCGCTGTCCGGAAGGACCTCGGACGGTGATTTTCAGCCCCTCTTTCCTCTGGAGTCGAATACCTATATTGTGTTGGCCGAAAGATTCGAGGGTAAGGTCGGACGACGAAGCCGCCGCGCGCCGCACCATTTTCTCAA
Organism: Desulfopila aestuarii DSM 18488; assembly: GCA_945863875.1. Classification (GTDB taxonomy): domain Bacteria; phylum Desulfobacterota; class Desulfobulbia; order Desulfobulbales; family Desulfocapsaceae; genus Desulforhopalus_A; species Desulforhopalus_A aestuarii_A. The sequence goes on from CAMBBS010000051.1 coordinate 18,928, forward strand.
ACTCCATCGAACCGATGCGGTCACCTTGTTCATTTCGACCTTTTACAACTGTAGTAGCCACTGGAAACTCCTTATAGCAAATGTGCGGAAGGGTTTTTTTTCTTCCGGCCATCCTTTTAAATTCTCTTGTCGTCTAGCAGATGTAACTGATCTGCAGTCTGTCCGCAGCCGCCTGGTCGGCAATACCTATGGCGTCGGACATGCCGATCGGTAAACTCTGGGATCTTCCCAGCGGCGCCATTATCTTTTTGACCTCGGTGTTAATGGACATAAAGACATCGGCCACCCGTTCGGCCACCTTGTCGGGGTCGAGCCGGCGGTACAGCTTGGCATTTTGGCTGGTGATGCCCTTTGGGCAAATGCCGAGATTGCAGACGTTGCAGCGGTTCTTTTCGTTCCCCAGGCATCCGGCGGCCGCCTGCATAATGTACTTGCCGATGTGCACTCCGGAGGCGCCGAGCATGACCAACGCCATGCCGTTCTGGGCAACGTTGCCGTTTTTGCCGATGCCGCCCGCAGCGAAGATAGGAATTTCATTCTGTTTGCCCTGGGCGGCAAGATCGAGGTAGCAGTCCCGAACGCAGGAGGCGATCGGGTGGCCGGTGGCATCCATCGACACGTTGTATGCTGCACCGGTACCCCCATCGATACCATCGATCATCAGACCTCCGGCATAGGGGTTGCGGACCAGGTTGTTCAGAACTGATTTGGCCGATGTTGAAGCGGAGATCTTCGGATAGACCGGTACCTTATGGAGAAAGGCCGTGGAAAGGGTCTGCATCATCTTCATGACGCTTTCTTCGATGGAGTACAGGGTCTGGTGTACCGGCGGCGACGGCAGGTCCACTCCTTCTGGGACACCGCGCAGACGGGCGATCAGCTTGGAAACCTTATACCACATGAGCAGGCCGCCATCGCCTGGTTTCGCGCCCTGGCCGTATTTAATCTCGATTGCGGCGGGATCGCACTGCATGTCCGGAATTGCCCGAATGATTTCATCCCAGCCGAAATAGCCGGAGGCAATCTGCAGGATGATATATTTCAGGTAGGGGCTCCTGAGGACCCAGGGCGGGCACCCGCCTTCTCCGGTACACATGACGACGGGGATGCCGAGGACTTCGTTGCAGTAGGCGACGCCCTGGAGCAGACCGAGCCACATATTCGGTGACAGGGCGCCAAAAGACATGGAGCCGATGATAAAGGGGAATATTTCGCGGGTGGTCGGTATCCAGCCGCCATTTAAGGTACGTTCAAGAAAATCTTCCGGCGAGAGTATCCGGCCGAGTGTCGTGGTGACATTGAACTCATGCCTGCCGGCATCGAGGGCCGGATCGGTAAGCATGGAGATCCGGTTAAACATGATCCGGTCAAGCAGGGTTGGCCCGCTGCTGTTTCTCCGGCCGCCCCGTTTCATCGGTTCACCTTTGCGGTTCTCAAAGAAGACCGTGCGGTTCTCGTTGGTACCGGGGACCGGGGTTATCGCCTCATTGGGACAGACCATCGAACACATGCCGCAGCCGATACAGAGTCTGGCTGGATCTGTTTCCTGACGGATACCGGTAAAGGTCCGGTAATCGTTGCCGCGCTTTTTATTAAAAACATCAAGTTTTGGGACTCTCTGCCGCATATGCACCAGCCGGATGGCCTCTTTCGGGCAAACGGCAGTGCAATGGCCGCAGAGGGTGCACCTGTCTTCCCGGTGTTCAATAATCCAGGGCAGATCTGTCGGGGTTAGGCTGCTAGGGGTAATGGAAACGGATCGTACTGAGACCATATTTCTAATTCCTTTCTATGTGGGGGGATGATAACTGTATGTTCACGCATCGGTTGGAAATCGAGGGAGGGGTCTCGATCCGGCACCATGGCATCGACACCGCATATCTCGGAGGCGATAGCCCACATTCCTTCGCGGCCGCCAATCGTTGCCGGCCGCAGCTTTTTCTGGTCCATCACCAATAGGCATGTCTCGTCGGGCAGCGTGCCAATAACCGCGTTGGGGCCATCAATGATCAACCGTTTACACACCTGGCGTAATCCGGCCAGAAATTCTCCCTGGGGATGTTTCGCCAGTTCAGTCTTGCTGAGGGGCGTGATAATATGTTTGTAGGCCTGCAGAGGAAGGTTCAGTTTCTTCAAAGTGTAGTGGAGGATGTGGGTAAAGACCTCGCTGTCACTCTGGTATCCGGTATAACCGGGAAAATTTTTGCCGACCAGCCAGTCACGAATGGGAACAAAGGCGGTGTTTTCGCCATTGGTCATGGTCGATATGCCCTGGATAAAGAAGGGATGGCAGGCATAGAGATTAATTCCATAGTTGGTGTTCTGCCGGCCCTGGGCCATGCAGACGCGGGATTTTATCTGGCCGTCATGGAGACAGAGGGCGTCACCGATCTGCATTGGCCAGCCGACTTCCTTGATCATGGCGACATCAGGGAAAAATGAAAAAATGGTAATATGGTCGTCTTCTGTGCCAAGTTTTCTGAGGGCCAGGCGGGTGCGCAGCATCTCCGCCTCTCTTACCTCGTCGCTTTGATCCCGAAAGGCAACCGGCATCCTGTAGGCCCGAAGGAAATAGCGATGGCGGTCTTGCGCATCAATCAGCTCCGGTTTCATGTGAAAACGGTGGTCGTATTTCAGTTCATACCCCTGTTTTTCCATGTATTCGGTAAGCCGTTTCCAGGCTCTTTCCGTATGGGCAATCCCGGAAAGAATCGGGAATCTTGGATCATATTTAAAATCTGCAAACTCCATACCGCGGAGTAACAGACCAAGTCCGGATCCATCGTACCCTTCCTGCATGGCTTCCATCGCCGTGAGAACCTCGTACGGCGAAAAGGGTTCATTGGCGGTCTTCAGGGCTAAACGACACATGTCTTTCTCCTGATGCTTGTGAAAATAGGTTGTTGGCTTAGATAAACGTCTGTCGGATGCAGATCTGCTGGGATTCCTGCTGGATAAACAAAGACAAAAACGTATGAACGGAACGTTTTATTTATCTAGTTATAACAAAAAAGTCAAGAATATTGCATAAAGAGTAAAATGCGCCTGTTCCTGGCCCCTTGTGAGAGGAATGCTTGCTAAATTGATCCTGCGCCCAGGGCGAAAAAGAGGGGGGCATTGAGGAAAAACAACAGATCAGCCAGGGGCAGAGGGACGACGTTGTACAGGTGACAAACTGCCCAAAAAAAACGGCAGCGCCTAAGTGTTGCAGGTGCTGCCGTATGACTTTGCAAGGGAGAGAAGGATAAACGACCGTTTATTTGAGAATATTTTCCATCTTGCCAAAGTTTTTTACCTGGTCAACCTGCTGTTTGACCTCTGCTACTTCTTTAACTCCAGGGATATCATTGATAAGTTCTTTACCGCCCTCTTCAACATCCCGCAGTCCATTTTTGAAGGAACTAATCGCTTTACCCAGACCGGCGCCGATTTCCGGGAGCTTTTTCCCGCCAAAAATAAGAAAGGCAATGCCTAAGATGACTATAAGTTCCGGGGTTCCAAGACCAAACATTGTGTTATCCTCCAATTACTGCGAGTTGACCCTGACAAGCAGTGATTTTTTTTAAAAACGCCTGGTCAGGCCTTGTTGTCGTGTTCTTTTTCTTCTTCGTTTAATTTTTTCGGGTCATCTTCTTTTTTGGTGGCTTCTTTGAAGTTTTTAATCCCTTTTCCAATGCCGGAACCTATTTCCGGCAGCTTGCCGGCGCCAAAGATAATTACTATTATCACCAGAATAACGATAAGTTCCGGCATTCCTAGTCCAAACATATTTCTACCTCGTCAAAAATTCTGTGAATAAACAGAAGCTTCGTGCTCTTGAAAGCTCCGTGGAAATATCTTCATGCACATGACATTAGAGTAGTCACCTGCACTTGTCAAGGTTCGCATCGGTCCGGCAATGGATCTTCAGCGATGAAAAAGCACCGCTTTATAATCGCAGGGCATTTCTTGAAACAAATTCTTGAATTATTTTCATATCGGCATCCATAAGTTCGCAGCGGGCTGGTTTGTCGGTAATGCCGGTGAGGCATTCCGGGACAGAGGGAGCTGTGCCGATGGCTGCTTCGACCACTGTGCTGAATTTGGCGGGATGGGCAGTGGCCAGGCAAACCATCGGCACCCCGACTGTCTTGCACAGTTGCGCCGCTTTTACCCCGACTGCCGTATGCGGGTCGAGGATGTAGTCATGCTGTTTGTAAAAAGATGCAATAGTCTCGGAAACAGCTGTTTCGGAGATGGATGCAGCGACAAAATCACGGCGAATCTGATCCTGATAGCCGCAGAGATCGATTTTACCGTTGACGGCGAATTCTTCCATAAGTTCACGGGTACGAGCTGCATCGCTGTCCATGAGATAAAAAAGATATCGCTCAAAATTAGAGGCGGCCTGGATATCCATAGACGGGCTTGAGGTGATTTTAACCTCGCCCAGCGAGTAATCGCCTTTATTGACAAATCGGCTCAGGATGTCATTGTCGTTGGTCGCCAGTACCATCTGACGTATGGTTCCGGCGGGAAGCATCTTCTTGGCGATAAATCCGGCAAAGATATCGCCGAAGTTGCCGGTTGGAATGGAAAAATCAACGGAAGAATCCTTTTCATGCTTAATCACATGCAGGCAACTGTGGACGAAGTAGACAACCTGGGCGAGTACTCGGGCCCAGTTGATGGAATTGATTGCCCCGAGGTGATACCTGTTTTTGAATGCAATATCGCTGAATATTTTCTTGATAATCGTCTGGCCATCATCAAAGGAGCCACGGATAGCAATATTGAAAACATTGGCGTCGAGAACCGTGGTCATCTGCTTTTCCTGGACCAGGCTTACCCGTTGGTGCGGATGAAGGATAAAGATATTAATCCTTTCCTTGCCGCGAACACCGTAGATCGCCGCTGATCCGGTATCCCCGGAAGTTGCGCCGAGAATATTGAGAACCGACTGGTTTTTCGCCAGCAGATACTCGAACAGGTTACCGAGAAACTGCAGGGCCACATCTTTAAAAGCCAGTGTTGGGCCATGGAACAGTTCAAGGATATGCAGATCTCCCTTGTGCACGAGAGGGGTGACCTCCTCGGCCTTAAAGGTCGTGTAGGAGCGGTTGATGATCTTTTTCAGGTCGCTGATGGGGATGTCATCGACGAACCGTGACATGACCTCGAAAGCCAGTTCGGCGTAGCTCAGTTTTTGCCAGGAATTTAGAGTGTCACTGCCGATTCGCGGAATGGTGCGGGGCAGCAGCAGGCCGCCATCTTCAGCCAATCCCATCATGACCGCTTCGGTAAAAGGAATGGGGGAAATACCTCCCCTCGTGCTTAAATATTGCATAATCCTAGTATTTTCTCATTTTTGTCAACAGATTCTTACCGGAGGTCCATGGCTTCAGGTGACGGTTCTATTTCGATACGCCTGCCTTCAGACCAGAGTCCCTCCAGATCGTAAAATTTCCGCTGTTCATGGTAAAAAATATGGACGACAACATCATCAAAATCGAGAAGCACCCACATCCCCTCCCGGAGGCCTTCCGCGCTGGTTGATTTTATACGCTTTGACCGCAGCTGCGCTTCGATTGTTTCGGCCAGGGCCTGCACATGCCGGGTTGATTTGCCATTCATGATTAGAAAATATTCCGTGAAGGAAGTCAGGCCACGCACATCCAGGATAAGCAATTCTTCGGCTTTCGTGTCGAGCGCTGCCTTGGCACAGATTTGTGCCAATTCAAGGCCGCTCAAGTTTTGGTACTCTTTTTTTATTTGTCTCATAATTATTTGTTCCCTTTTCTTTCAGGGCTGTCAATTTTTTTGTTCTTTTTGTTTTGATTTCCTCGGCGGAAATTCAAAAGTTACCTTACCATTTTTTGCAAGAACCAGATAGGCATCAAACGGCCTTCGTTTTTTTGAGATAAAACCTTCAATCAATTCGGTTCTGCCTTGCGAGAGAAGCTGTCTGACATTCTCTTCTGTGATCTCCTTGGAAAGAATTATTCTACTGATTTTCAGTCCTTTCTCATCTCCGTCGAGAGCGGATTCGGACATAAAGGCCATTGGCGTGGCAAAGACCTTCGTGTCGTCGATCGGCGAAGTACCTAAAGAAGAGCTCTGCTTTATGGCATCAATATCGAGATCTGCGTTTGAATCCGCAAACATAAACTCAATTTTATTTTCGGCAAGTCGAACCGAGGCGGTAAAAGGTTTGCCCTTTTTTGATCTGAAATCACTGAAAGGTCCGATGGTCTCTCCTTTAAGCAGGGCCACGACGTCGGCCTCGGACAGCATGCGACCTCCGAGTATTTTTCGAATACTGATTTTCTGGTCTTCCGAGATATAGGCGGTGGGCGAGGTGAAAATACGGATGTTGTTGACCGGGCTGAAAGGCGCCTCCTGGCGCACTTCGTCGCTTTCAAAATTTTTCACCTGCTCGATGATGTGCCGGGTCATCGACCTGATCTCCTCCATAAATTTATCGCGGGTGAATTCACCTTTGAGGATCTGGTTGAGCTTGAATTCCCATTCTCCGGTCATTTCCGGAGAGGCGAGCACATCGATTTTCATGGCCTCCAGCAGAGCCAGCAGTTCGAAGGCCTTGCCGGTAGGGGTAAGATCTTTTCCTTCCCGAACGACATATTTCTCCTTGATAAGCTTTTCAATAATGGCGGCCCGGGTGGCGGGGGTGCCGAGGCCCCGTTCCTTCATCGCATCGGCGAGTTCATCATCTTCAACGAGTTTGTCGGAGTTCTCCATCGCCGAGAGCAAGGTCGCCTCGTTGAATCTCGCCGGTGGTTTAGTCTCCTGGTCCTCCCTGTCGACACTGCGACAGACGATCGCGGTATTTTTTGGCACTGGGGCGAGGATTTTGTCCTGGCCTTCGCCGCCGACCGTGCCGTAAATGGCCTTCCAGCCGGCCTCCAGTAAGATCTTTCCTTCGGTGAGGAAGGTCTCTTCCTGAACGTACGAATACCGTTTGGTGTTCTGGAATTCGGCCGGGGGAAAAAATACTGCCAGGAAACGCTGTGTCACCATCTGGTAGATCTTCAGTTCGGGTTCCGAAAGAGTGGCCGGCAGAAGAGTGGTGGGGATAATCGCGTGGTGATCAGAGATTTTGGCATTATTGAAAATGCGGGTGTTGGCCTGAACGTAGTTTTTTTCCAGCGCCTGCCTGGCAAATTTACTAAGCTTCCAGTCAAGTTGGCTCTTCAGGGTGTTTTTAACGGTAGGGATATAGTCTTCAGGGAGATGTTTGCTGTCGGTACGGGGATAGGTCAAGACCTTATGCCGTTCGTAAAGTGTCTGGGCGAGGCCCAAAGTGTTCTTTGCCGAAAAGCCAAACCGGGAATTGGCTTCACGCTGCAGCGACGTCAAATCGTAGAGCTGCGGCGAACTTTGAGAGGTTCTTTTGCTTTCTTCCTGTATCGTAGCCGGTTTGCCGGTGCACTTTGCTCTAATGGCCTCGGCGTCTTCAACTAGCCAGATCCGATCCGCTTTTTTATAGGGATCCTGCAGGTCTTTCACAAAGGAATCGTTTATCCATTTTCCCTCGTACGAATCGTCGTTGAAAGTAAAGTGTCCGAGCAGGTTCCAGTAGGGGCGGGAAACAAATTCGTAGCGAGCACGTTCGCGCTTGACGAGCAGGGAAAGCGTCGGCGTCTGAACCCGGCCGCAGGGAGTGAGGAAAAAACCGCCCCGCCGGGAATTGAAGCCGGTCAGTGCCCTTGTCGCATTAATGCCTATCAGCCAGTCTGATTCCGACCGGCACAGTGCGGTGTCCTCCAGCGGTTGCAGTTCTTCGTTTTCCCGCAAGGCGACAAATGCTTTTTTTATCGCCTCGACGGTCATTGATTGCAGCCATAAACGTTTAAATGATTTTTTGGCGACGGAGGTATTCCAAACAAATTTAATAATATATTTGAAAATCAATTCACCTTCGCGGCCGGCATCGCAGGCGTTGATGATCTCTGTGACGTCTTTGCGGCGGATCAGTTTCTGCAGTGCATTCAATTGCCCCTTTGTGCCGTCAAGGCCCTTGAGAGGAAAGGTTTCCGGCAGGATCGGCAAGGTATCCATTTCCCATTTCTGATATGCCGGATCGATCTCTTCCGGATAACAGATGGAGACAAGATGGCCAATGGCGTAGGAAACGATGTATTTATCCCCTTCAAAATGGGTTTTTTCCTTTTTGAATTTGCCGGGGAGCACTTTAACCAGATCGGCGGCAACACTGGGTTTTTCTGCTATTATAAGAGTTTTCTCTGTCATGAAATCGACTATTCGTCCAGTTAAAGAAACGGTTCAACCAGGTCTGAGTTAAGGGTGATGTGATGTTGTGCGATAACGTACCATTCCTATATTTTTCCTTGGGAATGATGCTATTGTACGACATTACGCAGAGATATCGATGGTGCTGAGCTGAGACGCAGTAAACGGTGCAACGTTGGAAGGCACTCGGAACAGACGTTTTAATAAAGGCACAACCGCTGTTTGTCAAATAGAATTTTTTATATTTCGCTGTGGCGGGAGGAAAGTATATTCCTTGATCGAGGAGGGTTGCCGGGTAAACATTCGGTTAATCCCGTTACTCGAAATACGCAGTTAGTATTTTTTTGAAGTTTTTGTTTAAAGGATAAAGCCAGATATCTTTGATCGGCACGCTTTGCTTACCTGACGGTCCGAGTTTGCCGCGACCTTTCGTGGTCCCGACATGGTGCCAATTGGCGGCCTTATAGCAGGTGCCGGCAAAACGTTCGGTTTCGACAAAAGTTTCCAGTAGCACCGGTTTGATCCTATACTGTTTTTGCCAGTCTCGCGGGATCTGCTTGGCGGCCATGGCGAGGATTTTAGAAGCCAGATTTTT
>CAMBBS010000052.1 GCA_945863875.1 Desulfopila aestuarii DSM 18488
GAGGTCTTGTGCGGTTCTGAAACCGAGGCTGACGGTAGCTGGTTTTTCCCTTTCGCCAAAGCTCCCTCGCCCTTGCCGGATGACAAGGCATCAAAAACATTTTGTTTTTGTCTATGACCGACACGTGCTGCATTGAAAGTTACCTTTAAGATTCTTCACTTCCGCGAGTAAAAACCACCCCGGCAAGGGTAATGAAAGGTTTAGTCCCAGCACCACCGGCCTAACCCCTTCAACCTGTTTAACCACTTGCCGCAGAGCCTGGAACTGGTGGAGCATTCCAGAGTGCCTCTCTGTTCTTTCTTTACGTAGCCCGTCAGCCTTGCGGCCCTGGCTGTGCCTGGTCAACAGAGGACCTTGCTTGCACAAGCTCCGCCCTTCAGGGCGGGGTAGTTGACGCCACATATCAATCCCCTCCCAAGGGAGTATTGAAAAGAACATCCCTCCAGGGGGAACCTGGAAAGAGTCCCGGCTTAGTTCCTGTTCACCGGAGTTATAGATATACTTTCATCCCTGCCGTTTACTTTATAATAACATCTTTTTCTCTGTATGACTGTTAGAAAAAAGTGGGGATCCGCTAAGATATAACCCGATATTTTCACCCATTTTCAAGACAGCTGGTTATGTCGTTCCGGATTCGCCGTTCGCCAGGTTGTTTCTTCCCTGAAGATGGTGTAAAATCGAAATAAAAACAAACCAATTCTCGATCAAAACTGCACGAACGGGATAGACACGCCGGTAAAAAAATGGGGAAAAAGACATCGCCCGAAATGTGGGGCAATGCATCATGTCAAGCCGTCCCAAATGGACTTATGACAGCTTCAAGGAATTGTCATTGCCGAATGATCCAATTAAAATCAACCAAGGAGGTTCAAGATGAAAGAGATCAAGAGAATTATCGTTCCCGTGGACTTCTCTAAAATCACTGCAAAACTCATTGATTACTCTACCTACATGGCAGAAAAGCTGTCGGCGACCATTCATTTCATCCATGCCGTCACCTATGTGACGGGGGATGCCATGATAGGCGCGCCTTTTGCGGTTGAGTATGAGGCAAGGATGCTCGCCGATGCACAGACGAAAATGTCCAATCTTCTTGAAGATAACAGAGAGAAGGCCCCGGGGTGTAGCGGAGACGTTGCCGTCGGTGACCCGGTGGATACAATTGTTGATACCGCCAAGGGGGAGGAAGCGGATTTGATCATTATCGCCACCCACGGCACCAAGGGGCTGGAAAAGATCCTCCTGGGCAGTGTTACGGAACGGGTCCTGAAACAAGCACCCTGTCCGGTGCTGACCATGAATCCCTACAAGAACCTCTAAGGAGCGGCAGGCGAGGACAAACAAAAAGGCAGCTCCACCTCTTGAGCGGGACTGCCTTTGTTCTGCTTTTATGTGCTGTTTTGTCTGGTCAGCCTTGTATGGCCGGCCACGGCCGGCGCACTACATCAGAGCGCTGAAAAAATCATTGCCTTTGTCATCGACCAGGATAAAAGCAGGAAAGTCAACAACCTCTATCTGCCACACCGCTTCCATGCCGAGTTCAGGGTAATCGATGCATTCGACCTTTTTAATATTTTCTTCGGCGAGAATCGCCGCGGGTCCACCAATCGAGCCGAGATAGAAGCCGCCGTGTTTTTTACAGGCGTCGGTAACCTGCTGTGACCGGTTGCCCTTGGCGATCATCACCATCGAGCCGCCATGTGACTGGAGCAGATCGACATAACTGTCCATACGCCCGGCCGTCGTTGGACCAAACGATCCGGATGGTTTGCCGGATGGAGTTTTCGCCGGCCCGGCATAATAGATGGGATGCTTTTGCAGATACCCGGGCAGAGCGGCCCCACGATCGAGAATTTCCTTGAATTTTGCATGGGCGATATCACGACCGACAACGATGGTGCCGCTGAGCAGGAGCATCGTGCCGACCGGATGTCTGGTCAGTTCGGCCAAGACCTCCGGCATAGGTCGATTGAGGTCAAGCCGCAGGCCGTGCTCATGTTTGACGCGATACTTTGCAGGGATCAGCCGGCCGGGGGCGCTATCAAGTTCTTCGAGCCAGAGGCCGTCTTTATTGATCTTCGCCTTCATGTTTCGATCGGCCGAGCAGGAAACGCCCATGCCGACAGGACACGATGCGCCGTGGCGGGGCAGACGCACGACCCGAATATCATGAGTGAAATATTTGCCGCCGAACTGTGCGCCGATACCGAGATTTTGTGCAGCGTGCTGCAGCCTGCCTTCGAGCTCGACATCGCGGAAGGCGCGCCCATGCTCATTGCCGGAAGTGGGCAGTTCGTCATAATATTTCGCCGAGGCCAGTTTAACGGTTTTCAGGTTGGTTTCGGCACTGGTTCCCCCGATGGCAAAGGCCAGATGATAGGGGGGACAGGCAGCGGTGCCAAGAGTTTTCATCTTCGCGATCAGAAAAGCCTCAAGGGTCTGCGGATTAAGGAGGGCCTTGGTTTCCTGGAAAAGATAGGTCTTATTGGCGCTCCCGCCTCCCTTGGCGATGAAGAGAAATTTATATTCCGAGCCCGGCGTGGCATACAGATCGATCTGTGCCGGCAGGTTTGTCCCGGTGTTTTTTTCCTGGTACATGTCGAGGGCAACCGTCTGGGAGTAGCGCAGGTTTTCTTTAGTATAGGTCAAGAAGACGCCCTTGGACAGCGCCTCGGCGTCGTTGACTCCGGTCCAGACATTCTCTCCCTTTTTGCCCATGATAATCGCCGTACCGGTATCCTGACACAGGGGCAACTCAAATTGCGCGGCGACTTCGGCGTTTTTCAAAAAGGCCAGTGCAACCCCCTTTTCATTAGGTGAAGCGGCCGGATCGTCAAGAATCTTGGCGACTTGCTCGTTGTGGGCGGAACGCAGCAAAAAGGAGACATCTTTCATTGCCGCCTGGGCCAGAGTTGTCAGCCCTGCCGCATCAATTTTCAGAATTTCCCGGTCGTTGCATCGTTCCGTACAAACAAAGGTTTCAGAACCTGCAATCTTTCGGTATTTCGTCTCATCCTTTCCCAGTGGAAAGGGCTCCTGATAGGTAAAGTCAACCATGTCCATCACTCCTTACTTCATCATTATAGGTAGAAAATGCTCAACAAACAGCCATTTCCATTAACATCAACGCACACAGCCCAGGGTATTGACATTGGGGGCAGCTGGCGATCTTTTATTAAAGAGGCATTTTGTATTTTATTGAAGTATTATACCTCCAATAGACGAACAACAGGGTCGAGACTCCGGGCTATCACACCCCCTCAACGGGAAACAAGCCGGAATTCTTTCAATACCCTCTTGAGGTACTGAAAACCGAAGGCAGTTTACTGTATCCAGCTTTAAAGGCAAAGGATTTCCCCAGCATCAGCAAAGATGGTTCAGTTCGGCCCGGGCTGCAAGGCGCTGAAATGTATGCATCCCCCTTGCATGGCGCTTTATTTGCCTTGTCACATGCTCCACCCATGCGGTACCTTATGCCCATCATGAGGTGTTATCAGTACCTTGCAGATTATTTTCCGTTTACCGGGGATATTTATCTCAATACTAATTAGTGAGTGATATGGATCAGACTCTCAAGCAGCAGGTTCTCGGTTATATACTGGAAACGGGCAGTGACGAAACGCTCACGAGAAAGCTGCATGAGCTGCACACAGTGAAAGGCGCCGCGGTATATCAGACTTTTTTTAAACTTCTCGCCGGGATCGACATCCCCCTGGAAACGAGTGAAGAACAGTGGGACAAGGCACTAAAGCATCGACTTGAAATGATGCAGCTCATGGGCAGAAATATCGATATGACCACCGCACTCAGCGACTATCTGCAAAACGCCACCATTTTTTTGAATCACCCGCGCCTGGTCGAGGCGAGTTATTACGAAAATGTCCTGCATGAAACCATCCACGACAAACTTACCGGACTGTTTAATCGCCCATATTTCGATGAAGCGTACAGTCAGCAGATTTCTCTGGCCAAACGCTACTACGACGACTTTGCCATCCTTTTTCTCGATATCGACAACTTCAAGGATATTAATGACACCTACGGTCATGCCGCAGGAGATGAAGCCCTCAGGCAGATAGGTGAAATTATTAACCAGCAGAAACGAGACAGTGACATCGCCGCCCGTTATGGCGGCGAGGAATTCGTTCTGCTGCTGACGCATACCGACAACATCAGCGGCTTTATTTTTGCCGAAAGACTTCGCCTGGCCGTGGAGAACCTGAAAATCTATTATCACGACCAGTGCATGAAAGTAACCATCAGTGGTGGCATCGCCTCTTTTCCCTTCAACTCGGAAAACCCCGAACAGTTGCTGCAGATGGCCGATAACGCCGTCTATTTTTCCAAAGGGGCCGGCAAGAACCGAATTTCCCATTTCAAGAAAGAGAAAAGACGCTATCTTCGGGTAAAAATTCATCAGCCGATACTGGCCAAAGAGCTTGATTTCAGCAATTCAGAGACTTTTTCCGGCACAAGCAAGGATATTTGTGTTGGCGGGATACTGTTCGAAAACGATGCACCGTTGCCCCTGGGTGCGCTGATCAAAGTCAAGGTTCCGGTAAGCGAGGGTCCGCCGATGATACTGATCGGCACCGTGGTTCGAGTAGAGTCCCATGAAAACGGCCAATACGATATCGGCATGACCACCTCCTTCAAAGAAATGGATAAAATCGCCAACAACGAGATCGGCAGTATTCTCCGCAGTGAAAACCTGCCATAAACGTCTCCATATGGTAAATATTGTTCCTGATATCACGAGAGAAAAGCCATGAAAACGACTCATGTCATAGTGGAGGGGCGGGTTCAAGGTGTCTGTTTCAGAGATTGCACCCGCAGACAGGCGCGCCGGCTGAACCTGTGCGGCTGGGTGCGCAACAAAGACGACGGCACGGTTGAAGCACTCTTCACGGGTGCCAAGAGCGATGTGGCCGCCATGCTCGAATGGCTTTGGCGGGGATCACCGGGATCAAGGGTTGATGCTGTCCGCAGCCGGGACGTCACCTCAAAAGAAGATTCTATCACCTTTGAAATACGCTATTAAAACTTCATGTTTCTTGAGATAGACCGACTCAACCTCTGGTTCAACAGCTATAACGAAGAGAACCAGGCCGTGCGGCAGCAGGTTCTCTTTGATGTCTCCCTCACCCTTGCAAAAGGACAAACCGTCGCCCTTGTCGGGGAGTCGGGTTCCGGAAAATCGATAACCGCCCTGTCCATCCTTCGCCTGCTCGAAGACAGCTGTAATATCTCGCAGCAGGGCGAAATTCGTTTCCAGGACCGGAATGTTTTCGACCTCTCCGCGGAAGAGATCCGGAAAATTCGCGGCAACCGAATAGCCATGATCTTCCAGGAACCGATGACCTCCCTCAATCCGGTCTACACCATCGGTAACCAGCTGCTGGAACCGCTGAGGCTGCATCGACACATGGCGAATAAAGAAGCAGAGCAGGAGGCCATCCGGCTCCTTGCCCGAACCGGCATCGAAGATCCCGCCGACCGTCTGCGCTCCTACCCCCATCAGCTCTCCGGCGGGCAGCGGCAGAGGGTGATGATCGCCATGGCCCTTGCCTGCAGGCCCGCACTGCTGATAGCCGATGAACCGACCACCGCTCTCGATGTGACCATCCAGGCGCAAATTCTCGAACTGATCCAAGACATCCAGCAAGAATACGGCATGGGTCTGCTGCTCATCACCCACGACCTGGCAATGGTCCGAAAACTGGCGTCAAGGATTTACATCATGCAGCATGGCCGTATAGTTGAAAGCGGGCCGGCGGAACAGATATTCACCGCACCATCGGACACTTACACGCAAACGCTGATGGCGGCCATCCCCAAATCCATAAAAACAACCACCCCACCCGGTCCGGAGCTGCTCCGAACCGATAACCTCCACTGCCGATTCGAAACCTACGGTGCGTGGGTCCACCCCTTCAAACGGAAAAAAAAGATTATCAACGCCGTTGACAGTGTCAGCCTCACCCTGCACAAAGGAACCACCTGCGGCATCGTCGGGGAATCCGGATCGGGAAAAACGACGCTGGGCATGGCCATCTTAAAACTGGTGCACAGCAGCGGTGATATATTCTTTGACGGGCAGAATATTCAACCCTGGACCAACCGCCGCCTGCGTCCCCTGCGCAGCGACATGCAGGTCATTTTCCAGGATCCGTTCTCGTCACTTTCGCCCCGCTTCACTGTGCATGAAATTGTTGAAGAAGGCTTGAAAATCCATACCCCGGCAGCCAGCAGAGAGCAGCGTTATGCGCAGGTACTCGATACTCTGGCCGAGGTCGGCCTGGAAGAAGAGATGGCCTTTCGCTTTCCCCATGAATTTTCCGGAGGCCAGCGCCAGCGCATCGCCATTGCCAGGGCCATCGTCCTCAAACCAAAATTTCTTGTTCTCGACGAACCGACCTCCGCCCTTGATGTGACCATCCAGGGACAGATTATCGAGCTGCTGCTGGATCTGCAGAGAAAATATGCGCTGACCTATATGTTCATCTCCCATGATCTGCGGGTGGTCCGCGCGCTCTCCGACTATGTTGCCGTCATGCAGCATGGCCGGATAGTCGAGGCGGGACCGGCACAGGAAATTTTCACCTCCCCTGTGCAGCAATATACCCGGAGGCTGTTTTCCGCCGCGCTCGAGTTCTGACAGGAGAACAGGCAGCCACCGACCTTGACACATGGGTAAAGAAAGACGTAAAAACGGCCTGTTCCATCCACCCAACTGCCTGTTTTCTCCCCTGATTCTCATCAATGCACTACATTATTGCAGAAAAAAAACGAGCTTGAAGCTTGACAAGCCCTCTCCAAATAGACTATCTCTTATGCGAATTTAGTTAATCGATTGCCGCAAAGAATTTCTTTACGCTCAAAATTTCTGTCCGCTTTACCATAACCAACTGATCTGGGGAAAAACCCTTACCCCGTGAGAGGAAGCATGGCGGAAACCTTAAAAAAGTCTGTCCCATGCACGTTACGAAAAAATTGACCAGCCATAGAAACATTGCCGAGAGGATTATGCAAAGACCAATCCGCCCCCTGCTGTTTCTCAGAAACATCATTTGTATTGTCAGCTGTGCAGGTATCGTTCTATCTTCTTTTCCAGCTTCGGCCACGGAAAGTCAGGACGTTTCTTCATTTCCCTCTGTCGGTTTTTCCGAGCAGCAGTTTGAAGATGAGGTCAAAAAATATCTCGGTATCCCCTACCGGAGTGGCGGAACGACCAAAAGGGGTATGGACTGCTCCGGATTCGCCAGAATTGTCTACGACCGGCTCTTAGGCATAGACCTCCCGCACAACTCCATCAACCAATTTCGCTTTGCAGAACTGGAAAAAGTCCCTTCCAGCGATATGCAAACAGGTGATCTGATTTTTTTTGGCAATAACAAGAAAAAAAGAATCAATCATGTCGGCGTGTACCTCTCCGACGGACAATTCATTCATGCCAGCAGCAGCCAGGGCATTACCGTGTCAAGCCTGGAGGATCGTTATTGGAAAAAGCGGTTTGTCGGTTCCAGGCGCCACATGGCACTGAGTTCCAGTCAGGATACCGATGAGCTCGTTTTGGAAAGTCATCTGGAGATACCGGTTGGCCAGGACGGCACAATCACGGCGTGCACCCGCGACGAATTCCGCACCAATTCTCTTGTCTCACAGGACTATCTCAACTCGTTTGATCACTATAGCTCATCCAAGATCTTTGGCCTGAACCACACGCCGCTCAATTTCTACGAAATCGGCTATGGCCAGACCATCTCTGATGGTTTGACGGTGAGCATGAGCGGCATATATGAAAAATTCGACAATCACACCGCCTGGTCTGGATTTGGTCTATCCAGTCAGTATATGAGTTATGCAAGTGTTGACTCTTCGACCGACATATCGGTGCGGCAAGGCCTGAAACTGGCCAGTGATTTCAGACCGAGCAGTTGGCTGAGCATTACCCCATCCGTCACTTTCTTCGACTATTCCAGTGAAAGTGGCGTCCTCTACGATACTCCGAAACGAACGCTCGGCCTGAACACCCTGCTGTCGCCCATGCATAACCGCTGGTCACTGACCATGTTGCTGCAGTATTCAGACCAGGAATACCCAGCCAACGTCGCCACCTATGACAACAACATATTCGGTTCCTTGGATATGGCGGTCAAGCTGGGCATCAATCTCACCGACAATGTACAGTTCTCGATAATGGGTACGCACGATAACCGGACAGCCGCATACAATCTCCCCGAAGATACCTCCCTTATCCAGTCTGACGGCAGCAGTAATCTGTTCTTTAGCATTGATTTGAAATATTAGCCGGCAAGATTGACAGGAAAATTCATGGTCCTGGCCGAGGGAATTTGACAATACCCTCGGCCAGGAATATATCCAGCGGCCGTAATCGACAGCGCGGGAGACGTTATACCTGCTCTTCCGACGGCACCGACCGCTTGCCATGACAACATTTATCACCGGCGATATCGTTTTGGAACAGTGATAAACCGCGCTCCATGGCACAGAAATCACCGCACATGGTGCAGGTGGCTTCGTTATCCGGCTTTCTGCTGTTGCGTACCTCGTGCATCTTCTCCGGAAACATCGACAGCTTGAAATATTCGGCAAAATCACTGTCCCGCCTGGCCAGGGCGACCTTTTTTTCCAGCTCCCGTCGCTCCGGATATTTAGCGATATCGCCGATCCGCGCCGCCAGCCTTGTGGCCCTGAGCCCTTCACGCACATCATCTTCATTCGGCAGGGCCAGATGCTCCGCCGGGGTGATGTAACAGATAAGATCGGCGCCATGCCAGGCCGACTGGGCCGCCCCGATGGCTGCGGTAATATGGTCGTAACCGGCTCCGGAATCCGCCGGCAGGGGGCCCAGCACATAGTAGGGCGCCTCCCCGCTCATTCTTTTTTCCAGCATGATATTGCCGGCGATTTCATCGAGCGGCACATGGCCCGGCCCTTCGACCATCATCTGGCAGCCCATCTCCCGGCCGAGTTCGGCCAGCTCGCAGTTGATGATCATCTCCGCCATCTGCGCCCGGTCGTGGCTGTCATGGATGGCCCCGGCCCGGATACCATTGCCGAGCGACAGCACCGCATCATACTTTTTCATCAGACTACAGACCCGGTCGAACTGTTCATACAGGGGATTTTCCCGCTTATGGTATTCCATCCAGGAGACCATAAAGGTTCCCCCTTTTGATACCAGCCCGCCATACCGAAAGCCCTGCTTGCGCAGCCGCTCGACGGAAAACCGGTTGATACCGCAGTGAATGGCCATAAACGAAAGACCGTCGGCCAGCTGCCGCTCGATGAGTTCGAAAAGATACTCCGGATCCAATTTGTTCGGATTATGATACTGCCGGCTTGCCTCGGCAAAGGCCTGATACAGCGGCACATTGCCGACCGGAAGGCCACAGCTGTCGAGCACCGCCCGGCGAATGGCGTCGAGGTCACCGCCGGTCGACAGCTCCATCAGGGTATCGGCATGTTCCTGTTCGGCAATTTTCGCCTTGCGTATTTCCAGGGCGACATCGGAGATATCCGAGGATGTGCCGATAGAGGCATTCACCTTGGTGCGAAGCCCCTTGCCTATACCGCATATCTTTTGATGCGCCCTGTTCGGATTGCAGGGGATGACAATATGGCCCGCCGCCACCCGGGTCCTGATCAGCTCCACATCCATATTTTCTTCTTTGGCAACCTGCACCATCTGGCTGGTAGTGACCCCCTCCCGAGCCTGTTCAATCTGTGTTTTCATCGTACTCCTTCTCCGGTTTTTGAATCCTTGTCGTGCGGGCAAAAAAAAAGCCCGTGCCATGGTGTTACACCACGGCACGGACTTATTACGGACAAGAAAGTCTTATTCTCCCAGGCAGGTCTTCTGACTTGCGGATCTCTCTCGGACTGCACCTTCCCGCCGATGTCACATGGCAGTGGTTAAAAGCAGTCGTCGTCCTCGCTTACAGCGCTGGCCCAACGTCACGGATTTGCACCGCGTTCCCTTTTCACCCCCGGATACAATATATCCGGCGGCACCTGGTCGATATTTTTGAACTGCGGGGGTGATACTACCGAAGAATAATATAAAAGTAAATCACCGATTTTTTTTTGTTCAATCGACGGATGACGACGGATGCACTATTATAGTGCGATCTTGACCGTAGACATTTTCCTTTAAAATATCATCGCCATTTTCCTATGTTTCCAGAATCAGCGCTCTCTTCCGCCCCCCATGCCCCCGGCGTCTACATGATGCTTGACGCCAGATCGGCCGTCGTCTATGTCGGCAAGGCGAAGGACCTGTTCAAGCGGCTTTCTTCCTATGCCCATTTCTCCGGGGCGGAGTACAACAAAACCGCCGTCATGCTGGAAAAGGTCCGCAAGGTCGACACCATTATCACCAACACCGAGAAAGAGGCGCTCATCCTGGAAGCCTCGCTGATAAAAAAACATAAGCCGAAATACAATATCATCCTCCGCGATGATAAAAATTACCCCTACATTAAAGTAACCGTGCAGGAAGAATGGCCGCGGGTTTTCATGACCAGGAGGAAAAGCCGTGACAAGGCCCGCTATTTCGGCCCCTACGCCTCCTCCGGGGCCATGTGGTCGACCCTGCGGCTTCTTGCCTCACTTTTTCCGTTGCGTAAATGCAAGGGCAGCAGGCTGAAAAAAAGAGACCGGCCCTGCCTGAACCGGCAGATCGGCAAATGCCTCGCCCCCTGCGCCGGCAATGCCGATCGACAGCTGTATCTCGACCATGTCGCCAAGATCATCCTGCTGCTCGAAGGGCGCAGCCAGGACCTTGTCGGCAGCCTCAAGGTACAGATGCTGATGGCTTCGGAAAGGCTCGATTTTGAGAAGGCTGCCACCGTACGAGACCAGATTTCGGCCTTATCCCGAACTTTAGAGAAACAGGTCATTTCCGCCGACCACAATAAGGATCAGGATGTATTCGGTTTTGCCAGAAAAGATGCCGCGGTGACCATTGCCATTCTCTTTATCAGAAACGGCCTGATCAACGGCAGTCGAACCTTTTTCTTAGGCGATCCCTACGGCGATGACCGGACGATTCTTTCCCAGGCACTGAGCCAGTTTTACGATGCGGAGAGTCTGCTGCCAACGGAAATCCTGCTGCCTTTTGAACCCCTTGATCTTGCCTTGCACGAGGAATATCTCAGCGACAGCGCGGGCGTAAAAGTGCAGCTGAAAATCCCCCAGCGGGGTGACAACCAGCAGCTCGTCGCCATGGCGAACACCAATGCGCTGCAGCTCTTTGCAGAAAAAGAGCAAAAAATCCGATCATGGCAGAATCTTTGCCGGACAATGGAGAAAACCCTCCGCCTGAACCGGCCACCAAAGCGCATTGAATGCCTTGATATCTCGAACATCAGCGGCAAACAGGCGGTAGGGGCCTTAGTCTGTTTCAGCGAAGGCGAGCCGGACAAGGCCAATTTTCGTCACTACAAGATCAAAACGGTCGACGGACCGAACGACTACGCCATGATGAAAGAAGTCCTCGAACGAAGACTGCGGCGCGGAATGGATGAAGACACCCTGCCCGACCTGTTTGTCGTTGACGGCGGCAAGGGACAACTGGGCATGGCCCTGGCCGTGGCCGGAGAATTAGGCATCACCGACAAAATTGACTGGATCGGCATAGCCAAAGAGAAACAGGACGAAGGAGAAAAACTCTATAAGCCGGAGAGAAAGAATCCGGTCATGCTGCCCGCCCACAACCCCATTCTGCTCTATCTCATGCGCATACGCGATGAATCCCACCGGTACGGTGTCACGTTTCATCGCAAGCTGAGAAATAAAGCCACCCTCGCCTCCGACCTGGATCAGATACCCGGCATCGGCGGCGAAAAAAAGAAACAGCTCCTGCGCCATATGGGGAGCCTGAGACGCATCAAAACGGCAACTCTGCCCGAGCTTATGGCAGTAAAAGGTATCGGCGAAGAACTGGCCGGAGAAATTATCCGTTTTTTTCATCCGGCTTCACCCATCTAATGTTCTCGCATTTCCATTGACGTTCGACACTGTCAGGGCTGAGAAAAGAAGTCCCTGTGCGCCCGTACCGCCTGACTGGCCAACACCCTTGACACGCACGACACAATGCTATACGTATACAATCACCACATACGTGTATTATTGTCGGCCGGCAAGGAGAACGAAATGGCTAAAAAGGTGACCATCAGTATTCCGGATATGCTCCATGAGAAACTGGAGAAGTGGCGGGAATCATTTAATCTGTCAAAAATGTTCCAGGATGCGGTTTCGGAAGCCATTCAAAAAAAAGAGGAATTCCAGAAGCGCATCCGCGAAGATCTTGACCTTAGCCAGGTCATTGAACGTTTACGCCGGGAAAAGATGCAATCCGAAGGCAGTTATTTTGAATCCGGAAAAAACGATGGCATTCAATGGGCGAAAACCGCCCACTACGACCACCTGCAATACGCCCTGCAGTGGACCAACCTGGAAAACGCCACCAAGGATCCGGTCCTTGGCGACTATTTCAGCCATGTTCACCTGTCCAACCATCTTTTAGACTCGACCACCTGCTGCACATCCGAATATTTCCTGAACTACCTGCAGGGGTGGAAACAGGGCATTGAACAATTATGGGAAGAGGTCAGGGAAAAACTCTAATGCATGTCGCTGACCATTTTACTGCCGGCAATCGGTAAATGAGGTGCTGCACATGACCATAAAAGATTCTCTCCTGGGAATTGATGTCGGCTCCGTCGCTGCAGGTATTGTTCTTATCAGCAAAGACCGGCAGATTCTGCACGAGGGTTATGGTTTTCACCATGGCGATATTCGTAAAACCCTCGAAAAACTGCTGCAGGAGCTGGATCTGAGTCGAATAGAACAGATCGTCGCCACCGCGTCAACGCCACCGTCCATCAAGGCGGAGCAGAGATACCATAATGAAATCTGCTTCACCACCGCCGCAAAAAATTCCTATCCGCAGATGGGTGCCCTGCTCCTTGTCGGAGGAGAAAAATTCAGCCTGACCACCTTCAATGCACACGGTCAATATCTTGGCAGTACCACCAATACGTCCTGCGCGGCGGGAACAGGCAGCTTTCTCGACCAACAGGCCGGCAGATTGCATCTGCATGGCATCGACATCGGCTCAACCAGCACCAAAGCCGTGCTTATGGATGACCAGTGTCTGGTTGTCGGCGGTTTTTATACCCGAACAGCCGGGAACCCGCTCATGGCCGTGCAAAATATTTTCTTTGCCATTGATGAAATAGCCAAAATAAAAGATACCACTTTCTCCGTCATCCAGGCGGGCACCACTGGGTCCGGCAGAAAATTTATCGGCAAGCTGATCGGTGCCGACAATATCATCGATGAAATCACCGCCCATGCCCGCGCCGCCTACCAGTTGAATCCAGCCGTCGATACGATCATCGAAATAGGCGGCCAGGATGCAAAATTCACCACCTGACAAGATGGTCGGGTCACCTTCTCGACGATGAACAATGTCTGTGCGGCCGGTACCGGGTCCTTTATTGAAGAACAGGCGACAAAGCTCGGCTGCCCGGTTGAAGACTATTCGGCGAGGGATACGCCATCAATGAAGTGCTCGCCTCGGCCCTGCACTCGGTCAGAGAAAATTACCTCCTGAAAGTGGCCACAGAAAAAAACATCGGCACAACCATTTTTTTCCAGGGTGCCACCGCCAAAAATAAAGCACTGGTGGCCGCCTTTGAGCAGCGCCTGCAACGGCCGATCCTCGTCTCAAAATTCTGTCATCTCACCGGCGCCCTGGGTACAGCCTTACTCCTTCGTGATGAAAAGCAGACCGGAACTTCATTTGTCGGCCTGGACCTGTATAAAAAGTCGATTCCAATCACCAGCGAGATTTGCCAGTTCTGCACCAACCACTGCAAGATCAGTGTCGCTAAAATTGATGGCCGGCGGGTCGCCTCTGGTTTTTTGTGCGGAAGAGACTATGACGACACCGCCTATATCGATAATCATTCCGGTGCAATAGACCTGCTGCGCGAACGTAAACGGTTGAACCAATTTATCAAAGAGACAAAAAAGAGCAACCTTGTCATCGGTCTGCCGGCCGCCGTCCATCTGGTCGATGACCTGCACCTCTGGAAAAAGTTCTTTGATCTCCTCGGCATTGCGACAGTATCGAGTGAAGAATACCACCAGGCACCAGAGGCCGGGAAGAAACTCAGCCAGGCGGAATTTTGTGCGCCTATCAGTGCCATGCACGGTCACGCCCAGTGGTTACTTGATCGTGCCGGTTACGTTTTTATGCCGCTTTACCTGGAGAACAAGACCAAAGACTCGCGACGGCAATACTGTTATTACACCCAGTTTCTGCCGGCACTGGTCGGCCGGGTCACGGCGGAGAACCAAGAACGGCTTTTGCGGCCGGTGATAAAGTATCTCTATACTTCCTTTCATACGAAAATGCAGCTGTACCGGATGCTGCAGCGCATCGCTCCCGATAGATGGAGTTTTTTCAAGGTCGCTTCAGCCTATGACCTGGCCATCCAGTTTGACCAGGAATGCCGCGCCAAACTGAAAAAACTCTACGCCAAGCAACGAGAAGAAAAACAAGGCGAGGATATCAGGGTGATATTTTTGGGACGCCCGTATACCGTGCTCTCGCCGTCGTTGAACGGCAACATCCCAAAGCTCTTTAATAATCTTGGTATCGCCTGCTCTTACCAGGATATGCTCAGCTACGAAGCCGCGGATGTCGCCGCCATCGCTCCGCTGCTCAAAGAAATCCACTGGCAATACGCCGCCAAGATCCTCGAGGCGGCCGAGATCATTGCCACCTGCAGGGATGTCTCTCCTGTCTTCATCACCTCTTTTAAATGCTCGCCCGATTCTTTCACCCTGGAGTATTTCAAATCGATTATGGACCGCCACGCCAAGCCCTATCTCATCCTCGAACTCGATGGCCATGGTTCACGCGTCGGCTATGAGACGAGAATTGAGGCGGCAGTCCGGGCCTTTCGCAACCACAGAGAACAGCAGCAGTTCCTGCCGGTTACTTATCATAGCCTCAACCCGTGCGGTGCCGAGGATCTTGACAATAAACATGTCTTTTTCCCCAACTGGGATCGAATCACCTGCAGCCTGCTCACCGCCACCCTGCAGCGCGAGGGCTATGACGCTCATCTACTCGACGAGACGGAGGAGACCCTCCGTGAGAGCCTGAAACATAATTCCGGCCAGTGTATTCCCCTCAATGCTATTGCCCAGGGCTTTATCAATGATATCAAGAAGAAAGAGCTGAATCCTGCCGATTGCGTCCTCTGGCTCAACAAGTCGACACTGGCCTGCAATATCAGACTCTACCCGCACCATATCAAACAAATCCTCAGGGAAAAGGGCGGCGGCCTGGAGCATGCCACTGTTTTCCAGGGGGAACTTTCCTTATGTGATATTTCTTTACGCGCGGCCAAGAACGGCTATTTCGCCTATTTGCTGGGGGGGATGCTGCGCAGGATCGCCTGTAAAATCCGTCCCTACGAAGTCGACAAAGGGGAAACCGACAAAGTCTTGCAGAAGAGCATCACCGTGCTCACCGATGCCTTTTTGGGCAAACGGTCAATGGAAAGAAGCCTGGATGAAATAATCTCTCATTGCCAATGGATCGAAACCACCGGGCAGGCCAGGCCCAAAGTGGCCTTTTTCGGTGATCTTTATTGTCGTGACAACAGGCTCATGAACCAGAATCTCATCCGTTTTATCGAGGATAACGGTGGTGAAGTTCTCACCACGCCGTATAGTGAATATGCCAAGATGATCGCCGGAAGCTATTTTCGCAAGTGGTTCAACGAGGGGAAGTATGTCAATCTGTTTGCCTACAGGGCCCTGCTGGCTGCCATGAGTGCCATGGAAAAGGACTATATGAAGGTATTGCAGAGAATTCTTCAGGAACCGGAGTATGCATACGACGACGATCCGGCAGAAATCCTTGCCCGCTATGACATTGCCCCGGAAAATACCGGAGAGTCCATGGATAACATTCTCAAAATCCATTACCTGAAAAAACATCATCCGGAGGTGTCGCTGCTGGTCCAGGCAAGCCCGGCACTGTGTTGTGCTTCTCTCATTACCGAGGCCATGAAGGGCAAAATTGAAAAACAGACGGGCATTCCCGTCGTCTCGATCACCTATGACGGTACCGGTGGCTTTAAAAACGATAGTATCGTCCCCTACCTGAAATTTTTCCGCACCTCAAGAAGCCGTGACACTGTTGCTCAGGAGGTACCCGTTCAGACCCTGAAAGTTCGCTGAATGTCTATGTGCGCCTGTGTTGATCAAGCGACTTTTAACTGGTTGCCTTGACTGAACAAACAAAAAATGTGATAAGTTGAAAGCGCATGGCGAAATTCTTCGCGATAGGGACCTGGCCAATTTTCTACCCTTCATTTTGTCAATACGAATCCTATGGACACAATATGAACTTTCTCGACGAACTGTATCTGGAAAACAAGATGTCCGGCACTTCGACCGGGACGACATGGCTCAGCGGCAAAAGCAAAAAACATCTGCTTGTTTCTTCGCCGGTGGATGGTGAAACTTTCGCGCATATCAGGAAAGCCACCGTGGAGAACTATGAGGAGGTTCTCGGGCAGGCGAACAAGGCATTTCCTGTCTGGCGTTCACTTCCTGCACCCCGGCGGGGAGAAATAGTCCGGCAGATCGGCCTTCGGTTACGCGATTTCAAACTCCCACTCGGTACGCTCATTGCCTATGAGACCGGCAAAACCCTCCAGGAGGGTCTTGGCGAAGTTCAGGAGGTCATTGACATCTGTGACTACTGTGTCGGCCAGTCGAGGATGCTCTACGGGATGACGACGGTTTCCGAACGTCCGGACCATCGGCTGTTTGAACAGTATCACCCTTTAGGCATCGCCGCTATAATCACTGCCTTTAATTTTCCCATGGCGCTCTGGGGATGGAACGCGATGATTGCCGCCATCTGCGGTAATGTCACAATCTGGAAACCCTCTTCCAGGGCCCCGGTTTCCGCCATTGCCCTGCAAAAAATTGTCGCCAGGGTTCTTGAGCAGAATGATCTCCCTGAAGGTATATTTTCCTTGATTATCGGCGATCGGGACACCATCGGCGAAAGAATCCTGGAAGACGGCAGAATTCCTCTCGTCTCCTTCACCGGTTCGGCCGTCGCCGGGCGGGTAACTGCCGGCAAAGTCGGCCGGCGACTCGGCAAAACAATTCTTGAACTGGGCGGCAACAACGGCATCATTATTACTGAACACGCCGATCTTAAACTCGCGGTGCCGGCGGTTGTCTTCGGCGCGGTCGGCACCAGCGGGCAACGCTGTACCACGACACGAAGGCTGTTTATCCATGAATCGCGTTATGAGGAGGTGAAAGCACATCTCTGCCGGGCCTATGCCCGCCTGAAGATCGGCAACCCGCTGCTTGAAGCAAACCATATGGGGCCGCTTATCGACAAAAACGCCGTCAAAGCCTACCAGAAAGCGGTGAAGAATATCAGCAAGCAGGGAGGAACAATCATCTTTGGCGGCAATGTCTTAAAAGGGGATGAATATCCCTCGCAATGTTACGTCGAACCGACCCTGGCCGAAGTTGCCGATCATTTGCCGATTGTCCGGGAAGAAACCTTCGCCCCGATACTCTATCTTATCAAATATAAGGGAGGGGTGGAACAGGCCATTGCCCTGAATAACGAGGTCGACCAGGGGCTTTCCTCGGCTATTTTCAGTACCAACCACAACCAGATTGAAACATTCCTTTCAGCAAAAGGCTCCGATTGCGGCATCGCCAATGTCAACCTCGGCACTTCCGGAGCAGAAATAGGCGGGGCCTTCGGCGGCGAGAAAGACACCGGCGGTGGGCGGGAATGCGGTTCTGATGCCTGGAAAAATTACATGCGCCGGCAAACCGTAACGATCAATTACGGCACAACGCTGCCGCTTGCCCAGGGCATCCGGTTTGACATCGAATGAAACATCAAATCGCCCCTCTTTCCCGCAGGGCGGAAATCCGCGCATGCAGGGCGACCACGGCGGTATCGACTTTGAGAATTCTCTCGCCGATGGTGCAGCAGCTAAAGCCCTGCTCCTGGAATTTTTTCACCTCGTAATCCACCCATCCCCCTTCCGGTCCGACTGCCAGAGCAATCCGGCCATCATCGCTGGCGCTGTCGATAACGTCGTCCAACCGCCCGGCACCCGCCGGGTGGGCAACGAGCAGGCCGTGGTATTTTCCGGCAACGGTTGGAAAAAAATCTTCGAGAAAGGGTTTGAATTGCCGGTGCAGTTGCAGATCCGGCACACGGGTATCTACCGCCTGCTCCAGGCCCTGCAGAAGGTGGCTGTGATATTCTTCGGGTTGAAGGATCCCCGCCTCCCAGAAACTTTTTTCAACACGATTGGCATTGACAAGATGAATCGTCCCCACCCCCAGCGCGGTAACCTGACTGAGGATGCGCTTCAGCATAATTGGCCGCGGCAGGGCGAGAATGAGATCGAGTGGTGGCGGCGGCCTCGGCGGATCGCAAAGGTCAAGCTCCATTTCAACAAAGAAAGGATGTTTTTTCTTGATGGCTGCAATTGTCCCAGATCCCATTGGCCCATTGATTAAACCGACGCGGAGACGATCGCCGATCTCGGCCTGGAGGACGGTAACGACATGTCTGGCCCGATGATCAGTCAATTTGAGTCGATGGGCGTCTATTTCTCCGGCTTCGGCCAGAATAATATTCATTTTAAAATTAGATCTCGGTATATAAAAGAAAAGGCTTCTTTGAAAAATTACCAATTGAATTTCTTCGATTTACAGCAGACAGTCAAATAAGCCATAAGGACAACCCAATATGTTCGCACTTTATAATATTTTGCAGCTGGTTCTTCTACCCGTTTTTTCACCGTTCATCACCCTCTTTGTCCTTTTCAGCCCTAAATATCGCGGCCGTACGCCCGCCCGCCTAGGCATTGGGCTGGGTCGGAAATTGTCCATGGATGATAAACCGACACAAGATGTGGCCGCAGGGAAAACCATATGGCTGCACGCCCTTTCCGTGGGAGAAGTTACCTCGGCCGTTCCCTTGCTCGCCGGTTTACGCAAGACCTATCCCGATTGCAGGCTGATTGTCTCGGTAACGACACGGACCGGCAAAAAAGTTGCGGACAATCTCCTCAAGCCAATAGCTGATCACGTCATCGATAGTCCGCTGGATCTCCTGCCGGTGGTCTCCCATTTTGTCAAGTATATCAAGCCCGACCTGTACATCCTGGTTGAAACCGACCTCTGGCCCAATGTCCTTTTGTTTCTCAGAAACAAAAACATCCCGACAATTCTGGTCAACGGGCGGGTGTCGAAAAAGTCCCTGGAGGGCTACCGCCGGCTGCGCTTTTTTTTTGATCCGATGTTTCAAAGTTTTTCTTTTCTTTGCATGCAGACACAGCATGACCGGGACAATATGGCCGGCATGGGACTTTCTCCCGAAAAACTCTGCACCCTCGGCAATCTTAAGTTCGACACCGCGGCCGGCAAAGCATCTCCTGCAATAACCGCGGCTGCCGCCTTGCTGCCGCAAGACCGTATTATCTTTATCTGCGGATCGACCCATCCCGGGGAGGAAAAAATTCTCCTTGATTGCTACCGTCACGTAAAAAAAAACCATCCTGAGCTTTTTCTCGTTATCGCGCCGAGACACATCAATCGATCAGCGGAGATCAGAGCGCTGGCCGAACACCATCACCTGGGCGCCGCATTACGCTCAAACACCCTTTCGTCTCCTGCGGATATCCTCATCCTCGACACCATCGGCGAACTGATTCATTTTTATGGTCTTGCCGATATCGGCTTTGTCGGCGGCAGCCTGGTGCCGCGAGGCGGTCATAACCCCATAGAACCAGCGACCATGGGGCTTCCGGTAATTTTTGGCCCGAATATGCAGGATTTCAGTGAAATTGCCGATGCACTTATCGATTGCGGCGGGGCGACAAGGGTCTCCGATCACCTCGAGCTAGCGGCACATATCGCCGCATTGGTTGTTGCAAAGGAATGGCGAACCAAGCAGGGCCAGGCCGCACAAAAGTGCGTCAAAAGCCAGCGTGGCGTCATCGACAAACATATTGAACTTATTCGCCGACTTTTGTGAAACATCCTGCATCGGCTCTTCCAGAACATCTCCTGCTGACCGTCGCTTCAGCCTTTGTTGGCGGTATTGCTCTTTTGAGACCGGAAGCATTCGCCATAAAGACGATGCGGCCCTGCTCCCGGCGAACGATCAAATCCTGCTCCGGTTACCGGACCCCTGGCCGGAAGAAGTTTCTCCGGGCGATACGCTGGCCATCCGCACGGAACTTAAACGCCCGGACAGTTTCCGCACCCCTGGAAATTTTCAATGGCAGCGGGACCCTGCCTCTACTGGCTATTTCCGGGCTGTATCTCGGCGTTATTGGCATCCTGCCGTACACAGGTGTTTTTTGGGTATCAAGCCGATCGGAAACAGTTCTGCCGCGCGTTTCACCATAAAAAAAATGGTGGGCGCCACCGGCACTTTTCTCGCTCTCCCTGCATCTGGCTGTTTATACACCCGCCGAAAGACTATCAGGCGCGAGGGGGCCATATCTTTGCAATGCGTGGCAAAAACATTGCAGCCGGAAAGAATGCCGCTTACGGTGATGCCTCCGGCAGCATGTCCCGCAGCCGCGGCAAGGGCCTTGTTCTCAAAGCCTGGGCCCGGCCGTTTTGTGCCCTTTGTCCTGGCGATATCGAGAGAAGCGGTAACAGGCTCCGATGGATGAAGGTTTTGATCTCAAGGCCAATCCTCTCTCTTCTTTTCGCGCCGTACTGCCCGGCGCAAAAAGCATCATACCTCGGTAAAATCCGAGGGGGCTTTCTTGAGGTATTTAAGAAATCTGGCTTTTTCCACTGAATTGGAATACGCATCATCCGGACTGATCATCTTCTTGTCCAGCAAAATCATGATTGCATCATCCAGGGTCTGCATGCCAAATTTTTTGCCGGTCTGCATGGACGAGAGGATCTGAAAGGTCTTCGCATCGCGGATAAGATTTCTCACCGCCGGGGTGGCTATGAGTATCTCCAGGGCGGCGCATCGGCCCTTTATGTCTACCCGTTTAAACAGCGTCTGCGAGACAACTGCTTTCAGTGCATCGGCAAGTGTCGACCGCACCTGTCCCTGTTGATTGGCCGGGAAAATTTCAATAATACGATCGACCGTTTTCATGGCATTAATGGTGTGCAGGGTGCCAAACACCAAATGGCCGGTCATGGCCGCCTCCATGGCCAGAGCAATGGTTTCGAGATCACGCATCTCACCGACCATGATTATATCCGGATCTTCACGCAGAGCTCCGCGAAGTGCGGCGGAAAAGCTGTTGGTATGTGTTCCCACTTCCCGGTGGTTGATGATGCATTTCTGACTCTTATGGACAAATTCGATAGGATCTTCAATAGTGAGGATATGATCTTTGCGGGTCTTGTTACACTCATCGACAATAGCCGCAAGGGTGGTCGATTTCCCCGAGCCGGTTGGTCCGGTGACCAGCACCAGCCCTTTCGGCAGATGGGCCAGGCGGGCGATAACCGGCGGCAGACCAAGCTGTTCGACGGTCATTATCTCGCTGGGGATTTCGCGAAAAACAGAACCGATGCCATATTTCTGTTGGAAAAAATTGCACCGATACCGGGCAAGGCCGGGAATCTCATAGCCGAAATCGATATCTCCGGTCTCTTCAAAGACTTTAATTTTCTCTTCGGGGCATATCTCATAGAGCATGGCTCGGAGTTCATCATTACCCATCTTCTTAAATTTCACCCGCTCCATATCACCGCGGATGCGCAGCAAAGGCTGCTGACCCGATACCATGTGCAGATCGGAGGCCCCCTCATCATTCATTAATTTGAAAAAGCCATCTATTTGCGCCATATAACACCCCGATTCCTTTTGATTTACTTAGCCATGTTGAAATCTTGTTTTTTATATTTTCCTCGAGGACTTCTTGCCTCAAGTTACGCCTGTATCGTCTCTTTTAAGTAGTTTACCACCTCGTCGGCCTCATCGAGAACCTTGAACAACAACATGTCGTCAGGACCGATGTTCCCACTCCCCACAAGTTTATCTTTTATCCAGTCAACAAGTCCAGCCCAAAAATCACTTCCGACAAGAACTATGGGAAATGGTTTAATCCTCTCCGTTTGAATGAGCGTCAGCGCTTCAAAAAGCTCGTCAAGGGAACCAAAACCACCAGGCATGCAGACAAAGCCGGTGGAATACTTCATAAACAGTACCTTCCTGACAAAAAAATATTTAAAATTCAGTGGAAAATTCGCGTAAGGGTTAGGCTCTTGTTCATGCGGCAGACCAATATTTAATCCGACCGAGAGCCCGCCCGCCTCGGAAGCGCCTTTATTGGCAGCCTCCATTATACCTGGCCCACCGCCGGTCACGACGCAATACCCGGCCTGGGCCAGACCAGCCGCTATTTTTTCTGCAAGGAGATAATGTTTGTGATGCACCGGAGTTCGCGCCGAGCCGTAGATAGTCACTGCCGGGACGTCAATGGCCGACATGGCATCAAACCCGTCGACGAACTCGGACATTATCCGGAACATGCGCCATGAATCGCCGACGACGGTGTTATCGAGTACATATTTTGGTTCTCTTATTATTCTGCCGTTATTCATCCTGCGCATGGGGTTCCTGTTTATCGCATTATTTTACTGCGGATTTCCTGCAAGCCTTTTACCGCTTCACCATGTAAATCCGGGCGATGATTTTCCTCGGCCCCTACTTTTAGAAACCAACTTTCGGCCCGGCGATATTGCTTTTCCAGCAGATACGCCCGACCGAGAAGAAGCTGGGCTTGCATTTTGCAATCCTGGTTTCTCAGGCAGCGGTAGAGGTTTTCCTTCGCCTCATGGGGTGCTCCACATCGTAACAACACCTCGGCCAGATATACCATGTAGCGAAGGTTGGCAGGCTCAAGCTCAACACTTTTTCGGCAGAGCGACAGAGCAATTTCGTTTCCCTCTCCCTCTTCAAGATAGACTCGCCCGAGCAGATTCATGGCCCTGTCGTCCAATTCGTCAAAGCGCAGGGCCCGCTGCAAGGCTTCCATGGCTTTTCTATTGTCTTTCACGCCATAGTACGCTTCGCCTAGATAATAATGCACACGGCCGGCACTCTGCACCGTACTATGTTCCTCCTGCCAAGGGACAAGATAGGCCAGCGCAGCCGCATACTTGCCAAGCTCGCAGGAAAGTATGCCAAGCTGCAGAGTGAGATCGCCGACAAGTTCCGTTCCGCCATCTTCAGGACTGTAGTGGTGGTGTGCTTTTTCCAGGTAGTGCAGGGCTTCGGCCTTTCTGTTACGGGCCTGCTCTCCCAGGCCAAGATTATACAAAGCCATGAAGCTGTGCCGGTCAATGGCCAATCCACGCTGAAAACTCTGCAGGGCCGAGGCAAGCTGATTCATCATCGCCAGGGCAACACCGAGGCTGTTGTGCAGATTGACATCGAGGTTATCACATTGCAACCCCCTTTTGTACTCCCTGACCGCCTTTGCCAGATCACCATCACCAAAGTAGATATCACCGCTGATGTTCAAACTCACCGCATCAAAGACGACAGCACTTGATTCACCGAAAAATGCGGCATGCAGCAGGGCCTTTTGACAATTGCCTACCATCTCGGATTTTTTGAAATCACCATAGGGATACCTGCTTACCCCGGCCGACACATGGATATTCTTTGCGGGATTATCCGTTTGACGAATGAGGTTCTTCGCCCATTCGAGGGCCTCAGCCGAGGTGACTCCGTCCAGATAAACAAAGATATCATCGCCTCCTGCCAGAAACTCGCCCTTATCAAGATAAGGTAGAACCACCCGACTTGCCGGACAGTCGGCGTTGTCACCGGCGAATCGAACCAGACAAAACATATCCGATTTTGACCATAACCGGTCGAGTCTGCGCACGAGGTTGCGATCGGGAGGCGCGAGCGGATGGTTTTCCGGATGAGCCAGCAGGGCAAAGTCGCAAAAACTAAAAGGACCACGTTTTACCGCATGGCGAAGAGCAGTCCAGGCCTCATCGAGCAGTCGTCGACCATGGGCAGCCCGCTGTTCACCCGTACCCATTTTTTGTAAAGAACTCGATCCGATATGAACTCTGTGGCAACCTTCTCTTTTAAGATAGGTGACCAGGGCGCTCTCAATTTCAAGCCCTCCTCCATGATCCTGCTGGAGCAGGGCAAACACAGAGTGGCCGAGAGAATGCAGCCCTGAATCCACCTGCACAAAATTAAGCAGAAGCGTGGCACATTTTTGCGAATAACGCACAAGATACTGGAAAGACGTTCTTTTTGACGGTAACTCGAGAAGTATAAGATGCAAACCTTCCGTCGCGCCGTACATATCGAGCAGGGAATACAAATTGGACAGATTGAGTAAGCCCGTCTGACTGTCGACACGCGCCTGTTTTAACAGGAGAAACTCCCGCGCCACTCTTTCCTGTATGCCGAGCAAATAATCTTCACTCGCCTTTTGCAGAAAAAGAGGATCCGCTCCGGAGATAAGGGCAACACATTTCGCCCCGCCCTTTACCGCAAAAGATAGCATCAGGTAATCGGCATGGATGCTATAGAGAACAGCGCCATCCTTGAGCTGCTTAAAAAGACGCAGCAGCTCGGCAGCAGAACTGTTATCGCTAAAATGGTCCTCGGCCTGGTCGGCGGAAAAAGCAAAAGCAACCCGATTCGTCACCGGGAGGCTTTTCTGCAGGATCTCAGCATAGCTGCTAGAGAATCTGAAAAAATCTTCAGGGGTCAGGATGTTGTTTTCGGATAGGGTGGGAAATGATTCAAGCAATGTCTTCACCATCTCCTTCAGCAAAAGAACCAAAAAATTCGGCTAACACGGACACCAGCTCTTTTATCTCGCCATCCTGAATGGTTCGAACATCGAGGAGAAATCGATGATTTTCAATCCGGCCGATCAGTGGAATGGGGAGACTCCTCAGTCTCTTTTCAAAGACACTGAGTTTCATACGATGAGGTTGCATATCAATGGCCCAGCTGTCGAGGCCAAACTCGGGCAGCGCCCCGCCACCGACCCTGGAAATTGTTGGCACAATCGTAATCCTGCATTGCCTGTCGACCCTCGTCTTCAGCTGGCGCTGCATCCTCCCGGCTCGTTTTTTAAGCTCTTCCGGGGTAATAGTCAACATCGCCAGAGTGGGAACGTTTTTCAATGCCTTGGCCGTGTCAAAATATTCACGTAAAACACTTTCCAGCGACGACAGGGTGAATTTATCAATGCGCAAGGCTCTGTTTAACGGATTTTTCTTGATTGCGGCTATGGCGTCTTTTTTCCCGACAATTATTCCAGCCTGGGGTCCACCGAGCAACTTATCGCCACTAAAAGTGACCACATCAACGCCGGCTTCGACGATTTGCTGTACGGTCGGTTCTTTAGGAAAACCAAACTGGGATAAATCAATCAAGCTGCCGCTGCCAAGATCTTCCATGGTTGCCAGATTGTTTTTTCGGGCGAGAACAACCATCTCTTCTGCGGACACCTCCGAAGTAAAACCGATAATACGAAAATTAGAGGTATGCACCCGCAGCAGCAGCGCGGTGTTTTCAGTTATGGCCCTTTCGTAATCATAGAGATGTGTTCTGTTGGTCGCCCCGACTTCTCTGAGCGTAGCGCCGCTTTTTGCCATGACATCGGGTATACGAAATGACCCGCCAATTTCTACCAGCTGTCCGCGGGAAACGATGACCTCCCGGTTATTAGCCAGGGTATCGAGAGCAATAAAAACCGCGGCTGCATTATTATTGACTACCAGGGCCGCTTCAGCACCGGTTAATTCACAGATAATGTCTTCAACCAGGCTATATCGGCTGCCACGTTTTCCGGTTTCCAGATTGAATTCAAGATTTGAATAATAGCCGCCGGCCTGGGCGAGACTGTCGGTGGTCTTTTTCGAGAGGATTGAGCGGCCGAGGTTGGTGTGGATGACAACGCCGGTCCCGTTGAAGACCCTCTTGAAATGAGGGGAAAGTTTCAGTGCAATATTTCTTTTGAATATCCCTACCCATTCCACAAGGGAACGTTCGCCACATTGAGGATCGTCACGAAGGATCTTTTCCCGTTCCAGCGCAATGGCATTTTGTACAACCGCCTTGATTACCCTGGCCGGTGCGGCGGGGACAGAATCTTTTATGAGAATGCCAATGCATTCATCCACCTTAGGGAGAGCCTTGAGTAGCTTCGTTTTGTTATCCATTTTCATTATATAAAAACGTCGGAGTAAGAAGGATATAGAGATAGCCGGAGAAAGATCCCCTGTAGAGAGATGCCAATTTTATAATTGCATTTTAAGTAGATATACAACAGACATCCGCACATAATAGCGTATAATGCACGAACACAATACTATTTTTTACGGATTGATTTTTCTTCTTGACGGCGCACCGTCAATCAAGTAGTTTGCCGCGGACTTTGAGGAACACGAAACAGGGGCGGCCACCAAGAGTGACTGTCCGGGGATCGGGTTTGCCAAAGGGAAGAAAGAGTAAAGAAAAGCATTGACCGATCGATTCGGTTGTGTTAGAGTAGCC
>CAMBBS010000053.1 GCA_945863875.1 Desulfopila aestuarii DSM 18488
CGCTTCTGTCTTGCTATTGAAACTGCCGGACCTTCGCACAGACACCCTGCCAGCAGCAGAAACATAGAGAGGTTGCAATCCCGGCGGAATATGGACACGCCCGCCTGTTGCACCGACACAAACGGCATCAAGCCAATGGGATTTTCCGTAGCTTTGGTTCGTCCGGTTATACGTGGTTCTTCCTCCGGACCAGAAGGAAACCTGCAGGCCGAATTCCTGCAACCTGCCGCCGGTGGCATAGTGAATCGAATTGATTGCGGCACCATCCTTTAACGGTGCTTTGGCCCGGGCAAGAATGTTGATGAACCGTTTACAAAGATATTCTCTGGCTTCGTATCCGGCCAATTCCCCTTGCTGATATTCAACACCTGAAATTTCAGGATTCTGCATGAGCTGCGTATCAAAACGCACTGTTTCAACGACAATCCCTGATACTGGAGCAAAGTTGATGAGACGCTTCGCCCAGGTAAAAACATTGTCCACCCTGGAGCGAAGATTATTTCTCATGGCCTGTCCACGGTGGGTAAGCTCTCCGGCCCGAACAACCTTTCTGCCCTGCTGACACTCTGCCACCAGGGCAATGCCCGTCGTCTTGCTCCCTGGATCGAGCTTTAACTCAAGATCTTGAACATCACTGCCGCTCTTTTCTTTTAAAATGATACGAAAAGGAAATCTTTTATAGACAGCAGCTTTTCCCTTGCGCAAAAGCTCCCTCGCCCTTGCCGGATGACAAGGCATGAAGGGCATTTTGTTTTTGTCTATGACCAACACATGCTGCATTGAAAGTTACCTTTAATATTCTTCACTTTCGCAAGCTCCGTCCTTCAGGGCGGGGTAGTTGACTCCAAAGCTGAACACTTTTAACGGGATCCGCTTCGTTCCCGGCAGCACACCGTATCTGTGCCGCCAGGGCATCGTCATTTTTCGCTGATGGAATATCGTCCGGAAGCTTGCCGTTTGCCAGCGTTGAATTTTTAGAGGATTGGCTTATTGCCTCATCCAGGGCCTGGGATCCCGGCAAAGAAGCTGTTTTACCAGACTCTATGCCGTCGGCAGCAGGAATTTCCTGAGAGGTCTTGCCCACTTCCGTTCCCGACATTGTCGAACTGGCAACAGAGCCGCCTGGGAACACACCGTCCTTCTGAGGGCCTGTGTCATTTTCTGCACCGTCGCCGTTGCCGCCGTTGTTGCCGGCCCCTGCGGCGGGCTTCGCCTTCGCCTTGGCCGCCGCAGGGCACAGTTCAAATCTATGCACCGACTGGAAAAAGGCCTGATCCATAAGACGAAGACGTTCTTCCCGCGTCAGGGTCGGATCGTTGGAGTAATCAACGTGCACCTTCGTGCAATCAATTGCTTCGCCGAGGCTGCTTGCTGCGGAGGCGGCCTGCTGAAAGAGTAAAAAATGTCCAAGGTAACTAGAGAAAACGAGAGCGGCAAAGATTTTTGCGCTTGTCAAGACGTGCCTCCATCTTACAGAAAAAGAGGTTTTTCCGGTAACATTGGCGGATTGCGGATCAAGCCCTGCACGACAGGCTCTACCCGCCGCCGTCATTCCGGGCTTGATCCGCAATCCCAAAAGTACGAAAAAATTCTAGAAGTGCTTACGGATACGTTCGTACCCTTTCTTGAGCTCATCGGCGGCAAGTCCCAGGGCAGCACGCGTACCCTGCGCGGTTTTACCCGCTTCGCCGGCCACGGATTTATATTGCGACTGCAAGGAATTCCATTTCTTTTCAAGCTCTTCGAGCGCTTCCTTCGCCTCGGCCTTGCCGAGATGGGCCTTGACGTTAATCTCATCACGAAGTTGTTCGATAGATGCCTTCAAGGCGTCAAACTTGCTTTTGCTCTCTGTCATTTTTCTTCCTCCGCTACTGGTTTATCGAGCCTGCTCCTGTCCGCCATCCATCCCGAAAAAGTAATACCACGACATGATCTCTGTCAAGAAAAAGGAGTTATTGCCGAGAACATTTATCCATCGCGTCAAAGCTCTGCTGCCGATCCCCCTTACTTGGCCTCAACACCGGCCGGCGGCGATCTCCTGGAAACCTTAAAGGTCACTTGGACATTTTTTGGCGACTCATCGGCCAGTTTCAGAGAAGACGGCTGCAGCACCAGATTGACGGTTATTTTACCGTCGGCAGTGATATTTTCCAGAGAAATTTTTTCGGTATAAATGGTTCGAATATCCTGCAGTGTCTGGTTGCCGCCTCTCACTTTGACCGTCTCAGGAATGGTCCGTGCATCCTGCAGGAGAAGACCAGGCGGCAGTTTACCTGCCCAGTCCGGTTGAATAGGCAGATTTTTCTGCACCGGCACGTCGAGGTCCACCTCAAGTTTCTGTGGTTCCAGCTGCTTCAGCTCAATTCCCGGCGGCAGGACGATGCCATCCCTGGCAATGGTGACCTGATTCTTGCCGGCCTCGGCATTGGCCAGATTAATCTTGACCTTCACCTGATCCGGGCTGATGGACCGAATGAGCGACCCGGACCCGCTGATCTGCAGGTGGACGCTACTGATGGATGCGGAAATAATTTCCATTTTCGGATCCCGATTGACGAACTCCACCGGCACATCCAGAGTTTTAAAGGTTTCAACCCCCCGGGCAAAACTCGACCAGATGGTGGTAACCCCGGCAAGGCAGATCACCCCGGCAAGGCAGAGCTCGAGTATCTCCCTCCTTGCTCCATTTTTCACCGGGCCTGCGCCGACATATTGACGGAGCAGCCGATCCAAGACAACATTATCCTTAACGGGAATAATCGATTTATCCTTAAATAATGTTACCTCGCCCCGTTCCTCGGAAACAACAATGACCAGGGCATCGGTCAGCTCCGTCAGTCCGACGGCGGCACGATGCCGCGTGCCGAAGTAAGACGGCAGGCCGTCATTTATTGATAGGGGCAGGATGGCAGCGACCTTCACAATCTGGTTTCCCTGGATAATTGCCGCACCGTCATGTACCGGTGTGCCATGCCAGAAGATGCTCATCAACATTTCCCGAGAGAGCCTCCCCTGCCATTGAACACCTCCGTGAACCACCTCTTCGATGCCTTTTTTAAGAGGCAAAACAATCAGCGCGCCAAGTTTATAGCGGGCCAGCTCGAAGACACTGTCGGCGATAATTTCTGTTGGTGTCTGGTTTTGACGCCGGGGAATCCCCCAGAAAAAGGATTTGAAACTGCGGGCCTGGAAGACACCGGCAATGTCGTTGCGAAAGACAATGATGACAATTAAGGCAGCCGCCGCAATAATACCCTGAATAGCCCAGCTGGTTACAATCAGGCCCATTCTTCTCGCCATGCGCTCGAGAATCCAGAGTAAGCCGATGGCCATCAGCATGCGGACGACATTGGTCCCTCGAAACAGCACGTAAAGCCGGAAGAGAATGTAACTATTGAGGAGAATATCTAATATGTCCTGCCAGCGAAAGCTGACTAGAGAGAGTGCCTGTGCATCCATAAAGTTAATCCGTTATACTGAATCGTAAGGTGCGAAGAACCTTGTCGTCGTCGCCAATAATTTCTACCTGCCACGGCCCCTTGTCCAATTCCCGCAGCTGTATCGTGGAGAAGGAGGACCAGCGCGGCGGATTAAGGGTCAGCGGCTTAACGGTGACCAGACTCCCTCGGCGATACCACTTATGATGGATGATACTTTGCACCGGCACCGGGTCAAACTCGGTAAAACAGTAGACCCGACCAAGCTCGAGGGAAAAGACCACCGAATCATTGGCGGGCAATAATTTCTGAATGGACTCACACATAACAGCTCTTTTCAATGTCTGTTCTGCGGCAGGAACAATGCTCTCTTCGGTCCACACGGTCCCCGGAACACACAGCAGCAGCAAAACCACAAAAAGCAGATAAAAGATTTTTTTTCTTGTGATATTCATGAACACTTCACTCAGGTAGTCGTTTTTTAGGTTTTTTCAAATTAGCGTATTTGCATGCTTAGGCCTGAAATATCGACAACGTTGGTTTATAAAATTACCGATTCCAAGAACAGCAGGATTCACTTTTCGCCAAGACAAACAATGGTCATAGATGTAAGCATTCTTGATGGAATAAGCGGCTCGTTCACTAAAACTTTAGTGTCTATACCTGCTTATGGCGTGGACGCGTTTCCTTGGCGGGCTCGAAATAACCAAAATACACTTTCAGTCCTTGAGTTATACTCTAAAAAACAGGATAATCAAGCACCACGCAACCGACAACCGGTAACCTGATCGACACCCTCATGATACAAGACATAACCTCGAAACTCTATGCGGACATTCCCCAGGAACGACTTTATCACTACACCAGCTTCACCGGCCTCCTCGGCATCGTCGGCACCGGAGCACTCTGGGCAAGTGATATCCGCTATATGAACGATTCCGCCGAACTGAAGCATACCGCCGATCTTATCCGGATGGAAATCACCCGCCGGATAGCCGCCGGCCATGCCAAACCCGATCTGCTCAACCAGTTTCTCGACTGGGTTACCCATCGCATCACCAACGGCCATATGCTTTTTGCCTCGTCTTTCCGATCAAACGGCAATCTGCTCAGCCAGTGGCGCGGCTACAGCAGGCTCGGCAAAGGGGTGAGCCTCGGCTTCAATCCCGACTCCATCCTCCGCTGCGCCCGGCAGCAGTCTTTCCAGATCGGCAAATGCATCTACAGCCGCAAGAGGCAGGAGCGTTTGATCGCCCGGATCATCGATGCCGTTGAGGCTCTTGCCGAAGCGCATGTCCCGGATTCTACCGAACGTGGCACAGGCGCCGCTCCTTCGTATCACTCCATCTTTCAATTGATAGAAAGCGACCTGCTGCGCATCGCCGCCATCCTCAAGCATCCATCCTTCAGGGAAGAAGAGGAGTGGCGTGTTGTCTCTCCGGTCATCACCGATTACGTCAAGGCCCCGGTGCTGTTCCGCGAAGGGGCCTCGATGCTCGTGCCCTACATCGAATTCAATCTCATTGCCAAGACCGGCTCACCCATTGAGCTGGAGCATCTTTTTTTAGGCCCGACACCCAACATCACCATTTCAATGAACTCCCTGACCATGTTCCTGGCGAAAAACAGCATACGACCAGACAAGGGCATCTCCTATTGCCAGATTCCATATCGCGCCAGGTAGAAGAAGGAGACAGGCGGACACGGGGTTCCCCGGCACGGCAGTTGCGACGGCTCGTCTCCGGGGCAAAGACAATGAGTCAGTTCAGGAAATAAATTGTCGTAAAGCGAAATAGGCCAGCGGCAGAAAAATAGCGGGAATCAGATTGCCGACGCGTATGGTGG
The DNA here is from genome assembly GCA_945863875.1 of Desulfopila aestuarii DSM 18488. Classification (GTDB taxonomy): domain Bacteria; phylum Desulfobacterota; class Desulfobulbia; order Desulfobulbales; family Desulfocapsaceae; genus Desulforhopalus_A; species Desulforhopalus_A aestuarii_A. The sequence continues at coordinate 5,283 of CAMBBS010000053.1, forward strand.
TTATCTTGAGCATGTTCAAGCCGATGGCCATGATGAGCAAACCACCGACGGAGGTCATCTGCTGGACAGTTTCCGGCACGAGGAGGCTCTTCATGAAGACCGCGGTGATGGTGATCAGGCCCTGATAGATAAACACGGCGGCGGCGGAAAACATCACGCCCAGGCCCATCGCCGAGGCAAAGATGACCGAGGTCACCCCGTCGAGCACCGACTTGGCAAAAAGCGTCTGGTGGTTTCCGGTCAGGCCGCTTTCCATGGAACCGATAATGGCCATGGAGCCCACGCAGAAAACCAGGCTGGCGGTGACAAAGCCCCTGGCAAAGGACTTTGAATCGGCGGATTTCGAGGTAACTTTTCTTTCGAGAAAGGCGCCCAGGCTCTCCAGTTTTTTCTCTATCTGGAGACTCTCGCCGAGCAGGGCGCCGACAATGACCGAAAAGATAACGACCATCAAATTGTCCGAGACCAGGGCGCTTTTGATACCGATCAGCACCACGGACAGACCGACGCCGCTGAGAATGATTTCCTTGTAATTATCGGCGATTCCCTTGCTGAAGAGAAGGCCGAGCAGACTGCCGGCAATGATGGCCAAGGCGTTGACTATTGTTCCCAGCATATTCGTTTCCAGATGAGGTAGTGATGTAGATGTTGCAGTAAAAGTCCGAGAATAAAATTCAGGGCAGGCCTTGCCGACCGCTACATTCGGCGAAACGGCAGTTATACCACTCTGAAACGAATTTGAAACGGTACTTTTTATCCTTTTTGACTTTCCTCTCCCGATAGAGCCAAATTAATTCCACCGCCGTCTTTGCGGGCTTGCCCCGGAATCCATTCCCAGGAGGCAGACGCCGTCAATTCTTCCCGTCGTGCAGCAAAGCAAGCAACTCGGTTGCCGATATCTTCCCGGCGGCATCGGTACCCTCAAGCAGGCTGTCGGCGAGATCGCGTTTCTGTTTGTGCAGGTTGACGATCTGTTGTTCGATGCTGTCCTTCATTACCAGACGATAGACGGTCACCGGCCTGTCCTGGCCGATGCGATGGGCCCGGTCGGAGGCCTGGTCCTCCACGGCCGGATTCCACCAGGGATCCATGTGGATGACGTAATCGGCGGCGGTCAGGTTGAGACCCGCGCCGCCGGCCTTCAGACTGATGAGAAAAACATCGCCGCTGCCGTTCTGGAAGTCGGTGATCCGCTCCCGGCGCTGTTTTATCGGTGTGGAGCCGTCGAGATACTGGTAGCTGATCTTCTCCTTATCAAGATAGTCGCGGATGATGCCGAGGTGGTCGACAAACTGGCTGAAGACCAGCGCCTTGTGGTTGTTTTCGAGAAGTTCGCGCAGGGTGTCGACAAAGACCCGCAGCTTGGAGGAGGCAATCTTCGCCTCCGGCAGGAGCAGGTTCGGATTGCAGCACAGGCGGCGCAATTTCATGATCTCGGCCAGGATGCGCAGATGCTGCGGTCCGGCGGCCTCGTCCTGATGGGCGTTGATGGTCGCCATGGCCCTCTGGCGCTGGGCCTCGTAGAGCAGCTGCTCCTCCGTGCTCATCTCGACCTCCAGGGTGATCTCGGTCTTGGCGGGCAGTTCCTGGAGGACGTCGCTTTTCAAGCGTCGCAGAATAAAGGGGCGAATCAACTTACGCAGACGCTGCCGCGCCTCCTTGTCCTGATCCCGTTCGATGGGGAGGGCGAATTTCTCGTTGAACTTTTTGAAGGAGCCGAGCAGGCCGGGGTTGAGAAAGTTAAACAGGGTCCATAGTTCACCAAGGTGATTCTCCACCGGCGTCCCGGTGGTGATGATTCGGCATTCGGCGCGCAGCCCCATGGCCGCGCGGGATCTTTTCGTCTGCATGTTCTTGATGGCCTGGGCCTCATCGAGAACCACCGTCTGCCACGGCACCGAAGCGAGCAGCTCCCCGTCCAGGGGCAGCAGTCCATAGCTGACGACGAGCAGATCGAAGGGCTGCAGATTGTCGAGGACCTGTTTGCGGTCTCCCGGGCCAAAGACCAGGACGTTGAGGGTCGGCGCAAAACGACCGGCCTCCTCCAGCCAGTTGGAGGTGACCGACAGCGGCGCGACCACCAGGGTTGGCCCCTGCGCGGCGCGGAGCAGGATCGCCGCCAGGGCCTGGACGGTTTTGCCAAGGCCCATGTCATCGGCGAGACAGGCGCCCACTCCCCAGGACGACAGGCGGGCCAGCCATTGAAAGCCGGTTGTCTGGTAGTCACGAAGCCGGGCCTGGAGGGTCGAGGGCACCGGCGGCGTGGTCGTTTCGGCCAACCGGCGGCACTGCTCCTTCCAGGCCTTATCACTCTGCATCAGCCCGGCATCCCGGGTGAGATCCTCCAGGGCGAGGGCAGCGACGGGCGCAAAACGAACCCCCTCGCCGTGTCCCTCGGAGTAGGCCTGCAATTCGGCCAGCCGGCTATATAACGACCTGGTGAGTGCCAGGAAGGTGCCATCGTCCATGGGGATAAACCGGCCGGTTGAGCGGCCGAGCATTTCCAGGAGCGGCCGCAGCTCAAGGCTGAGCGTGTCATCGATGGCCAAGGCGCCGGTGGCCTTGAACCAGTCGCGGTCCTTGCCGATGCGCAGGGAAAAGTTTTTCGCACTTACCTGCCGGCGCACGGCCATCTTTTCGCCCTGGGGCCATTCCATGATAACCCCGTCCCCGCATTCCTTAAGTTCCAGCAGCAGCTCCAGCGAATCCTCCGGATCGTCGATCTGCCACTGATTATTGTTTTCCTCCAGACGCTGCAGGGTGGTACAGGCGTCAATGATCCCGGCCAGCCGTTCTCTTTCTTTACTCTGATCACGCACCGCCTGGACGGATTTGCCGTCAATCACCGCCATCACACTCTTGCTACCTTTGCCCGGCCTGAAACTCAAGCTGCCGCCGGCGATGGGTTTGACGAGAAATTCCAGGCTGATACCGTCTCGATAGGGAAGAATATGGGCGTGCGGCCGGCAGTCGGCCGGAACGACGTCGGCCCGGCTTGCGCCTGCCAGGTCGGAATGCACGGTGATAAGCGGCGTCAACGCCTCCACCGCCTGCCTGACCAGCTCTTCGCCAGCTGAGGGGATGGTCATACCTTTACCAAGCAGGTTGATCAGCTGCAGGTGCTCGGCCGTGAAACGGATAACTTTAAAACGCGTCGGGGTGTCTTTCTGCACCATCAGGCCGCCGTTGACCTTGGCCAGAGATGGGGTGACGGACAGTTTCAGGCCGTCTTTTTCCTGCCGGATGTGCAGCTCCGGCTCGGCGAGAACCAGTTCAACGTTTACCTCGGGACTATTTTCCAGAAAAAGGAGCGGATGTCCCACCAGCGCGGGCAGGGCCTTCTCCAGGTCCAGATTATATTCGGCCGAGGTGTGTCTCCCCCAGCCGGACCGGAAATATTCCTCCTTGATAGTCCCGCAGACCCGACGGTCCTGGTCGGTCAATCCCGGCATGTCATGGTGGTCCTGACACAGTGTTTTCAGGGCCACCGGCCTGCCCTTGGTCCAGGCGCCCTTGACGGACATCTTCTGCATCCTCGGTGAGAGATGGCAGAAATGGTGCTCTTCGCTGAAATCGAAAAGCCAGATCAACCGCTCCTCGGCGACAGTGGCCTTGTTTTTCCCCAGTGCGCTGAGATGCAACAAGGCGTGCAAGGTCTTTTCCCATGGCGGCTGCAGTCGGACAATGTCCACGCAGCTGCTCGTCGCGCAGGAGGCGTGCAGCCCGGCCGCGGCCTCGCTGTTGGTCTTCCGGTCCTGACCAAGGGCGGCCAGCAGAGCGGAATATTCCGCCGCCAGCCAGAGGTAGCCACTGTGCAGCGCGTCATCCCTGGTTTGCCGCAGCAGGGCGATGTCCGCGGCAGTTGTCTTATCGCCGTCCCAGAAACGAAAGAGCTGGCTATAAAGAACATCTGTTGGGTTCTTCAGCAAATAAACAATGCCTTCCGCATATCTTTCGGGAACAGTCAGGCCAAGCTTCTCATAAAAAATCGGCGCCAGGTCCGTTATCACCCGAAGCACCGGATATCTGTTTTTTTCGGCATGATTGATGTACTCCAGCGCCTCGCGGAGCGCGCCCGCCTCACCACTTTTCAGCAGAGTCAAGAGGTGGAAGATTCCGCCATAATTCTGCAGAAACACCTTCCGTTTACCGGACACCTTCTTTAACAGTTGACTGGCCTTGTTAAAAAGGTCCCGGCTTTGTGGATAGTTGCCCCTGACGAATTCCAGACAGCCGGCCCACACCCCTTTTTCCAGCTGCACGTCGTCATCCACCATTTTATCAAGCAGGTGTCGACTGCTAACGGTGTCTCCGCGCAGCAGATGATGAAAGAGGAGAAAGGGCGCCAGAGTTTTCTTGACCGCCTCGCTGCCATGGTTCTCAAGGATATAGGCAAGGATATCATCGGATGGCGCCAGGCAGGTTTGTACCGCATAAAAAAGGTCCGTTAAAATTTCCACCCTGATGGCGCGTTTGATTTTCTTGAATATGGCTGCGGAAAAAGGTTGCGCCAGGAAGGTCAGGAAAGGATTTTTCGCGTAAAATTGGTCATTAAATTCGGAATAGGCAACAGAGTAGGCAAGGTACCTGACTTCCTGTATCGAACCGTTCACAAACAAGGCGATATGGAAATCACGGAGAATTTGGCGGTAATTGCTATACGGCGCGGCCCGGCCTGGCAGTATTTTCGGCAGCGACAGATATTGCTGCAGGTACTGGACAATGGCGGAGTAGGTGTCTTCGATCAGGGTATCATGAAACGCCTGACGCCATACCGGCTCGGCACAGGAGAGACCGACGGCATTTTTCACCAGCAGCCCTTGCTCCATCAGCTCAGTGATTAACGGCTTGAGACCGGCCCGAGTAAGGCGGTGACCGCCGGCATCGGTACATTGCAGATCCTCATAGAATAGGCTCACGAGATCGAGGCGGCAATAATCAACACTTACGGCCAGAAGCTGTATTATGGCTTTTGCCGGCCGTGGCAGGAAGAGATAGGCCTCTTCGGGCGAGACATGGTCTTCTTTCTTGCTATTCATTGCGGGAGTTCTTTGTATTGATCATTTTTATCGCGAAATGGTCATGATGCATGAACGTGTTGCCCCGCCATGCATACGAATCCGGCTGTTTTTCTCCAGACCGGCAATAATAGCGTGCCGAGCCATTATACACAAATGAAACTTTGTATCGGATTCTTGAAAATGTGGCGATTCCGGATCGAGCCCGGAATGATCTTAGAAAATCGTGTTATAGGCCAGGGGAACCTTCGTGGTAATGCAGAAAACATACTGCGGATTATAAACAACATGCTTCGTCCTGGTCACCGGATCATACCATCTGATTTCCGTGTATTCCTCAGAACAAGGACCGGTCATCGACAGGGCGACATCGCCCCACATTTCATCTTGTCCCGTTGACACTCTATCCCAGATGACAACCCACATGATCAGATAGTAATCATACGAGAAATCCGAAATATACGATTCCGCATCATCGAGAACGAGATCCGTGCCGATCTCGGCGGTAAATTCCTTGAGCTTCTCCTGTAAGATCCGCTGAAAATCTTTGTCATTATGCATGATCCAGCCATTGTCGCAAAAGGCCTTTTTATTGGGGCACTCTTCGGCCGCGTATGCATGTACAAAAAAAACCAGCATTGACAGCAGTGCAATAGGTTTCATTCTGCCCTCTCCCGTAGAGATGTCCTGGACGAAACATAAAGTCCAACCTAACACAATCGCCTGACAGATATGCTCCTTTTGTAGATAAAACTGTCAAACCGCCGCAGGTTATTTCCCCCAACCGCGCACCGGGAACCGGGAACCGGAAGAGGACGCCATATCCGCCGAGCTGCCCACGTTTAGTGTCTATGCCCTACAGCTAAGGACAAAAAGGCAACATTGTCAATACAACATTGTCGTACCAGCCTGTTATTTATGTCCAAAAAAATCGGTTGAACCTCCACCCGGCAAGACATAATTTCCTAACTTTCATGCAGGCGCAAATCATCCTCCTTTTTCTCTCGCCGTTAAAAACATATTTTTTTTTGACTATCACCGCTGGACTATCGCTGCTGCATGCTGCTATAACTGTTGCAGGACGTCGGTCATTTTCGGCACATGTTTAATCATTCTCCTCCTCCCCGGGTAAACGGAAAATAAGCCGGCAACTTAATTTAGCGGGATAACGCGGCAGGTCTCCGCCGGGCAAAGGAAAAATATGCTACAAAGATTTAAAAATATTCAATTCACCACCAAGCTTTTTGTCGCCATTGTTTTCATTTCCGTCGCCTCGGTTATGGTCATTGCCACCAATGCAATACGCATCTCCCATGACGGCCTGAACCAGTTCGGCACAACCGCCATTGCCACGACCCACCAGGCGGTTTTTGACTCGGTCATCATGTATGACAAAAACGTGCGGTGGAATTTAGCAAACGACCTGCGCTACTTCCAAAGAGAAATTGAACTCAAAGGGGATGTGGAACTGATCGCCACCAGCCCGCTCAAGCAGACCATGGTCAACGAAACAACCCGGGCGGCGACCACCGTCGAGATCCCCCGCCTGGTCATCGGTCCAACCTATATGAACGGCACGAGCGACCTCGTCGACAGCATTGAAAAATCAATCGGCGTATCGGCAACGCTCTTCCAGTTGGTTGACGGGAGGCTCCTGCGCGTCTCCACGACGATTAAAAATTCGGCCGACGAACGGACAGTGGGCAGCTATATCCCTCCGGACAGCCCGATATATCAGGCTATCGCCCGTGGGGAAACCGTGCAGGACAAGGACTTTGTCGTCAACGAATGGTACCTGACGGCATATGCCCCGCTGTATGACTGGGATGACAAGCTGGCTGGCGCAATCCAAGTCAGCCGGCCGCTGCTGAACACGCAGATCAAGGACTTTATCTCCAATGTAAAAATCGGCCAGGCATTTTTCTATATGTACCGGCAGGACGGCACCATCCTTCTGCATCCGACCCTTGATACGAGCAAAAATCTCTTTGATATCGCGCCTGAATTCAAAGACCGGCAGGACGGTTCTCTGACCTACACCATTCAGGGAGTGAAGCGCTTTGCCCATACGGCGCTTATTGAACCATGGGGGGTGTATATTGCAACGGATCTTGACGAGGTCAATATCAACGGCGGCCTGGATGGCAAAATGCTGCGGACGAACCTCCTTGCCGGTTTTCTCGTTGTCGCCGCCGGCATTGTGCTCACTCTTATCCTAGTCCGCTCCATCAATCGACCGCTGCGTGATCTGGCGCAGAAAAGCACCAGAGTCGGCGAGGGAGATTACACCGTCACATTCAGTTCCGAAAATAAAGACGCCATCGGCCAGCTGACCAACTCACTTGGGGCGATGGTCGACAAATCAAAAGAAATGATCGAGGATATCGTTATTTCTTCAAAGACCCTGCGCGAAGCGTCCGGGCAATTACGACAGGTTTCCGAGGAAATGGTCACCAGCGCCGATTCGACCACGGCAATCGCCGACGAGACGCTGGAAAGCGCCACCAGTGCCTCAAGTAATATGGACTCCATTTCCGCAGCCATGGAAGAATCGGCAACGAATCTGGAAATAATCGCCGCTGCCTCCGAGGAGATGGGCAACACAATCAAGGAGATTGCCGAAAACAGTGCCAGGGCCAGCCTGACAACGGAAAATGCTGTTGCCGGCGCGCAAAAAACCCACGCGGCCATCAAAGGCCTGGGCGAGGCCGCCCGATCGATCGGCAAGGTCACCGAGACCATCACCGAGATCTCCGAGCAAACCAATCTCCTGGCGCTCAACGCGACCATCGAGGCGGCCCGGGCCGGTGAGGCGGGAAAAGGCTTTGCCGTCGTCGCCAACGAAATCAAGGAGCTGGCCAAGCAGACCGCCACGGCAACCGGTCAGATCAAAGCAGCCATCAGCGGTATTCAGTCGCAGACGGAAGAAACGATTGTCGACATTGCCGAGATTGCAAAAGTTATTACCGACGTCAATGATATTGTGACCACAATCGTAACCGCCGTGGAAGAACAAGCGGTCACGACAAGCGAGATTGCGACTAATGTCACCCAGGCCTCCATGGGCATCAACGAGATCAATGGCAACGTGGCAACCAGCAGCCAGTTGACCAATTCCATGGTGGACAAAATTGGCCAGGTCAAGGGAAAATCCATGGCTGTAAAAGACCACAGCGCGGAAATCCGCAACTCCGCTGTCGGCCTGTCGGAGCTATCGGAAAAGCTGACGGAATTTGTCGCCAGATTTCGGATCCGCTAGGAGCTTGTCCGAGAATAGGCAACGCGGGATGTCCAGAATCAGCTTCCTGGCAATCAAAAGAGTCTTTGGCGGGAAGCCGAGGCCCTTTCCAGGCATATGCCCGGAAAGGGCCTCGTAAAAATGGCCTTTTAATTGAAATATCGGTGTACGTAATCGGCTATCGCCTGCATACCTTAACTGCTCTTGATGCCAAATCAGGTCAAAGCTTTCCCCTTGTCTCCCTCTTGGCTCCGGCAAATCATCATGACAGTCATTTTCTGCCGTCCGTCAGCCAAAGCCTTGGCGCCGGAACATACCGACACGACAAACGGGGATGTTTTTTGCCATGCTCAATGTGATTTTCCCATGCTTCACATCGGGGCCGAAAACCAGGCGCATGAGTAGAAATACAATGCAGCGGCAGGGGAATGCATGTTTTCCGGCCAGTGTCCACGATATCGCTTTTTACCGGTAGGTGGTGTTTTTTTCCAGCACATTCCTCATCATACCGAATTGATACAGAAGGCCCATGCTCTACGTAAGAACGGCGAGCGTCCCTTTAACCTCCTGAAGCATCGAACCGGGCTTGAAACTGTTCGAGTTCGCAGTCAACATGTGACTATGGCTCGCTGTACACGAAGCAGCATCGCACTATTGTTGATAAAAATGGCGGGCAAACGAAAAAAGAAATCGACCGTCAAACCACGACAACTGCCGTTGCATCCTGAACAAAAGGCCGCATAATCATGATAATGACTTAATATTACGTAAAATGTACAAGAGATATCTGTTCCGTTATTCGAATTGTCGGTAAAGAACGTTCAGTAGTATCAATACAGATCTGGGGTTATTCTTAAAGGGTCATAAAACCCATCAAAACATCTGGTAAGCATTGCAAGTTCTTATCCGAAAATTGAGAATAGTGGCGAAAAAGCTGAATTTACAGCTCACGGTTAACTGAATTCATGAGTTAGATTGTGTTTTTCAACACCCTTATATAGTAAATATCAGAGTTTACGCTTACCTCCGAGGATAATTTTTTCGAGGTTAACGAAGATATGGGGAAAAGGGGCATTCTCGGACAAGCTCCCAGGGATGCCCCCGGATCCCATAAGAAAGCTCGGCCACCGCCGTCATTCCGGGCTTGACCCGGAATCCATTTTCACCAAAACAGCACCCCGTCAACCAACATCCAAAAACAGTAGCTGTCCCTTCCACAATGATGTTAAATTTTTCCGGCAAAGAGGTTGTTTATAAAAGTTCAATGCGATAGACTTGAACAGGATGCGGGGCAATAATCTGGACAGTGCAATATCATAGTAATTTTAATCAAACGGAAGTGTACTAATGTTAACCAGCAGGGAAGTCTTTGACAAACTAAGCAAAACCGACAATTTGCCTTCACCGTCGGGGACGACGATGAAGGTTATTCAGTTATGCAGTGACGAAACAACCTCGCTCAATGACATCGCCAGGGTCATCGAGACCGATCCGGCACTGTCGGCGGAGCTGCTGAAATATGCCAATACCGCATTTCTGTCGACCGGCATACAGGTCGCGTCCGTGCAGAAGGCTGCAATCAAACTCGGCACGCGGACAGTGGTCAACCTCGCGCTTGGCCTCTCCCTGCTGTCAAGCAATAAACAAGGCAAATGTGCAGCATTTGACTATGAAAGATTCTGGTCGCTGTCCCTTTTGCAAGCCATAGCGGCAAAAGTTTTCGCCGGCTCGGCAAAGGAATTTGACCCGGAGGAAATGTTTATCTGCGCCTTGCTGTCGCATATGGGACAGCTGGCTTTCGCCAGCCTTTTTCCGCAGGAGTATGGCGATCTCCTCAACGAATTTGACCTTGCATCGTCTTCTGGCGATGAAGACGATACAACCGACGCTTCCGACATACTCGCCACTAAACCGTCTCCTCTCTTCCGTAAGAAGATGGAAAAAGAACGATTCGAAATCGACAGCGCGGAATTGACCGTGGAGCTTTTTTTAAACTGGGGTCTGCCCGCCCATTATGCACTGGCGGCAGGATTTCATGATGACCTGGCCTGTGCAGAGCTGGGCACGGGCACAACACGAACCATTGCCCAACTTCTGAACCTTGCGCATCAACTGGCCGAGATCAGTCTGCATTTGCAACCGACGCAGACACAACTCAGTACTTTTGTAAAAAATGGCGAGAAATTCAATGTAAGCGAAGGAGAGTTCGGCGGCGTCTTCGACAAAATCATCGCCCAATGGCAGGAATGGGGCGAGGTATTAAAAATCCAGACCCGGCAGTGTCCGTTGTATAATGACATTACCAGCGTCTAATCTGGGGACACGTTTGACAAAACCGTCGGCGAGACCGCATCAAAACACCTTGCATCTATCGGCATCCGGAGTTCTTCCGTTACCGTTCTATTTGACTTTTCTTTCCTTTACATAAGAGCGGTTCCGGACCGGTTTTCCATTTCCTTGATAATATGCAGAATCGTCTGGTTGACCGGGGTCGGGACGCCGTATTCAATCCCCATGGACACGACCTTACCGGCGAATACTTCCACCTCGGTTTTCCTTCCCGCCTCGATGTCCTGCAGCATCGATGTTTTTCCCCCGGAGGCCAGCGTCGAAAGGACGGACGACCATTCGTCGATGTCTTTCTGGCTGAGGTTGACGGATACCTTGCCGGCCAGGGCGACGACTTCCTGCATCAACAGCAGCATCAAGGCCCGGGCGTCCGGCGAGGCATGAAAGACGCCATAGGGTGCGCGCAGCACCGCCGAGGCCTGGTTGACACCGACATTGATCATGAATTTCCACCACATGACAAACATCATATCGGCCGGGACTTCATGGGGGATGGCGGCACGGGTCAAGGCCTCCTGCAGGCGAGCCACTCGGCCCCCGGCGACTTGTTCCGGACCTTCGCCGAAAATGATCTTGCCGGGCCTGGCATAGGAGAACTGGCGGCCCTGCCGCACGGCGTCAATGCCGACCGCGATGGCATAAACCATCTTGTCCATGCCGCAAAGCGCACCGATGATCCGTTCGCTTTCAAGCCCGTTCATTACCGACAGAATAGTCGTCTCAGAACCGACCACGGCCTCGATAAGGGGCAGGGCTTCGGGGAGATGCGCATGCTTCAGAGCGACAAGAACGAGGTCGACCGGCTCCTTCACGTCTTCCGGCCGCCTGACATCAATGGTATATGGCTTGCCGTTGACCGTTAATGGGCCTTTCCTGAGTTTTTCGTAGCGCTCACCCTGGGCAAGAAAAAAAAAGGAAAAACTCCCCGCTTCGGCAAACATGGTCGCATACGCCGCGCCCATTGCCCCTGCACCAACAATGGCGATAGTCTTGATTTCTTTTGTCTGCATTTCTTTAAGTTGGTAGTTTTTTGAAGAATCAGCGAATAAAATTCATATAGATTTTGCCTTCTTTTTCCGGCGGCGCGATAGCACCCTTGCCATGCTCGACCAGCTTCATCAGCCAGGCCATATTCCGGCCGAGCGTCTGCATGATCTGTGTTCCCTCTGCATCCTGGACCGCTTCTCCCGGCTTGGTCCCGTGGATGACGTTCCAATAGTTGGCCGTCGGCAGGAGCATTTCCGAATAGCAGAGAAAATTGTTCAATTGATTGAAGGTCGGCAGGCCGCCGGACCGCCGGACCGCAACCACGGCCGCGCCGACCTTATGGCGCAGCATGCTGTTATTGACGCCGGTTACGTAAAAAACCCGGTCGAGAAACGATTTCATCGTCCCGCCGATGGCTGAAAAATGCACCGGGGACCCGATAATGATGCCATCGGCAAACTTCATCTTCTGAATATACTCGTTGACGACATCATCGACCTGCACGCATTGTTCGTTTTTCTTTCTCGAGCACTGGCCGCAGGCAAGACAGCCGCGGATGGCCTGGTTGCCGACATGCAGGATTTCCGTTTCGATTCCTTCTTTTTCCAGGACATCGGTAACCATTTTAATGGCATGGTAGGTATTACCGTTTTTGTTGGGACTGCCGTTGATTGCTACTGTTTTCATGGGGGTTCCTCTCATTGTTGTGGCCAATTTTAATATCTATTGCTTTCGAGCAGTTGTGGTATAATCACCGATACGAGGCAAAAGGTCAAGAACGCACAGGATGCGGGACTATTTTGCCTCTGTGCATTTGTTTGCAATTTTATTAAAAAGAACAATGTGTTGCAGATTTGCTCGACTGCAGCCCGAAGGCCGGCACCCACTGTGAAAAATCGACCGTTGTCAGTCAGCGGACCAGAAAGCTCGGTTGAATCACCTACTCCGCACTTATTACAATTTCAATCAGATTCGGTTTGTTGCCGGCGATGGCCTGGCTGACTGTTCCTTGAATCTCTTCTGCCCTGGTGATTTTTTGTCCCGGCATGCCCATTGATTGCGCTAAAGCTAAAAAATCGATGGCCGGGCTGTTGATGTCCATGGCGATGAATCTGCCGGTCCTGGCCGAGCTGTAATGCGGTTGCGAGCGCATGAAATTTTTCAGGATATTGTATTCAAGATTGTTCATGACGATAAAGGTGATGGGTAAATCCTCATGCACCGCCGTCCACAGCGCCTGCGGTGAATACATGGCCGCACCATCGCCGACCAGGCAGACCACCGGTTTTCGGCCGATGCCAAGGGAAAAGCCGACCGCGGCGGGCATCCCCCAGCCGAGCGCTCCGCCGCGCAGAAAGGAATATTGCCGGGGAGAATTGTTGTTGAGAAATTTCCGGAGATAGCTCGCCGTGGCAATGGCTTCATCGACAATGGGCACATCGGGGCCGATAGCTTCCGTCAATGCCCGTGCCGCCACCATCGGATGGATCAACGGGTTGCACATCAGTCCATCGGCGAGCTTGTTCAGCGCCTCTTTCCGGGCGGCAAAGGCCTTTTTTGCGGCCTGCCGCCGGACCGCGTAGAGGTCGGCCCTGTCCGCCGTTTTTTCCACAAGCAATCTGTTCAGTTCCCGCAAGGAAAATTGTATATCGCCAACGACGGAGAGTTTCGACGAGTAGGTGCGGCCCAGGTCGCCCCCGTCGACGGAAAGCTGAAACAGCTCACAGCCTTTCGGCAGTGCCGATGCCTCCGAATAGAGGATGGTGATAAAGGATTTGCCGCCGAGGGCGAAAACACAGTCAAACGGCCGCATTTCCTCGGCAATGGCTGATGCCTTGGTCGGCAGGTTGCCCTGCCATAAATAATGGCTTGTCGGGTAAGGGATATGCGCCGGCCAGGATGATCCGAAGACCGGCGAGGCAAGAATTTCCGCCAGTGCGACGACCTCTTGGTTGGCATTATTAAAGGAAATCTCATCGCCGGCAATGATCGCGATCCTGCCCGGTGAAAAACGGCTCAGCTCTTTAGCCAAGAGCGGCAGGGAACCGGCGGTGGGCCGGCGATCGACATGGGAGATATCCGGGATGTCAACGTCGCTTATCGCCTCCATGACATTCATCGGCAGGGAAAGGAAGACCGGCCCGGTCGGCGGCGCCAGGCTGTCTTGAAAGGCCCGGCGAACGAGCACCGGAATCTGTTCCGGGGTGTTCACCTCCCGTGCCCATTTAACGGCCGGCGTGGCAATGGAGACGAGGTCGCCCTGCAGTAAGGGGTCGGAAATGGAGTGGCGGGAATCCTGCTGCCCGGCGGTGACAACGAGAGGTGTCCCGGACGTATAGGCGTTCAGCAGGTTCCCCATCCCATGTCCAAGACCGCCGGCCGTATGCAGATTAATAAACCCGGCCTTGCCCGATGCCTGCGCGTATCCATCGGCCATGGCCACCACGCTCGCCTCCTGCAGGGCCCAGATGTATTTTATCGACGGGTAGTCGTTCAGTGCATCGATCAGCGGCAGCTCGGTCGTACCGGGGTTGCCAAAAATATACTCCACGCCCTCGCTCTGAAGAGACTCCAGTAAGATTTTTGCCCCGTTTCGTTGTGCCGGCGCCTGCATCATGAGAATCTCCTTTGTGGTGGTGAGAGGACGAAAAGCAGCTGAGAGTAATTGTCCGCCAGGATACCATTTTTCTCAATGGAAGTCAGCAAGGTCCGGTCAGCAAAATCTCGCGCATAGGGTGGAAAACGAGTGATGGTTCTGTACCTGTGCATACCTGAAAAAATCTTGGGGGGTCCCCCGGCAGAGCCGGGGGAAGTGTATCTGCCTGTTCCCCATACATAACCTTAATTCATCCTCCACAGACAGGTGTGAAAAGCACCACGGTACAACCTTCTGTCAGAGGCGAGTTTTCATCACTCAGCATACCATCAATTAATATAAACCGCGGAACCTCTGCAGATATTTTCAAGGCGTCCAGCAGATCTCCGACAGTGGACCCCGGAGGATATTCCAGCATAAAAACAGTATCCTCCCCCGGAGCGTACCGCTTCAATTCACTGTAGAGCTTTACATTGACCCGCATTTTCTGACTGTCACTCAGAGATTCCCAGCCTTGCCAGCTTCTCCGGCGTAGGAACGCCATCCGGTGTCCAATGCCGTACTTCATAATACTCGTCGAGCATCTCATCCAAATGGCACACGTGGCCTTTGGATGGGCCTGCAGGCATGGGCTCCTCGGTCATCCGTTTGGGCAAAGAATCGTCCTTGCGTGTGAATCCGGCCTTTATCAAGAACAGCCGTTCAATGTTGATGACCCGCTGCCCGGCTTCGCAGAGCTCTTCCAGGGTATAATTCGCCCCTGTGGCTGCATTCATATATTCCAGGATACCCGTAGGGGCAATTTCCAAATCCTTTTCCACCAGATTACGAACGGTGAAGAAGACGCACAATCCAGCCGAGTCGATGATAGCAGAATGATCCTGAAACGCCTGGGTAGGTTTAGCCTTGCCCTTCCATGCGAGACGATCCATTGGTTTTGGAATTCCGAAGAGCTCGAAATAGGCTGGGTCACCGCGCATATGCGAGCCACCAATGGGACTCGTCGCGTAGGCCAACCCCATCGCCTGTGCGCCTCGAGGATCGTACCCAGGAAATTCTTGTTTTTTCGAGACCATCGCAAGTTCCGGATGACCGCAACTCTCGGCAAGGCGATAGCTGCCTTCCGCCAGTTTGTCGCCAAACCCTTCGCGGTAGCCAGTCATACGAGTCAATTCAACCAAGGCCTCAGCATCACCCCATTGCAGCGAGCGGCCAATCTCCTCCTCTGCGATATAGCCACGATCGACCAACTCCATAGCGCAGCCTATTGTGGCCCCCATCGTAATGGTATCCATCCCCAACTCATTACAGATGTAGTTCGCCTTCACCACCGCGGCAAGATTATCCACCATGCAGTTTGAACCCATGGCATAAACAGTTTCATATTCCGGCCCTTCGCCTTCCCCGGCAAATTGCGGATCGTCCACCTTGGTCTTTCTGCCGCAGCCGATAGGACACGAAAAACAGGCTGAGTTCGTCACCAGGTATGTTTTTGTCAATTCACGACCATCGATCTTTTCCCAGCCGTCAAAGGTGCCTTGCTGCCAGTTCTTTGTCGGCAACACACCATAATTTTGCGTTGCCGTCACCACGCCGGCAGTTCCATTAATTCTGAGGCCAATTGGCGTCACCTTTGCCTCCTCATTAAACCGGCCCAATATCTGACGATTAAATTCCTTGAAACGATCCGGATCGGCCAGTTGAATCTTCTGGGTGCCACGCACAACTACAGCTTTGAGATTCTTTGATCCCATGACAGCACCGACACCAGACCGGCCGGCCGCACGATCCTTATCATTCATAATAGCTGCGAACAGGACCTTCTTTTCACCAGCAGGCCCGATACATGCTACCTTAGCTTTTGCATCGGTTTCGCGCATAAGCTGGATGGTGGTCTCGTGAGTCGTCTTGCCCCAGAGATGCTCAGCATTGCGCAGCTCAAACTCACCGTCATTTACCCACAGGTAAACTGGTTTTTCTGAACGGCCTTCGACAACTATCGCGTCAAATCCGCTGCGTTTCAGCTCAGTCGGAAACTTGCCGCCTGAGTTGGAACAGGTAATCCCCCCAGAAAGAGGTGATTTGGTCATCACTGAGTAGCGTGCTCCGGTGGGGGCCCCCGTTCCGGTCAAGGGCCCAGTGGCCATAACCATGATGTTTGCTGGGGAAAGAGGATCACATTGGGGATCCAACTCCTTATTTAAAAGCCAAATACCCAAACCCCGGCCGCCAATGTAATCCTTTGCGACTTGAGGATCGAGCTCCTCTTCATGCACCATCCCCTCTGTGAGGTTAACCCTGAGAATTTTCCCTCTCCATCCGAACATATTGTCTCCCTGTCGAAAAAAACGATTCTTAATGAAGCGTAGTTGCTGGCAACTCAACTGAGAGCAGTCAGCCCACTATCTATAATTTCCATCCCTCTGGTCATTTGTTCCTCGGTGATAACCAGAGGCATTAATAACCGGATAACATTTTTATAGGTACCACAGGCTAAAATGAAGAGATTTCTCTCCAAACAGAATTCTACCAGCTGTTTTACCTTGTCGGGTGCAGGTGTCTTTGCATCCCTGTCATGAACAAGTTCCATGGCAACCATTGGACCAATACCCCGAACATCGCCGATGAGTGCATGCTTCTCCTGAAGTGCCTTCACTTTGAGTTGAAGTTTCTCGCCGAGAACTTTCGCCCTAGCGAGGAGATTTTCCGATTCAAATATGTCAAAAACCGCAAGGGCTGCTTCACAGGCTATCGGGTTAGCGCTATAGGTTCCACCAATCCCGCCCAGGTGTACGGAATCCATTATTTCTTTCCTGCCTACCACTGCACTGATAGGCATTCCAGCGCCGAGGCTCTTGGCAACAGCCGTTATATCAACCTCAACTCCGTAATAGTCCATGGCAAACATATATCCCGTTCTGCCCATCCCGGTCTGAATTTCATCGGCGATCATGAGAATTGAATTTTTCTCACAGATTTTTTTCAATCTCTGGAAGTACTCTTTGGGAGGTGCGATGAAACCACCTTCGCCTTGAACCGGCTCAAAGATGATGGCTGCGGTATCCTCAGCACCTACATGAGAAATAAGGATTTCCTCCAGATGATCCGCACAGGCAAGGTCACAACCTGGATACTCTTTGCCAAATGGGCAGCGGTAGCAGTTGGCGTAGGGCATGCGATACACTTCAGGGGCAAACGGACCGAGGCCATATTTGTAAGGTTTGACTTTTGAGGTGAGTGACATGCCCAACAGGGTCCGGCCATGAAAGGCGCCTTCAAAAGCAATTATTGCTGTTTTCTTCGTGTAATATCTGGCAATTTTCACCGCATTCTCGACGGCTTCAACGCCGCTGTTGACAAACATAACGGCTTTTTTTGAATCCCCCGGGACGGCGTCACACAACTTTTCCGCAAGCGCAATCGGCGATGCATAGGGAACAACCATAAAACAGGTGTGGGTAAATTTTTCCGCCTGATTTTTTATGGCCTGAACCACCTTGGGGTGGGAGTGACCAACATTCATCACGGCAATACCAGCTGCAAAATCGATATATTCGTTGCCCTCTACATCTGTAATCACAGCTCCTTTAGCATGGGCGACGTACTTGCTTGTGGCACTGCCGAAACCTTTAGCCATGACCTTGTTGCGACGCTCATGGAGAGCTGCATTTGTCTGTGAATTTGTCATTTTCTACCCTTGTGTTTATTTTGACCGATGACACACTTGTTGACGACAAACCAGTATATCACCTTGTTATTTCTCTGGGATCTGGACCATCACCGCAGACCCTTCAGCACACAGCTTACCACCGGCTGAAAGTGTCAGATCCACCAGGACCTTACGTCCTTTAATCTCTGTCACCCTTCCCCGGATCTCCAGCTCGGTGTCTATCGGTGTCGGGGCACGGAAATTGACCGTCAGCGATGCAGTCACAAACCGACCAAGTGGTTTGTCCTCCGCTCGGGCCTTCGCCGCCGAGGCAGTCGCTGCTCCATGGCAGTCAAGCAGGGAGGCGATCATGCCACCGTAGAGAAACCCCGGGAAACCACCTGAATACTTGGCGTCCGGCGTGAAATGACAGACGGTCTCATCGCCGTCCCAATAACTTTTTATCTGCAACCCACCCTCATTGAGTCTTCCACACCCGTAACAGTGAGCGAACTCATCAGGATAGTGATCCTGAAAGGCCTTCTCTAGCATCTTGTTGTCCTCCGATAATTATTTATCTGCTCACAACCGTGCCGGCTTTACACAATCTATCCCTTGATAATTCGAGGCAGAAGCATTTGATGGACCGGAGTGATTGATCTTGGGTTCTGATAGTTAGCGCCGACAAAGGCCAGGATATATTTACGCAGGTCCGGCAACGCCACAATCTCATCGACAAAACCGCTCTTGGCACAGTAGGCCGGACGTGACTTATCCTGATAATCTTTAATCATCTGATTCATCTTATCCAATATCGGATTAAGATCGTTGCCGGCGGCTTCCTCCTTCACCAGTCGCCGAGCGTATGAAGCAGCGGCCGCTGTCTCGCCATGCATGACATAGATCTCGGTCATCGGCGTACCAAGGGTGAAGGCATTGTTGTTGTTCGCCTGGGGCCCGCACATAATATAGTGAGCTGCGGCAGAGCCTTTGCGCAGGACAACGCACATCATCGACAGCTCAGTCTGCTCGATCGAATAGACCAGAGACTGACCAAGAGAGAGCAACTCCGCCTCCTCCGCCAAATCCCCAACATCAATGCCGGTGGTGTCCTGCAGCCAGATGATCGGCAGGTTGTCCCTTCCGCAGAGAGTGACGAATTCGGCCTGCTTGATCAGCCCCTCACGGTAATGCTTGCCCCCAACGGCGAAATAGCTGTCATTGGCGTATTGAGGATAATTGGGAAAGAAACCCTGATTGTTGCCGATGAAGGCAACCGGAAAACCATCGACCTTGGCAAGTCCGGCAAAGACCTCAGGACCATAGTCAGCTCGATATTCCATAAACTCGCTGCTGTCTGTGAGCCGCGCCAGAATCTGGGAGGCATCGTATTGACGTTTTTGATTTATCGGCAGAATCCTGTTCAAATCCTCGGCGGGAAATTTCGGTGCTGCCGGTACAGCAACCCGGAACATGGTGGGATCGTAGGCAGGCATCATCCGCATGTACTCCTTGATGCCGTCCAGCACCCCCTGTTCGGTTTCATGAACCTCGCGGAAATACGCGGTCTTGTCAAAATGAGTTTCGACCCGGCCGGGACTCTTGGATTTGAAATTTTTCGTGGCTTCGATCAGCGACCTCGCAGCTTCAACATCGAAATGCCCTTTCGGGTTCATACCACCGACGATGCCGGCCCCGCCAACCGCAATGTTTGCGTCTTCGTGGGCGAGCAAAATGGTTGGGCTGATACCCTGATAGCCGCCACCGGCCGGATTAGTGCCATAAATGGCATTCAAAATCGGGACTCCCAGATGATTGAGATCGGCATGACGAAAGAATGGCGTTCCACTTGAACGCCGACCGGCATAGACAGTCTCCTGTTCCATCAGCTTGACGCCACTGCAATTTGTCAACCAGACAAGAGGTACGTTGAGCCGTTTGGCCATATCCGTGACCATGAGGATATTCTCGGACTGACCAGATATCCAGGCGCCGGCCATGACCTTGTTGTCAAAACCGATGATCACCGCCCACTTACCGGATATTTTACCAATTCCGTTAACAACCCCAGTACATCCTTCCTCATTGCCCTGAGGGTTATAGATAGTATGGAGAGGGGACCAGGTACCTGCATCAACCAGATAGTCCAGTCGATCATAAATGGTCATTCCTCCGCGGTCGTGTATTTTTTTCCCAGGGATGCCGGCGTTCTTGACTCTTTCAACTTCTTTGGCAATAAGTCGTTCCTGCTCTCTGATCAATGCAACGTTTTCCTGTGAACGTTGAAGATCAGCATCACTGAGAGCACTGCCGATGTCGGCCATTTTCTCAAAATATGGACGTAATGGAGTTTGCTTACGTGACATAACGGCTTCCTTTCTTCCTTCGAGTTTTAAAATGTATTCCTGGTAGTCGATCTTGCCGCCCTAGGCCTGATTAACGATTTTGCACATCCCCAAGAGCAATGCTGGAGATGATAGTTTTCTGTATATTGCTGGTACCCTCGACAACCCGCAGAGATTGCGCATCGCGCAGAAAACGTTCAGCCGGGAACTCGGTCGAGAAGCCGTAGCTGCCGAAAATCTTCATCGTATCGCT
>CAMBBS010000054.1 GCA_945863875.1 Desulfopila aestuarii DSM 18488
GGCAGTACTTTTTGCGCGTCCAGCTGCACGGTGACCTCCGCCAGTTCGCCAAGGGGTGGAAGGCTTGCCGGGAGTTTATCGAAGCACACCTTGGCGAGAATTTCTTCGGTGACCGAATCGGCCATGGGCTCAATACGCTCAACCTGTCCGGTCAGTATCCCGCCGGCCGAGGAGCGCAGGGTAACCTGCGCCGGTAAGCCGGCCCTGAGCCCGATGGCCCGCTGTTGGTCGAAGCGGACATTGATCCAGATGCTGTCCGGCTCAACAACCTCGATAACCGTCTCGCCGGGAACGACAGTCGTGCCGATATCAGCGTCACGCCGGGTGATAAACCCGTCGACGGGAGAGATAAAGCGCAGATAGTCGCGCTGCCGGATCAAGCCGTCGCGTTCCGCCTGCAGCCGCGCGGCATCCTGCACGGAGACTTCGAGATCTGCCGTGGCCGCCGCCAGAGTTGCCTCGGCAATTTGATAATCCTGTCTTTTGTTTTCAACCGATTCCCTGCTTATCGCATCGGTAAGAAACAACTGCTCATAGCGTTTTGCCTGGGCCTCGGCGTACTTCTTTCGGGCATTGATTTCCTGGATATGCGCCTTGACCGCCAAAACGGCGGCATCGGCACGCTTCATGAGCGCGTCATGGGCGCTGATCCTGTCAACCAGGTCGACGGCATCCATTTCTCCGAGCAGCTGGCCTGCCTCAACATGATCCCCCGGCTCGACGTTGATATTTTTGATGCGTCCGGCCAGAGTCGGTCCGATTTTATGAAGAAAGCGGGCTTCAACGGTGCCAATGCCGAAAAGTGCCGGGATAATGCCCTTCAACTCGACGGTTGCCAGATTGACCGGTACCGGCGCAAGGGGGCCGGAGCGCGAGAGAACAGAAACAAAAAGACCAAGCAGAAGCAGCAAAATTCCAAGCAGCAGCAGAGTCTTGCCGTTTTTTGACAGGAACCTGCTCATTTCCAGCTCCTTATGCCCCGTTGATAGATTTTGAAGACCCCCGGCGCATCGGTTCGGATACGCTGGATATCTCCGGACAGGATAGACTGCATGATTAATCCCTGAATAGTGCCGATAAAGAGAACCGCGGCATCTTTGGTGCCGACGTCATCGGAGATGTCGCCACTGGCCTTGCCTTGCTCGATGAGGGCGCACAGCCGCTCGGTGTAATGTTTGATAAGGGATTGGGCGGCACCCTTGGCCGGGGTCCATTTTGCTTTCTGCAACTCGCCGAAAAGCATCCGCGGCACTCCGGGGTATTTCGTGACAAAGTCGATGTGCCTCATAAACATTACCCGCATCGCCGCCAGAGGTTCGGACATGGATTGTTCGGTACGAATAATTTGCGTGGAAAACTGGTCGCGGACCCATTCCATGACGGCCAGCCAGATGTCATCTTTTGTCGCGAAGTGTCGAAAAAGTGCACCTTGGGTCAGCTGCATATGCTTGGCAATGGCCGCCGTCGTTATTTCACTGGGGTTTTGCGAACCGGCCAGCTTTATGACCGCGTTTATGGTTATTTCCCGGCGTTCTTCCGCCGGTAGTTTGCTGGTAAACTGCACACCTTTCTCCTTGTTGACCCCGGTAAACAGAAACGAGGCTGGGAACTGGATAAGTTAGTAATCAATTACTACCTTAGTCACGAAAAATTATCGCCGCAAGGGCCGTTGAATTATTTAATTGGCCCTGGAGCCTGCCGGATAAGAGATACTCTTTCCGGCGGGCTGCTGCATCGGTCATTATTCGAGGCTATCCAGTACACTGCGGGCCGCCTGGGCATATTGCCGAAAACAGCCGAGCTGATCGTGCTCGGCAATTTTACTGAAAAAGGGGCCGGTCCATTGCCGCAGGTGACCGAGCAGGTAGGTGAAATCCTCCCGGGCATTACCATCTGTTGCTGCCCGGCCGTGCAGCCAGGCGAGAAATTCACTTTCCACGGCGATATGATCCGCCGGCTCAGGGCTTTCAATGCCATATTTCCGATAGATTTCCGCAACCTTCAGCGTCGACTCCCCATCACCGAACCCTCTAGATAGACGGAGCCATAAGGCGCACAGGGCACTTCCGGCAGAGCATTGATAAAGAGCCGGACATACTCAGTCTCTAAGCGGATATGATCGATGGCTTTTCTTTCGCCAAGCAGTGTGTTGACATCAGTGCCGGGTATTTCCGGCACTGATGGAACTTCGGCCTGCACTGCCGGATAACTGAACAGGAAGGAAATAAACTGCAGACCTGGATGCATCTGTATTGTGTCAGCCGCCATCACATCTTCTCCTTCATGAGAATCGGCAACCGGTCGATCGCCAGAAGAACAAGGAGCAGCGCATAGGCGACGATTCCAAGGAGAATGATCACTTCGATCGACGAGGGCATATAGCTGTACTGGTCGACAAAGGTACTGAAACCCCGGAAAAACCGGCCCGAGGCAATGGGCAGCGACCGGTGGGTATTCGGCAGGCTAAAGGGCACCATGGTCAGCGGGATTGCGTTATAGGCCGCGGGCATAATCAAAAAGCGATGGACAAAGACCCCGGCGATAAATAATCCGCAGCTGAGCATCGGTAACGGCAGGGAGCCTCGCACCGCTTTTTGCGTGAGCAAAACGGCGGCCACCACCAGAGAGGCAACTTCAAAGATATGCGCCCAGGCAAAATCGCCCCAGGCAATTTCCATGATCCGGTGTGTCTCACCATTGCCGTACCAGGCATGGATGACCAGGTCATTCATCATCAAGAAGAGATGTACACAGGTGGCCATGAAGATGATCAGAGCGAGAATGGCATAGGCATCCTGGTATTTTTCGCCGGTTCCATAGGCCAGAGCTTCGGCCAAAAGGACGACGGTCGTGCCGACGGCCATGGCCACCGAAACGAAATCCGGCGCCATGGCCGGTGAAAACCACCAGTCGCGGCCGCCCTGGGTGGAAAAGATCCAGGCGGTAACGACATGGATGCCGATGGTAAACAGCATGGCCACGGGGGCGAGGCGCTTGGCCCACTTTTCGGAAAACTCGTGCGGATTATCCACCTTGATTGCCAGCCGAGTCAGCTTGCCGGTAAGGTCGGGAAGCAGCAGGATATAGAGATAGATGGCCGAGGTCAGCACCAGCCCCCCGGCGGCATTGCCGACAAAGAAGGCCAGGCCCGAGATATACAGCCCCCAGCTAGAGGAATTCTGCATATTGGGAAGGATCAGGCCTTGCCGCAGCTGATAGACCCAGGCGGTCAGGGCGACGAGGAAAACACCGCCGCACAGCCACATACTTCTTTTCATCTTTACCGACATGATTACACCTCCTTGGCCTTGGGCGGCAGATAAAAAACGGTGGGCTTGGTGCCTTTTTCCGGCAAGAGGGTGAAGGCATGGCGGGCCTTGATCATCTTACTCACCTCACTGTCCGGATCATCGAGATCGCCGACAAAACGGGCCTTGCCGGGACACCCCTGAACACAGGCCGGCAGCTCGCCCTTATCACGGTACTGGGAACAAAATGTGCACTTTTCGACGATACCCTTCGGCTGCATCGGCATATAGACCAGACGTCCTTCATGGCGGTGTTCTTCCGGGTAGCCGTAATGGTACTTATCCTGGTACTCGGACCTCTTATGCGTCTCGGCCGGATCTTCCCAGTTGAACTGGCGGACACCGTAGGGGCAGGCCGACATGCAGTAGCGGCAACCGATGCATAGTTCATAGTCGATGAGTACCGCGCCGTCCTCGGCATGATAGGTTGCCCCCACCGGGCAGACCTTTTCACAGGGTGTTTTTTTTCCAGTGCTGACAGTGGACCGGCAGGAAAAACTCGACGCCCGCTTCCGGCGGCGTCAGATGGCGGTGGCTGCCGGGGGTGAACACCCGATTTCACCAGGTCTGCGGCGGCTGGGCGTTGTGCTGCTTGCAGGCGACCATGCAGGAACGGCAGCCGATACATTTTTCCAGATCGATGACCATGCCCATATTCATACGCTCATCCTCCGGACATCCACCAGGCATTCATTCCAGACCGTAGTCGGGGACCAGATACCAGGGACGAAATAGATTTCATGCAAGGGTTTAATCCACGGAAAGGTCAATGCATTATACCCCTCTTCCGCCAGATACCGCGAACACCGGCCCTCTTCGAAAATTGCCGTGCCGGCGCTGCAGCCAGGATCGACCACGGCATGGGCGCGGGTCTGGCCTCGGTCGTTGAAGATCTGCACCAGATCGCCATCTTTGACGCCGCGTTGCAGGGCATCCTGGCGGTTGAGAAAGACCTTGGGCTTATTGTCCTGCAATTCGAGGAGGATACTGTTGTTCGAGTGTGTCGAATGGACCCGGTACAGGGAATTCTTGGTGACGTAGTGGAGGCGGTATTTGTCACGGGCTGCCGGATTGACTTTATACTCGGTCTCGGCGAACGTTTCCTTGTGCACCGGCAGCTGCTCGCCTTCGCTGAGACAGAGATCCTCGTCCTTGTAGAATTCAATCCGCCCGCTGCGCAGAAACTGGGCTGTGGCCTTGACCGGGGCGGGATAGCTCGGCGGCGGGAAAGGCCTGCGATGGTGGACCTGTTCGTGAAAAGGCACCTGGCGATCCCCCGGTGCCGCTGAATGCAACCGGACCGGACCCTTCTGCAGCATGGCCAGGGTAATACCCTCTGTTTCAAAGCCGCCCTTTTCCAGGAGCATGTCAATGACCTTCAGAGCCGCTTCGTCCTCGTCAAGTTCCGGGAAAAAGTTCTTTGCAAAGGCCGGATTGATTCGTTTCGCCAGTTCGCGGAAAATCCACAGTTCCGACCGGCTTTCAAACAGCGGCTTGATCGCCGGCTGCTGCAACTGCAGGTAGGGAAAGAGGATGGTGGCGGTCAGATCATGTTTTTCATACCAGGAGGGCACCGGTAACACCACATCGGACCACACGCAGCCGGTGGACATCTGGAAATCGGTGGTCAGGATGAATTCCAGCTCCCCGGATGTGGCCCGCTCTTTCAGGCGGTTGCTCATATTGTGCTGATCAAAGGGATTGCCCCAGCCCCCGATCATCGCTTTAATGCCGTTTTTCGGATATCTCGGGCCTTCGCCCTGGAGAAAGTGCAGATAGGGCACCCAGTTCAGCTTTGACCCTTCCGGGAACCACCAGCTGGCCAGATCGAAACGTATGCGGTATTTCCGCATCGTAGAGCCTGCGGTCGATGATGATTTTGGCCATGCCCAGGCCGAGGGCGGCATCGGTATCCGCCTTGATCGGCATCCATTCGTCGGCCTTGGCCGAGGCGCTGCAGAAATCCGGATCGATGACCACCACCCGGCCGCGCCTTTTGGCCTCGAGCAGGTGATGGGCATCGGGCAGCCGGGTCTGGATGACATTCGAGCCGAAAATGAGAGTCGAACGGGCATTGACCCACTCCAGGGATTCCAGTTCCTCGCTCTGCACCCTGAAAGTCATCGGCCAGAACATCGGCAGATCGCCGTTCTGATCGTATCCGTGATGCATGGTCCAGTGGGCAAGGCCGGCCAGAGCGACCATTGCCCCCTTCTGGACGTAGCCGGTGCCGGGTACCTGGATTGTCGCGGCTATCGCCTCCGGGCCGTATTTTCCGGCGATTTCTTTCAGTTTGCCGGCGGTATAGTTGAGGGCCTCATCCCAGCTTGCCCGACGAAATTGACGACTGCCCCGGGGGCCGGTACGGATCAGCGGATATTTCAGCCGGTCTTTGCCATAGATCAAATCCATCATTGACAGGCCGCGCAGACAGCCGCGGGGGTTATAGGAATCCTCCGGGTAGTCCGCCGCCTGGATCAGGGTGCTTATGCGACCTTGGGTAACCCGGGCCTTGAAGCGGCAGGCCCCGGTGCAGTTCGGCGAACAGGTCGAGTGGATCAGCTGGTCGACCTCTGCGGCGTAGGCCGCTGAATCATCTGAAAAATGAAAGAATTTCAACCCAAAGGCCAGAGCACAACCTGCTCCAACCGCCCCCCGCAAGAAATCTCGTCTGTCAATATGCATGGCGGTCTGTTCCTGTGATAAATAGTGACTGATGAAAGACACCTGCTCTTTCCGGGGCGAGGGTGCGCCTCGATATCAGAGTTTCTTTGATGACATTTCAGGGCAATTGATTAAAACTTGGCTCAAGTCAAACAACGGCCAAATCCCTTCGATTTCATAAAAACAGTAACTAGGGCAGATTATCGGTAAAAAGTCTTTTTGGTAACAAAGTCAGAGGGCAATGTTATTATTCAAGGCTTGACTGTACCCGAATGGAGGTTGTTGGTATCAGCGACAAAATAATTGCGCATATGGCCGTCGAATGGTAGGTTTAGAGCAATTGGCTTGGACAGCTTTTTGTTAGAAAAAGGTCTTTTGGCGACACCCCGAAGAATGCATCAGCTGATCACCTTACTGTCGCACATTCAAGGAGAAAAAAATGAAAAAAAGCACAAAGGTTATACTTTTTTCAGTGGTAGGCGGCCTGCTCATCAGCAAGTCAGCACTGGCCGCGGATTATAACAACGCCGTTGGACTTGGAGCAGGCATGGCCCCGGACTATGAAGGTTCTGAAGATTACAAAGCTTTTCCGATGGTTTTTGGCAGGTATTCCTACGGCGGCGGATCCTATGTGATGTTGCGGGGGAATCAACTGAAATGGAATTTTCTCGGTGATAGTGTCCAGTTTGGCCCTTTTATCCAATATCGTCATGCACGTGATGACGTCGACAACGATCAGGTTGACAGGATGGACGATATTGACGCCGGAGCGGAGGCAGGCTTTTTCCTTACCGGCGTGTTCGGCGACTGGAGTACAACTCTGGAATTTTTTGCCGATGTCTCAGGCGAATATGACGGCTATCTCGTCACTCTTGGCGGAGACTACAAAGCATATGCCGGCGAAATAGTGGCCATAACCGTAGGTGTATCGACGACCTATGCCAGCGATAATTATATGGAGACCTATTTCCAGGTGGATGCGGGGAACCGGGGAACCAGCACGCTTCCCGACTATAGCGCTGATGATGGAGAATTCAAGGATGTCGGCGTGCATATGGCTGCTGACTACAGCATCAATGATAGATGGTCGATTGTCGGAAATCTAAACTACAAGCTCCTCCTCGGTGATGCTGAGGACAGCCCGATCGTAGAAGATGATGGCCAGCTTTTTGTCGGAGCATCCGGCGTATATCACTTTTAGCCATCATTCATATACTGCCTGAATATACATATTTCACGCAAACGAAAACCCCGCCTGAGCCTGCGTGCCATGCGGGGTTTTCGTCTTTCTGTGTAACTTTTAGCACATGATTGCTATTTTCTCTAAACAACGATATGTAATAAATTAAAATCGCTTCAAGCGAAGGCGGTACTGTAGGCGTAAGAACCATTGATTTTCCTCGCAATTTCTTGTATGCACCGGGACACTTTGTTGTATGCTCTGGTGCACACGGTGTTTTGGTGTCGCCCTGGCGCAGACCGAAAATCGCGACGCACACATTCACGCGCCAAATACGGCTGAAACTACCACGGGAAACGGAAAGGTCGGAGAGTCCCTCGCGGACCTGACCGTGCGCGCTCCCATTGCGTTTGACCAGCTGCCGCAAGGGTTGGTGAGGCCTCTGATCGGCCTGCGCACACGCGGGATTGATGTGCTGGGGAAATCTCCGGAGTCCCTCGCCAGGCTCTTTGAGGATTCAACGATCAATCTCAATCCAGCCGAGCGCGATGCTTTGACCCTGGTCCTTGGCGTCATGCAAGATGTGCGTGCAACAGCCTTTTCAGAAAGCAACGCCTCGACCGGAGGACAAACAGCTCAAATTGACGGAACAGCACCTGCCACTGTTCCCAGCCGCCCGGCCCCCCTGCCATTACCGCCCATGGCCCTTCCCCCCGCCCCCTGTCTAAGGTGGAGCTTGGCAGCGCCGAGTATGCGGGCATGATCTCCACGGCCAAGGAAGCCACGCGTACCCTTATGGGCATGGACTTCGATATCGGCCTGGATGAACAAATGGCCAGATCGCTGAGTCGCGACGGCAAGCCGGCTAAGCTGAACCAATGGCAGAAAGACGCCCGGAAGGCCTGGGACGAGGCCTACGAGACCTCCACCGGCCGTAATGCAGGGCAAGCCTGGGAGAGCGTGACCACCAGTGGCCACGCCGAAAGCTACAAAGATTTGGCCTGGCTTTCTAAAGACAAGTCCGGAGTCTCGAAAGCGTGGGGCCAGCAGGCAGCCGATGTGTCACGCTATAAATCATGGCACATGCAGAACGACCCGAACTTAAGCAAAATGATAGAACTGCAGGAGATCAGCCGCAGTGCGGCCAAGGATATGCAGACCAAGCTCGATCCTCTGCTGGACAGCGTCAAACCGACGGGCAACAGCATCGGCAAGTTCCAGGATGCCCGCAGTCACTGGAACAAGGTCGAGAAAATTCTGTCGGATTTCGGTGAGAACAACATCGACCCCATCACTGCCGATCGCCGCATCCGCCAGTTGACCGGCGGTAAGAGCATCCCCGACGTGGTCGAGGATATGACCTACCTTCTGGAGGGGACCATCAAGTTCGGCAAAAGACCGTAACCGTGTACAAATGATAAGGCCGAGAGTCACCACTGTGCCGTCCTTTTTACCGTCAGCGAGGACTACGTATTCTTCGTTACTAAGACGAAAAGCGGCTGCCCAGCGCTGACCGTCTGGGCTGAAGACCAGGCCAACAATGCTTTTTATCGCCCGGTAATTATAGTCAAATTCCTGGCCATGCGGAACCAGGAAAGGATCGTCTCCCCTTTTTGCTGCGTAGGTGTACCGCGTTCCAGCGGCGTTAAATACGGCGGTACTGCAGATATCGGAGTATTCCGGGCCGATTTTTCCGTTGACGATCTGGCATTCCACGTTCCCACCGCAAGGAGCAGCGTAGGAATATGAGGCGCTGTCAGGTGTCACAGTAAATTCGTATCCGGAACCCATCGTGGGTTTCAGTTCTTCCTCGTTGCGCACGAGAAATCGTTCGCCATCTTCTTGGCGGCAATGCAATAGAGCTCCATTCTGTTCTGCGTGAAGAGCGGGTCGCTGAAGATGGCCGAATATTTCTGCCCCTCCAGACCCTTGGAGGTTACAATTTGAGAAAACGCAGATCCGGTTTGCGGGTCTCGGCTACTTTCGATCCAGGCTGCGGTCCCATCAACTGCTAGAATTGCCTTGCTCACCCGCGCCGAGGTCTCTCGGATCTGCACGCCGTCCAGAAAAACCCTGGACACATCCTGCGCGGCCTGCCCCGCGACCAGAATATGCGCGCCGTTATCGCTCATAGTCAGCGTCTCAATGTCCTCGAAAATGGGGCCATCTACACCATTGCACACGGGAATTTCCTTGTCTCCGAGTTCGGCTTCAAAACAAAAAATTTGCCCCTGGGATGAAAAACGCATGGAGTACTTTTTCAGGTCGTCATACCATTTTCCGGGAGCGCCATTGGTCACCACTCGTTTACGCCCCTTTTCCTCACCGTCGACCCAGGCCACATGACGCATATCATTGGACAGGCGGATATTCTTTTTCTTTATCGTATAGGGCGGCAATTCGAAGTCGAATTGCTCGGGGGTGGCGATCTGAGCCCCTGTGGAGACCGCACCGGATCCGGCCACGGGTCCCTTCTCGCCGACCGTGTAGATGGAGCCATCCGCTGTATACAGATCCCCAGGCATGGCAACCACAACCCAACCGATGCGTCTGAAATCAAGACGCAGTGTGCCGAATTCGCTGTTACCGATGCTTTTTTTGATCTGGCACGCCATGTACACGCCAACGGCGCGAGGCCCAACCAGCCGGCTCGTCTTAGCATCGAAGCGCGGTGTCCACCGCAATTCGCCGTCCACGCCGTCTGAATATTCAATTTCGGCATCGCCAAAAGCCTCGCTGGACTTTAGGTACAAAAATGACTTGCCCACGACCCTATAAGACACACCGTCTTTTTCTGGCAGGATCACGGGCGCTTCCGGGGCTTCCACACGAATGACAATGGGCGTGTCCGCCTGGGCGAAGCCAAGGATAAGGATCTCAGGAATATTTTACTTATTGCAATCCACGGTATGGCTTCTGTGTTGACTGTCCTGTTCGTTTCCAAATGGAAACGCCTCCAGATAATGGCGATGGACGCAATCTCTTCGACGATAAAGGGTTTAAGATGACTGCCAGCGGCATCAACAATGTCAGTGGTGATACTCTTGAGAGTGAAATTTTTAATCAAAGCAAGAGCATTGACGAAATTACATACCGTAAAAAAGGTAAAAACTGGTTTGTCCTATCGGGATTCAAGGGATCGGAGGTTTTGTATATAAAAACATTCATAGGAGCTGAGTCAATCAATCACCTCTCTATGAGATATCCTGCAGGTCATAAGACCTTGTACGACGATATTGTGCACAAGATATCTCATTCATACAAACCTGGTGACATCAACGCGTTTCACTAAGTTAGAAAAGACCTAACGATCCGTCCGGGTCTGCGATCATCTCGGCATATTCTGATTCTCTTTCAGAAGCATCATCCCGGCGGGTTCCGAGGCGCCGACGATGATCTTCCTCGGAGAGGCTCCGGGCGTCAAGTCCAAGATCCAGAGATTCGACGAGGCATTCTCGGTCCATTGGCGCTCCCTACGCGCAAAAATAATAGCCGTCCCATTTTGACAAATGCAGGGTTTACCCCCGTGGTGACCATAGTTGCCTTTCCTGTTTTACGGTCAACAAAGTAAATCATGTCTTCCACGTTGTCGGAAACAGCTGGCGAGAAACACAGCACCTTCTGCCCGTCACGTGTGAGACTCGGGCCCCAGTACGGCGTGGGATCCTCAGTATCCATGGGAAATTGAAAACTGATCCTTCCGTCCAGATTCATAATCGTGAAACCACCAGAAACGCCGCTTCCGCTGTGCTGCCAGAGAATTGACTTCCCATCTGGAGAAAATGACGGATGGCTGTAGATATATCCAGTATCAAGCATTGCATTTCGATGCTGAATAATTTTTCGAGTTTTTCCGGTGCTGATATCTGCAACGTTGATAGACATTGTCGCAAACATTTGCGTATAGTTTTCTTCTTCATTTGCCCTGACTTCGGAAAGTCCTACGAAAACAAGCTGGTGTCCATCGGGCGAGAAAGATGGAGACTCTGCTGCGAGCAGACCATCAAAAGATAGTTGTTGGGACTTTCCTTTCGTGGTGTGGAGCAAATAGATCTGCCCGAAGCCGGTTTCATATGCCGGACCCTTTAGCTGAGTTTGTTCAGCGACAAAACCATTTCGACAATAAAAGGAGAAATTTGACCCGTCATGAGATATTGATGGTCTGCCGCAGTCCTCGAGATTTGATATTTGGCGCTCATTTTCGCCATTGAGATGAGCAATCCAGATATTTCCATGACGGACAAAAGTGACTGTCTCTATTGCGAAGCCTCCAACAGCAGCCGCCTCGACGACCAGGTTCAACATGAGCATGGTGATAAAGAAGAAGGGACAAGCTTTGCACGTCAGCAAATCATAGGGCGACGTTTTCAGCCGAACCTGGCCAACCGTCCTAAAAAAGTTCATTGTCGAGAATAAGCGAGGAAAGAGATATCATGCCGATAATTTCCTCTCCATCCGCCACCGGGGCTCTTCGTATACCCGCTCTATACAGCAGGCGGGCGACATAGCGTATATCCATATCAGCCGGTATGGTGATAACCGGCTTTGTCATGATCTCATAAACATTTACCTCGGTTGAAGGGCGGCCGGCGATGATGACCCCTCTAATGAAATCCTGGGTGACGACGATACCCCAGGCGTCATCGTCATGCCGCTTCTGGACAAGCAGGCATGTAACCTTTTCAGTGCGCATCAACGTGACGGCTTCCCGGGCCGTGGCCATACCGTCAATGGAGACAATCTTTTTCTGCATCACGTCTCTTGCCCGGAGTATTGCTGTTTTTTCCTGTGCCATGATATCTTTTCCCATTGATATTTTTATAAATAACTGTCACGAACCTCTTCCTTGAATCTTTCCATCTGGTTCTCCAGTCCCGTCACCTGTTCAACAGGGAGCACGAAGGCTATGCCGGTACCAGGTTTATGGAATTCCCCGGCTATCTTGATACTTTCCATTATCTTTGCAACCACATGCTCTTCGACAAGGAGCATGATGATATCGGTTTGCGCCTCCAACGAAAGACCAAAAAAGGTTTTTGCCTCGCGGATACCTGTTCCCCGGGCCGGTATGATTGTCGCACCGGTAGCGCCGGCTGCTTTTGCCGAGTCAACAACTTTATCGGTAATTGTCGGTTTTACCGAGGATAAAATTAATTTAAAGCGCATGTTTTTTCTCCCGCAATTTTGTTTTTCTGCTGATGTTCCACTGTATTATTTGCGCACCCGATGACGGCTATCATAGGGAAAAGGCTGGCAAAGGCAATGAGTCCGAAACCATCCAGGGCCGGGTTCTTCCCGGGTATGCTGGCCGCAAGGCCAAGGCCGAGGGCTGTCACCCGTGGTACTGTTACCGTCGAGGTGGTCACGCCGCCTGAATCGTAGGCCAGGGGGAAGGGTGCTTTTTCAAGCTCTGCCGAAAAGAACGTCAGGCCGATGACGACATAGACGCCGCCGACAATGAGCCGACCCAGATGAGGAATCGGCTGGCGCAGGACAAAAATCATCGGTAGCAGCAGGGAGGCAAAAGCGATCAGACCAAATCCATCAAGCAGTGGACTGCGTCCTCTGATAATAGCGGCCAGCCGCGGATAATGCGCAGGACACCGATGAAGATGGCAAGGCCGACGGAAAAGGCAACGGTCATACGAAGGCCGAAGGCATATTGCTTGACTGCCCCGGGGGTTTGGGCAATAAGGTTACCGCTGGCGGCTATTTCCGCCGCCTCGGCGGCAACCGCAATGAGAGCGGGTTCCGCGACGGTCGTTGAGAAGCCCAGGGCAAAGGCAAAAGAGAGGAGCCAAAAAAGGCTGCCTTTCCTGGCCAGGGCATGGGCAAGTGTCTCGCCAATGGGGAAAAGCCCCATTTCCAGCCCCTAAACGAAGAGGCCAAGTCCGATAACGACGAGAACAGTACCAAAGAGAACTTCTTCAATATGGGGCAGGGGCTGCCGGAGAACAGCAATCTGGAAAAAGGCAATAACGATGAGAATCGGCAGCAGGTCGGTAAGGGCATCTTTGAGTTTTTTCAGGGTAATCGAAATGATGATTTTTGCCCATCTTTCGTGAAGAGCCATAGCGGCCCTCATTGAAAACACTATAGAAAAATGTTTATGCTCATGTTTCTACAATAGATAATGATATTGGATGCTTTGCGGATAAGCCAATTTTTGTCTTGACGGTGACCAATTTGATCGGAAGCTTCATCCTCTCAGCCAAAGATATCCGCATCAATATGCAGCTCCCGCATTTTTCGATACAGGGTTGAGCGATCGATGTTTAAGAGGCGCGCCGCCTTGGCCTTGTTGCCACCGGCTGTCTTGAGCGCGGCGAGGATCTTTTCAGTGACCTGTTCATCCTCTTTGCTGAGGGTCAGCCGACGAAGTTCAGCAAGAGCGCTCCCGTCGGTTTTTGCCGGTGCCGGGAGAAGAGGGGACTGGTCTGCCGTACTTCGACCCACCAGTTCCTGCGGCAGTTGTTCGGAAGAAATGGTGGTGCCTTGACAGAGAATACAGGCCCTTTCGATGGTGTGTTCGAGCTGGCGAACGTTTCCCGGCCAGGCGTAGCGGCAGAGTAGAGCCATGGCCTGCTCGGAGATGCCGGTGATATTTTTATTGAGCTTTTTGGCAAAGCGACCGATGAAATGGTTGGTGAGCAGGGGAATGTCGCCTTCACGGTCGCGGAGTGGCGGCAGGTGGATATCGATGATCAGCAAACGAAAGTAGAGATCTTCGCGAAATTGGCCGCTTTTCACCTTTTCCTTGAGATCGACATTGGTTGCGGCGACGACCCGGACGTCTACCCGCAGTTCTTTGTCGCTGCCGACCGGATAAAAAGTTCTCTCCTGCAGAAAGCGAAGCAGCCGCAGCTGCATGGTCATCGAGATATCGCCGATTTCATCGAGAAACAAGGTGCCGCCATCGGCCTGGAGGATTCTGCCCATCCTGTTTTCGTCGGCCCCGGTGAAGGATCCTTTTTTATGGCCGAATAATTCACTTTCAAGCAGGCTGTCGGTCATGGCCGTGCAATCAACCATGACCAACGGGCGATCCTGCCGTGGGCTTTCCTGGTGCAGGGCGTGAACGGCAAGCTCCTTGCCGGTGCCGCTCTCTCCGGTAATCAATACGGAGGTATCGACACGACCGATGTTTTCCAGCAGCAGATAAACATTCTGCATGGCCGCGCTGGCGCCGAGAATCTTGTGGAAATGGGTTCTTCCCTGTATCGGTTGTTGCCTTTTATGGCTCATATCCCGCAGCACCAGCACGGCACCGACCGGATCCCCCGTGCCGTTATCCAAGGGGGAAATACAGATGCTTAACACCTTGCGCGTGTCCGCCAAAGGAAATTCCACTCGGTGATCGATCAGTTCTCTGCCGCTTTTCAACACCTTTTTGATATTGTCGGCAAGCCAGCCCAGCTCCTCCTGTTGACAGATGTCGGCCAGATTTTGCCCCTCACCGATGTCCGGGTGGAGCTTTTCCAGCAGGACTCCGGCGGCATGGTTCATTTTCAGGATATTGAGATCATGATCGACGGAGATGATACTGTCGGAAACACTCTTGAACAGCGTTTCGAGAAAGCGGCGGTATCTCTCCCGGGCCAGCTCCGCCTCTCTTTTGTCCTGCTCCAGACGGTACTGGCGAATGGCCAGGCGGGCGGCTTTTAGCAGCGCCTCCTTTTCGACGGGTTTAGGCAGATAGTCGAAGGCTCCCAGCCGGACTGCTTCCGAGGCCGTTTCCACCTGGGGATAACCGGTGACCATGACCACCGGGCAGGTAACGCCAAGCTCTCTGAACCGTTTTAATAGCTCTATGCCGGAGTGGCTTTCGAGGACAATGTCGCTGATAATAAGATCGAACATCCGAGAGGATACCGCCTTGACCGCCTCTTCGAATGAGCCGACAGCGATAACCGTTTCGTAGCCCGCCCGTTTCAGGAAGATGCTGAAGGTGTTTCGTAAACTTGTCTCGTCGTCAACAATGAGGATAGAAGTTTTTTGTGTTGCTGTATCAGTCATTGAGCTTCCTTGGCTACCATGCCTTTGTGACTCATTTATAGGTATTCATGTCGCGAAAAACCACAACTGCTCCGGTGAGCATGCCGCGATCGCGAATCGGCGTACTGACATATTCCACCGGAAAACTCGAACCGTTTTTGCACCAGAAAATATCTCCGGTTTTATAGTGGACGAGTCCATCCCGGTAGGCCATATAAATAGGGCAGCTCGCGACAGGATGAGGCGTGCCGTCCGGCAGGGTGTGATGGATGAGTTCATGGTGGGTGTTGCCGAGCAGCTCCTCGGCCTCCCAGCCAAGCATCAGTGATGCGGCCTTGTTCATGAAGATGACCTTGCCCTGATTATCAAGACCGAGAATGCCTTCGCCGGCAGAGTCGAGAATCAATGTCAACTGTTTCTGCAGTTCCCGAACTTCCTCTTCTGCCTGGATTCGTTCAGCAATTTCTCGGTTTAATGCCCCGTTCACCCGCTGCAGTTCAAAGGTTCTTTTTTCGATGGCTTCATCAAATTTAATTTGGATGGCCCGATATTCCTCCCGTTCAGCGGCCAATCCCTTTTTCAGGCTCAGGATGATGTCTTCCCGCTGTTTTATCAAAGAGCGGATGGTGACAAGTATCGACAGCAGCAGCGCGGCCGTGAGCAGACCTGTTTCCGCGATAAAAATGTTCGTTGTGTCGGCGCCGTGCAGACGCTGTGCCAGGGCGAGCAGCCCGGCGAAGACGAGAAACTGCCCTGATATTATCAGCCATATCGGCAGGTTCGGTGCTTGGTTTTTCATTATATCCCTCAGTAAGGTTGAACGGGTAAATCTATAGTAAAACGGGTCCATTCGCCCGGCTTGCTCTGTACCCTGATATACCCGCCATGGTCGCGCACCAGGCCGTGGCTGATGCTGAGGCCAAGGCCAGTGCCTTCGCCTTTCGGCTTGGTCGAAAAAAATGGGTCGAACATTCTTTCCTGGACTTCCGGGTCGATGCCCACGCCGTAATCGGTGAAGGTCAGGCGGATAAATTCCGTGTCC
Source organism: Desulfopila aestuarii DSM 18488 (assembly GCA_945863875.1). Classification (GTDB taxonomy): domain Bacteria; phylum Desulfobacterota; class Desulfobulbia; order Desulfobulbales; family Desulfocapsaceae; genus Desulforhopalus_A; species Desulforhopalus_A aestuarii_A. The sequence goes on from CAMBBS010000054.1 coordinate 16,190, forward strand.
TCTTGCCTGTGCAACTCTGTTTTGATTTTGAGCCGTTTTTCCCGGTTGGGGTGGGGGTATTTCTGGTTTAGGGCATAACGTGCATTGCTGATCATGTTCAGGACAACCTGCTGCAGTTGCTGCTCATTGCACATCAGCCGGGGCAGCGAATCGTCCATCTCTAGCAAACAAATGATCCCATCCTTTTTCAGGAGGTGGTCGACCAGCTGCAGGCTGTTGGCGACTATTTTGGTGATATCCGACGGAGCCAGAACCTCTTCTCTGCGGCGGGCAAAGTCCAGTAATTTTGCAACAATGCCGGCGATCCGTTTTCCTTCACTGATGATGTTGCGGAGATGTTCCGCTGCGTCGGGATCATCCGGGTCGTCGAGGATGATCTGCGCATAGTTGATAATGCCGTTGATCGGGTTGTTGATTTCATGGGCAATGCCGGAGGCGAGCTCCCCGATTGCCGCCAGCTGGGCTACGCGAATCGCCTCCGCCCGGACAACCTCTTCTTCGGTAAGGTTGCGGGCCACGACAAGGGTGGCGTTGATTTCGCCATCTTCTTCCAGCAGCGGCGTTACTGTCAGCATGTATGTGCCATGCAGGCCATGCAGTTCGACTTCGGATATCTGCGTCTCCCGGCCGCCGATGAACTGATCCAGTGGACAGGCATTGTTGCTGCGATGGCCGCCGTGGAGAATCTCGCAGACTGTTTTGCCGATGACTTCGTGACGCCGTTTTTTTGCAGCTGCACAGGTGGCCGGATTGGCCTCGAGTATTCGGTAGTCCTTTGAGACCACCAGTGCAGGATCCTGGATGGCAATAAAGATTTTTTCCCAGCGAGCGGTAAACATGTTCAGCTGCTGGTCCGCGGCCAGATTTTCCGTTTCGTCGATGCCGAGCATGACCAGGCCGACTTTGCCTTGTTCGATGTTATGCCGGATTGAACCGTGCCAGTTTATAAAGCGCTCCACCCCACTTCTGGTGAGTAAGGGGGCGGTGAAATTGATGTTTGCCTGTTTTCCTTTCAGTGTCTCCGAAAAGATTTGCTGGAATTCGAGCCTATTGTGCGGTGCTATCATGACATCAACCCAGTATTTCCCGAGTATTTCCTTTTCGCTGTACCCGGTCACCTCTTCGGCCCTGCGGTTAAAAGAGGCAATTGTTCCACAGGGATGGATACTCACCATAAGCGCCTGGATGGTGTCGACTATCTCCTTGTTGAAATCCCGCTCTATCTTCAGTTTTCGTGCGGTATCCTGGGAATAAAGCGCCAGGGCTATATCGTCGATGACATGGGCGATAAATTCTTGCTTGAGATCACATATATCAATGTTCTCCCGGCAGTGCATGGCGACAAAACCATAGACTTTGTGCTGATATCCGACCGGACAGACAATGCAATTGGTTTCGGAGACTTTTTTTTCGGGAAATTTTCCGGAAGGAAAATGGGCATAGATGGGTTTGGTGAAAAAATGAAGATCGCGGCCCATCTGTTCAACGAGGAGGCTGCTGAGGGAGCTTTGTATCGAAAAGTCCAGCAGTGTGTTCGGCGGGGCTGCGGCAAAGGGAATGAGACGCTTGTTTTCTCTGTCGATATCTCCGGCCCAGACAAAATGGCAATGAAAGGCGTCAGCGAGAATATTGCAGCAATGCTGGAAAATAATGGCATAGCTCTGATCCTCAGGATCACACAGACTGTGTTCTCTGATGGTCGTCAGTAATCGGTTGCGGTGCTGAAACAGTTTGAGGGCTTCCGCGTCTCGTTCTGTCAGGTTTCTTGCCATATGTCGCCTTTCTCATGGATGCTGTGTGTATGCAGATCCGTATCGACCGGCTGAACAGTTGCCCGGACATTTGTCGCCTGTCGTGTCTGTTTTCACCGATCCTCTCTTCTATACGACCATAAAGTTACTTCTTACGTCAAGAAGTGCTTTGTCCTTGGAATAAATGTCAGAGGGTATGCACGACGACGCTATCCTTGTCGGCTAGATGTTCAGTTTCATCGACAATCTGCCGATGATGGGTAAAAAGAATGACCTGGTTTCTCGCCGACAGCCTGGCCAGGGCCTGGAGAGTTGCCCGTGAGCGCCGGTCATCAAAGTTGATCAAAATGTCATCGACGATAAAAGGCATCGGCTCATGCGATTCCAGGCGATATTCCAGGGTGGCAAGGCGCAGGGCAAGGTAGAGCTGATCTCTTGTGCCGGAGCTCATGCCCTCGGCCGGCACCCGTCTATTGCCCGGACGCAGGCCGATCAGCACCGGTAGACCTTGATCATCGACGTCGGTGCGTAAACCGGTAAAAGAGCCGAGGGTCATCTCACGAAAATATTTCGAGCCGATGAGCAGCACCGGATCCTGATGTTCCTCCCGGTAGCGTTCAATCTCCAGCTGCAGGATTTTGGCGGCCAGCTTGACCAGGGTATAGCGCTCCGCCAGTCTTCGTATCCCGGCCAGTTCCTGCTCCAGTTCCTCCGCCATCTCCGCCGCCCTGGCGTTGCCGTCCATGGCGGCGAGTTTGCCGGTCTGCTCGCCGATAACCTGGGAGATTCGGTTGATTTCCGGATGGATTCTCAGGGCGATATCCCGTCGCTGGGCTTCTATCCGGACGGGCAATTCGTCGGCGTTGACTGCCGCCGCCTGCCGGGAGATTTCTTCGATGTCGAGCCCTGCGCCAATTTTGGCCAGGTTGGCGGTCGTGTCGGAAATTTTTTCCGTCAATCTGGTGTAGGCATCGAAGGTGTCTATGACCGACACCAGCTCGTCCGGTGTTGTGCTGCGGGCAATGGAAAGGATTTCATCCATCTGCGCCCGGGCGCTCAGCAAGGTCTTTTCGGCCCCTGTCACCTCGGTCTGCAGCGCATCGATCTCCTCGGACAGTTTGTCGTACAGGGTACAATCGTTTTGTGATTGGCCAAGGAGCGTTCGCATATGGACAATCGCCTGGTCAAGCGGCAGCTCGAATGCGCCGGGAGCCACCAGGGTCAGGAGGGCCCGCACCTCCTGTTCGAGCTCCCCGGCATCTCGGTCTATGCCGTCAATGCGCTTTTGCAGATCCGCCGCTTCTTTTACCTTGGCAAAGCAGCCCTGCAAAATGTCGAGAAGGTCGATGGCTTCATAGGTTGCGATCTCGCCGCGGAGACCCAGACCAGCAATGGCTTTCTGCCACTGCTCTTGCCATTTATCCATGGCCTCCCGAGCGGTTGTCAGCTGTTTTTCGGCCAGATGGAGGTTTTTTTCGGCGCTTACCACCCGTTCTGTGCTTTTGTCTCTGGCCGCCTGTCTGCGGACAACCGTCTCGAGGACGGTTTCGGCTAGGACAACCACCGGACCAAGTGTTTCTCCGGAAGATATTGCCTGCACCTGCAGGCCATGTAGCTCGGTGACGATGGCCTGTCTGAGAGTGTGTCGCTGCTGCAGAACTCTGTCAATTTCCTGCTCTTTTTTTAAGATATCGCCGGCCTTGTAACGGAGTTGGTTCATCGACGCCAGCCAGCCGCCCATCTCCTTTGGCGAGAGCGGGGCTCTTCCGGTTATCCCGGCGGCCTGCCAGAGGGAGATCCAGGCCACATCGAGTTTTTCCTGCCGGAGGCTGAGCGCCCCGCTGCTTTTGGCAAAATCGGCCAGCAGCTCCTGCTGGCTTTCCACCTGGGCCCGAAGAGCCGCCGCGGTGGCTACCCGGTCGGCCTCCCGGCGCAGGCGATCGGCAATGCCATCCGCCTGGCCGACACATCCCTCATAGGCCTTGTCAAGGGGCTGGTCCGGTGCATAGGCCAGGCATTCACTGGTTACATCCTCGTTATCAAGCCAGCGGCGGCGCAATAGCTGCCAGCCCTGTTCTCTTTTCTGGCGGGTCCCCACCAGCATTTCCTCGGAGGGGATCTCCCCGGCATAGGCGCCTTTTTTCATTTCGGTCCGGGCCTTTGTCAGTTCCTGGGCGATGGTTTTCTGCTCTTTTTCCTCTATCCGTCTTTCATCGGCGAGCTCGCTGTAGTGTCTGTCAAACTGTAGCACGGTTTCAGACAGCGGAAGAGGCAGTTCTATGAGCGACTGCAGATCTCCTGACCAGAAACCGAGGCGCTTTAGTTCTGTTAGGCAATCTTTTTTGCCCTGGTCGATTTCCCGGCGGTTTTTTTCCAGCAGCCCATCCATATCGCCACTCTTGTGCGCCAGCTTTACCGCCTGAAAAAGCCTGCCGCTGTCCGGGAGAGTACCTAAACTGGCCAAGCCCTGCGCGGCCTCCCGGTGTTCTTCCCCGACGGCTGCCGCCTGGCTTTTTGCTTGGATGAGCTGCTGGTTGATGGCCTCGTATTCGGCGCTCAAGCGCTGGATGCTCTTTTTCTTCAGCAGCACCGCGCGTAGGGGCTCGATTGCCTCCAGACGTAGGTCCGGCCGCACCTGCTGCAGCAGCTGAGCGGCCTCACGGCGCAGGCTGATGCGCATGCCTTCTCTTTCCGGCCTGTCTTTCAGCCCCTTGCGGTATTCCCCCAGTCGCTGATGGAAATCGTCAATTTTTTCAGCGTGTTCGAGGAGGTTTCTGTTAAAGGAGAGGGACTGCCGTCTTGTCTCCAGCTTCTTGCCATGTTCGGTATCCTTTTGCAGCTGCAGTCCCGCTTCCCGGATGGCCTGGACAACCTGACGGTGGGTCTCGGCAAAGTCCGGCGGCAGAATTATCACCGCCCCGAGCGCCTCGAGCTGTTCGCGGTACGATTTAAGCAGTCCCAGCTCGGGAATGGCCTGGGCCAGCCTCTCCAGGCGGCGCAGCTCGATATCTTTCTCATCCCGCTGCCGCTCCAGCGCGGCTCGCTCTTCCTCGGCTATTTTCAGAGCCTGGTGATGCTCTTTCCAGTCCCGGCAGGAAAGGCCGGCGGTCTTGGCCTGTTTCTGTAACTCCTTGCATCTTTTTATTGCCCGGTTGATCTCGGGCACCTGCCCGGTGGGTTTGAACAACTCTCCTGCTTCTTTTTCCAGCTGATCGATGACCGCCTTCAGAGAGGATATGCCCGCTCCTGCGGCAAACAGGGCTTGACCGACCTCACCTTTCTGGGCGAGTATTTCTTTGCCGCCGCGCACCAGGGTGTCGTGGTCAATGCCGTAGAGGGAGGCAAAAATTTCGGCATCCACGCCATGGAGAAACGGCGCCAGGGTGTCTGGCGGCAGAGGATCGCCCGCCTCGTCGATGATATCGCCGAGGCGCTTTTTGCGCCGCTGAAAGTAGAGCTGTTTGCCGTTGCTGTTTTCCAGGCAGCCGCTGACGAGAAGCTGGTCGTAATTATGCAGGAAATTATCCGGCGTCTGTGGCGCAAAGCCGTAGAGCAAGGCCTTGAGTGCCCGCAGGGAGCTGCTTTTCCCCGCTTCGTTCGGGCCATAAATGATGTGCAGCCCGGGCGTTGAAGAGTTGAATTCCAGCGTCCGGTCGGTAAAGGGACCAAAGGCATTCAGGCCAAGGCTTTTCAGTCTCATTTTGGCTCTCCGTGCCGGAGCAGCTGGGCGCGTAACAGCTCCTGCACCTGGCTGCGCAGCTCATAAAGGGTGACGTTATCCGGTACCGGCATGGAGGCCTTTCTCGTTGCCCAGTAAATCTCCTCGACCGGTGTGGCGTCCGCATGGACCTCAAGTCCTTTCAAGGGGCTGTTAAGATGGATATCGGCGGTGTGGAGAAAGCGAAACATCTGTTGCCTTTATGCGTCAAGGTTTGTTGGAATCGATTTGGTGGCATTGACGTGGATCTAGCTGAGTATGTCGTGTTTTTTGTCAGGCGTTACGAGGGGGCATGAGTTGTCTCTTGTCGCCGTAGACGAGACCCGATCGTACGTACTATTTTTCTACAAAACAGCAGGTTGGAAGTCAATAGCGAATGCTGTTATGTATGCGCCATGACTGATTTTCGCCGTTTGAATGTATCTGAAACGGGAAAGGGTACTACCGACTCTTCTTGAAAGTATGGAACCAATTGTCGGACCATATGACGATGGCCTTACTTTGAGGTCTCTTTTGTTGATGTGTAAATGCGGTGATTGCATCCAAGGTGGAAGTGTTGTCATAGGAACAATTTTTTATTACCACAATATATCAGGAGTTTGGGCTTGTTGAGGCGATATTTCATGTCAATGCTGTAATCTAAAAGGCGTTGGCCTGTCTCCGTAGTGGACCGGAAGGGCAGGGTACCTGACAGGAGCATAGTTGGCGAGCAAAAAAAGAGGGCGCAATAAAGCAAGAACATACCTATTCCCAACGGAATCAAAGCAGAGCAAACCTGTTTTGTAAATCACCACGGATGCCCTATGAACCAAAATCGATGATTTTTAACACTGGAGCATGACATGAAGCACGCACCATTTCTGGTGGTAATTTATTTTGTCTATAAAGTTGTCGGTGTGAAAAAAAAGAGTAAAAAGCTGACGGAGAACACTCCCGGTTGACGCGCCAGACGAGTGGCGATGACGGTGAAACGGAAAATGATACTAATCCTCTCCAATGGCGGTATTGGGACGATACCAACCAAGTCCCGGTCAGTGCATCGCTGAAAATAGATTATATCAATGCCAAGGGTGAAAACAGCAGTCGTAACATCCACGTAACCAGATACGATGGCTCCGTCTATCTGCCGGCATTTAGCGACTTTCGGCAAGAGTTGAGGACGTATCGGATAGATCGAATCAAAAACTGCATCGATTTAGAAACCGGTGAGATAGTAGCCGATCTGCCAGAACGCCTGCTGACAAAATTCTGTCAAACCGCCTATTATCTTGTGCAATCAGACGACAGAATCCGGCAATCTCTGCGAATCCTCTTTTATATCGGCAAGGCGGACAGTCAGATCAGAGCAAATGCGCGGGCGGTTATCTGCGAGGCAAGCAGGCACATATCCGGTAACGATCTGCTGACGGATGACGACATAAACAGGGCAATTAACAGCCTACCGCCACCGTCTTCCCAGGCTTTTAAACGAGCGGTTGGGAAGCTGCTTAGTTCTACTTTGGGAATCAAAATAATTGATATTTCCACATAATATTATATAGATAGGTATATAAAATGTTGGATCCAGGGCAGTGCGTATACCCATTACAGCTGCCTAAAAAAATGAACCTCCATTGAGGAATAATTCCCATGCCAGGCTCCACTTGCTGGCGGGCCTGGCCCGTCGACCTTTGTCTTTTCATCGAAGGTATCACATGTTTTTTCAAAGACATAGTGACAAGCTGCTTGGAGGGTATGATGACAGTGCCTTGTCTATCGACGAAACGGGAATTCCTAAGAAGGGTAAAATGTCTGTTGGAGTTGTCCGACAAGGGTGCGGGCAACATGGCAAGGTCGACAATTGCCAGGGAGCGGTTTTTGCAGCTTTCGGCAGAGGGCACTTTTCAACTCCGATTGATTGTCGGTTATTTATGCCCGGGGCCTGGATAAAAGACAGGGACCGGTGCAAGAAAGCCAAAATCCCCGAAGACCGGATAGTATTCAAGACTAAGCATGAACAAGCGCTGGAGAGGATATTTTCCGCGAGGAAGAATGGAGTTCGATTCAAGTGGGTTGGATCCGATCGCTTTTATGGAGACAATCGTGCATTTCTCCGAAAACTCGCCGATAATGGCGAAGAATTTATGGCTGATATTCACAGGGATCATCGAATTTATTACGAGGATCCTCAGCCGGTAGTTCCGCTTCCAAAATCAAACAAGGGGAAAAAACCCAGCAAACTTCAAGCCCAGGCGCGATCCATACGCGTGGACAGGTGGGTTGCCAAGCAATCGCCCAAGGCCTGGAAACGTGTCAAGCTCGGTGAAAGCAGTAAAGGAAAACTCCTTGTAGATATCTTGCACAGACAGATTTGGGTTTGGGATGGCAAGGAGAGTTGTGCCAGGAAATGGCATCTGGTAGGGCGGCGTGAAATAAATTCCCCTGAGAAAATCAGGTAGAGCTTGAGTAATGCTCCCAGCGACACCCCGAACCAAAAGGCTCGCGTTCACGCAAACTCTGCGATACTGGGTGGAACGGCCATTTCAGGATGCAAAAAACCAATGTGGACTTGGAGGGTATCAGGCTCGTGGTTGGCTCGCCTGGCACCGCCATATGTCACTGGTGATGCTGGCTGTGTTGTTTATGCTTGAGCAGCGGTTGAAAAATAGGACCGACATTCCATTGTTGAGCTGTGCAGATATTGCAACTTTGCTCAAATTTGTCCTGCCAGGAAGAGACATCACTGAATACGAAATAGTAAGGCAGCTCGAAGTCAGGCACCGAAAAAGACGACCGTCAATCGACTTCGCCTATAGAAAACAACAAGAAGACGGGCTGTTGCGCCTAGCAACATGATCCCCAAAGCAGAACTACTTGAAAATAATATAATATTTATTCAAACATCACGTGATCCGGATGACAGGTCACGGTTTTATGGCAAACATGAACTTTGGCTAAATGCCTTCACGGCGTAATCTTTCCGACAGTCCGCCGCAATCCTTCATCCACACTCAACGGC
>CAMBBS010000055.1 GCA_945863875.1 Desulfopila aestuarii DSM 18488
TCACCATCATGCTGTTCAAGATTGACAAGTTTTATGCCGGTATGGTAAAAGCAATCCACTTGCCTGGATGGTGGAATTGGTAGACACCCGAGACTTAAAATCTCGTGGGCCTTGCGCCCGTGCGAGTTCGATTCTCGCTCTAGGCACCACAGATTTATCCAAAGACTTCCAACGAAGTCTTTTAAACCCGCAGCTGGAAACAGTTTGCGGGTTTTTTCTTGTCTTTTTTGTCCATTGACATCCATCAACCTCCATCAAAATCCGTTGCCCAAAAGGGTATATTTAAATCAATCATCGAACTGAGTCTCAAAACACACCCACTGGAGACTGTCATGCCCAAATTAAGTGCCATGGAAGTAAGGCGCATGGAAATCCCCTATCGTCTGTCTGATGGGGCTGGATTATTTTATGAAAGTACCGATACCCCAATAAAGCGGTGGTTGCATCGATTTAAACTCGGTGGCAAGAACATGTATGTTATTGGACGGTACCCAGAGTTATCGCTTGAGACGGCTCGAAAAGAAAACAAAAAGAAAGACGATAGAGCCAAATCATTTGAACGTGTTGCCTTAGAATGGATCAAACAAAAACGTGGAGGCTCGAGCCAGCCACACACTGAAGCAGCCATACGAACTCTGGAGAATACTGTCTTCAGTCAAATAGGCCCTTAACACCTCCAGAGGTGTTCAAAATCCTTCAAGCAATTGAAAGCCTTGGTTCTTTGGAGATTGCCAAGAAAGTATTGCAACGGATAAAGGCAATTTTCCGCTATACGATAGGCAGGCCGTGCCACGCATAACCCTGCTGCCGACATGAAAGGTGCCAATAACCGGGCAGAACACCTGCAACAGCGTCGACAGCTCATGCAGTGGTGGGGAAAGGAGCTGCAGAAGTTGGAACAAGGAGTTTCCGTGTGAAGAAATGGTGATTTTTCGTTTTTCCGATTGTTGGCAAGTGATCGGTCCATTCGGAGCCAAACTCGCTACTGAAGCAGTCAGCTGGTGTGTCAGAAATAAACTGCCGGTTTTTATCTGTCTGGCGGAGGAGTTTATAAAATTCAGCAAACCGGTCGAACCAGGAGCAAAGGATTATTTCCAGAATCCTCCGGAATGGTGGTATCCAAAAAATTACCAAGGAATATCGCCGGCAAAAGTGCACTTATCGCCGGAAATGGTCTGAAATCGGCGGCAACCACCGCCGATTTCCGTCCCGTTCAACACCAGATCGGAGGCCCGGCTGTAGACTGCAGCAGGCTTGTAGTATCCAGCTTGTCGACAGCCTCTTCTTGTGAAGCGGTGCATAAGGAATGATGCTGGACACGAAGGCGTTAGTATTTTTCTTTTCATGAAACACCCTGTAACCATTTTCCGCGCACGACGTTGGAGAGACGGTTACATCATTGTACCGATCAGTATTCTCTGCCAACCGGTTTAGCCGGTTACCGATCGGGATGACAATCTCAAGGGGAGATATAATATCGCTCAACACCAACGTCGGAAAATTCACGATCACCTGCACCACACTTCTTTTCCTCGCATCACCGGTATTATCAGATGAAAGGTTTTGAATGAACCCAATCGGTGGATTGAAGTTGCTACCGGCCCTGATACGAAAGTGGTATTTGTCATTCGATGCTGGAAGAATGAAGCAATTATCTCGGCTGCTTCTCTGGAATTATTTTCTATCTCATTTCCGCTCCATCGGTTACGATCTATTGGGAACAGTATGCCACGATGCTACCCGAAAAATGAAAGGGGGAGTTCCCTCGGAGTCGGCTGCAGAGGGCAGGCCTTAAACCACCGTAAGCTGATCTGGTAAAGAGCCATGGCGGCGGGCGTTTAGAAAAAGGCCTGGCAAGACTGGGTTGTAATGCTTCGTGTAATCTGCCACCTATCACATATTCACTAAAGATCATATTCCTGCACGGATCCCGTTACAGGAATGCCAACTTTTATAAAACGACAGGGAGATGTCCATGGTTGAGATCATGCACAGCAATATCCTGGAGCTGTTCGAGCTGCGCGAACACGCCCTCGCCGGTGGCGGGCGGAAGCGGGTCGAGGTTCAGCACCAGCGTGGGAAACTGACGGCACGGGAGCGGATTAACCTGCTTCTCGATGAGGGATCGTTCGAGGAGATAGATATCCTGAAAGTCGGCAGAGGCGAGACGGCCGACAATCGCGACAGTCATCCCGGCGACGGGGTGATCACCGGTCATGGCAAGATCAGCGGCCGCGAGGTTTTTGTCTTCAGCCAGGACTTCACGGTCATCGGCGGCTCGCTCGGCGAGGGCCATTCCCAGAAGATCTGCAAGATCATGGACCTTGCCCGGCAGGTGGGCTCACCGATCATCGGTCTCAACGATTCAGGCGGAGCCAGGATTCAGGAAGGCGTCGACGCGCTCGCCGCCTACGGCGAAATTTTTCACCGCAATGTCCACGCCAGCGGCGTTATCCCGCAGATCTCCTGCATCATGGGGCCCTGCGCCGGCGGGGCGGTGTACAGTCCGTCGATCACCGATTTCGTCTTCATGGTCGATCAGACCTCCCACATGTTCGTCACCGGGCCGAATGTGGTAAAAACCGTCATCCATAAGGATATCAGTTCGGAGGAACTCGGTGGGGCGGCGGTGCATGCCAGGAAAAGCGGAGTGGCCCAGTTCGTCTACCCAAATGACATCCTGTGTCTGCGGGCGGTCCGGCAACTGATCAACTATTTGCCCTCGAATAACAAGCAGAAAGCTCCGATCATCGATCTCAATGATCCGCCGGAGCGCACCGACCCGACCCTCGATTACCTGGTGCCGCCCAACCCCAACCAGAGCTACGACATGAACGTGCTCATCTACTCCATTCTCGACGGAGCGGAATTTCTCGAGATCCAACCGCAGTTCGCCGGCAACATCATCTGCGGGCTCGGCCGTCTGGGTGGCCAGACCATCGGCCTTGTCGCCAATCAGCCGGCGGTACTGGCCGGGGCGCTTGATAACAATGCCTCATTCAAGGCGGCCCGTTTTGTCCGGTTCTGCGATGCCTTCAATATTCCGCTCGTCTGCCTGGTCGATGTGCCCGGCTTCATGCCGGGACCGGAACAGGAGCATGGCGGCATCATCCGCCACGGCGCCAAACTGCTCTACGCCTTCACCGAGGCGACGGTGCCGCGCATTACGGTCATTGTCCGCAAGGCCTATGGCGGTGCCTATGTGGTGATGAACTCCAAGCATATCCACTGCGATATCAACTACGCCTGGCCGACCGCCGAGATCGCGGTGATGGGCCCGCGTGGCGCCACCGAGGTCATCCATCGCCGCGATATCGAGAAGGCGGCTGACCCGGAAGCCATGCTGAACGAGAAGATGGAGTCGTACCGCAAACACTTCATGAATCCCTTTATCGCCGCCAAGCGTGGCTACATCGACGACGTCATCTTTCCCAACACCACCCGGCACCGGCTCATCCGTACCCTGCAGTTTCTCGAAAACAAAAAGAGCAGCCGTCCCGATCGTAAACACGGCAATATTCCCCTGTGAGGTCCGTCATGTTTGAAAAAATCCTGATTGCCAATCGCGGTGAAATCGCCGTCCGAGTGATCCGTACCTGTAAGTCCATGGGTATCCGCACCGTGGCGGTCTATTCAGAGCCGGATTTCAGGAGTATCCATGTCAGCCAGGCCAACGAGGCGGTCCTGTTGGGTGGTGCCCGCCCGGCGGAATCGTATCTGGTAATTAACAGAATAATCGATGCGGCACTTGCCACCGACTGCCAGGCGGTCCACCCCGGTTACGGCTTCCTGTCCGAAAATCCTCTCTTCGCCGAGAAGGTAGCGGCTGCCGGACTGATCTTTATCGGTCCCCCGGCATCGGTGATTGCCGCCATGGGTGATAAAATAGCCGCCAAAAAACTGGCGGTAAAAGCCGGAGTGCCGACGGTGCCCGGTCACAGCGAACCCGTTGTCACGCTGGCCGAGGCTCAGGCTGCAGCGGCCGGGGTCGGCTATCCAATACTCCTCAAACCCGCTGCCGGTGGCGGCGGCAAAGGGATGCGCATCGTCTACCGGGCCGAAGAGATGGACTTGGCCTTGCAATTTTGTCAGCAGGAGACCCAAAAATCCTTCGGCGATGCCCGGATCTTTGTTGAGCGCTTCATCAGTAAACCCCGGCATATCGAGATCCAGATCATCGCCGATCAGCATGGCCATGTGGTTCACCTGGGCGAGCGGGAATGCTCCATCCAGCGACGCTACCAGAAGATTATCGAAGAATCCCCCTCCTGTGCGCTCGACCCCGTCCTGCGCGAACGGATGGGCAGCCTGGCCTGCGAACTGGCGAGAAAGGCCGGATATGTCAATGCCGGCACCGTAGAGTTCATCCTCGACGAACAGGGTGAGTTCTTTTTTCTTGAGATGAATACCCGTCTCCAGGTTGAGCATCCGGTGACCGAGCTGGTCAATGGACTCGATCTGGTCGAGTTGCAGCTGCGGATAGCCGCGGGCGAGGTTTTGCCCTTCAGCCAGCAGCAGGTTGCTCTCCAGGGCTGGGCGATGGAGGTGCGGATCTGCGCCGAGGATGCGGGAAGGGGCTTTGTCCCGTCCATCGGTTTAATCACCCGTTATGCCGCACCCAAGGGTAAAAACGTTCGCGTCGATGCCGGGGTCGACGCCGGCAGTACCGTCAGCGTCTTCTACGATCCGTTACTGGCCAAGGTCATCACCTGGGGCGAGACCCGCGAGGAGGCTCGCAAGCGGATGGTCCAGGCCCTGAACGGTTATCATATTGAAGGAATCTTGACCAATATCGATTTTGCAAACCAAGTGCTCACCCACCCGGTCTTCATTCGCGGCGCAATATCAACCGATTTCATCCCCACCCACCTTCTGGGGGCAGCAGCGAACAGACCCCCGGTTGAGGTACTCCATGCCATGGCCCTGGCCACCACCCTCATCTACCATCTGCGCGAAAATCTGGTGCAGAACTCGCTGCTGCCGCTGCAATCCCGGGTGGGTGTTTCTTCGCTGACCCAGGGACCTTATGCATATGTCACGAAAAGCGACCAGGATATCCTTCCGGTTTTGTTGAAAAAAATCGGCTCCGGGCTGCAGTGGCAGATCCTGGTCGAGACGGTAAGTTATCAGGTCACCACCCCGCCGATGGAGTTTTACCGCCGCCGATTGAAGCTTAATATCAACGGCGAAGATGCCTATTTTCGTCTCACCTACAGCGGCAATTTCATCGAGGCCGCGTTCTGCGGGGTCACTCGGACCTTTGAAATCTACAATCCTCGGGAATGGCAGCTCGCCCATTTCATGCCGCCGCCGGTTACCTCGGTGGACGCCAACATCCTCGACTGCCCCATGCCCGGACTGGTGGTGGATGTCAAAGTCAAGGCCGGGGAGCGGGTCTTCCGCGGCCAGGAACTGATCATTCTCGAGTCGATGAAAATGGAAAGCGCGGTCTCCGCCCCTGGTGATGGCGTGATCGAATCGGTAAGTGTCAAGCCCGGAGATGCTGTCGAGACCGGAACGTTGCTCATTCACTTCAAAAAGGATTGAAAGCGGCAAGGGTGGATTGGAGTTCCGTCGAAAGAGAATCCCGTTTTGCATCGAATTCCACACAGAATAACAAATCAAGCTGGGTATTATCTGGTATGTATGTCTGTAAAAATTCCCCGTTATGGCCCTGCTGGTGGTGGCCGCCATCAACTGTCGACAGCTCACTGCCTTGGGGCAAACCGCAGAGCGCATCATGTCGCGCAATTACGTCAGCATCAGGGCCGCCCAACAGGCCCGTCAGATTCTGGAGGAAAACGGCAACTTGGCGCTGGCCTTCATTTTCCAGGCAGAACCAGGGGTGATATTGGCTAAGTGGATGAGGAATTCTTTAAAATCAGAATACGTTGCGGAAATGAGGGGCATCAAGCAGCTCAATATATCGTTTTGCATACACATTAAAGTTACCCAAAGCGCTTTTCAGGTGAGTACTGAAAACGTTGATATCTCCATCCGAAAAAGTAAAACATCGGCCACTGTTGGCGGCGGCGCAAAAATGCAAAAAATGGCAGAAGTAAGCGTAACATCATCATTAAATGCCTCCGGCCAGTCTTTACAGGCTCGAATGGAAGTAATGATAATCGACCCTTTTTCATAGCGGCAGCTGATGACCCAGAAGAGCGGATCCGTGTCATGCTAGTCAATGGACAAGCAGCTACCTCATTCGGGACTAATGCCCTTGCGCACATAGACAGGAAGGACCAATTTGCGTAGGCCGGGGAGGCTTTTGCTGAACACGATAGCTGTGACGATACATAAGCCCCCACAGATAGAGATGGTCAGGGGCGGGCCAAAATGGCGGGCAAACGCACCGGCCAACAGATTACCGATCGGTACCATGCCCATGAAAGCGAGCGAATGGAAACTCATCACCCTGCCGCGCTTGTCATCATCGACAATAGTCTGCAACACGCTGTTGGTGGAGGCCATCACCAGCATCTGGCCCATACCCAGCAGTGGCATGAGCATGAGTGAAAGTACGAACGACCGGCTAAAAGAGAAGACAATCAGCCCGGTTCCCAGCACCACAGTGGCGATGACGATGACCTTGCCAAGTCCGAGCACGCTCGATCGACTAGCCAGGTAAATGGCTGCCGACAACGCTCCCACACCTACGCCGGTAACCAGCATTCCATACGACCTCGGTCCGCCGCCAAGCAGATGACTGGCAAACACAGGCAGCATCGAAGCATAAGGAAGGCCCACCAGACTCACCGAGGCCCTGAGCAGCAATAATCCGCGAATCGGCGGAAAACCCATTGCGTAGCGGAATCCTTCAACCAGATGGCTCAATATACGCTTGCGTGCACTCGCAATCATCCGTGGCTTGATACGCATTGCTCGAAGCGCAAAGATCACCGCCAGAAAACTCACGCTGTTCAACAAAAAACAATACCCCGAGCCGAACAACGCGGTCATGATGCCGCCCAATGCCGGGCCGAGCATCCGACCGCCGTTGACGATCGAACTGTTCAGGGCGATCGCGCTGTTCAGATCCTCCGGCCGATCAACCATTTCCACGACAAACGACTGCCGTGTCGGCACATCCACTGCGTTGACCGCTCCCAGCCACAACGACAGCACAATGATATGCCAGATCTCGAGTACCCCTGTCAGGGTAAGTACCGCCAGCACCAGCGCCTGCAGCATAGCCAGGATCTGGGTGCCCATGATCATCCGGTGCCGGTCCCATCGATCTGCCAGAACGCCTGCCAGCGGTGTCAGCACAATTGCCGGAATCTGGCTGGAAAACCCGACCACGCCAAGCCAGAAAGCGGCGCTTCGCGCCTCGGAGAAATAGGTGCTCACCAGCCAAAGAAGCGCTGTCCGTTGCATCCATGTGCCAATCAGTGAAACACCCTGTCCAAAAAGGAACAGGCGATAATTGCGGGATTTCAGCGCGCGGGCGATGTTCGCCCAACGTAAGCCGTGAGTTGCATTCGACATGTCGGCACTCTTTTCTATGGTATCTTCCTACGGGGAGGAAGGTCGCCCGCCTGACGTTTAGGTTTCGTTTCAAGCACTGCCCTTACCAGCACCGGTTATTTCCACCCCGGCGTTTCCCGTCCGGCCGTTCTATCCCGCCAGAATGACTACATATACCACGGAACATAATCCAACGTAAGCCTGTGTTAGCGTCTTCAAACATTAAGACATCAGAGGGCAAGGAAAAACTATCTAACCCCGGTAAACGGAAAGCAAGCCGGGACTCTGCAGGGGGCGGGCTCTAAACCCGCCCGGTACCTTACAGATCGTTTTCTTGCAAAAAAAAAAGAAAATAATCTGTGAGGGAGGCAGCAGCGATTGCACCGCGTAATTGTTGTTTGGCGGCCAGGACAATGCGGCTGAGGGCAAAATGCCGGCGATGGCCCGGAGAGATATCGGCTTCGTTGTCCCCGTGTCCGGAAATGGAAACCAGACGTGCGCCGACAGAGGCAGAGTAATCGGCAATACCGGCAATTGAGTGCACCTTCCCCCCACCTGCCCCTTCGATAATTTCCAGCAGGTCCCGGCAGGCACAAGGTGTGTCAAGACCATTGATACGGATACTTACAGTCTTTTTTTGCCAACCGATGGTTTGCAGAGACTTAACAACCTGCATTCTTGCATCTTCTTTCACCTCCTGCGGAACACTGTCTTCCAGGTCGGGCATGATAGATAACATCGGCCGCGCTTTCGGCGGCTTTGGCATGCATTTTCTGAATATGTCCGGGAACGGGCAAAATCGAGCCATAGGATTTCATGGGATACGTTTACTCCTGACGATGATGGATGGAGGTGGACCAAAGCACAAACTGCACTGTCCCGACGTTGGGAAATAGCCTCTATGTTTCATCACAAATGGCATTCTGAGGACAGAATGCTTACGCCAACAATAAAAAATCAATAGGGTTCTGTGGATAGTACCGGTATCACAAGCCCCTCGTTTTACAGGCTCTCTCCGTGGCCGGTCTTGCCGGTACAACAGGGAGCCGATAGTTCCCTCACCACCTCTTAACTGCTATTTTACCATGCCGGTTGTTTTCTTGTATTTTTGCAAGAAAAACAAGCTGTCTACAGGTACCGATCCCCCACAAAGCACGGGGACTCAAGAGAATACCCCCTTGTGGGGTGTCAGTTTATTGCGACAGCCTGACTGGCAGTCCCGGGGCTGGCGAATTGGACGAGTCCTTTTCCCTGTGTCATCCCCATCGCTCCTCCGGGTCGCCGAGTTTGTAACGTATCCGAAGAACCCCATCGTTGAAATCTTGGGAAATCATATGGAACTCGCCGATTTCGGAGGTATTGTCCACATGTTCGCCGATGCAGGGGCAGGAATCATAGTCACCGATGCGCACTATGCGAACGGTTTCGACTCCGTCCGGAAGACGGGTGAGGCTGAAGTTCCGACTGGCTTCTTCTATGGAAACCATATCTTCGGTTACATCCAGATTTGCGGAAATCGCCTTATTGACCACTGCTTCTACTTCCTTCGCTTCGTCATCTGTCAGGGCTCTGGCGAAGTGGTAGTCACACTTGGACTTCTTCTTGTTCACGTGGGCGCTGAAACAACGTCCGCAGTCGAATTTCCTGACCATTGCCTGATTGAGTATGTGTTCCGCCGAATGCATGCGGGGGGCATAAGATTTTGTCATATCGATCCGTTGGTGATTTTTGACGGTGAAAAAATAATCCGTGGCGACTCAGCCAAGACATGATAACCATAAACAGTCAAAGGTTAAGATTTTTTCTGAGAATCATCTGCCTGATTCTGTGTCACGCTCGGCTTCTGAAGGCCGCACTTTCACCGTAGACAGTTCAATGGCATTGCCCGCAAACTCTCCCTGATGGTTGCTGCGGGAAATCACGGCCCGGTCGATCTCGGCAATTCCCGTACGGACAGGAGAATAATCTGTGCAAGGCACTTATACCCCCTGTAGGGTATTAGCCGGAACTTCTTGCGTTATCGGGGGGAAAAATTACCTTGTCAAGATCCGTTGAAAAAGGTAGAAAATCTACACTGTACAGACATCTTTTCCACATCTTCATTACCCGCCCTTCTCAGCCTTACACCTGATGATCTTTTTGCCAATAACCCCAGGCAGCAGAAAAAACATGCAAAGAATCCTCGTCGCGGTCCTGTTGTTCCTTCTCTCCGGTTGTATGGTGGTGGGCCCAGACTATCACCCCCCACAGCCGGAAATGCCGGGGCAGTGGCATGCGTCTGCGACCAATATCATCCCTGCCGGCGACCGTGCTGTGGGGCTGTGGTGGACGCTCTTTCAGGATCCGCTGCTCGATTCTCTGGTGGCCAGGGCGGCGGCGGAAAATCACGACCTGAAAAGAGCCAAGGCCCGTATCCGCGAGGCAAGGGCCGAAAGGATTATTGCTGCGGCGACAGGTTCTGTGGGCGGTTCGGCGGCTGCGACCCACAGCAGAAGGAGTGAAAACGCGTCTGCTTCCGACGGGAGTCAGGATCTGTTTCAGCTTGGTTTTGACGCCAACTGGGAATTCGATGTCTTCGGCGGTGTACAGCGCGCCGTCGAGGCTGCCGATGCTTCGCTCGGTGCCTCGCACGAGGAGCTGCACGATGTCCTGGTATCCCTGCAGGCTGAAGTCGCCAGCAACTACTTTGAGTTACGCGGCGGCCAGAAACGTTTGGCGACAACACACAACAACATCGCGACCCAGGAGAAGACCGTAGACTTGGTCCGGGGCCGCTATGAAATGGGCCTTGGCAACGAGCTTGATCTGGTTCAGGCACAAACCCAGCTTTCCCTGACCAAGGCTATCGTTCCGGCGCTTCAGGTCTCGATCGGCAGATCGATGCATCAGCTTGCCATTCTTATCGGACAACTCCCGGCAAGTCTCATCGAGGAGTTATCGGCAAAGGCTGTCATTCCCCGGGTGCCTGCTGAGATCCCGATACATTTGCCGTCGGAGCTGCTCAGGCGACGTCCGGATATTCGCGCCAGCGAACGTCGTTTGGCTGCGGCTACCGCTGATATTGGCGTCGCTACCGCCGATTTATTTCCCCGATTTTCCCTGCCGGCGATGCTGGGGCTGCAGAGCACCAGTTTGTCGGATCTCATTACCGGCGGCAGCCGGTACTGGTCGGTGGGCCCGGCAATAAAGCTGACTCTTTTTGATCAGGGCAGGACGCGGGCCGGCGTCGAAATCAGCAAAGCACGGCGGGATTCCGCTCTCGCCGAATATGAACAGACAGTGCTTACCGCCATTGCTGAAGTCGAAAACAGTCTGATCGCCTTTGTCAAAGAGCTAGAAACCCGGAGAATCCTGGGCGAGGCGGTCAACTCCGGCGAAAAGGCGGTGCTGATGGCCAATGGTCTTTTTGAAACGGGCCTCGCCGATTTTCTTAACGTCCTGCAGGCGGAGCGGGCGCTTTTCCAGTCAGAGGA
This sequence comes from Desulfopila aestuarii DSM 18488, assembly GCA_945863875.1. GTDB lineage: Bacteria > Desulfobacterota > Desulfobulbia > Desulfobulbales > Desulfocapsaceae > Desulforhopalus_A > Desulforhopalus_A aestuarii_A. The sequence goes on from CAMBBS010000055.1 coordinate 10,944, forward strand.
TCAGCTCGTCCAGAGTGAGCAACGTCTTTATCTTGATCTCGTTGCCATCTTTAAAGCTCTGGGCGGCGGGTGGCAGGATGAAAATCGCGATGATTAAAGTATTCAGGCAGATTCCGGCGCTTCAGCCGATACAGTGATAATTTTACAAGATAATCCCCAGTCATGAACGTATACACCTCAGCACCCATAACGGCCGGAGCTCTGATCCGCATGCTGCCCGGCCTGTCCCTGCTCATTCTCCTCGGCCTTTTTTCCGGCTGTTCTGCCGATAATCGTGATGATAATGGTAATGCCGAAGAGCAACCCAAGAAAAGAGCGGTGCCGGTGCTGATCGGCCACGTCGAGAAGAAAACCGTGCCGGTGGAACTAAGGGCGATCGGCACGGTCGAACCTTTTGCAACGGTGGATATCAAGTCACAGATCGCCGGGATCCTGCAGAGCATTCATTTTAAAGAAGGCGACGAGGTCAGGAAAGGGGATCTGCTCTTTACCATCGACCCCCGGCCTTTTACCGCAATGCTCAATCAGGCGCAGGGCGCCCTGGCGAGAGACCGGGCGGAACTCGAAAACGCCCGTAAGGAACTTGAACGGTACACGCAGGCGGCGAAGAAAGGCTATGTTTCGACGGAACAGGCCGATCAGGCGGAAACCAAAGTTGCTACTCTTGCCGCGACCATTAAAGCCGATGAAGCGGCAGTCGAAAATGCCCGGCTGCAGCTGGAATTCTGTTCGATCCTTGCGCCCATCGATGGGCGTACCGGTCAAATCCCGGTGGCCGAAGGCAACCTGATCAAAGCCAGTGCCGATACGGCAATGGTAACCATCAACCAGGTCAGTCCGATCAAGGTTTCCTTCAGTGTTCCCGGGCGACATTTCGGCGAGCTGAAAAAATATCGAAGCGCAGGTACCCTGAAGGTTTTAATTGCGGAGCCCGCCGGAGCTGAAGTGGAGGGCGAATTTTCCTTTCTCGATAACAGCGTCGATTCGACCACCGGCACCTTGCTGCTGAAAGCGGAAACAGCCAACAGGGACAGGAGCCTCTGGCCCGGCCAATTTGTCGATGTTCGGCTGATCCTCACCTCGCGCCCAAATGTCGCGGTCGTGCCGAGCCAGGCCATTCAGATCGGCCAGACCGGTGCCCATGTCTTTGTGGTAAAAGAGGATCAGACCGTCGAAAGCCGAGCGATAGTCACCGGCATGATCGTTGGTGACGAGACGGTGGTCGAAAGCGGATTAAATCCCGGGGAAAAGGTCGTGACCGATGGCCAGCTGCAGGTGAGCGATGGGGCAAAAGTTGCCGATCGTACCGCCGCTTCGGCCGATCAAGCAGGCCTGCCCACTGCACCGGACCGTGAAGCGCCGCGGGGCAAACTATGATCTCCATGTCCGATATCTTTATCCGTCGGCCGGTCATGACTGTCCTGACCATGCTGACCATCCTGCTCTTTGGCCTTATCGGTTATACCCAGCTGCCGGTGAGCGACCTGCCCAATGTCGATTACCCGACCATTAATGTCACGGCGAATTTGACCGGGGCGAGCCCGGAAACCATGGCATCGTCCGTGGCAACTGTGCTGGAGAAGGAATTTTCACGGATTGCCGGTATTGATTCGATGAGTTCGGTGAGCACCTCCGGCCGCACCCAGATCACCTTGCAGTTCACCCTGGAGCGCGACATCGATTCGGCTGCCCAGGATGTTCAGTCGGCGCTCAGTTCGGCCTCGGGCAGGCTGCCCGACGGAATGTCCTCACCGCCGACCTTTCGCAAGGCCAACCCGTCGGATCTGCCGATACTCTATATCTCGCTTTCCAGCCCGACCTTGCCGCTCACCGTTCTCGATCAGTATGGACAGACTATCAGCCAGCGTCTGTCGACCATTCTTGGCGTGGCCCAGGTTGCAGTGCGCGGCTCCCAGAAGTACGCCGTGCGCATTCAGCTCGATCCGGTCGCCATGAAGGCGGTTAATCTGGATGCCGCCGAAGTGGCAAGTGCCGTCGACGCCCAGAATACCAATCGACCGATGGGCGAGCTGACCGGGGCCAAGCGGAAAGTCACACTCGAGTCGAGCGGTCAGCTCACCGAGGCAGAAGAATATCGGAATATTGTCGTCGCCGTCCGGGGTGGCCGGCCGGTGCGGCTGGGGGAAGTTGCCAGGGTCATCGACAGTGTCGAAAACGATCAGGACGCCGCCTGGTTTTTTACCAGAACCAGCAAGGCTCAGTCAATTTTTCTGGCGGTCTACAAACAGCCGGGGATGAATACCCTGGAGGTAGCCGATGCCGTAAAGGCTGTTTTGCCCGTTTTTTCGGAAAGTCTGCCGGCCGCGGCGAAATTGACGATCCTGCGCGACGGCAGCCTGCCGATCAAGGCCTCGGTCCACGAGATTCAATTCACCATGATCCTCACCCTTGCCCTGGTGGTGATGGTTATCTTCCTGTTTATCAGAAATATCTCGGCGACCGCCATCCCAAGTTTATCGCTGCCGATGTCGATCGTCGGTACCTTTGCGATCATGTACCTGCTTGGCTATAGCCTGGACAACATCTCGCTGATGGCGCTTACCCTGTCGGTTGGTTTTGTGGTCGACGATTCCATCGTCATGCTGGAAAACATCGTCCGTCATATGGAGATGGGCAAGAACCGGATGCAGGCGGCTTTCGACGGGGCGAGGGAGATCGGCTTCACCATCCTGTCGATGACTTTTTCGCTGGTGGCGATCTTTATCCCGCTGTTTTTTCTGAGCGGCATGATGGGGCGTCTTTTCCGGGAATTTGCGGTGACCATCGGCGTTGCCGTGCTGGTCAGCGGGGTAATCAGCCTGACGCTCACCCCAATGCTCTGCAGCCGTTACCTCCGCGAGCCCCATCTTCTCCACCATGGCCGAGCGTATCTGGCCACCGAGGCGATGTACCAGGGGATGGTCGGACTGTATGGCCGCAGCCTCCTCTTTGTTCTCCGCCATCGTTGGGCCACTATGCTGCTTTCCCTGGCCGTTCTGGTTGCGACCGCCTATCTTTTTACCCTGGTGCCTAAAGGTTTTATTCCTTCCGAAGACCGCGACATGATCATCATTTCCACCGAAACTGCCCAGGATACCTCCTGGCCATCCCTCGTTGATCATGCCATGGAGCTCGCGGAAATTCTCCAGAAGAATGCCAATGTCGACCGTTTTCTCGTCGATGTGGATACCTCGGCATTCATGCTGGTGGTTCTTAAGCCTCGGGCGGAACGGCAGCAAAGTGTCGATGAGGTGATTCAGGAACTCCGGCCGAAACTCAATTCGGTGCCCGGAATACGGGCAATGCCGATCAACCGGCCCCCGATCAACGTCGGCGGCCGCAGGACCCGCAGTCTCTATCAGATCACCCTGCAGGGTCTCGATCTCGATCTGCTGTACTCTTCATCGCAACGGCTTGAGGAGGTCATGCGCGACCATTCGAGTCTGCTCGACGTGTCAAGCGACCTGCAACTCGAAAATCCCGAGTTGAAAGTCGAGATTGACCGTGACCGAGCGCTGCTTCTCGGCATCTCGCCGCGGCAGATCGAGGATACTCTGTACAGTGCCTATGGCAAAAGGGTGGTGTCGTCGATCAACGGGGCCAACGACCAGTATGATGTGATTATGGAGTTTTTGCCGCAATACCGGACCGACGCTTCGGTCCTGGACAAACTCCATGTCCGGTCGAGTCAAGGCAAGCTGGTACCGCTGACCTCGGTGGCCACAATGGTTGAAGGGGTCGGGCCGTTGTCGATAAATCATACCGGTCAGCTGCCCTCGGTGACCCTCTCGTTCAACACCAGGCCGGATGCCGCCCTCGGCGATGTGCTGACCGAGCTGAAGCAGCTCACCGATACCATTCTAGCTGATGGAATCAGCGCGTCCTTTGAGGGGAGTGCCAAGCAGTTTCAGGATTCCCAGGCCAGCATGGGCTGGCTGCTCATGCTGGCGATTATCGTTATCTATATAGTGCTGGGAATTCTGTACGAGAGCTTTATCCATCCGCTGACCATCCTGACCGCACTCCCCTTTGCCGGCTTTGGTGCCTTGCTGACCCTGCTGATTTTTCAAACGGAACTGTCGCTCTATGCCTTTGTCGGCATTATCATGCTGATCGGCCTGGTCAAGAAAAACGGTATCATGATGATCGACTTCGCCGTCGTCGCCCAGCAGCAGGGCAAGAGTTCCCATGACGCGATTTATGAAGCCTGCATTATCCGTTTCCGGCCGATCATGATGACGACGATGGCAGCACTGATGGCCGGCCTGCCGATTGCACTCGGCTACGGCGCAGGTGCTGAATCGCGCAGGCCACTGGGCCTTGCGGTAGTCGGCGGCCTGCTCTTCTCCCAGACCTTAACCCTGTATGTCACGCCGGTGTTCTATATCTATATGGAGCAGCTGCAGCAGTGGTTGAAACGCCGGTCGGGCAAACGGCAGGAGAACTGATCACTCCTGCCATTTTCTATAGGTCAAGAGAGGTCTGTTGGCAATGTAAATCAAGGCTTTTTTTCGCCCACACCCCCAACAACAGGCGGTGAAAGCATCACAGGGTGTCAATTTTCATCTGCAGCATCACCGAGCCAACTCCAAGAAAATACCATCAATACCTGAGAAGACGTTCTCACCCGATTTAGTGACCGGTCTGGTTAACGTGATCTGGCAAGCATATCCCAGGAAGAGGTACTGGATTTTCTGCTTTCTCAGACCAAGTTTTTGTAAATATCGCGTATTTAATTCGTATAACAAAAGGATTGCAGGTGTATTGAACAGCGGCAGGTGATACAATCTCCCACCAGTTTGCGGGGCGGTTACACTCTCTTCTCAATCTTATTCAATTGCCCAAAAGCAGATACCCTGGAGCTGCTCTAAGGAAGATGGTAAAAATCAGTTTATTCCCACCTTTTCATCAAAAGGACATGTACATGAGAAGTCTTAGTGAATTTAAATCAAAACAGCTTCTTGCTGATTATGGCGTTCCGGTAGTGCAAGAAATTATAGCCAAAGATAGAGAAGATGCAGTTCAAGCTGCTATCGATCTGAAGTTTCCTGTTGTTTTAAAGGGCCATGGAGCAAAACTAACCCATAAAAGCGATCGAGGATTAGTGCGTCTGGGGTTGTCCAATGTTGAGCAGGTGCGGGAAGCAGCACAAGCGATCCGTGAGTCAGCCGGTAAAGATCTGGAAGGGTATTTAATCCAGCCCATGCTCAACGGTAAGCGTGAGTTTGTCGCAGGTTTAATGCGTGACCCTGTGTTTGGTCCAATTGTGATGTTCGGACTTGGGGGAGTGTTTACCGAGGCGTTGGATGATGTAGTATTTCGAGCTGTACCCATCGACGAAATAGAAGCCGAAACCATGCTTGGCGAGATAAAAGCTTCTAAACTTTTAGGAGAATATCGCGGTGAGCAAGCGGCAGATAGAAAAGCCCTGGTCAATTGTCTCTTAGCGCTCTCCAAACTTGCAGTTGAACGACCGGATGTCGCAGAGGTTGATATTAATCCACTGCTTGTTGGCCCGGATGGTCAGGTCAGTGCCGTTGATGGGCTGGTCGTGTTGCAAGAGGAGACGCCCAGAAAATCACGACCCGTTATATCTCCTGCTCTCATTGGTGATATATTTCATCCCGGATCAATTGCTTTTATTGGTGCATCGAGCGTATTCGGAAAATGGGGGCAGTCATTACCTGCTAACCTTTTGGCCCATGGCTACAAGGGAGATGTCTATCTGATTAACTCCAAAGGTGGCACGCAGTGGGGAAGACCTGTTTACAAAAGCATCTCCGAGGTACCGGGACCTGTTGATCTGGCCGTTGTCACCATTCCCGCTGCGTTGGTCCGAGGTTTGATAAAAGATTTAAAACAAAAGGCAGTAAAGTCGGTTTTGCTTATATCTTCCGGCTTTTCTGAGACAGGACAAGATGGCAGAATTTTAGAGAATCAGCTTGTCCAAGATGCACGTGATGCGGGAATTGTCTTCCTTGGACCCAATACAATGGGTATCCAGAATCCCCACGCCAACATCATTTTAACCGGAGTCCATGTAGGGCCAAAACCGGGCAGTACTGCACTTATATCGCAATCTGGGAATATGGGGGTTCAGTTGCTGAGTTTCGCCGATGCTCAGGGGTTGGGAATCAGAGCTTTCGGAGGAAGTGGAAATGAGGCAATGGTCGCCATAGAAGATTTTATGGAAGCTTTTGAGGTGGATGAACTGACCAGGACGGTTCTTCTCTATCTTGAGAGTGTCAAAGACGGCAAAAGATTTTTCGAATCGGCGCGCAGAGTAGGCAAGAAGAAACCGGTAATTGTCCTTAAAGGTGGGAGAACCGAGGCCGGAGATCGGGCAGCGGCAAGCCATACCGGGGCAATGGCAGCAGACTTCAGGCTATTTGAGGCGCTTTGTCGTCAAACCGGTGTGGTGAGTGTCCATCACCCGGTGGATATGCTGGATGCCTCGATGGTGTTTTCTTCACTGCCAATGCCTCAAGGTCGCAGGGTTGCAATAATGACTCTTGGTGGTGGATGGGGGGTTGTCACAAGTGATTTGTGCAGTGATCAGAAATTGCGTGTGGAGCCACTCAGCGATGAAATAGTTGCTGTGCTCGATGGAATGCTCCCACCTTACTGGAGTCGTACCAACCCTGTTGACCTGGTTGGTGAAAATGACCTGGAGCTTCCAATGAAGGCTATTGAAGTGTTAGCGGCCTGGGATGGTTGCGACGCTATAATACATCTGGGAATTTCAGGACGGGAATATCTTTTGCAGACATTGCTGGAATCCGTTGATGCAGTAGCCGCTGGGACTGATCCGAAAGACTCAGGGAAAATCCTGTTAGGGCTGCAGAAATGGGAGCATCAGTATATCAGGCATACGGTTGAATTGATGGAAAGATTTAGAAAGCCAATCCTTGGTGTAACCTTGACTTCCGATCCCAAAAAACGTTCGATTTATGAAGTTGATAACTCAAAATATAACGGTGTCTTCTTCAACAGTCCCGAACGTGCAGTTAAGGCATTGGGACATATGTGTGAATATCGCGATTTTCTCGAAAGGGAATCGGCACGAGAAGGGAAGAAACAGGCACAACTTCCAACCAAATGTTTCTCCACTTCAGTCAAAGCGAAGGTTTGATACTGCTTTCGTACGGTTCAAGGGCTTTCGGTTCTCACATCTTCCCACAAACCTTTGACTCTATGCTGCGGACTTACCCGTAGAAACTCAAGTGTGCCTGTATCATTTGGAATTGTGCTGGCGTTTCAAATGATGTATTCTCAACTGAGTTACCTTCTTGCTCTAACATTGAAAAAGGGTTTGCGAGGCTTATCGCAAACCCTTTTTTTCTTCAGCCCGGAAAAGCCGGTGGAGGCCAGGCGGTTATGGAAACATACCAGGGCGTAAAATTTCAGTACCAGCCGACAAGAACGACCTTCGCCTACGACCACCGCTTAGCGCTTCTCAACCGCTGGGCATATCTTTTCTCGCAGCTTGGTCTGGCACCCGTTCATGCGTGCGGCGCCTATGGCAACCATTCCTATAGAACCGGGCCAACATCCTTCGTCATAACAAAATCGGCAATGACCCCGGCAGAAATTCTGCAGCCGGCCGATTTCTGCCATGTCGTCCGTTTTGAAGAACAGTCGCCCACCTTTATCACCGAAGGGTCCGCCCCGCCTTCCTCGGAATGTTTTCTCCACAACGCCCTGTACCGTGCACTGCCGCAGATCAAGGCCATCCTGCATGGCCATTGTTCCCTGCTGAACATCCACGCTAGAGATCTCAATATTCCCGTAACGAAAAGATTTCATGACTACGGCACTCAGGAGCTTGCCGACTCGGCACTGGCGCTGGTCACTCCGGACACCTCTTTTTTTATTTTAAAAGATCATGGTTTTGTCGCTTTGGGCGAAGATATCGACAGTGCCGGAAGAGTAACTCTTCAATATTTTTCCGAACTTATCACCCTATTGATAAAATCGTAAAAACCGTTTATACGACACCATCACATTATTACGGACAAACTACAACAACACATGTTATTGATTTTATAGACATATACCAACAAACCTCCGTATATATACCCAGTAGTTCTGGGTATTCTCGCCCATTTACTCTTTCTCAATTTCTTTTATAATGCGCTATATTCGTTCAAAATCAATGAACTGGAATTACGTCGACAAAATGTATCTATATGAATTTCTTTATTAAAAAACTAGAAAGGATTTTTACGGTACGAAACGATTTTTTTTTTGATGTTTATCCTGGAGAGAGGAGAGTAAATCATGTCAGACGACTTCAGTAATTTGCGAAACTACAAGAAACCACCCCTGCCAGCCGCGGATAATGCAGTCATTTTAAAAAAACCGACCAAAGCAAACAAGGCAAACAAGACAATCAACACCAAGCCGAAAGCAAGGATGCGTGTTATCATCACCAACAATAAAAACAATTCCTGGGTTGAGGATCTGTACGCCCAGGAACAATTAAATCAGATGGAACGCGTGTATCACTGACAGATTGTCTATGCTGCTGGAAATCCCCGACTATTTCTTCCAGGCTTGGCTGCAGAACCCTCAGCCAAGCAAATTACCAGTACAGTTCCGCGAAGAAATCGCCGGCAAGGTGCACAGGTTCCACCGGCAACTCCCCGGCTACCAGACCACACCACTTGTATCACTCAAGGGAGTGGCAAAATCCAGCGGTGTCGGCAACATTTTCGTCAAGGACGAATCAAGCCGCTTTGATCTCAAGGCCTTCAAAGTGCTCGGCGGCAGTTACGCCGCAGCCCGGCTGATCTGCCAAAAACTGAATGTGGCCCTGGCGGAAACCGACTATGCCTACCTGGTCAGTGGTGATGTGCGCCGACAGCTTGGCCGCATGACCTTTGCCACAGCCACGGACGGCAATCATGGCCGGGGGATCGCCTGGGTCGCCCAGCAGCTGGGACAGGATGCGGTGATTTTCATGCCGAAAGGTACCGCCCGCTCGCGCATCAAGAACATAACTTCACACGGCGCGACCGTGAAGGTAACGGATATGAGCTATGATGCCACGGTCCGTCTGGCTGCCGAAACCGCGGAGAAAAATGGCTGGTATTTGCTCCAGGATACCGCCTGGCCGGGATACGAAGAGATTCCCCTGTGGATAATGCAGGGCTATATGACCATGTGCCGAGAGGCCCTGGAACAGATGGCCGCACACGATGCGATACCGAGCCATGTCTTTGTCCAGGCCGGGGTCGGCGCCATGACCGGGGCGGTTGTTGCCTATCTGGTCAATAAATACCCCCGCCAGCCGCCATGTTTTATCATCATGGAACCGAACAATGCCGCCTGTATTTTCGCATCGGCCCAAGCTGGTGACGGGAAGCCGCATGCGGTGGCCGGTGACCTTAATACTATTATGGCAGGCCTGGCCTGCGGCGAGCCAAACCCGATCAGCTGGGAAATTCTCCGTGATTTTCCCAGCTGTTATGTCAGCTGTGATAATTACGTCGCGGCCAACGGCATGCGCATTCTCGCCAACCCCATCGGCGGCGACAGCCGGATAGAAGCGGGTGAATCCGGGGCAGTGGGAATCGGCCTCCTTGACCTGCTCACCAACCATGCCGCGTTCAGCGAAATCAAGGAAAAACTGGCCATCGGAGCGGAGTCGACCTTACTCTTTTTCAATACCGAGGGTGCCACCGATCCGGTTAACTACCGGAATATTCTCTGGTACGGCAAATATCCCGGCGTCTTTCCCGCTGAGCGGGGTGCGACCCAAGCAACGCCGGCGATCAGGACTTGAGCCGCAGCCGGCGCGGCAATGCTCCCGTATTTAAGGGCCGCCCCTGCTCGCTTTAAAGCTTTTGCTCCCCTTGCTCTCTCTTCTTTTCCAGGAGCACCTTTGCCAGCTCCCTGCCCGCCTCAAAGGCCTCGCGCAGATACTCCTCCTTTTTTTCAATATCGCCCTTATGATCCACCCCTCTACAGAGAACGGTTTTCCATAATTCCGCATTGAGCACATCAAAAAAATATTTGACGGTCAGAATGGCTCCTTCAAAGAGTTTCTTGCCCTTGGTCGCGCCCACCGAAATAAATAATCCCTTGCGGGTCTTCGGCACCTCGCCAAAGGTTTCCTTATTGATCCAGTACTTTCGCACCCAGAGCGACTGGCATCGATCCATAAAGGCTTTCGTATGCGCACTGACGGAGTAAAAAAAGATCGGCGAGGCGAGCATAATCCCGCTACTGGCCTCGACTTTGGCGAGAACTTTCGGGAAATCGTCGCGAATCCCACATTCGCCGCTTTTCCTGCAGGCGTATATTTCCATGCACGGTGAGATCTTATAGTCGCGGAGGAAAACCTCTTCCACCTCAGCCCCCTCCTGCCGGGCCCCGGCCACCGCCTGTTTCAGAAGGCCGGCACTGTTTCCATCGCGCCGGGGACTGCCGTATATCGCTATAATCCTGACCATGCAACCTCCTCATGAGTGTTTCCTCATGCTCTTAGAAAAATGCCGCATCCACGGCATAGAATATTGTCGTAAACAAATACCCTGCTCACCTCGCTATATCGGCAGCGCCAGAAAAGTTCCCCCATTTACCTTCGTCATCTCGCGCATCAAGATAGCAAAACGCCCGGTAGTATACTTTGACAGAAAGCCGACGGCATGTATTTTTGCCAGGCGCCGGCCGTTTGTCGGCAGCCTGTTCATCTCGGTAATGGCGGCAATAACCGGATCGTAGGAGGAGCCGCTATAATCGTCGCCAAAAACATAGATCGCCGTCGATTGACCCGGTTTGGCGTAACGTTTCAGGGCCATCTGTATTCCTTCGACCGGGCTGCTGTTCGAGGCAGCCCGCCAGCCGGCAAACACCTGCATGACACTCTTGCGCCGTTGCGGGGTATCGGGAATCCACCGGCCGCTGTAGCCGTCAAGAAGCGCTTTGCCCTGATCGTTTAAAATCTGAAACCCCTTCACCTGCGGATGAATCTGCAGAACATGCAGGATTTCCCGTGCGACCCGGTCCCAGATCGACAGCATACTCCCCGAGGTATCAACAATGAAAATGACAAAATCACTGTCCACCGGAATACCGCCGACTTCCTCATCACGGGTGGCGGTGCTGGTCGCCGGCGCGATAGCCATCCTCTGCAGCGTCGATTGCACCAGCGACAAGCCTTCCAGATCACCGGCAAGGGAATTTTCCACACGTTCTTTTTGCGCTAGGCTCAGACCAAGAGTCTCTGCCGCACGGGCTAAGCCACCGCTTTCGGCCAGCTGCGCCTCGTTTTTTTCTTTTGCGCATCAATTTCCCCGGCCAGGCTCTCTCTCCGGCTTTCCAGGCTTGTCAATTGACCAAGAAGAGTGTCAACCGCATCCTCCTTGACCGAGTTCACCACATCACCCGCGGTATTGGAGATCAGCACCAGCAGTATTACCGCGCCGAAACCACAGGATATAATATCGAGAAAGGCGAGGGTAAAGATATCAAAATCTTTTTTCTTGATTTTCATGGCCAGTTTCCGGCGGGACTGATCAGCAGGCCTCCTGTTGTGGCCGCCCAGGCCCAATATTCATTCACCGCATCGGGATCGCCTTCAATAGGCAGGAGAATGACATTGACCTTTACCCCGCCAAGGCTGGTATCCTTCAGGGTTTGTCGAAAAAGCCTTACCCGGCACTCACCGGAAATCGTGTTCGATCTGCCGAGCAGGGAACTGCAGGCGGCAAAAGGATTCAGACCGGCATAGCGCGAGTCACCGGTCGTCGGCAAACCATCTGTGATCAGGTAAAGATCAGTGGCGCCGCTCTGGGCCACTGCCTGCAGCCCTTTCTGCAGATTGGTGGCGCCTTCAGGCACAATGGCATCAAGGTCTTGGGAGAGGGGGCGGCACGTGCTGCCGGAGTATCCGTCGCACCGCCTTTCACCGCATTATTACCGAGGGATTTCACCTGACCATTATATGAGATCAGCGTAAGTTGGCTGGCCGTCGGCACCCGGGCAAGCAGCCAGCGGACAGTTTTTTTCGTGCGCAGCCATTTCGGCCCGCGTTTCTTGTTCTCCACGGAGTCGTTTTTTCTTTTCATGATATCAAGAAGCTTCTCGTCGGTCATCGAGGCACTGCTGTCGAACAGTACGGCAATATGCCGCCCGGCAACCTTGAGGCCCATCAGGTAATTCTCTTCCCCGCCCCGATCTTCCTGCACAGGATCTTCCGTTTGGGCCACCGGCCTGGTGGAAATATCCTTTTTCAGGGCGTCCAGCTGCTCTTTTTTCTGCACCATGCGCACATCTTTTTGCGAGAGCGACTGCTCAAGGGTGGTGAGCTCTGCTTTTTGCCGGGCAATTTTCTCCGCCTCCGACCGGGCAATATGCCGCAGCTGGGCCAAGGTCTGCTGCAGTCCATCCTGCCGCAGTTCCAGGCGCTGCACATCTTCGGTCAACGGATCGGTTTCCCAGGCACATTGCCGATATTGTGCTTGACCAGCATAAACACCAGGACTATGGCGCCGAGACCACAGGACATAATGTCCAGAAAAGCCAGGTTGAAACCTTGCGACGTGCGACGCCTTCTCACCGATTCACCGTTTGATGCACCGTTTATTTAATGCGGGCAAGAAGACACCTGGCGCAGTAGGCCTGGATATCGACCAGCTGGCCATCCTGCAGGCGCTGCAGTTGATGAAAGAGAAACATCAGCAGAATACTGATCAACAGGGCGACAAATGTCGAGTTAAAGGCGACCCCGAGACGACTATTGGTCATTCCGGCGATGTCTCCGGCAAGGGCTTTGTCGGCAAGGGACAGTGCTTCGCCGATACCGCGCACCGTACCAATAAAACCAATGGGGGGAATGGCCCAGATAAGATAGCGGATCATCGAATTTTCGGCATCCTGACGAATGGCCAGCGCCTCGACACTGCTTTCCACCGCGTCGGAAAGATTTTGCACATTCCTCGTCCCGGCATAACGCCACAGGGCGCAGCGCAACGTCTGAACAAGAATTGCGGCACTACGCCCGGCGGAAAGCTCCGTATCCAGTTTTTCAATGACCGTTTCCGGCACCAGGTTCTCGCCTGCCGTTTCCTCGATCAGATCAACGGTAAAAAGGTAATTATTGCGCAGGATAGCCCGGCATTTACTCAAGAGGAGGTAACTGCCCCAGAGCATGAGAATAAAACAGATTTCCTGTTCATAATCCTTTAGGATAATCATCAGGTCACGGGGAGCCGACTGACCGGCCTGTCGCGCCGTCTCAAGCAGAAGATCCGCTTCCGGATGCACATAGCCTGCAGCACCGCATACACCGTCACCGCCGTGATGCAAAGAAACACCAGAACGCCCAGCCACACCACGGATCTTTTCTTCAATGCCCTGTTTATCTTATTCATCTAAAATTACAACCTGGCTACCTCTTCCTTCAGGTGGAGGAGGGAACGCCGTCTCCCATGTAGTAGTTGTAACCATCGGCACGCTGCAAAAGAGAGCAATGTTTCCATAAAATCCCCTGTATTGTACCCGCTTCTGTCTTGCTATTGAAACTGCCGGACCTTCGCACAGACACCCTGCCAGCAGCAGAAACATAGAGAGGTTGCAATCCCGGCGGAATATGGACACGCCCGCCTGTTGCACCGACACAAACGGCATCAAGCCAATGGGATTTTCCGT
>CAMBBS010000056.1 GCA_945863875.1 Desulfopila aestuarii DSM 18488
CACGGGGAATCGGGGCGCACTGGCTGTTCCTGCGCTATCTGCACGGCATCGGCGACGATGAAAAAATGAGGTCCGTCGTCGTCCGCCTGGCCGCCCTGTATCCGCGCATTTATTATCCACTGCAAAAAGAAGTTTTTTATTCCCCACCAATGGAGATGGCCGTGGAGCAGGGCCTGCACGACGCCCTGGCCAGTGCCCGGCCGTCCGCCGAGGCGAACAGGGTGCTCGCCGACCTCGTCTCGCACCAGGGCCGTTCCGCCCAGGCGGTTGACTATTATAGCCGGAGCTTCACCCAGGGCGCGGAGAACCGTCCGCCGTCGGATTTTCTGCGGATGGGCGAGCTGTATCTGCACAATGGCCAGCTGGAGGACGCAAAGACCGCTTTTCTCTCCGCCCTCCTGCACAATACCGCACCGGACAGCGTGTTCCGGCAGATATGGGCGCGCTATCGGGCGGCCGGACAGTTCCAGGCCTTTGTCGATTTTTGCGGTGCGGCGGAAACGGCCATGGATTTCTCCGCTCTCTCCAGCTTAGGCGAGCTGCTCCTCGCCTATTGCCGCCTGGAGATGGGCCAGGATGATCTGGCGCGCGGCCATCTCGAGCGGATCACCGAGCGGAGATATCAGGCGGAAGGCTACGCCCTGCGCGCGAAACTGGCGGCCAGGGTTGAAGACTGGGACGAGATGGAGGTGGCCGCCCACCAGGCCACCGTCCTCGAACCGGCCAATGACGGCTACCATGGCCTGTTTATCGAGGCATTGAAAAGGCAGAAAAAACTGGCCGCGGCGGAACGGGCGGCGACCCGGGCCATCGATGTGGCGACGGGTCCGAATCCTGTGCGCTACAGCGGCCGGGCATGGATCAGAATGAGCTTGAAAGACTACCCGGGGGCGAAGGAAGACTGGACGACCGCGGTGCGCCTGGCCCCCGATCGGCCTGAATTCGTGTATTACCTGGCCCTGGTCGCGGAACAGCAACTGGACTATCCGACGGCCCTGCGCCAGGCCCGCCAGGCTCTGCAGCTGGCTCCGGACAACCTGCAGTATCAGGAAAAGGTCAAGGCGCTGCACACCATACTGCACGGCGGGCGGCAGGGAGCACGGTCATGACCTCGCCTCTGTTTTCCAGAATGTGCCATCAGGCGGCGTCCATGCTGCTGTATGGGCTGTTGCTCTTTACCCCGCTGGCCAGGGGTTCGGTTCATCCCTGGGCGCAAACGGTGATCCTCCTCGCCGTGGTGGTCCTGCTGCTGCTGCTGGTTCTTGAATGGCTGGCCGGGCAGTTTGGCCAGACCAGGCCGTTGCGCGGTTTTGCGCCGCTCCGCCTTTACCGGACGACCCTGGACGTTCCCTTGCTCGCCTTGCTCCTGCTGGTGCTGCTGTCGGCAGTTTTCTCGCCCTATGGCCAGTATACTGCCGAGGCCATCGGCCTGTTCCTCTCATATCTTGCCCTGTTCTATATCACGCTTTACACGGTCCGCACCAGAAAACAGCAGCGGACACTGGTCTCTGTCCTCATCGGTGTCGCCGTCCTCCTCGCCCTGGTCGGTTTTCTCAAGCGGCTGGACCTGCTGCCAGTCAGCTGGTGGACCTACCCCCATCAGCTTTCCACCGGCTACAGCATCAGCGGGCCGTTCGGCAATCGCAATCACCTGGCCGGGTATCTGGAGATGGTCATTCCCCTGGTTATCGGCCTGTTTCTCGCCAAAAAAAGGCGCAGCCCGGTTTTCTCGGTTCTGCTCTGCCTCACCGTTTTCCTCGTCGCCGCCCACATCTTTTCCTTTTCCCGCGGCGGCTGGCTGTCGCTCAGCCTGGGTTTGACCGCCATGGCCCTGGTTCTCCTCACCCAGGAGCGCTTTCAAAGCAAGATGATTCTCTCCCTGCTGCTGGCCGGTTTTTTCGCCGTGCTGCTCTTTATCCTGTCCAGCCGGGAAATTGTCGAGAGGATCCTCACCCTGACCACGGAGCAGACCATCATGGAAATTGGCGGCAGGCGCGCCATCTGGGCGGAGGTCTTCACCATGATCGGCGATTTTCCCCTGCTCGGTTCCGGCCCGGGCAGTTTCGCCACCGTGTATCTGCGTTATCATCCGCCGGTTCTGGCCAGATTTTTTGAAGCGCATAACGATTACTTGCATTTTACCGCCGAAATCGGCTTGCCCTTCATCCCGCTGCTCTGTTTGCTGCTGGCGGTTATTTTCCGGCAAGGCTGGCGGCGAATGGCCGGCCGGGGTAATCAGCTCTGGAGCATCACCCTCAGTGCCCTGACCGGGCTCGCCGCCATCCTCATCCACAGCTGTTTTGATTTTAATCTGCATGTTCCGGCGAATGCCCTCCTCGCCACCGTTCTTGTCGCGCTGATATTCTGCCGGGTCGATGACGGCCTGCGCCAAACCTGCCCGCCGCCTGCTCCGCGCTCTCTCACCGGTGAGAGAAAACCTCCCGCCCGATGAGAGAGGTGATTGCCCCTTTTCTTTTTCCTTCAGCCCTTTCCCGCCGTCCTGCCCCCTTGTCAACGGCACTTGCCATTAACTGCCCGCCGGGCACGCTATTTGAATACCAGCGGGTATGATCCGCCGGAAATGAGAGGTGCGCTGCAACCAGGGTGAGGGCCCAAAAAAAAACATGGAATTTCTTGTCACCATCGCCATACTCTCGGTCCTTTTCCTTGTCGTCGGTTCCCGGTGTAAAAAGACCGCGGCGGCGGGGCGCGGTGCGCATCGGCCACCTGGTGCACCTTGCGCGGTGCCGCCCCAGCGTGTCTCCAACGTCTATCGGTCTGTCGAGAAAACCAGCGGCGCGGCACCAGGGCGTACCGCCTTTACGGTGACTGACCGCGGGGATTCGTGCCCCGGCGTCGACGGCGGCGATCTGGTTGATGCCCTGACCGGCGCACTGCTGCAGCCGGATGCCGGTCTGTTCCAGTGCCGCCGCTGCCGGGTTTTTTACCAGCAGGCGAGTGTCGAGGTGCTCCGCGCCGAAAATGACGGCCGGTGCATCGGTTGCCTGCAGGCGGAACTGGTCTGCGTCAGGGTCCGGCGCGAACAATACGGTCTGGCCGTCGGAGGCGATGCCTTCGCCCGCTATAATTATCGCCGCTATGCCGCACAGGTCAGTGCCGGTTCTTCGGCTAAGGGGCGAAAAGGAAACTTGATCGCCTGTGTGATGTAAACAATGGAACACATGCAGCATGCCATGAAGTGGAAAAACAGATCGCCGCTCCTGTCGGACGAGCTTGCGCGCCTCAGGGGACAGGAGCCGCACGAGTTGCTTGCCCTTCCTCCCCGGGCCGGCCTTGCCGACATCAAGCGTGCCTATCGCCGGATGGTCAAGATCTATCACCCCGACCGGGCCGACCCGTTCATGAGAAACCACAACGAGCAGGTGATTCAGCTGATTAACGCCGCCTATGCCCGGCTGATGTCATGATGCAAAGCGACACGGCGGGCGATCGTTACCAGCGCTACGGCCTGATCGACTGGTTCGATTGCAACAGGCTGCGCCAGGCCCGTATCGTTGTGGTCGGTGCCGGCGCCGTGGGGAATGAAGTACTGAAAAACCTGACCTTGCTTGGTGTCGGGCACATCCGCATCTTTGATTTCGATACCATCGAACCGCACAACCTGCCCAGGAGTGTGCTGTTTCGCGACACCGACATTGATCGATATAAAGCGGACGTCGCCGCCGCGGCCTGCCGCCGGCTCGACCCAGGCGTCGATATCCTGCCGGTGAACGCTGATTTCTGGCAGGCGCTGACCCTCGAACAGATCGCCGAGTCCGATGCGGTGGTCTGCTGTGCGGATAATTACGAGGCGCGGACCGGGCTCAATCAGCTCTGCCTGATGGCCCGAACCGACTTTTATAACACCGGCATCGACAGCCGCTATTCGAGTGTCGAAATGTTCCCGTTCGCGACCCGTGCGGCGAGCGCCTGTTATGAGTGCACCCTGCCTCCGTCGGTATATACGGCAATGCAAAAGCGTTATTCCTGCGGCCGGCTGCGCAAAGTCTCCTATGAAGAGAAGAAGGTGCCGACAACCCCGATAACATCGAGCCTGGCGGGAGCGGTGGTGGCCTCGATGCTGCTGCACCGGCTCAATGGCCATGCCCAGGCACAGCAGGAGGCCGTCCGGCAGTTTCATGACTCGATCAGCCTGGCCTCAACGGTGTCGGTCATCCAGCGGCAGGACAACTGTCCCGGCTGTGCAACCATCGATCCTTCCGCCGTGCGGCTGACGGCAAAGCGTTCCTGTACACCCCATGCCGGCTTGCCCTCGGCCTGCGCTGCGGGTGTCGAGGTCGTGTTGAGTGAACCGGTGCTGCTTGGCGGCACGTGCACCCGGTGCGGGCGCCGCCAGGACTATTTCGCCTCGGTGCGGCAGGTCAATGACGCCGTGACGTTCTGTCCTGTCTGCCAGGCGCAATCGGTCGTGACGGAATTTGTCGAGCGATTGTCCCTCGACGAGTTCGAGGCAACTTTTGCCGGCCGGGACGTGCCGTGCAAGTTTATCACCTGCCACACCGGAAACCGGCAGGTGGTAGTAGAAATGGAGATATAGAAAATGCGTGACATCAGTCTGATACTGCGAACCGCCGACAAGGCGAGAAAGGCGGAAATAACCGTTGCCGATACCCAGACCTGCGGTGACATTATCCAGGCGGCGATTGATAACTGGGCCTTGCCGAAGGAGACCGACTACACGGTGACGAATGTTTCCAAGACGCCGCCGCAAACCCTCAATCCCTCGGCATCGCTCGCCAAAGCGGGAATCAGCGCCGGTGAAACACTGGAGATTCAGCCCGTTCTTGTCGCGGGAGGGATGCGGCCATGACTGTTGCGGGGGTGTCGGCGGCGCGCCGCCGCGTTGACGTCATAAAACTGCGGGAACTGCAGGCGAGAATGCCCCGGACCCTGACCATTCTGCGCATCACCGGGGATCCCGCACGATCGATTGTCCTGCGGATCGTTATCCCGACCGCCTTTAACAGCGATTATCCGCGCGAGAAACAGGAGGCAAGCGTCGTCGAAATCGATCTGCCCGAGACCTACCCCTTTCCGCCCGGCCCCTCGGTCAATTTCAAAACGCCGATCTGGCATCCCAATGTCTTCCCGAGCGGCAAATGGTGTTTCGGCGAGTGGCAGATCACCGAAAACCTCGAGCTTTTTGTCATCCGGCTGATGAAGGCCATAGCCCTCGACCCGGTAATAACCAACCCGCAGAGTGCCGCCAACATCGCCGCGGCCAGCTGGTTTGTCCTGCACCAGAGGTTGCATCCCGAACTCTTTCCCACCACCGCTCTGGCCGGCCTGAACCTCGAAGCGCCGCCACCGGCCATCGGCTGGCGGTCGATACGGTAGACAGGGGCGGCCATGCAATGGAAAAAACTGCAGTCGGACAACACCATCGGCAGTCTGCCCGAGGCGCTGCGGTGCCTGGATTGTTCCACGGCGCTTCGCCTCACCCTGAATCTGATGGGGGGGAGTCGGATCTATATAGTGCCGGCCTGTTTGGCCACGGTGATGGGCCACGTCGGCAGCGACATGAGGGAGGTCGGAGGCATTTTGCTGGGACGTGTCTGGGAAAACCGGGCGGCCGGCGCCCCTCTGGCCGGGCCGCTGGTTGTCCTGGTCGATGCGGTGCCGGCCGCGGCGGGCCGCAATTCCCGCGTCTCTGTGGAGATGGGCGCGGAGATCTGGGGCCGGGTCAATGAGCGGGTTTCCGATACCATCCTGGTCGTCGGCTGGTATCACAGTCATCCCCATTTAGGGGCGTATTTTAGCGCCACGGACCGCAGAACCCAGCGGGCCTTCTTTAATAATCCGTATTCGGTGGGCTGGGTGATTGATCCCGCTGGCCATGACAACAAGGTCTATGTCGGCAGGGAGGCGGAAGAATATCACCCGGTACTGCTGGTGACGGATGAAGGCACTATTCTCCCAGGGATTTCGCACCTCTCAGGAAAGAGAGACAGGGTGCGCCGGGATCGTCGAAACTGAGAGAGACCAGCGGTGCCGGTTTTCTCCGGAGGCCTGGGCTAGCCCACTGTTTTTTTGGTAAATTATGTATAAATGAGATGAAAATTTCTTTCTGGTGTTTTTTTTGCAGTCCGACCACTGCACAAGGGTACAGAGCCACTTTACTGGAGGAGAGTCTTGTCATCTACCACCTATTCTCGGGACCGGGAAAAAATCATGCAGCTGCGGCGATGCGTCATACTCGGCACCCCGAGTGAATCCTTTTGGCTGCAGATAATTATTGAAAAGTATTTCAAGGCAACATTCATTGTGCAGACATATCACGACGCGATGAGCCTCTCGCCGGCGCAGGACACCTCTCTTTTACTGGCCACCGACGCCTTTCCCGGCGGGCTCAATCAGCAGTTGATCACGACCATTAAAAAGAATCTCTCCCCCATGCTGACGATATGCCTGCTCGAGCAGATCACCCCGCAAACGGAAATCAGTCTGCGTTCCACCGGGTTGACTTTTCTCGGCAGCTACGCCGTTTTCGCGAAACATGCGGACAGGATAATTGGTCAAAGTGCCACGCGACTGCGCGGAATTGAGGAGATGGTCGTCGGCGACACCTATATTTTAAGGGACCGGGAGATGGCACCCTATTGATTGTGCGGTCTTCAGTTGTGTGCGCATGGGCGCAGAGAATGGCTCCATCTCGAGGTGTTCTTGGCATAAAAATCGCACAGTGGGGAACTGGGATGGGCTCAATATTTTTACACTGGAGAAAGGGAAATGGATTCATTGAGAACCATTCTTGTCGTAGACGATGAACGAAGCTTCCTCAGCAGTATGCGTCGATTTCTGTACAAGGAACCGTTCCATGTCATGACGGCGGAAAGCGGGGTAGAGGCCCTGGAGATACTGCGGGATAATAATGTCAGTATCATTATTACCGATTATATGATGCCGGATATGAACGGCCTCTCCCTGGTTAAAATCATTCGAACCGAGTATCCTCATGTCATCACCATCATGCTCACCGCTCTCTACGAATTGGACATCGCCCTCAAGGCGGTGAACGACCTCGGCATATATAAGTTCTTTCTCAAACCGGTCGAAAGGGAGAAACTGCTGTCCACTCTGCAGAACACGGTCAGCTATTTGGACTCCGAGGTGGCCGGAGACTTTTATTTCCAGCATAAACTGAAAACCAGGGCAGCCTGTATGCAGGCGCTTGAGCAGGAGTTCCCCGGCATAACGAAAATTGATCTTATCGGCGACGAATATGATGTGTTCAAGGCTTGAAAATCAACAATGGCCTCTAAAAACTATTTTTCTTATGACAGGGGCTGTTGCATGAAAAGATTCACCACGACACTCTTGCTCTGTATAACGCTTCATGCCCTGCCTGGTTTGGCCGGTGATCTCAATGACATCAAGGCCAGGGGGGAATTGCGCCATCTGGGCGTGCCGTATGCAAATTTCATTGACGGCCGGGGCGGAGGGCTGGATGCCGAGCTGATGCAGCTGTTCGCTGCGCACCTTGGGCTGACCTACCGTTATGTCGAAACAACGTGGACCGATGTCATCCCCGACCTCCTCGGTGTTCAAGTCGCGGCGGAGAACGGCGGGGTTCTGTTCGGCGACGCTGTACCAATCAAGGGGGACATTGTCGCTAACGGTATGACGATTCTCCCCTGGCGGCGGCAGGCGGTTGCCTATTCCACCCCGACTTTTCCAAATCAGATCTGGCTGTTGACCACGAGGGCCGCCAAGCTGCGACCAATTGTGCCCTCGGGCAATCTTGCCGAGGATATCGGTAAGGTGAAAAAAATATTACAAGGTGTTACGGTTTTGGGGAAAAAGGGCACATGTGTCGATTTGTCGCTTCACCGGATTGCTGAAACCGGCGCAGTACCGGTTGAGTTTTCCGGCAATTTTAATGAACTTGCGCCGGCGTTGTTAGATGGTGCGGCCAACGCGGTTCTCCTCGGAGTTCCTGATGCCCTGATCGCTCTTGAAAAATGGCCCGGGCAGGTTATTGTCGTCGGGCCTGTCTCGGAGATGCAGTCCATGGGGGTGGCCTTCCGCCCTGACGCCCCGGAGCTTTTGTCGGCATTTAACGCCTTTTATAAAACTCTGCTGCACGATGGTTCCTACCAGAAACTTGTCGAAAAATATTATCCCGCGGTATATGATCATTTCTCCGATTTTTTCACCCAATAGAGAGACGGCGCTGGCAGAGAGTGTGCCGTAAAGAATCTTTTTCACATCACCACGAAAGATAATGACTAGAGCAGATTTGGCCGGACACCATTCGCCTGAGGGCCAGGGCCAGGGCCCGCTTTTTTTTCGTTCCAGGAAATGGTTTGCCCTCCCGGCAACGTTGCTTTTGGCAGGAATTCTTGGTTTTCTGGTGTCAAACAACTACCTGAGCCAGAAAAAAATAGAAAACAATACCTTGAGCAGGGTATTGACCAGCCTGTCCGGCCGTGCAAATATCATCGCCTATTTTATTCTGGAACGCCAGAATGACCTGCGGGAGCTCGCCGCGGGGAGTGTTGTCAACGCCTATTTTACCAACAAGGAGCTCCGCATGTCCGAGACCTACGGTCTGCAGGCCACGCGAAACCTTGTCAAAAGACATTTCCAGAATCTCAACGACTCGCTTCGTCTTGGCAACCAGAGCCTTTTCAGTGGTCTTGTCCTTTATTCGGTATCAGGGGAGAGCATCGCTGCGCTGCAGCAAACGTCTTCTTTTTCCATCGACCCTCCGGCCTGGCAGGACATACAAGACAGTTTGTCCCTCTCCCCGGAAATCAGACGTGACAGCCGCAACCGGGGATACCTGCTTTTTACCACTCCGGTCGGCAATCCACACCGGCCGGTTGGCTATATGGTCGGCTGGCTCGCTCTCGATGCTATTGCCGATTATTTCCTCAAACAAAACCTGCCCGCCGGTTCCGCACAGCCAGAAGACATTGATACCATTCTGCTTGGTAGCGATGAACAATGGTTTTTTCTTCATCAGCCGCCAGCGCCGCACCTGGCCGAGAAAATTCTGGCGCAGGCCGGTAGTTTCTCGAGACAAACAAGGGACTCTGACACCAGAGATTTTTCCAACGCGCAGCTGTACATGACGGAAAATGTCATTGACGACAAAAGCACCGTCGCTTTCACCGTCAATCTGCCGGGAAGAAAAATGTGGCTCACCCGCATCGTCAAGCGGGATGCAATTGTCACCAGCCACCCCCTGTACCACCCTCTCCTCCTCGTGCTTTTGAGTTCTACCGTTCTGGTGTTCTTTTTTTTAGCCGTTCAGTTCAATACCAAAGCGAGGATATTGGCGGTAAAATTGTCGGAAACCTCCCAGAGACGTCAGGAAAGTGAGAAAATGAACGCGGCCCTCACCATTGAGGTACAACAGCGGCAGGAGATGCAAACCGCCCTGGATGCGGAAAAAACCCGTCTGCAAAGTTTGATCGCCGCCATGCCTGATCTCATCTTCTTTAAAGATACCCAATCGAACTATCAGGTCTGTAACAAGACCTTTGATGACTTTTGCAATACGAGTTCATCGGCAATTGTCCAGAAGAAGGATCCGAAAATCTTAAAAAAACCGGTACCGGAGTGTTTCTCGGAACACGATGAGAACGTTTTTTTAGAAGGGAAGACCATGGAATATGAACATTGGGTGGAAATGGCCAATCATAGTTTTGTTCTTCTGGAAACGAAGAAGAGTCCCTTCTATGCGCCTGATGGAGAGTTGCTCGGCCTGATCGGCGTCAGCCGTGACCGGACGAAACAGAAAATGCTTGAAATCGATCTCCAGGAAAACCGCGAGCGTCTTCATCTGGTGATGAAAGCGACCAATATGGGCCTGTGGGACTGGAATATCCCCACCGGTGAACTGGTTATCAATGAACGCTGGGCCAATATTATCGGCCATACGAAACAAGAGTTTTATCCGATAAACATTCAAACCTGGTACGACGCGGTCCATCCTGAAGACAAGGAGCTCTCGCAAGCACTTCTTACGAAGCACTTTGCCGGTGAAAGTGCCTATTACAGCTGTGAACTTCGCATGCGGCACAGAAAAGGCCACTGGGTCTGGGTGCTTGATACCGGGCAGGTCGTTGACTGGTCGGAGGATGGTACGCCACTCCGCATGTCAGGAACCCACACGGATATCTCCGAGCGGAAAAGCATAGAAAAACGCCTGCGTGAAAGTGAAATGAATTTCCGATCCTTGTTTGAGACGATCGGTGATATGATTTTTGTCACGGACTCGCAGGGAAACATCATTTACTCGAATCCGGCAGCCCAGGAAAAATTGGGTTATAGCGGCGAAGAATTTGTCAAAAAGCAAGTCGTCGACCTGTACGCCTCGGCGCAGAGGGTTGAGGAACACAGTCTCCTGTCTGCAATGTTCAAAGAGGAGCGGCAGAACTGTCCCCTGCCCCTTGTCTCCCGGAAAGGGGAAGTTATCCCGGTCGAGACGCGTGTCTGGCCCGGCAACTGGGACGGGGCGGAAGCTCTTTTTGGCGTTTGCAAGGATCTGACAGCGGAACAGGAGGCTAAACAAAGATTTGAGCTCCTGTTCCGCAACAATCCGGCATTGATGGTGCTTTCCTCTGCCGAGACAAGAACCATCGTCGATATTAATAATGTTTTTCTGCAGATTCTTGGTTTTGCCTCCCATGAGGTTATCGGCAAAACTGCGGAAGAGCTCAACCTCTTTGCAGAACCGGAAAAAATAGCTGTCGCACAACATTTGTTGGCAACCGATCACTTGACCAACGTGGAAACGCGGATCCGCTGCAAGAACGGTGAGCTTATTGA
The DNA here is from genome assembly GCA_945863875.1 of Desulfopila aestuarii DSM 18488. GTDB lineage: Bacteria > Desulfobacterota > Desulfobulbia > Desulfobulbales > Desulfocapsaceae > Desulforhopalus_A > Desulforhopalus_A aestuarii_A. The sequence goes on from CAMBBS010000056.1 coordinate 10,801, forward strand.
CGGTATGTTTTCCGGTGAAGTCATTAACAGTCAAGGCAGTAAACATTTTTTAACGGTGATGATCAACATCACGGCTCTGAAAAATGCTGAAAGACAATTGCGCATAGCCAACGAAACTCTCGAACAGCGGGTGATGGATCGAACAAAAACGATTGAAGAAATGCGTGGGCGAATGGTCATACAGGACAAGATGGCGGCGGTCGGCCAACTTGCCGCCGGGGTTGCCCACGAAATTAACAACCCGATAAATTTTGTTACCACCAATTTTGCGGTGCTCAAGGATTACCTGGCCGATATGATTGAGATGATCGACAGTTACCGTCTCTTTATCAAAACGCAATGCAGCACCGGCACCTTGAATACCTCCCTTCTGGATCAGGAGAACGAGATTCGGCTCGATTATATTATCAACGATATTCCAGATTTGTTTGAAGAATCGCAGAGGGGTTTTACCCGTATTGAGACGATAATAAGGAGTATGCGCGGGTTTTCCTATGTCGACCGGAAAGGAGAATTCGTCAGCTACGACCTGAATGCGGGGATAGAAGACACCCTGATCATCACCGGAAATAACTATAAATATACCTGCGATATTTGCAGAGATTTTGGTTCGATCCCGGAAATATTATGTCAGCCGGAGCTTCTTAAACAGGTGTTTTTAAACCTGATCGTGAACAGTGCCTCTGCGATAACCTCGCAAAAAAGGGAGGATCAGGGTCTGATAACCGTCAGGACCAGGCACGAAGATACCCAGATTGTCTGTGAATTCATTGATGATGGTCCGGGTATTCCACTGGAAATACAGTCCCGGGTTTTCGAACCCTTTTTCACCACGAAACAGCCTGGCGAGGGGACAGGCCTCGGATTGAGCATCAGCTACGATATTATTGTCGAAAAGCATAAAGGCGAATTCACTGTTAACTGCCCTGCCTCGGGCGGCACAGTTTTTGTTATAAAATTACCTGTGCAGGCAAAAGCATAACAATACCGTCAAAATCTCCGGCAAATGGCCTGCCGCCGCCGCCCCGGATGCCGGCCGCCCGGATCATCCCGGCGCCGCCCGGCTGGAGTTTGCGCGGGACGTGCCGCAGCGCCTTGGTTCTGGCCTGGCGGTTCTCTTGACAGAGAGCTTATTTTAAGCGAAAATAGTTCTCATGACATCGTCCCGTCTCCCCCAAAGAGCAAGTCCCGCTATTTTTTAATATTTTCATTACTTAGAGGTAAGACATGATAAAAAGATACCGTGCTCTGCCTTCAAGTAAAACGGTGATATTCTTCCTGGTGGGGATGTTTGCCCTCTATTTCATCAGCAGACACAATTACAACCTCTTTCACAGTTTTGTGGACGGGGTTTCCATTGTCATCGCCGCCTGTGTTTTTACAATCATCTGGAATGGGCGACTTTTAGTCGACAATACCTACTTCCTGTATGTCGGTATCTCCTTACTCTTTTTCGCCTTCTGGGATTTTTTGCATCTGCTCGGCAATAAAAACATGGGCGTCTTTCCCGAATATGGCAACCTGGGGCCCGCGCTTTATATCGTCAGCAGGTATTTTTTGAGCCTTTCACTCCTGTTCGCCCCGCTGTTCATCAACCGTAAGCTCAACACTACCTTGATGTATGCCGCTTATGCACTGGTTACTGTCGTTATTTTGCTGTCAATTTTCTACTGGCGGACATTTCCGGTGTGTATTGTCGAGGGGCTGGGTTTAACCCCTTTTAAGATCGTCAGTGATTATATCATCTGCGTGATTTTATTGGGTGCTATAGCTCTGCTGCTCCTCCACCGTCGGTTTTTCGAAACCAGGGTGATGGGGATGATTGTGTCGTCGATGATCTTGTGTATTGCCACCGGCCTGGCATTCACCCTGTATGTGGATCCGTTCGGCATCATGAACGCGGTCGGTCATTTTTTTCAGATCTCATCCTTTTATTTGATTTATCTTGCCTTTATCGAAACAAGCCTGACCAGCCCTCAGGATATTTTGTACCAAAGACTGAAGAGCAAAGAGGTGAAACTCGCCGAAAACGTGGAGCAGTTGCATGATACAACTGAAAAACTGCAGCAGGAGATTATCGATCGCATTCAGGCTGAGGAGGCGTTGCGGGACAGCGAAACGCGTTTTAAAGCACTTCATAACGCCTCTTTTGGCGGGATCGCCATTCATGACCGGGGGACTATCCTGGAATGTAATCTGGGGCTTTCCGAAATGACCGGGTATGGCGCCGGGGAATTGATCGGCATGAATGGTTTGCTGCTTATATCCGAAAGGTCGCGCGACACGGTAATGAGCAACATCCTTTCAGGATACGAAAAGCCCTATGAGGCGGATGGTCTCAGGAAAAATGGCGAAGAATATCCTCTGCGCCTGGAGGCGCGGATTATCCCCTACAAGGGTAAAGATGTACAAACTGTTGAATTCAGGGACATTACCGAAGCTAAACAGAATGAAGAACAAAATAGTAAACTCGCAAGCCAGCTCCAGCAATCGCAAAAGATGGAGGCCATCGGCCAGCTTGCGGGTGGTGTGGCGCATGATTTCAACAACATGCTCGGAGTTATTATCGGCTATGCCGACCTGCTGATCGAGAAAATGAAACCGACGCGGGCAGGCCACTCTGAGTTGGAAGAAATCCGCAAAGCGGCGGTGCGCTCCGCCGATCTGACCCGCCAGCTGTTGACCTTTGCCCGCAAGGAGACGGTAGCACCGAAGGTGCTTGATTTGAATCAGACCATAGAAGGGATGTTCAACATGCTGAGGCGACTTATCGGCGAGAACATAGATCTTATCTGGATGCCGGGATCCGGCCTGTGGCCGATCAAGATGGATCCGTCACAGATAGACCAGATTCTCGCCAACCTCTGCGTCAATACCCGGGACGCCATCGACAGTGTCGGTAAACTGACTGTTCAGACGCAAAATATCACTTTTGACGAGACCTGTTGTGAAACGCCTCCGGGGGCGGTGGCCGGCGAATATGTCCGGATCACCTTCACTGACACCGGTAAGGGTATGGACAAACAGACACTGGCCCGTATCTTCGAACCGTTTTTTACCACCAAGGGCGTCGGCGAAGGGACAGGACTGGGGCTGGCAACGGTGTATGGGGCTGTGAAGCAGAACAACGGCTATATAATTGCTTACAGCGAACCGGGGCAGGGGACGTCCTTTACCATCGATATACCCCGTCATGTGGCCACCACCCAAAAGATGCACCCGATAGAGTCTGCCGAGGCTATTATTCGCGGCCATGAAGTGATTGTCCTGGTGGAGGATGAGCCGACGGTTTTGGCCATGGGCAAGATGATGCTTGAACGCCTCGGGTACACCGTGATGGCGGCAGGCACTCCACGCGAGGCCATTCGCCTGGCCAGTGGCTTTCCCGGTCAGATAGACCTGCTGGCAACGGATGTGATCATGCCCGAGATGAACGGCCGTGAGCTGGCGGAACGGCTTGGGAAGAGTCGGCCGGAGATGAAATGTCTGTTCATGTCAGGCTACACCGCCAATGTCATTGCCGACCAGGGCGTGCTGCAGGAAGGCGTGTCGTTTCTCCAGAAACCCTTCTCCAAAAAAGATCTGGCCGCCAAAGTCCGGGAAATCCTCGATGGCTGACAACCAGTCGACAGCCTGTCATCAGCCACGGCCCTGCTCCGACCACTTTCGTGTTTCTCGCCACAAGATGAACGAGAGGTAATTCCGCTCTGGGGGGTATCCTGCACCGCCGGGAATGGTGGGCTGTGCAGGATACCGGCCATATCAGGATGCCGCTGTACAGGTGCCGGTGCCGGGACCATTGCCCGTGCCATCGCCAGGACCATTGCCACCATTGCCGGTGCCGTCTCCGGGGCCGTGGCCGCCATTACCGTTACCGCCCCGGGCGACAGCCCGGGCAGCATCAACCGGAAAAACCGCGGTGGTGGTGCAGTCCCCCGGGCCATTGCCGCTGCCGTCCTTTGGACCGGAACCGCCGTTTCCAGTGCCGTCTCCGGGCCCATACCCCTTGCCTTTGCCCTTGCCGGCAAGAAGCAGGCTGCTGACGGATGTATCCTGCGATACGCCAGTATCACCACCTTTGCCTCCGGTGTCTGTGGCGGCCAATACCGGTGATGCGAGGAAAAGAAGTGTGGCGCAGCTGATCATGAATTTTCCGACGTTGTTGTTTAAAGACATTCTATCTCTCCTTGAGATTGTCATCCCGACCGGTAACCGGCCAACCCGGTTGCCTAAGAATGATCGGTACAATGATGTAACTGTCTCTACAACGTCGTGCGCGGAAAATGGTTACAGGTTCTTTCACGAAAAGATAAAATAGTAACGCTTTCCCGTCCAGCATCATCCCCTATGCACCGCTCCACAAGAAGAACCTGTCGGCAAGGTGGATACTGCCAGCCTGCTGCAGTCTGCAGCCGGGCCTCCGCTCTGGTGTTGAACGGGACGGAAACCGGCGGTGGTTCCCGCCGATATCAGACCATTTCCGGCGATAAGTGCACTTTTGCCGGCGATATTCCTTGGTAATTTTTTGGATACCACCATTCCGGTGGGTTCTGGAAATAATCCTTTGCTTCAGGTTCGACAGGTTTGCCGAATTTTTTGAACTCCTCCTCCAAACAGATAAAAACCGGCAGTTTGTTTCTGACACACCAGCTGACTGCTTCGGTAGCGAGTTTGGCTCTGAATGGACCGATCGCCTGCCAACAATCGGCAAAACGAAAAATTACCATTTCATTACATGGATCTGCATATTGGATCGTTTGCTGAGACACCTGCATGGTTAGTACCCCCCCGAAGTTTTGTTGCTTCCCGGACGAAAGTGTGTATGTAAAGGGTCTGCAAAAGAAGTGCCAACGGTAAATTATGATGAACCTGACAGCTGCATGACCACTCCGCCCCCCCGGCAGATACCCAGTAAAGAGTATTATCTCATTAATATTAAAAACATATTTTTTCTACCTGCAGCAATGGCGAGGACGTAGAGGAGACAACGGCGGATAGGTTGCCGCAGCGGCCACAGGAGCAAGGCCGGAGCCGCCATGAGAGACATACTCTTGACCGCGACCGCTATCTATTGAATATTATATACTTTACATTAAAACAGGCCGTCTCTCACCGTCTCTAACCGGTTCTCACAGTGAGAGGCCGGCCGGGTTGTGATAAATTTTTCGATGGAGCCTTGAACCTTCTTCTCGCTCCAGGTCGGACCGTTTGCCCGGAGGAATTTCTTGCTGGTAGGCGCTTTTTCCAGCAATTTTTCCTTGATTTTTCTGGAAAATAATTTAAAAATAATACTATATTCCACTCAATTCTTTTGAGTAATCCCTTTTTCAGGGAAATAGCTGGGGTATCCGGTACAAAGTTTAATCACAGATGTGAACTTTTCGTATCTGGTGATCACCCCTTGGATTAGAGACAACCCACGTCATATTCTTGCAAAAGGCAGTTTAACCGCAATAGTGGACTTGCTCTTTTCTTTTCAGCAATGACTATGACCCCCCATGGCAAGATTCTTCGAATTTTTGCCCTCTTGTTATTCCCCCCCACCATGCAATGTTCCGACCAAGGCGCGTTCTCGCGACCTTAATAGGCCCATTTTGCCTGTTGTTCGGCATCGTTATTGTCAAAGAGATCACCCAAACCCCATCAAAAGGGAGTGAAACACCTGCTCCCGCCGGGGGACCTGTTGTTTCATTTCCGACAATCAGGAGGAAGCGACCATGGCAAACGAAAGTCTCTTGGAAAAAGTTACCCAGATAAATGTCCAGCTCCGCGCTTTTGGCCGTGAGGCGGTGCAGGAAATCAAAAGGATGAAAGACGGCGAGGTGATAGGCCGGATCAGGTATGGCTATAAACCGCAATACGTCTTTGACGCGGTCAACAACGTACTGTTGCCGGATGTCGGCGATGCCTACAAAGGTGCCATTGCCGATGCGCTGCAAAAATGTTTTTCCCTGCTCTCCATCGGCGGCGATGCCTATCGAGGATTGCTCGGCAGCGTATACCGTTCAGGTGCCTGCCCTCCAGAAAGTGAAAAGCAGCACGCTGTCCAGCAGTCTCCCCAGCCATCTGTGCAGAAACTCCCGGCCGAGACCGCCAACAGCAACCGGGATCAACCAGCGACGCTTGACCTTCCGGAAATCGCCGGGATCGAATATCAGCGTAAAAAAGGGATCATCGTTGCCGTTGGCAAGGTCTATGAACAAAGAGACTTGCTGAAATCAGCCGGCTTCCAATGGGACAAAACCGACAACAGCTGGTTCAAGGAACTGGCGGTGCATTAATTCATCGATTACCGACATTGGTATTCTCAAACCGTTCGAGGGAGTGATTTCGTATCCCTCACGGGATCCGTGTGTTCTCCCTTTTCTTTATTTCAAGGAGGTTAACAAAATACATGGATATCAAACACACCCTGCTGACAAGTTTACGCCAGCTGACAAAACAACATGCCAAAGAGATACTCGGCAATCGCAGTGATTACCTTGGTGCATCCGAGATCGGCAATTGCCCGAGAAAAGTGATCCTGGAGAAAATCAATCCACCCGAGCATGACTTGGCTTCCCTTCTTCGTTTCGAGCGGGGGCACATGGCCGAGGAGATCATTGCCAGGGTTTTTACCGCTGCCGGATTTGCTCATTTCGAGAGACAGGTGGAAATCCTGCTGGACGGTGATGTTCCCGTCAAAGCCCATATCGATTTCGTTTTTACCTCGGATAGCCAGAAGATCAAATCCATCCTGGAGGTGAAGAGCACAACCACTCTTCCAGAAAACCCGTATGGTTCCTGGAAGTCTCAGCTCTATATCCAGATGGGTGCCTTAGCCGAGAAATTCCCCGATCACACTATCAGAGGTGCGTTGATAGCGCTCGACCTTGCCCATGGCCAAGTTGACTTTTTCAACGGCTACAGGCCTGAGGAGGGTATCTTTGCCGGATTGATAAAAAAGGCCGAAGCAACATGGTCGGCCTATCAGGCAATCCGCAATGGTGCAGAGGTGGAACTCGCGACAGCGCCAGATCTTCTTTGTGGATTTTGCAGCCATCTGACAACCTGCCCACGCTTTGCCGCTGAAGATATCCCGCATCTGGCAAGTATTGTCGGTGAATTGCAGGAACTGCAGCAGAGTGAGCGGCAGCTGAAAGAGAAGATCGGACCCCGCAAGCAAAAGATTTTAGCCATTGTCCAGCAAAAGGGACCGATTAAAGCAGGCGGCTGCCTGCTTCGCCAGGTGACCCGAAACAGGCAGCGGATTGTCATCGACCGCCTGGAGGCATTTTTGGCGGACCATGGCAGTTCTCTTGCCGAGTTTCAAGAGGAACGGCCCTTCTCCTTTCTTGAGTTGAGAAAGGCCAGGGCCGCGTAGGCAGCAACAGAAGTATCCCAAGCCGGGGGGCATTTTCCCAGGGTGGGAAGCCGCCTTTCTCCGGAACCCTTCAATTATTTTCCATAAAAAGGAGAACAACATGAACAAGGCAATGATAATCGGCAACATAGGTAATGACCCGGAATTACGCTTCACCAAGAACGGCTCTGTGCCGATGGCCACCTTTACCGTGGCAACCACCGAACGGTGGAAAGATGAGGACGGTAACAGGCAGGAGCATACCGAGTGGCATAATGTCGTCGCCTGGGGAGGGCTTGCCGTCGTCTGTGGCGAACATCTGCATAAGGGCGACAAGATCCATGTCGAGGGAAAACTCAGTACCCGTAAACGGCAGGACCGGGATGGCAGTATCCGCTACACCACGGAAATCATCGCCCGGGAAATGGAGATGCTTGGCGGCAAAAAGGATATCGGCAGCCCTGCACCGGCTGAGGCAATTGACGGGCCGCCCCTGCCGGAAGATATGCCCTTCTGATCGATTGACGGCATCGGTAAAAGACTCGAGCAGTTATCCCGCCGGGGCTGTGGTGGGATAATAACAGACAACCCAGGATAGAAAAACTACCCGACCAGGGGAACCATCCCCCGGTACGGGGCATTGGTTCCCCCATCACAAGGAGGAAGTCAATGCTATTTGTCCACGATCAGGATGGTCATTATCGACCGGCACCGAAAGAGCTGGTGCTGGCTGAAGCCAACAAGCTCAGCGGTTACCAACTGCGACGAGGCGTGAAGATTGTATCCGCTGAGATCGCCAAAACGGCTATCGGCTACAGACTACGCAACAAACAGCAGGAGGTTTTTGCCTGTTTATTTCTCGATGGCCAACACCAGATTCTCGCCTTCAAGGAGATGTTCGTCGGCTCGATCAACCACGCAACCGTCCATCCCCGGGAGGTCGTCAAGGAGGCTCTGCAGCTGAATGCGACGGCCGTCATCCTGGCCCACAACCATCCGTCGGGAGGTTCTGAGCCAAGCCCGCAGGATATCTCTCTCACCAAAACCCTGAAGGATATCCTGAAGATCATCGATGTCCGGCTTCTCGATCATCTGGTGGTTGGTGACGAGGTACGCGCATTTTCCGAATTAGGACTTTTCCAAGAACAATAAACCCATCCCCAAACCAGGGGGCAGATCTGCCCCTTCAGGGGAGAGTCTTGCCCCCGCAACATCTTCATGTCAAGGAGGCAAGACCATGACCACTTTTACCGGTTTAACCAACGATCAGATTGTCACACTGGCCCCGGCAGCGGGCTCTGTCGCCCCCATCGACGGAGTCTCACGTCGATATTCTTTTGTGCCGACACTAACCGCCGTCGATTTGCTGCGCGAGGCCGGCTGGTTGCCGATCCTGGCAGAACAAGGTGGTGTGCGGAAAGATACCCGGGAAGGCTACCAGCGGCATCTCATCCGTTTTGCCAAGAACGGCCTTGCTTTTGCCGGCGAACGGGTTGATCTGGTGCTGTATAATTCCCATGACCGTGGCTGTGCTTTCACATTGATCGCCTCGGTATGGAGGCAGGTATGCGGCAATGGCCTGATGGTTGCTTCGGAATTTGCCAACTTCAGCCATAAGCATATCGGCTTCAGCCCGGATGATTTCATGCAGTCTGCATTTCAGATAGCAGCTGCAGCCGGCACAATCGCAGATCGGGTCGGTGAGATGAAGCGTATCGAAATGACGCCGGACGAGCGAGGTGTGTACGCCCGGGCCGCCCATCATCTTGTCTACGATGACCCGGAAAGCGCCCCGATTCAGCAGCAACAATTACTTGCCGAACGTCGGTTGGACGACAAAGGTAAGGATCTCTGGACGACTTTTAATGTGGTCAGCGAAAATATCCTGCGCGGCGGTCTTAAAGGCGAGGCAAGAGACAGCAGGGGACGGCTGAGAAGAGCAACGACCCGGCCGGTCAAAGCGCTCGAGCGCAATATCAAATTGAACCAGGCTCTCTGGTTGTTGACGGAGAAAATGGCGGAGCTGAAACAGGCCGACACCGGTCTGTCAGTTGTGCCTGCCTGATCTCCTTGCTGCTAACGATAGCCGTCTCCTTCGGGGGACGGCTTTTTTTTTGACCTGCTCTTGCAAAGTTACGGGAATTTAATTTCATATTACACGGTATGGGAGAATTCGTGTTAGGGTCAATCAAAAGGGCATGGTGACATGGGTATTGTCTTATTGGGCGGGAAGAAGGCTTTTATGATGGTTGGCTTCGCCTGCATGCGGTGAGACATGAGTATTGCAGGAGAAACCCACAGGAAACCCATGGGTTTTGTGTACTATGTCCAAGCCGCGGGCATCTCTTGGCCATGGGGGACATCGGCGGAAAAACTGGTCAATGCCTGCTGGAAGTCTCCGTAACGACTGCCACGACCGGCTCCGTACCCAGCAGACAGGGCTCCCGCCTCCGATCGGATCATTCTGGTGCTCGGATCCGAGCACCCTGGTTTGTGCGCGGTCATTATTTGTCCGACCATGCATGGTATCGGAGAAAAGAGCAAATGGTCAAAAAGATCTTCAACGGCCTGGCGAGGTTATGGAATGGGTTGTTTTTTGGAGCAAGAATCGTCAAAGTGAAAATAAGAGTGAACGAAGATGAAAATTATGCAGCGGCCAATTGAACACTGTTATTGGGTGGTTCCCGGCAAATTCCTTGCCGGCGAATATCCCAGAAACAAAGACGAGGCATCCTCCAGGGCAAAAATAGATGCTTTGATTTCTTCGGGAGTAACCAATTTTATCGACCTGACCGAGGAAGACGAGAATTTGTTGCCGTATACCGCCCTGCTTGAGAAGGCATCCCACGAGAGATTTCCGATACGTGATGTTTCTGTGCCGAATTCTCCGGGTACAACGGTAGCGATTCTCGATACCATCGACCGCCATATCGGGAAAGAGAGGGTCGTTTATCTCCATTGCTGGGGTGGAATAGGAAGAACCGGAACGATCGTTGGCTGCTGGCTGGCGCGGCATGGTTTTGGGGGGGGATTGGCCCTGTTGCGGCTAGGTGCGCTTTGGCAACAATGTCCTAAGTCTTCTTTTCGGAAGTCGCCTGAAAGCAAAGAACAGGAGAGATACATAGTGAACTGGGAGGAAGGCCGATGATGACAATACAGAACCGCTACCAGGGGTGCTTGCTTGGTCTGGCGGTGGGGGACGCCCTGGGGACAACAGTTGAGTTCAAGGCGCCAGGTACCTTCTCACCCATGACAACGATTGTCGGCGGTGGGCCCTTTCGTCTGGATAAAGGGCAGTGGACAGATGACACATCCATGGCCCTCTGTCTGGCGGAAAGTCTCGTTCAATGTGGCAAATTCAACGCCCTTGATCAAATGGAGCGATATGGCCGCTGGTGGCAAGAGGGGTACCTGAGCAGTAATGGAAGATGTTTCGATATTGGCGGTACGGTCTCCGGGGCCTTACGGCGGTTCGCTCGCACCTGCAACCCGTTTGCCGGCTCCGTCGATCCACATACCGCCGGTAATGGGAGCCTGATGCGCCTTGCCCCAATTCCCCTGTTCTTTGCCTCAGATCCCGAGGAGGCAATTCGTATGAGTGCGGAGAGCTCAAAAACGACACATGGGGCGGAGACCTGTCTTGATGCCTGCCGGTATTTTGGCGGACTTATTGTCGGCGCGCTGCAGGGCCATGCAAAAGAGCAATTACTCGCTGCTGATTTCACACCCGCGGCCGGTATCTGGCAGCGTCAGCCGTTGTGTGACAAAATTCAGGAAATAGCCTGCGGTTCTTTCAAGCAAAAAGAACCGCCTGAAATAATCGGCAGCGGCTATGTCGTCGAGTCGCTTGAAGCAGCACTGTGGGCATTTTGTAAGTCGGAAACTTTTGCCGAGGGTTGCCTGCTTGCAGTAAACCTCGGCAATGACGCAGACACTACCGGTGCTATCTTTGGCCAGCTGGCCGGCGCATACTATGGGATTGCGGCCATCCCGGATGAATGGGGTGCCTGTCTTGCTCGCCTCGATCTGATCACCTCCATGGCGGATGACCTGTTGGCCGCCAGAGTTTAGAGGAAATTGCGTCTTGTCCCCCTCCCTTCCGGCAGGGGGACAAGACCTACCTTGGCGAATTCATTCAACAGGATATCGAAAAGCAGAAACGGGACAGATAGGATACCAGGTCAGCTCAAAGTCAAACTGACTAAAAAGCCGCAGACCGCGACCATCGAGCGGCTTTAACTGCTCACCTCCCTGTGCAATTGGCCTCTCCGGAAAATAGGGTTGGAGGCCAAGGGAGGGATGTCAGGATCTTCTCCCGGGCACCGGCAAGATACCTGGACTGCATGCTCTTCGATCAATGCTTTCCTGCCAGAGCCGTTTCGGCGGTATGCAACATCGAGGTTGCCGGCAAAGGTTCCACCAGGATCTGTTCTTCGTGCTGCGACTGGAATAACCGTCGCGGGGGCCGCTTGAACTCCGTCGGGACTCCCCTGGATTCCGGTCGTCATTTTCCCGGTGAACCCTGGACGCAGTGTGACATAATGAAATTTCGTGTGACTTTCCATTGCATTACCCGGCATATATATTACATTACCCAGATTGTACTATAAAATTGACTGGAAGCAGGGAGCCTAAGGGGTAGGCTTCCTTGCCTGACATGGAGTTTTTATACCGTTTTGAGCGATTCGCTGTATGAAAGATCACCGACCAGTGATTATCGAGTGTCAAACTCTCAACCGTAATGCAAGGAGACAATTGTGGGAACAAAGGGAAGAGAAATCGTTGGCGTTAATATTGAAATGATTTTGTCATTGCTCAACAAGGCGTTCGCCGATGAATGGCTGGCCTATTATCAGTACTGGCTTGGTGCAAAAATCGCCAAGGGACCGATGAAGGAGGCAGTCATAGCCGAACTGCTGCAGCATGCCACTGATGAATTACGACACGCTGACCTCGTCGCTAATCGGATAGTTCAATTGGGCGGCACACCCATATTGAGTCCTCAGCTCTGGTACGATTTCACCAATTGCGGCTATGATGCCCCGGAAAATCCTCACGTGATGCAACTGCTTCAGCAAAACATCAAGGGTGAACAATGTGCCATCACTGTCTACAACACCATGTTGGTTGAAACCCGTGAGAAAGATCCGGTCACCTACAACATGGCGCTGCAGATCCTCCAGGACGAGGTCGAACATGAAGAAGACCTTCAGTCCCTCCAGGAAGATATCGAACTGATGCTAAACCGCCATTCATAAAATTCCAGTCCCCGTGGGCCTCGGTCATTGAGCGCGAATGGTACCGGGGGAAAGCCGGCGGGGAAGTGCCGCAGACAGAGATATCAGAGTGATTTGCCGGCTCACTGGCCGCTTTATCTTAATCAAGGACAAAAACCATATCCTAGAGGAGAATATTGATGGGCGATAGCAAGAAAAAACTCACCACGAACGCCGGTGCTCCGGTACCGGACAACCAGAACGTCATGACCGCCGGCCCGCGAGGCCCTCAACTGCTGCAGGATGTCTGGTATCTGGAAAAAATGGCCCACTTCGATCGTGAGGTTATTCCGGAACGAAGGATGCATGCCAAAGGGTCCGGGGCCTACGGCACCTTCACCGTTACCCATGACATCACCAAATACACCCGGGCCAGGATCTTCTCGGCAATCGGTAAGAAAACGGAAATGTTCGCGCGCTTTTCCACCGTGGCCGGGGAACGCGGGGCTGCCGACGCCGAGCGCGATATCCGCGGTTTCGCCCTTAAATTTTATACCGAGGA
>CAMBBS010000057.1 GCA_945863875.1 Desulfopila aestuarii DSM 18488
CGATCCAAAGTAACTGCTCATGTGAGTGGCTCCATTGTTGATTTGCTGGAGTCCAGAATAGCGCTAATGATCTATGCTGTCAAGCAATTATTATTGACATACGACATCTACGAGCTGGATGAAGGTAGGAGGGGGGGGTGAGTAGTTACAAATTTTCTTCAATAGCAGTTTTTCTTTCCTGCTCGTTCTCCTGATGTCGCTTCTTCAGGTCTTTTTTGAATAATAGTCTTTTGCCGTCCATTTTGCGTCCTAGCTATTCGGGTAATAGTGTGGGTGCCCTTTGGTAAAAAAACGACGTGAGCGACCAAACAACAGTCTTAAAACAGCAATCACTTGCACCTTGATGAAAAAGTCATTCCAAAAAATCATTATCACAAAGAATTTCAAATTCATCCAGGTCCAGTGCATCCATTTCTTGCCCTAGTTCTTTTTCAAAAGGACTTGATACGTTAACTTGATTCTTTTCTGCTATAATTTGCGAACCACTTTTATCGTTATCAAGGAAAAACCAAAACAGGTCTATAAATCTCATTGTTTGCCCCTTATTTGCACCATAGGTAAAGTGTTTATGCGACCCACAGCTTATAAATTGGTCAGTTTGTCAGTTCACGGGCCCATGAGTCGTATTCCGATTTCTTCCATGAAATTGAGCCTCCCACTTTGTGAGGCCGTGGGAAAATACCGGCTTTGTACCACCTGTAAATTGTAGGCCGACTTCGCCGGGTAAGTCTCATAATTTCCTCAATAAGTAAAAACTGTTCACTTTTCGGTGTTAAATCGCGCTTGACCATTGAATTCTCCTTTAATTGAATGACATGCTGTGGTCGTTGCCACAATTACATGAAGCCCCTTGAAACAACTTATTTTTGCAATATAACGGTTTTTTCAATCACCGCAAGGGTGCCGCTAACACGTAACTTAACGATAATACGTCTTTTTATGGTACATATGCTATAGGCGAGGCAGTTTGTGCAGAAAAATTATTTTAAAAGAACATAAAAAAAGCACCCTGCTGAGTGAGTGCAGGGTGCAGGGTGCAGGGTGCTTTAAAAGCTGGCCGATCATATTATGCGATGATCACATAGCCGCCTTTTTGCCCGGAAATGGGATAATATTACTTTCCTTTGCAGCTGCTCTTTCAGGGTAAACGAGGCTTTCAAGCTTGTTTGCCCACTTAGCAAGGGAATTGGCCTTCTCTTCATAATAATCGTGTCTGTCGTATACGCCCATTATTCCCGGTAGCTTGTGATTCAGCACCTTTTCAGCCGTGACGACATCAATTCCTAATGCTGACAGTTCAGTTCTTAGGGTACGTCGCAAATCATGTACAGTCGTATGCTCCCAGGCCATTTTTGTAATCAGCCGGTTGAAAGCCCGTGCTATGGCTTTTTCACTGATACACCGATCCCCAGGCACTTCAATGGCCTCTTTAGGCGGCATACCTGCAAAAACATATTTACTACCAAAAGTTTTATGTCTCTGCAGTTCAATGATTTCCATTGCCAATGGCGGCAATTCAAGTTTTTGAGGCAATCCGTTTTTAGTTTTTGACTTAGGTATATCCCATACTTTGCCGTCAAGTTCAGCCCATTCCATTAAGCGTACTTCAGCCGTACGTTGCCCGGTGATTAAAAGCATTTTGATAGCGTTTCCTATTTCTGAACTAGGCAAGGCCTCCCATATGCTTTTGATTTCATCAGCCTTTAAAACACGATCACGGCTTGTTTCTTTTGCTGGTTTGGGTATACTGGCACATACATTGACTTCAAGTACATCTTGCCCCACGCCATATGCAAACATCGTTTTTACGCAGGCTAGTATTCGGTTTGCCATAATAGGCGAGCCTTTGCCAGTAACTGAATCAGGCGCGCCATTGTCAAAAACTGAATTAATGATATTACGCACATCCAGCCGGGTAACATCACGCAATTTCAAACCACCGATGACGGGTACCACGTAAACGTTGAGTATACGTTGATCTTCAGCCCATGATTTTTTATTGGCCTTTGAATACTTTTCAATAAACACTTCGCCGAACTCTGCGACAGTCGGCGAGTTAACCCTTATCCGTTCGGCTTCACGTTCAGCCGACCATGGGTCACCGCCTTTTTCTATCATGGCGGCATGTTTTGAATATTTTTCATTCGCTTCGGCTAGGGTTAATTTACCGAACACGCCAATCGTAAGAAGGCGGCTTTTGCCTTTAAATTTATACCTATAAACGAACGTTTTTTTACCCTTCGGGCTAACCCGTATACCGAAACCACCACCACCATCGCGCCAATACGTTTCCGTATTTGCTTGTGCTTTCAGTCCCTTGATACTTTGATGGTTAAAAGTTATTGTTTCGTTGGCCATGATTTGAGTCCCCTTGTTTTTAACCCTTTTTTTAACCCTGAAGGTTGAAATTGACTGCTATTTGGTGAAACAGCGTGATACACATATGATGCCTTATTATAGCATTAAACCACGTCTAGTCAATGGGTTATTAATGGTTAAACTTGCTGGCAAGGGTTAACTTTTATGGGTAATACATGACGCTCTATCAGGAGGTCTACGATGAAGGTCGATATGGCCTTGTGCATCAGGCGGGCCGGAAAACCGACTATCGCTATCGGCTCGATGCCCCGGAACGCGGCGCGCGAGCCGGTTTGCGCATGGTCAACGTCGGTCCGCTGCTCGGTCTTGGCGAAGTGCGCAGCGAGGTGTTCTTTTGCGGGCTGCACGCCAGATACCTCGACGACACCTTTCTGCAGACGGAGATCGGCCTGTCCCTGCCGCGCATGAATCCGGCGGAGGGGAATTATCAACCGGAGTTTTCCGCCGATGACCGGACCTTTGTGCAGTTCATGACCGCTCTGCGCTGCTTTCTGCCCCGGGCCGGCATTACCGTGTCAACGAGGGAAAGTGCCGCCTTCCGCGACAACTTGATCCCCCTGGGGGCTACCCGCTTTTCCGCCGGTTCGTGCACCGGGGTCGGTGGTTATGGCCAGCGGCAGGAAACCGGTACGCCCCAGTTTGAAATTACCGACGAGAGAAGCGTCGAGGAGGTGGTCATGGCTATCCGCGATGCCGGCTATCAACCGGTATTCAAAGACTGGGATATGATCTGATGCGGGTAGGCATTGCCGGGGTTGGGGGGATCGGCTCAAATGTCGCCATGCACCTTGTCCGTGCCGGCTGCATTACCCAGAAGCTTGTTGATTTTGACAGGGTGGAGCTGTCCAACTTGAACCGGCAGTTCTATTTCATTGATCAGCTGGGACAATACAAGGTTGATATGCTGCGGGAAAATCTTTTGAGAATCAACCCGGACGCGGCTATTGAGACGGCGCGGGTGCGGCTCGTGCCGGAGAACATGCTCGACACCTTCAGGGATTGCCGAATCCTGGTCGAGGGATTTGACGATCAGGAAGCGAAAAAATTGCTGGTGGAAACCTTTGCCGACCTGGACGTACCGATTGTTTCCGCTTCAGGCATCGCTGGTCGGGAACTTGAAGGGATCCGGGTGCACAGGCTTGGCCGTTGTATTATTATCGGCGATTTCCAGACCGATTTCCGGGGCAACGGTTTGTATGCGCCAAAGATAGCAGTCATTGCCGCCATGATGGCGGATTGTGTTATAAAAACGGGATACCGGTGATGAACGACAAACTAAAAAACGAGGTACTGCCGACTGGCTTATACGGCATTACCGCCGAGAAATTCTCCGGCGGGCGCAGCAATATCCAGGTGGTGGAACAGATGATCCAGGGCGGTATAAAAATCATCCAGTACCGGGAGAAAAGACCGGCGAAAAGCTACCGGGCCATTCTTGAAGAATGCCGGCAGATTCGGGCATTGACCAGGGCGGCCGAGGTCACCTTCGTCGTCAACGACTATGTCGATATCGCCCTGCTGGTTGATGCCGACGGCGTGCATGTCGGCCAGGATGATCTGCCGGTCGGCGAGGTGAAAAGGCTGCTCGGCCCAGAGAAAATAGTCGGGCTGTCGACCCATTCACCCAGCCAGGCACAAGACGCGGTGCGGGCAGGCGCCGACTATATCGGCGTAGGCCCTGTCTTTGCCACGAAAACAAAAGATGATGTCTGTGATCCCGTTGGCTGCAGTTATCTTGAATGGGTAGTGGAAAATATTTCCCTGCCCTTTGTCGCCATCGGCGGTATCAAGCTGCACAACATCGACCAGATCGTCCGGCGGGGGGCCAGGTCCATTTGCCTGGTCACCGAAATTGTCGGCGCAGCTGACATTGCCGCAAGGATCCGACAGGTCCAGGCAGCCCTTGTTCAATCGCCCACGCCCTGAAAAAAGGGGGGCGGTTTTTTACGATGAAATGAATTCTTCTTCGACCATTTTATCAATAAAGTCGAGGATATACTGGCGCTGAACAGGACTGGCATGGGCAATGCAGCTGCAGTGCAGATTGACCTGGCTGCGCACGAGAAGCTCAAATTTTACCGCGGTGTTGGTCACTTCCACGGCCAGGTGAAAAGGACCATGCTCTTTGTGATCAAGCTGCGTTGGCGAAAGCAGGTCGTCTGGCAGCTGCATCCAGTACAGGCCGATCATCGGGCCCTGCTTGAGCGATCTTTTCAGGTAGGAGTCGATATTGTCTCGCTCCATCGGTGTGAGTTCATCAATGACAACTTGTCGCATAGAATCAATCCTTGTAAAAAACAGCAGCTGCTGGTGGTCGGAAGAATAAAAAATAATGTGTCGTGGGGGGCAATTTCATATGTCGAGCCAGGTGGTATCGCTGTTCAGATTTTCACAGCCCTCGTCGCGTACAACGTACATATTCTCCAGCCTGATGCCGCCCCAGCCGGGGATATAGATGCCCGGTTCAACGGTGACGATCATGCCGGCCTGCAGTTTTTTGCTGCTGCGGCCGGAAAGTCGTGGTTCCTCGTGGACGGCCAGGCCGACCCCGTGGCCGAGCGAGTGGCCAAAATACTCACCGTAGCCGGCGTCGGCAATGATGTGACGGGCGGCCCGATCGGCATCACAGCACTTGATTCCGGCCCGGATTGTTGCAACTCCGGCCAGATGCGCTCTGCGCACCAGCCGGTGCAGCTGCCGGTATTGTTTGTCTGCTGTGCCGGGCACCAGATTTCGGGTCATGTCCGAGCAGTAGCCGTTGAGGATGAGGCCCATGTCAATGGTCAGTGAAGCATCTTTTTCCACCGGGCTGCTGCCGGGGACTGCGTGCGGGTGAGCGCCGTTTTTGCCGCTGGCGACAATTGTTGAAAAACTTGGCGCCTCGGCTCCTCTGCGGTGCATGCCCGTCTCGATGGCCAGGGCGACATCTATTTCCGTTGGGTAGTCGGAGAGCGTGTGGTAAACCTCGGTGAAGACTTCCTCGTTCAAACGGACGGCCCGGCGGAGGAGGTCTATCTCCTCCTCATCTTTGATTAGCCGCATTGCTTCGACCAGGCCATCGGTCGGCACACTTTTTATGCCTTGTCTTGCCAGCGCGGTCATCATTTTGCCGGCAAAAGAATGCAGGGTGTAGTCGCTTTCAAAGGCGAGCGACGTTATCTGCAGATCACCGAGCAGCGGGCCGAGCAGTTTCAGGAGACCTTTGGGGTAGGTGACCACCTCGGCCCAGGGGACGTCCTGTTCCGCCTGGAGATTGAAACGGAAATCGGTGAGGAGATGTACCTTGCCCCGGGCAGGGACCAGAAGCATGCCCGAGGACTCACCAATGCCATGGTCGCCACCCCGATAACCGCTCAGGTAGCGGCGATTCTCCGGTTTGCTGACAAGGAAGGCGTCAATTTTTTTTCTTCGGAGTTTTTCCTGAACCTTCGCTATCCGCTGGTAATAATCCATAAGCTCTCATATCTCTTGGGTTCGATATATTTTTTGGTCAGCGGACAGCAGGGGAGAAACGCTCGAGAATCATTTCCTTGCGCTGCTTCATGGCATCGTTGTATTGATTGTTGAGGCCCGTCAACATCTTCGACAGCTCCTCCCTGTACTGCGGGTGCATTGCCGGGTTGACGGCCTGGCCTTCCCGCCCCTGGGCCACCTGCTGCTGTTCCAGCTGAGCCCTGATGGCATCTTCGAGCTGCTGGGCCATCTGTTCCTTGTGCCGGCCATACTGCTGGAGGAGCTGCTCCAGTTCCTGGCAGATCGCTTTAATCTCAGCACTTTTCCCATCAATGGTGAGTACACCCTGCAGGGCAATTTTCCCCGACGCCTGCAGCTGTTCATCCCGTGGCAGCACGATATTTCGCAGCAGGGTCTGGGCCATGCCCTTGCGTATTGCCACCTGGTCCTGAGCCGGCTGTGCAGCAAGTAACTGGGCGAGGTCCGTTTCCGGCTGGTTGAGGAAATCGGCGGCCAGCCGCATACCGTTTTTCACCATATCTTCGTTGTTGATGTCCTGAGTTGTCGCTGCGGCCATCTTTGCCGCGCGCTCCAGCACCATGTCCATTGTACTCTTGATTTCTGCCATTCTATGCGTCCTTGGTTGAGGAAACCTGCCTGGGCCGCAGGTAATGTTTTATACTGTTGAGAGTGAAGTCTTTGTTCTCTGTAACGGATTGGGAGAATGTACAACAGACCTTGTCCGTTGGCAAAGAAAAACCTGGCCTTCCTCCCTAGCGGCGCTGCATGCGTGCGGCAAAAAAGCCGTCTATAGTCTCCGACGGATGGGGTATGAAAAAATTGTTATCTACAAAACGGTGGGCAGGTACCGGCAGGTGCGGCGTGCAGTCGGTGAGGACGAACTCCTGGTGGGCGGCTAAAAATTGCCTGATCACCTGCTCATTTTCTTCCCCTTCCAGTGAACAGGTGGCGTAGACCAGCAGGCCATCCGCCGCGACAAGCCCGGCCGCAACCGAAAGCAGGGACAGTTGTTCCTGTTGATAGCGCATCAGCTCTTCGGGCCGTCTGTTCCAGCGGATGTCTGGGTGTCGTCCGGTGACGCCGGTGCCGGAGCAGGGCGCGTCGATGAGGATGCCGTCAAAGAAAAGATCGCCGCGGTGGCAAGCAAACTGCTGCAGCTGTCCTTCGTAAATGTCCGGGTTCTCTCCTGGAAACAGGCGGGCCAGATTTTCTCGAAGTTTCTTTCGTCGGTGCGCTTCCGGTTCTACTCCCTGGACGTGCAGCCCATGCGTCCTGGCCAGCTGGAGGAGGTGGGATGTCTTGCCGCCAAGGCCGGCACAGGCGTCGAGGTATCTTTTCCCGGGATGAAAAGGTCCCAGCAGGCCGGTGGCCAGCTGGGCCGCCTCGTCCTGCACCTGAAAAAAACCCTGGCCATACCCTGGTATCGAGGTGATGGAACCGTGAAAGTCGGGAAGAATAACCGCTACCGGGGAATATGCACCGGGTCTGCAGGGGATACCGGCCTCTTCAAGAATCCGGCAGAAATCTTCTCGCTGGATGGTCGGGCTGTTCACCCGCACCACCAGGGTCGGTTCACAATTGTTCGCCCGGCAGATTCTCTTCGTCTCCTCAAAACCGTAGTTCTGCCGCCAGCGCTCCACCAGCCATTCCGGATGATTGAGGATCGGTTTGTTGCTGCTGTCGCTCTGTGCTTTGGTTGCAATAGTCTCCTTCTGGCGAATGGCCTGCCGCAGCACTCCGTTGACAAATCCATGTAGCCTTTGCGGGATTTTGGCCACCTTGCAGCTTTCCACTGCCTCGTTGACGGCGGCGGATTGCGGAATACGTTCCAGGAAAAAAAGTTGATACAAACCGACCGCCAGCGCCTGATGGACGAAGGGATCCAGTTTGCCGAGCGGAGTTTTCGAGAGGAGCTGCAGCATCCTGTCGAGTAAATGCCGGTGCCGCAGGACGCCGTAGACCAGTTGCATGGTCAGGCTTCGTTCGTTGGTGTCAAGGGAATATTTGTGCACCAGCTGATCAAAAAGCGGTTTCACCGGCGATCGATTTCGGTAAAGGATGCAGAGTATTTCCGAGGCAGTAAATCGGGCGGTTCTGGATAGTTTTTTTGGCAAAGTTATTCAACCGGAATTAGAGTGCCCTGTGCGTGGCAAGAGTAAGTGTTGTGTCAGGCTAGGAGGTGGTCCGAGAATGCCCTTTCGGAGTTTACGCTTACCTGGCCAGACCCTTCGTTATTTTCAAAAAACAGTGCTCGCAATATCAGACATATGGCCGTGCTTGTTTTTGTAAAAATGCCTCGATTTTAGACAAAACGCCTATTCTCGGGCAACCTGCTAGGAGCCTAGAGGCAGAACTCATCCACATGTCGGCCTGAGGTGGCCATAAGATAGCAACTATCGTTCGGCAGGGGAATGGGAAAAGTGCTCTGCTGAACAGCATTGTACAAAAGTGGCGGAAGTTGTCTTTTTACGAGGCTCCTTTCGATGGACAATCGGTTGGACGGCTGGTATGCTTGGCGCGCCTCCCGTCATTTTGTGTCAGGTGAAATGTTGTCGTTTTCTTGAGAATGGATTTCCGGGCTTGATCCGGAATCTTCTCAAAACAACGAAGCAGATGATGTCTTTACTCGACGCCATCAGGTTATTAATATAATACCATAATGTCAACGACCCCGCCCTGAACGAGGGAGCGTGTGACAGCACGTTCCTCTGTTGACCAGGCACAGCCAGGGCCGCAAGGCTAACGGGCTACGTCAAGAAAGAAGAGAGAGGCGCCCTGCAATGCTCCACCAGCTCCAGGCTCTGCGGCAAGTGGTTAAACAGGTTGAAGGGGTTAAGCCGGTGGTGCTGGTACAAAACCTTTCATTACCGTTGCCGAGGTGGTTTTTACTCGCGAAAGTGAAGAATTTTAAAGGTAACTTTCAATGCAGCATCTGTTGGTCATAGACAAAAACAAAATGCCCTTGATGCCTTGTCATCCGGCAAGGGCCGGAGAGCTTACTCACCGGGGACAGGCCATGAGAAATACTCTGCTCTGTCGAAGGCAGATAAGACGAAGCCGGCCCAAGAGAAAAACCAGCTGTCGTCAGCCTCGGTTTCAGAACCGTACAAGACCTCAAGGCTGGAGAGCCCCATCTCTTCTCTCCAGGGTGGATAATGTTTTTACCTGGGCGAAGCGTCTCATCAACTTTGCTCCAGCATCCGGGATGGTCGTTGATCTTTGTAAACGGTTCATCGGAATTCTTGCCCGGGCCAAAGCACCGATAAAGGATGGTGCCGCAATCAATTCGACTCGCTATGCCACCGGCGGCAGGTTGCAGGAATTCGGCCTGCAGCTTTCCTTCTGGTCCGGAGGAAGAACCACGTATAACCGGACGAACCAAAGCGACGGAAAATCCCATTGGCTTGATGCCGTTTGTGTCGGTGCAACAGGCGGGCGTGTCCATATTCCGCCGGGACTGCACCCTCTCCATGTTTCTGCTGCTGGCAGAGGATCACGGCAGATGTGCCGGGTGGATACATATGGTTTTCCTCGAACGTCAGCGAAATCAAGAAGAGTTGTCAATGGATTTAAAACCGGGGATCTGGTCAAGGCACTGGTCAACAAAGGCAAAAAGCTCGGGACGTATGTTGGCAGGGTGTCTGTGCGAAAGTCCGGCAGTTTCAATATCAAGACAGAAGCGGGTACAATACAGGGGATTTCATGGAAACATTGCTCTCTTTTGCAGCGTGCCGATGGTTACAACTACTACATGGGAGACAGCGTTTCCTCCTCCACCTGAAGGAAGAGGTATCCACGCTGTAATTTTAGATGAAACGCTTACAGACGTGCGTCACTCCGCAGGGAAATTTTCAGTACGGCATTCACAAACCGGCCTACACCGTCACCAATCTCAGACCTTCCACCGACATTAAAGTTCTCGGCCTGACCGAAAAAAATGAAACCGTCAGCAATGACAGAAACTATCCCGAAAAGGATGTGCAGGTAAACGACGCGGACTGGATCTTTGAGATTCCCAACCCCTTTCCCTTCAAAGGGCGAACCTATATCGACAAGGAATGGGCGGATGCCCGTGCCGAGAATCCCCAGCGTATCAGCCTGCCGCAACCGGAAAGGGTCTCTCTCAGTGAAACCCTGCAGCATAACAGCATTGACATGACCCTGCTGGACCAGCTCCCCGCCCCTCTTTTACTGGCGCTGGCCACCTGTTCGACGGATCCGCGCGATCTGACACGGCTTGCCGAATTGAGCTGTGACATCATCAAGGAGGCGGGCACGCCAACAGGTCTGCGTTACCGGCAGGATGCCTCCAGCCGCCTCCGGCCGGTCACCCGCAACCACGAACTCTTTGAGGCGGTGGCCAATAATCCGCATCTGCCGGATGCGTATAAAATAGTCATGGTCATTCGTCCCGGTGCCCAGGGCGGCAGCGAAATCGTCGGAGAATGGCCGCGAGATACAAACAGCCATGTTTTTGAATACCTGCGCCGCAACTCCTATATTCCGGGCGGCCACTATGCGGCGAATATGGCCGATGACGCCGTCCGCTACGCCATCGACGCGCTGAGTACGGGTGATATCCAGGGCCTGCGGCATCTCTATTATCAACGCAGTTATGTCCGGCTGGCCGAAGATCTTGGCCACCGCCTGCCCCCGGCAAAAAAGCAAAGGGCCCTTACCGAACAGGAGCTGGAAGAGCTGCGCCTGACTGTACTCGCCGCCTCAGCCGCCACGGACAGTGCTCCTGCGACCCTTTGGGGCTGGAATTTCGGGTTCGACTTTGCCCCCAGCCACTACCGCCTGCACGCCTCCCACCAGCAGATCCATCAACAGTACGCCCTGGTGCCGGACCAGGTGGACAGTTACCATCACGGCAGCCAGGAGCCTGTCGGACGGATGTCCGCCTATAGCTGCGGCGATCTCATCGCCGGGGTGATAGAAAACTATTCCCTGCAGCATAACGGTGATTTTTTTAGCGATTACCGACGGGCGATTGGTGCCAACCGGCGCATGGATGACCGGACCGATCTGGCATCGAGCCTGGTGGTGTGGCGTGATGCGAGGGTTATGCTTTTTGTGCCCAAGGCACAAACCTCGCAATGGGAACTGCAGCTGATGACCCTGCCTGCCGAGGACGGCAGCCTGGCGGGAAATATTTTCGAATGCGACAGCTCCATGCGCCGCTCTGTGGATACCGGCATGCTCATGGCCCAAAAGGCCCTGGCCGGGCTTGGCGCAAAGTTGGTCACTTCCATTGAATATGCCAAGAGGCTGAACGAAAAAAGCAGTCTTCGCCAGCCCCTTCTCTACGCCTTTCTCCCCCGCCTGCCGGAATCCCCCGGGGCTTTCAGTGAGGCACAGCTGCGGTTTATCAACGGCCACTATCCGGAGGATTTTTGCGCCGTCTGCCGCAAACAGTTAGAATAAGACCATCTCCTCCTATTTTTCCTGCACAATAACCGTGTTCAGACGGGAACGGTAGATGACTTTCTGCAACCCCAGCTGGGTTCGCGGATTGATAATAATCGGCCCGGCAATATTGGCATTGAGGGCAGCAGGCGACTTGCCGTCTTGGTCTTTTTTACTGAGGACCATAAAAACACCGAGTTCTTCAGCTTTTTCCGCCTTAAGGAGATCCCGTTCCGCATCGGTGAGTTCCAACTCGTAGTTGAGGCCGTATTGGCCAGGATCAACGAGAGTGAAGGTCACCTTTGGCTCCGCGCAGGATTCCAGCCAAAAGGCGCTGAGATCATTTTCTTCCTTGTGATATACGATATAAGTAGTGTATTTTTCAAACCCTGGAATGCCGCATGGAAAGGTCAATATTTTGTCTGAATCGATTATCGGGTTGTTTACAACTTCGCCATCTTTCGTCATACTGTTCTCCTTGGCCTGAAAGGTAATTATTAGTTCTTTATTGGCAGCAAAAATACCGACCAACATGCAAAGCGGCCGCATGCAAATGTCCCGCATAGAATATCTTACGGAGAAAATAATGGAAAATAAAGGCTTTTTTGGGAAATGGGGTGGAGCATTTATCCCGGAAATCCTCCATGAGACGTTTGAACAGCTCGACAGCAACTTCCGGCAGGCCAAGGAAGATCCGCAATTCTGGCAAGAATACCTTGATCTTATGTCGACCTATTCGTGCCGACCGACGCCGTTGACCTTTGCCGAAAATCTCACCAACCACTTTGGCGGGGCAAAGATTTACATCAAACGCGAAGACCTCAACCATACCGGGGCCCATAAAGCCAATAACGTCATAGGTCAGGGCCTGCTGGTCAAAAGAATGGGCAAGAAGCGGGTGATCGCCGAAACCGGCGCCGGCCAGCACGGCGTGGCCACGGCGACCATGGCGGCCAAATTCGGCTTGGAGTGCACCGTCTATATGGGCGAGGTCGATGTGCAGCGGCAGCGGCCCAATGTTTTCTGGATGGAAAAGATGGGCGCCACGGTCATCTCGGTCAAAGACGGCTCAAGGACCTTAAAGGATGCCATCAATGAGGCCTTCCGGGATTGGGTGACCAACGTCGACACGACACATTATGTCCTTGGCACGGCATGCGGGCCGGCACCTTTTCCGGAGATGGTCTCCTGGTTTCAGTCGATCATCGGCGTCGAGGCCAAAAGACAGATCCTGGCGCGGCACGGCAAACTTCCGGCCCGCGTCTATGCCTGTGTCGGCGGCGGTTCCAACGCCATGGGCATCTTCCAGGGTTTTCTCGACAGCCCGGAGGTCGAACTCATCGGCGTTGAGGCCGGGGGAAAAGGCATCGATACCGGCAGACACGCCTCAAGGCTATGCGGCCGGGACGCCAGTCCAGGCGTTGCCCAGGGTTACAAGACCATGTTTCTACAAAATAACGACGGCCAGATGCTGGAAACCCATTCCGTGGCCGCCGGGCTCGACTATGTCGGGGTCAGCCCGATCCTGTCCCACCTGGCCGAAGAAAAGCGTGTTCGCTTTGCCTCGGCCACCGATGACGAGGTCATCGAGGCCCTTGACCTGACCATGCGCATGGAGGGGATTATTCCCGCCCTCGAATCGGCCCATGGATTTGTGCAGGCCTTCAAGGAAGCGCCGCAGCTCGGCCGGGACGAAGCAATTATCATTAACCAGTCGGGCCGGGGCGACAAAGATATCTTTACCATTGCCCATGCCTTTGATGATCCTTCGTGGAAAGAGTTTATCATCGCCCGCGGCAAAGAATACGCAGAGGATAAAAAGGGGAAATCATAATGTTACTCGAAAAAACCTTACGCAGCCGCTTAGCGGAAAAAGACATTCTCCTCATGACCCACATCGTTCTCGGCTACCCGTCCCTGGCGACAAACCGCCAGGTTATCAGCCAGATGGTCGCAGGCGGCGTTGACTGCATCGAAATGCAGATCCCGTTTTCCGAGCCAATGGCCGACGGCCCGGTCATCTTGAAGGCCAACCAGGAGAGCCTGGCTCTGGGCACCACGGTTGCCGCCTGCATGGCCTTCGGCCGGGAGATGACCGGGCAGTACGACATCCCGTTTCTCTTTATGACCTACTACAACATCATCTTTAAATACGGCGAAGAGCGGTTCTTTAAAGATTGCCAAAGTGCCGGCATAAAGGGGCTGATCATTCCCGACCTGCCACCGGAGATGGGCGAGGAGTTCTTCCGGTTGGCGACACGCTATCAGGTTGCCCCGATCCTTATCTTTGCCCCGACCTCAACGGAGAGGCGGATGGCTGAACTGAACAGATCCGCCGCAGGCTTCATCTACTGTGTCGCCCGCCGCGGCGTAACCGGCAAGCAATCCGAGTTCGACGACGATTTTGACGCCTATCTGGCCAGATGCCGGGCGGCGACCGATCTCCCCCTCGCCGTCGGCTTTGGCATCCGCAACAAGAAAGATGTCGCCGCTATTACCGGCAAAGCGGACATCGCGGTTATCGGCTCGGAGACGATTCGGCTGGTCGATGAACAAGGCACCGAAGCGGTTGGACCTTTTATCATGGGATTACGATAAATATCATGGAGGCAGCCATGTCCGATACAGAAAAACTAAACGATACCCTCGGCACCACCGACGTTCTGTGGAACCTGACAGATTTATATTCCGGGACGGATGATCAGTATATCCAGTCCGATATCGACTGGTGCGAAGCCGAAGCGGCGCACATCAAGAAAAACTCGTACGGCAGGGTTGCCGAACTGGACGCGGCGGCACTGCTGCTGCTGGTAAAACGACTGGAAAACCTTGATTGCGCCCTCACCAAACTGGGCACCTTCTCCTTTCTCAATTTCACCACCCGCATGGATAATGCCGCGGCCGGAGCCCTCGACCAGCGCATCCATGAATTACACAGCAAATGCGGCACGGAAACGGTGTTTTTTGAGCTGGAATGGAATCAACTCGATGAACAGCAGGCCCGGACCCTGATCGACAGCCCGCAACTTGACGCCTACCACCATTACCTTGAGGCCATGCGACGCTATCGACCGCATCAGCTGAGCGAAGCCGAGGAGAAATTGCTCCTGGAAAAAGAAGCGGTGGGACGAAACTCCTGGACCACCCTATTTGACAAGGTCCTCAGCAATCTGAAATTCGGTGAAAAAAAACGCACGGAAGAAGAAGTCCTGACCGATCTCTATCACCGGGACCGGACCGTCAGACAAACGGCAGCGAGTGAGATGACCGAGGGGCTGCACGACAACAGGCATATCCTCACCCACATCTTCAACGCCCTGGCCGCCGATAAAATGATCACCGATCGGCTGCGCAGTCACACCAGCTGGGTCAGTTCCATGAATCTGCACAATGAACTGCGGGATTCCACCGTCGAAACGCTGATAAGGTCGGTTACCTCACGCTATGACCTGGTCAATCGCTACTACCATGTCAAGCGGCAACTGCTTGGCGTAGAGCGGCTGGAGGATTATGACCGCTATGCCCCCCTCCCCTCCCTGCCGACCAAGCAGATCGACTGGCAATCGTGCCGGCAGACGGTGCTGTCCTCCTTTGCCGCCTTTTCACCGCGCATGGCGGATATTGCCGAGAAGTTTTTTACCGAAAACTGGATCCATGCCCCGGTGGGGCCAGGCAAGCGTGGCGGAGCCTTCGCCCATCCCTGCGTCCCCGAGGTGCATCCCTATGTCATGGTGAACTATACCGGCAACCTGCGCGACGTCTCGACGGTCGCCCATGAACTTGGCCACGGCGTCCATCAGGTCCTGGCGGCAAGTCAGGGACATTTCAACAGTGACACCCCCTTGCCGCTTGCCGAAACCGCCTCGGTCTTTGCCGAGCTGCTCGTTTTCAACAGCCAGCTGGAACTTCTTGAAGACAAAAACGAACGGCGGGCGTTTATCTGTCAGAAACTGGAATCTATTTTCGCCACCGTTTTCAGGCAGACAGCCATGAATCGTTTCGAGAAGCTGATGCACGAAGGGCGACGCACACACGGGGAATTAAGCAGCGAACAACTCAGTGAGTACTGGCTATCCACCCAACGGGCAATGTTTAGCGATTCGGTGCATCTTGGCGACAACTACGCCATCTGGTGGTCGTACATCCCGCATTTTCTGTCTACGCCGGGCTATGTCTATTCCTATGCCTTTGGCGAACTGCTCGTTCTGGCCCTGTATGGTCTCTACCTGAAGGAAGGAGAATCCTTTGTGGAAAGATACCTGAAGCTGCTCACCTTGGGCGGATCACGTTCGCCCTATGACATGCTGCAGCCCTTTGGTATTGATCTGGACAGTCCCGCTTTCTGGCTCAACGGCCTGACGGTGATTGAAGAGATGCTGGCCAAGGTCGAATAATTATCCGTCGACCTTCTTGTTACGCCGCCAGTGCGGATGCGTAATCCCCAGCTTGTTGATCTTGTAGTTTAAGGCGCGTGGGCTTATGCCGAGCTTGGCGGCGGCATTTTTCTGCACCCAGAGACATTCTTCGAGAATCTTCAGGATGAGCTCTTTTTCCTGTTCCGCCAGGGATTCGACTATTTCCATTTTCCCGTGGAAATCTTCCTGAACATGGGTCATTGGACCTTCGCCGGCCGGCTGCCTGCCGGCTTTTTCCGGCAGGGCAAGATTGTATGAGTGTATGACGTCGTTGTCCTCAAGAATGACCGCTCGTTCTATGGTATTGGCCAACTGCCGGATATTTCCCGGCCAGTCATAGTCCTGGATCAATTTTTTGGAATTTTCAGAAAATCTGGTGATATCGCTGTGCATTGAGCTGCAACATTTTTTCAAAAGCAGCTCGGCCAAAGGAAGAATACAACTCTGCCTCTGTTTCAGCGACGGC
The DNA here is from genome assembly GCA_945863875.1 of Desulfopila aestuarii DSM 18488. Taxonomy (GTDB): domain Bacteria; phylum Desulfobacterota; class Desulfobulbia; order Desulfobulbales; family Desulfocapsaceae; genus Desulforhopalus_A; species Desulforhopalus_A aestuarii_A. Next base: position 16,144 of record CAMBBS010000057.1, read on the forward strand.
AGACGGACCGGCAGGACGTTGATCCGATAGTAGAGATCTTCCCGGAACATGCCTATTTCCACCTGATGCACCAGGTCCTTGTTGGTGGCGGCGATGATTCGCACATCACTGTAGATGGTCTTATTGCCGCCTACCCGTTCAAACGATTTTTCTTCGAGCACGCGCAGCAGCTTGGTCTGCAGGCGCATGTTCATCTCGCCGATCTCATCGAGAAAGATGGTGCCGCCGCTGGCCTGTTCAAACCGGCCGATGCGCTGCTTGTCGGCCCCGGTAAAGGCGCCTTTTTCATGGCCGAACAGTTCGGACTCAAGGAGGTCCTCGGGAATATTGGCACAGTTGATCTTCACAAAAGGCTTTTTGCGCCTCGGCGAATTAAAATGGACCGTTCCGGACAAAAATGATTTTCCGGTGCCGGTATCGCCGGTGATGAGAATAGTCGAGTCGGTTTTGGCAAAGCGTTCGAGACTCTTGAGGATCTGGCGCATCTTCGGGCTGACGGCGACGACGTCTTTAAAGTCATAGACCACGTCCTGCTTCCGGCGATGGTAAGCGATCTCGAATTTCTGGTCGCGAATCTCAATGGCCTTGTCAACGGCGATGTTGATCCGTGTCGAAGAAATGGGATGGACGAGAAAATCACTTGCCCCCCGGTTCATCGCCTGCACAATTATTTCCGCCTTTTCCGACTGACTGGTCATGATGATCGGCAGAAACGGATCCTTGGTATGAATCTGGTCCAGCTGCGCCATTGACTTTCCTTCAAGGGATTCGGTGTCGAGGAAAATCAGATCAAACTGACGGGCCTTAATCTCTGCTTGAAATTCGGCTTCATTGGATATACAAGTCAACTCACATCTGTCCTGTAGGGCAGACATCAAGCCTTTCTTGGTCCTCTCATAGGCGTCGGAAATCAGAACTTTATACATGGCAGTAATTACAAGAAGGTAAAATAGATTTCGAAAACGTAACAGCTTTCTTTATTTATATGATCAAAAGTAGAAAAAAGCAAACAAAAGACAGGATCATTGGCAATGAATTTTAAAACAAGCAGCATAAACAGGTGGATTCCGTGACGCAGCAGACCACCCGCCGGGATAAGGAGGATGAACACTGGATGCTGCAGGCACTGCTCCATGCCGAAAAGGCCGCCCTGATAGGGGAAATCCCGGTCGGCGCGGTGCTTATCGACCAAAACGGCCTTCTTGCCGCGGCCGGCAACAGCCCGATCAGCCATCAGGATCCAACGGCCCACGCCGAAATACTCGTCATGAGGAGCGCGGCAGAGCGGCTACGGAACTACAGGTTGCCCGGCACCACCCTTTACGTAACGCTGGAACCGTGCATAATGTGCATGGGTGCAATGGTCCATGCCCGGATAGATCGTCTGGTGTACGGCGCCGCTGACCCAAAAACCGGTGCCGCCGCCTCGGTGTATGCCATCGGCACCGACGGCTGTCTCAATCACCGGATAGAAATCAGCAGAGGCATACTTGCCGAGCAGTGCAGTGCCCTGCTCAAAACATTTTTCAAAGCCCGGCGAAAAGAAAGCAAATTACGTACTTGATACCTTCGCAAAAAGTCTGGGCTAAGTAAAAAGCCTCCTATGCGAGGCGTATGATTTCTAGCGCCTTACCGATTATTTTCACATTTTTTCAAGAACATAATCGGTATTATGGTTCTTATCCCGGCTTGTTTACCGTTTACCGGGGTTAAAGTATTTCGGCGGACCAGAGTACGTCTTAATAAATAGAAAAATTGAAACAACGAAGAAGGTCAACTCCCCCGCCCTGAAGGGCGGAGTGTGTGAAAGCAAGTTCCTCCGTTGACCAGGCACAGCCAGGGCCGCAGGGCTAACGGGCTACGTCAAGAAAGAAGAGAGAGCCACTCTGGAATGGTCCACCGGTTCCAGGCTCCGCGACAAGTGGTTAACAGGTTGAAGGGGTTAAGCCGGTGGTACTGGTACAAAACCTTTCATTACCATTGCCGGGGTGGTTTTTACTCGCGAAGGTGAAGAATTTTAACGGTAACTTTCAATGCAGCATGTGCTGGTCATAGACAAAAACAAAATGTTCTTGATGCCTTGTCATCCGGCGAGGGCGAGGGAACTTTTGCGAAAGGGAAAAGCTGCTGTCTATAAAAGATGTCCTTTCAGTATCATTCTAAAAGAAAAGAGCGGCGGTGATGTTCAAGATCTCGAGTTAAAGCTCGATCCAGGGAGCAAGACGACAACCATTGCCCTGGTGGCAGAGTGTCAGCAGGGTGAGTCGGCCGGATACGAAGCCAGAGAATATCTTTGTAAATGGTTCATCGCAATTCTTGCCCGGGCCAGAGCACCGTCAAAGGATGGTGCCGCAAGCAACTCGATTCGCTATGCCACCGGCGGCAGGTTGCAGGCATTCGGCCTGCAGGTTTCCTTCTGGGCCGGAGGAGGAACCAGCATAACCGGACGAACCAAAGCGACGGAATATCCCATTGGCTTGACGCCGTTTGCGTCGGATCAACAGGCGGGCGTGTCCATATTCCGCCGGGACTGCAACCCCTCCATGTTTCTGCTGTGGGCAGAGGATCACGGCAGATGTGCCGGGTGGATAACTACGGTTTTCCTCGAACGTCAGCGAAAGCAAGAAGAGTTGTCAAGGGATGGAAAACCGGGGATCCGGTCAAGGCACTGGTCAACAAAGGCAAAAAGCCCGGGACGTATGTTGGCAGGGTGTCTGTGCGAAAGTCCGGCAGTTTCAATAGCAAGACAGAAGCGGGTACAATACAGGGGATTTCATGGAAACATTGCTCTCTTTTGCAGCGTGCCGATGGTTACAACTACTACTTAGGAGACAGCGTTTCCTCCTCCACCTGAAGGAAGAGGTAGCCACGCTGCAATTTTAGATGAAGAATTTTTACGACGCCATCTTACTTTTTCATTGCTAAATGGCCGGTGACGGTTTACATAGTACCACACATTTTTAGTACATTTTGAAAAAATGGAGAGGTGACCGAGTGGCTTAAGGTGCACGCCTGGAACGCGTGTGTACGCGAGTACCGTGAGTTCGAATCTCACCCTCTCCGCCAAATATGAGTTCGACTTTGATAGCCGGGCCCTGTGCAACAAAGAATCGCGAACCCCGCCAGGTCCGGAAGGAAGCAACGGTAGTGAACCTCTTTGTGTGTTGCAGGTAACCCGGCTATCATTTTTTACTCCGCTCCAGACGACACATACCCATCCCAGCCCCGGTGATGCATGTCTTATCTCGTTCTCGCCAGAAAAGCCCGCCCCCAGACGTTCAGCCAGGTCATTGGCCAGCGTCCGGTTGTGACGACCCTTAGAAACAGTATCATCCGCAACCGGGTTGCCCATGCGATCCTCTTTTCCGGCGTCAGGGGCGTCGGCAAAACGACCCTTGCGCGCATCATGGCCAAGGCGATAAACTGCCAGGCAGAGCCGGCCGAACGGCCCTGCGACCAGTGCCTGTCCTGTCGACAAATCGCCACGGGATCTTCTCTTGATCTGTATGAAATAGACGGCGCTTCCAATCGGGGTATCCAGGAAATACGCGAACTCAAGGAAAAAATCCGTTTCCTTCCCACCTCCTCACAATATAAGATCATTATTATTGACGAGGTGCACATGTTGACCACGGAGGCGTTCAACGCCCTGCTGAAGACACTGGAAGAACCGCCGGCCCACGTCTATTTCATGTTTGCCACCACGGAAATTCATAAGATTCCCATCACCATCCTTTCTCGCTGTCAGCAATACGAACTAAAACGAATTTCCGCCAAGGAGCTCTACGATCACTTCCTGCAGCTCGTCACCGCCGAAGGCTTTACGATAGATGCGCCGGCACTTTCCCTCATCGTCCGGGAGGCCGGGGGGTCGGTCCGCGACGGTCTCAGTCTGCTCGACCAGATGTTTTCCTATGGCGAAAAGAACATCAGCAACCAGGATGTGGTCGAGGTACTCGGCCTGGTCAACCGCGATGTCCTTATGCGCCTGACCAAGGCGCTGCTGGACGGCAACAGAAGCGGAGCGTTTCTCACTTTGGAAGAAATTTTCGACTTCGGCATGGACCTCAAACGTTTTGTCGAAGATATTATGGATCATTTCCGCACCCTTCTGCTCTGCAAGATCGAAGGATGCACCCAGCTGATCGATCTCCCCGGCGAAGAATTAATGGATTTTCAAAACCTGGCCGCAGGCTACACCAGCGAGACCGTGCATCTCAAACTTTCGCTGCTCATGACCATGGCCGAAGATCTGAAATTTTCCCCGCTACCTCGGCTGACCCTTGAGACCTCTTTTTTGAAAATAATCGAAGCGGCAAACGTCGTACCGGTGTCGACTTTACTTGGTCACCTTGACAAGATCCTTGCCACACTGCCGACAGGACCGGTTCCCCTGCAGGATATCCTGCAAGCGGAAACCCAGGTGGAGACTAAAAAAAAAATTGATTCCGAGGCGATAAAGGTATCAGTCGAAGCAAAATCGATAACCTCCGCCACCGAAAAACCGCAACACCCGGACATCCTGCCGCCGCCGTCGTCACCTGCCCCCACCCCGACTGCGTTACCGGCCACTGCCGCCGAGACGACCCAGCCGGTAACGCCCCCCGAGGCGGCTGCCGATCTCCAGGAGGCCAAGCCGGTTGAAATCCGCCCTCACGAAAAAGATGTCCGCAAAGACTGGCCGGATTTCATAAAATACGTCAAGGAGCGTAAGGTCTGGATGGCGCAGGATCTGCAGCGCGCTGACTCAGTCAAACAGGATGTCACCGGGGAATTGCACCTTACCTACAGCGATCCGGCCAACTGCATGGTTCTCCGTCAAAAGGAAAACCATCAACTGCTCACTGAGCTGGTCTTGGATTTTTTTCAAAAACCATTAAAGGTTCGCTTCATCGTGCCAAAAATTGACGACACCCCGGACGCCAACGGAGACGAGTCGCCACACCGCAAAAGACAGCAGCTCGCCAACGACCCGCTGGTCGTGATGACGGCAGAGATTTTCAACGGCCAGATTGGAGATATTCGAATCGGACCGAAAAGCAGATAAATTATATATTCAGGAAAAAAAGATGGATCTCAGTAATATTATGCAGCAGGCCAAAGTAATGCAGGAAAAAATGGCCAAAATCCAGGAAGACCTCGCCCGAAAAACCATCACCGGCAGCGCCGGCGGCGGCATGGTTCTGGTCAGTGCCAACGGTCAGGGGGACGTTCTGTCGATAGCCATTGAAAAGGCGGTTATCAACCCAGAAGAGATTGAAATGCTCCAGGACCTCATTGTTGCCGCCACCAACGACGCCATCCGCAAGGCAAAAGAACTGAGTAAACAGGAACTGGGCCAGCTGACCGGCGGGCTGAACATCCCCGGCCTGACTAACTTCATGAAGCCCTGAGGGTGCCATGCAGGTTATACCTCCAGCCCTTGAAAAGCTCATCGACCAGCTGGCCCGTCTGCCCGGCATCGGCCGGAAAACTGCCACCCGCCTGGCCTTGAACATCCTCCGCAAGCCTTCTTTGCTCGCACGGGATCTGGCAGAAGCGTTAAACAACCTGCATGACTCTATTCAACTTTGTTCATGTTGTTTCTCCTTTTCCGAAAACGACCCCTGTGCCATCTGCGGCGATCCCCGTCGACGGGCAGACCTTATCTGTGTCGTCGAACAGGCAGCTGATCTGATGGCCATTGAAAAAACGGACAGCTTTCGCGGCCATTACCATATCCTCCACGGCGTTCTCTCGCCCATGGACGGCATAGGTCCCGACGAGATCAAAATCCAGGAACTGCTCGCCCGTGTGCGAAATGGCACGGTGCAGGAGGTCATTATCGCCACCAGCTCAACAGTGCCGGGCGAAGTCACCGCCTCCTACCTCGTCGATGTCCTGCAAAAAGAACCGATCCGGCTGACCCGCCTTGCCTGCGGCATTCCTATGGGCATGGACATAAAGTATGCAGACAAATACACCCTGGCAAAGGCCATTGAGGCACGTTCCCCCGCCCGTTAAGCTCCTTTTCCCGCCGTGGCAAGCGCTCTTTACAACCAGGAAACACATTCCGATGTTCCCCAACAGAAAAGTTTTCATCACGGGAATGGCGAATCGAGAGCAATTTTTTAGGCTTCATTACTGAAAAAGGTGTTGCGGAGTGATTTCAATCGTGTTAATAAATGGCTCTTGCCAAGCCTGGGAGGCATTCTGTAAAAGTTTCAAGAATTTTCGAGGCTAATATAGCAATCCAGGCGCGTAGCTCAGTGGGAGAGCGCCACCTTGACGTGGTGGATGTCGTCGGTTCAATCCCGTCCGCGCCTACCAAGATAACAGGCTAAAGTAAGAACGTCTTTGCCGAGGCGTTAATTCTTTAGCCTTTATTTTTATATGCAAATACCTCATGACTGAAATTACCGTATCCCTGCCCGAAAGCGCATCGTCCACAGTAGCTGCTGGGACCACCGTGCAAGAGGCCTTGAGAAGTCTCCTTTCCAACAAGCAACGCAAACAAACCGTTGCCGCCAGGATTGATGGGGTTACTGTCGATTTCACAACCTCCCTTCGTGGGGATTGCATACTTACCCCGATACAGCTTGATGACCCCTCGGCCCTTGATATCCTTCGTCACAGCACAGCACATATTATGGCTCTGGCCGTACGGGAAATCTTCGGTCACGATGTGAAAATTGCCATCGGTCCTTCCATTGACAACGGTTTCTATTACGATTTTTTACGACCCGAGCCTTTCAGTCCCGAGGATTTCGCCGCCATTGAAGCAAAGATGGAAGAACTTGTTCGTCTCGCCCTGCCCTTTAAAAGGACGGAAATAACAAGCGATGAGGCTGTTGCGAAATTTGCTGCCGAACAGGAAAAATTTAAGGTCGAGCTTATCGAAGACCTGCATACCGATGTTGTTTCTTTATATAATGTCGGTGAATTCACTGATCTATGCCGCGGACCGCATCTGCCCGACACCTCCTTTATTAAAGCCTTCAAATTGCTTCGAGTAGCCGGTGCATATTGGCGTGGTGACGAAACCCGCGATGTTTTGCAACGAATTTACGGCACAGCTTTCTTCGACAAGAAAGATCTGAAAAAGTATCTGAACGACCTTGAAGAAGCGAAAAAGCGTGATCATCGCAAGCTGGGTAAAGAGCTTGAGCTGTTCACCATCAAAGATGAGATTGGACCGGGACTTATTCTCTGGCAACCGAAAGGCGCTCAACTTCGCCGCTTAATCGAAGACTTCTGGAAAGACGAACATTATCGTCACGATTATCAGCTGCTTTATACCCCGCATATCGCTCGCCAGGATTTGTGGAAGACCTCCGGCCACCTGGATTTCTATAGCGAGAACATGTACTCCGCCATGGATATCGACGAGGTTAAGTATCAGCTGAAACCGATGAATTGCCCTTTTCATATCGGTGTCTTCAACAACGACAA
>CAMBBS010000058.1 GCA_945863875.1 Desulfopila aestuarii DSM 18488
AAACGGGATAGCAACTGCTTCACCAGTGACAAAGCCGCCAGCTCCCGGACCACGCTAATCTACGGGCACAAAGCACCAATGGCGATACGGCCTCCTCACTCCGGCTGCCGTTTTATATAATAATCAACTACGAAGACTCAACCAAGTTACTTTATGACAAACCCAGGCCGAAGGCCGGGTGAAACGGTAATCTTTCAGTTGGAAAAAGGCCTCCCGGTACATCTCTAACAAAATCGGCATGTGATACACAGATTATATCAGCATGAGATTGCTCATCGGAGCACATATTAGCAATTCCCGTTTTAGACCATTGGGTGCAGTCTTGTTGTTAAAGTTTGAATGGGCTAACGTATAATGACAGCCGGCCTCTGGCCTTTTTTCTCGATCGCTCATTTTTTCAGCCGCTCTTACGCTCGTCTTTGGGTGAAAAAATGATTTCCAACGTCACATTGGACAAAAAGAATCCATTCATCCTGTCCCCGGAATGAAAAGTCGTAAGACATGATGTTGTTGGGCACTGGCTAAGGTTACCGGGTAATTACCAATCATAGTGAGCACGCTACCTGGGTCCAAAAAGAACAGCTCGCAAACCGCAACGCAAAATATTGTGCATGTTTCTACCATAGCCTATCAGGGTGGTCGCGCTGCAGCTGTTCCTAGTTGTCTTCACAAAAGTACGGTTTGGCACAGCACTTTTATATTCTGCTTTAGGAGTAGAGATTGTAAACTCATTCAAAAGATAAATGGCTTCGGCGTTTGTGTTCCACACAACATCTCCAGGTTGCAACAATACCGGAGCCGGTTGAGACCAATGGTTCCCGTCAAAATATGGCATGGTCAGCACAACAGGTCGATAATTCTCGTGAAAAACAGAAGTTACGCTCGACTCTGCTTCTATAGTGCGTCGCGCCTGAGACAACTCACCGACAAAATCTACGTTAAAAGCAGTTTTGACGCCAAATCGATTAAAGGTTTTGGCCATCTCAATAAATGTTCCGAGAAGCATAACGTCGCCTACAAAATGCGTGCGCTCATTTGAGAGAATAACGTCATCACCATACCGCTGAAGCACACGAAAAGCTGCGGGCGGTAGACCGCGATTTTGATAAAACCGATTGGTATATTCATTAGATTTAAGCTCGTGCCCTGCAAGCAGTTCTTTCGTAACAGCCATGAACTCGAGAAAAGACGGAGCAGGAAAAGGACGTGTTGCATAATGCGTTAACCGCTCACCTAACGAATGCATATTCATCTCATGTGGTGTCAAGGTCTGAAACAACAATCCATCTCCAAAAATGATTTTGCATACATCAGAGAAAGGAACCACCTTCTCTTTTGACTTTATGGTGGTATTACTACCATTACTTGCAAGAAGGTCCTCATTTCCTGCCACAAGCAGTGTAAGTGGATCATTTTCGTGCGGTTTAAAAGCTTGAAGATAATGTGTCATTTTTTTCCTGTTCGTTTAGTTGGAAATGTCTAATAATCTGATAGGGTAGAATTTTTTTTGATCTTACTGCCCACTACATTGGGTCACGGCAAAACCTTGAAAGTCTCCCCTCTTTCCTCGATGGATCAGTCTTGCTGTTTTTTCCGTTCGACATGCAGCGGTTAGAAAAAGAGCAACCCTCCGTTATGAGAGAAAACAAACCGCTCCCGTGTCAGGTATCTTTAGTATAAAGAGGACCTGAGATCTTGTTCGGTTCCCCTGTTGCTTCCATTTGCTGAGTTTACGGTTTCGGAAACCTTTGCGCTGACACCGGACACCCTTGCGCCTTCAGGCTCTCAACAGCTTGCTGCGGTCGACAGGCAGAATCCGCATGCATGTCCTTGCCGCTATTGTTCGAATCGAGCAGTGCCTCAAAGACATTGGTGTCATGCACATTGGCGCTGGGCACAACCTATGCACGGATAAACTTGTGCTATACCTCCACGGAGATATCGCCGTGATAGCTCTCCGGGTTTTGCGGGTCCAACGAGCGTCTCTATCTTTTTGCCGTTGTTTGTTTTCATTCCAGCCTTCGGGTCGCTTGCCATCTTTTATCTGCTGGCTCTCGTCATGACTGTTAGCCTGGACGGGAACCCTGGCAACGCTGGCATCAGCTATTTGCCCTTTTCGAGCTTGCAAGCCCCGCTCGCAAAGAAAGTTGGCAAAGGTGGTGAAGAGTTCGGCAACTTCTCCTGCTTTGGTCAGATCTTCACGGAAACGCCAAATGATGGTAGCTGCGTCGGGTATTTTTCTTGCGTCATGCAGCCCAAGAAATCTCGACAATGAGTAGCGGTCAAGGATCTGGTTCTCCATGCCATCGTTGGACAAGGTGTACAACGACTGCAGGACAAGGATTTTGCACAGCATGATAACATCGAAACCTTTTGCCCCTGCCGTCGATTTTCTGCTTTCTTGCCGGGCTTTTTCCAATGTGGGCCGGAAAACCTCCCAGTCTATAGCTTTATCAAGCTGAAACAGAGGGTCTATATCCTTATTCATACGGCCCAGGCGGATGTTGAAATCGAAAAAACCAAGCTGTTTCATTTGAAGCTCTGCACTATTGTAGATTTTGATGCCTCAACTGTAACATAAATTACTGTTATTGCATACGATACAAGCAGTTCTAAGCCAAATAAACGAAATTCAATTTTTCAAGGAACCCTAAAGTTATTCTCGGGCCGGTGGCATGGTGGATGGACCTTTACGGCCATATTTGATGGCCAAGGTCTGAAACATCCGCAGGCCTCTCTTGGTGACCTTGAGAGAACAAAAAATATCCTGACAAGAAAGCAGCATCTGGAAGTCCCAGATGCGTCCGGAATCTCTTGAAAAGAGGGTAGAATCATTTGACCCGAAAGACCCTGCCGACTGAGATCTCAAGTCAATATAGCAATATTGGATCTTGTTTGCCTGCGGTCGGAGTCAAGATCTCTTCCTGTCTATACTGAAAAAGCGATCAGGAGTTGCGTATCCAAAAAGCTTGCCGGAGATACCTTTGCGCTGCCAGTGCAGCACCCTGTGGCTTGTCGTCTTTCATCACCATTACACCCCTCTATTTTGACTCGTCTGCCATGGGGGTTTGGTCACTAGCGACTTCAACCAAGTTTTCCAGACGGGCCACTCTTGTATCAGACGATGCCTTTTCCCAGCTAACCTGATCCGGGGCTGATTTTTTTTAAGATCAAACCTTGAATCGGTCCATGAGATTTTTCACACGGATGGCCAGTTCAGACAACTCCTGAGCACTTCCAAGGATGTTATTGCTGGCGTCACCCACCTGCTTTACCTGCTGATTTATGCCAGAGATATCACGTGAAATATCGGTAACTACCACCGAACTCTGGGCCACATTTTCGTTGACCTCTGCAATGCCATGGGACGCCTGGGAAATATTGCTGGCGATCTCGGAGGAAGCGACCGACTGCTCTTCCACGGCAGTGGCAATGCCGATAATAACGTTATTTATCTGGTCGATCACCGTCGAGATATTTTCAATATCACTAATGGTGGCTGAGGTGGTGACTTGCATTTCGCTGATTTGATTTTTGATGTCTACAGTAGCCGCAGCCGTCTGACGGGCGAGTTCCTTGATCTCGTTTGCCACAACCGCAAACCCCTTGCCGGCTTCACCGGCCCGTGCCGCTTCAATGGTGGCATTCAAGGCCAGCAGGTTTGTCTGTTCTGATATCTCGGTTATTACCTCGGTCACGCTGCCGACTTTCCTGGCTGATTCCCCAAGGGCAGTCATTTTGACAGTAGTGAGATGGGATTGTTTGACTGCGTCCTCAGAAATGGCCCGTGCATTTTCCGCATTCTGGGCAATCTCACTGACCGTTGAAGTCATCTCTTCTGTCGCTGTTGCAACGATGCTGATGTTGCCGGAAGATTGCTCCATTGCCGCCGCAACTGACTGAATATTAGCGCTCATCTCTTCTGTTGCCGCTGAAACTGCGCTGGACTTGTCCGACGCGTCCTGTGCCGAAGATGAGATCTGTCTTGAAGCAATGGCCAGGCCATTCGATGAGGCTGTGAGTTCGCTGACATCAGAGATAACCAGCTTTATTATGCCTTGCAGTTTTTCAATGAACATGTTGAAATATTTACTTATTTCTGCCAGTTCGTCCTTGGTCGAATCATCAAGCCGTTTTGTTAGGTCGCCTTCTCCCTGGGCCATATCCACCAACATCAGGCGCAGGACGTTTATTGGCCTCAGTATCGTCCTCAAGAGCCAGCCAGCCAAGCCGACCTGAAGCAAAATGGCGATAAGGCCAATTATCAAGGCATTGATAATGGCGGATTGCCGTTCGGCGTCGAATGCTTCGTCGGATTCCGCCATCTCTTTTTCCAACGAAGCTACTATCAGGCCCATCCTGGACTGGATGGTACTTACCTGGGTATCTATTTTACCGTCAAGCTCCTTGATTTCTGATGTAATTGTCTCTGTTTGCTTGAGTACCGGAACCATTTTATTTTCAAAGAGATCGACAAGCTCCTTTGCCGCAACGAAGACTTCCTCGACAAGTTTCTTCTCTTCTGGTGTATCAGTTATTTTGACGATCTTTTCAATATCAGCGAAAACTTCTGTTTTCACCTCGGTCCAATCCGTTTCCGTCTTGTCTAAATCTCGATTGATTTGGGCATCGGCGACGATTTGATACAATTTCAACCCTCCCATCGAGGCTTCCATCGCAGCTACTGCGTCATGGGCTCGCTTTGCGCCATCATCTTGCATTTTACCGAGAGTTAAGAACGCTGATGCTTCCATGCCAATAATACCGATAATGGCCAATAAGAGGATGATGACGTTGACGATGATCTTGGACTTGATGGTTGCCATGATTGCTTTCCTTTTCCAGTAATTTTTTGTGGGGATATATATTGTCAACTGTGATGTCGGTTTGTCGAGATGTTGGACAGCAGCTCCCCTGACACCGGTAAATAAATTCGAAAGGTACTTCCTTGTCCAGTTGCACTTTCAACTGCGATAGCTCCACCGTGTGCCTTTACAATCCCGAGTGCCACCGCAAGACCAAGACCACGACCAGTAAACTTACTTGTGAAAAAAGGATCAAAGAGTTTATCAATATCATCGTCAGCAATACCGCAACCAGTATCCCGAACCTCCAGACAGGCATAGAACTTATCGTGAGCTAGCCAGCCGATGGGCAGACGATGCACTGTTTGAATATCATCAGCGGCAACAGTCCGTACGGTGAGGAAAATAGGTTTCCGAGCCTCTCCCGAGGCCTCCGAGGCATTTGCAATCAGATTTGTCAGTACTTGCTGTAACTGATTCATGTTCCCGATGATGACCGGGCCGAGAGCAGGCAAGTCGATTTCAAGTTTCACTCCAACAGGGGTTACAACTTTGAGGAGATGTAAGATTTGGCGGCAGGCTTGAGACAAATCCAGGGGTGTTTGAAGACCGGTCGTTTGCCCCAGGTACATGAGCAAGGCACTGCTTATTTCTGATGCCTTGCTTGCTCCCTGAATGGCATCGGTCAGGGTCTTGGCGGTAGCCGAATGCAAAGGCAGATCCTCAATGGCCATTTCCAGATTTCCAATGACAACTCCCAGTAGGTTGTTGAAGTGATGGGCGATGGCTCCAGCCATTATTCCGAGACTTTCCGTCTTCTGGAGCTGTTGGTTTTGAGCCTCAAGCCGTCTGTTTTCTGCCTCGACCTTTTTACGCTCTGAGATGTCAACAATGTTGCCAATAATGAGCTGCCCAGCTGTTTGCGAAACAAAGTACTCAACGGTCACCTGACCCCAGCAAATGCCTCCATTCTTCTTTATATATCTTTTTTCAATGGAAAATTTCTTATCAGGATGTTGCTTTTTCTCTTCGATTTTAACTTTCTCAAATTCCCAGTCATCTGGATGAGTGATATCAACCACTCGCTTAGTCAACAGCTCCTCCTCAGTGTAACCGAGCATCTCCAGGTAGCTGGCATTCGCCTCTAGAAATTTGTTGGTTTCTCTTTCTACAATGACAATGCCCATTGGACTGGATTCAAAAACTCCCCTAAATTTATTTTCACTCTCCTGTATTTGCTTTTCCAATACTTTGACAAACGTCACATCCCTTGCAGAACCAACTGTACCTATTATTCTGCCGTTTTCGTCTATGAACGGCGCTTTGTGCACATCAAGAAAGAGATATTTGCCCATAATATTGCCGTATTCATCGAACTGCTGTGGTGTTCCCGCATCCATGGTAATGGCATCGGTATCCCGGCAAATCTCACCAAATGTGTGCCACTCGGGATTGTCAGCATGCTGTGCTCTTTCTCGCTCGGCAAAAAACATATCAATTTTCCCAATTGGTTCGTCGGTGTCGGCAGCATTGAGCAGATTAGAACAAAGGGCCTTGTTTGCGAAGAGATACCGCTTATCAAGGTCTTTTGCCCAGATCATATCAGGAACATTATCGCACAACATGCGCATCAAGGTATAGGCGGAACGAAACTTTTTTTCACTTTCTCGTACTTTTTCTTCATTTTGCCTGCGTGCAGAGATATCACGGCAAACACAAAACACCTGTTTACGGCCTGAATAAAAGGCCCCGTTTGTACTGATCTCGACATCAAAAACAGTCCCATCTTTACGACGATGGCGTGTTTCGAAGTGATCACCCGCGGGTCCAATATCTTTAATCGCAGCCAGTAATTCCTCCCGAGCCAACTGAGCATCCCACTCCCAAACGTGGAGTTGCCGGACCTCTTCGGGAGTGTATCCAAGCATTTCGGCAAAGCGTTTGTTCGTTTCCCAGACCTTACCTTCTTGATCGAGAACGACGATGCCGTCTCTGGATTGTTCGATCAAAATTCGTCTTCGGGTATTGTCGTCGCGGCTGGCTTGTGTTCTGACTGCACGTTCCCGTAAATATCGAACTCCCTTCCAGGTGAACACCGAGGAGCCAAGAAAGAACAGCCCGAGCATCACTGAAACCCAGACAATTTGTGATTTCCATGGTGCAAAATATTCATCATCGACTAAACCGACGGCAATGGTGAATGGTCTGCCCGGTATTCGATGGACTGTATATGTACGCTCTACAGAGTCAGGAGTGTTCGCCGAGTGAAAAATCGCTGAGTTTACACCTGATTCTATTATCTTGACGAACTCTGTTGACACCTTATCATGGCCAGGTCGCCCGGCTTCACCTTTGATCGGTGGGAAACGTGCTATCAAACCCATATTTGCATAACGAAGCACGGCTGTACCCGTTTTTCCAAGACTGGGCATTGCCAGCAGTCTGCTGAATGTGTCCACCGGAACAGCTGCCGAAATGATACCTGCGAACGTACCATCCGCAGAATGGTAACAGCGGGTGAAGGCAATGACCCAGATACCGGAAACCTTGCCTTGCATCGGCCCGGTGATGATGAGATCGCTTACCGTGTGCCTTTGATGTTTTTGAAAGAATTCTCGATCTGCGTAACTGACAACCACACCAGGTGCGACACCCTTGCCAAAGATTACCTTGCCAGCTGCGTTCGTGATCCTGATCGCGTCGATTTCAGGGAGTTGTTTTTGTTCAGAGGACAGGATTTGCTCAATCCGCTCGATATCGACCCTCCCGGCGGTCATCTGGTAAGTCAATTCCCGCTGGACTCTTAAAACGGCATCGTCGAGAAGACGTGCCTCGTCAGCGATAACCTGTTCAAGCAGGAGAGCAAGATTGTGGCTTGTTTCAATGAGGTTGTTTTGATATTGAGTATGACTGCTGGCTAAAAAGATACTCGCCAAAAATACGAAGAGTAGATCGATGAATAATATCCCCAAAACCAATTTGGTTTCCAAGGGTCTAAATTTGCCGATGTTCATTCGGAACCTACTGTAAGCGAATTCGAAAATACAAAAGAGCGGGTTAGAGGATTTATTGTTGTTAAAAAATTCTTCCTGTTACGACGCCATCGGACATAATTACTGCCATTGCCCTGGGCAGTGGGGGAATAATTATTCTATCAACGCATAGATCTGAGGTTTAGTGTCTGTTCTTATGGCATATTTCACCTGACAAGTCATCTCGTTTCTCGGGGCGCTCTCAGAGTCATTAAAAAAACCAAGTCCCAAGGCTTATCCTTTACCAATTTATAGTCTGCTGCGCCGAAATCCGGCCCTGGCACGGGAATACCGGGCACCAGCTCTGATTGCCGCAGCCCATCGATACCTACGCGTGGGAGAGCCACTTCTTCTCCATGCCTTGCGCTGGGAGGCGATCAGACGTTTTCTTCTCACGCGTTGTGAGTTCGAACTTTCCGTCTCGACCGCTTGCGGTTTTCCCTGTTGCATGATTTTGCTGCGGGAGGTGGCTCTGAGTATCGGAGAGAGTATGTTACGAAGCCGCCGTTCTTTTCCGGTGTGGAGGATCATCTGCATAAACGGACCGCTCATCATTGAGGTGATCATCGCCATGATTATCAAGGCGACAAACAGCCGCTCATGGATAATCCCTGCATTCAAGGCGATCATTCCGACAATGATCCCCATCGCACCAACGGAAACCATTCCAAAACCAACAGCCCAGGCTTCGCGGGGTGCCATTCCTCCCCATCGGGCTCCCATGGCACCACCGATTAGTTTGCATACACAGGCAATCAATAATACCGTTAAAACCAGGGGAAAATCGAACTGAGTCAAGAAATTTACCTTGAGGCCGATACTGGCGAAAAAGACCGGAGCGAAGATAAAGGAAATAAACTTATCTATAATAACACGGCTGCGCTCACGCAGGTGTGATGAGTCACCGATAGCCACGCCTACGATGAAGGCGCCGAAGATCGCATGAATGCCGATCCACTGGGTAAATGCAGCTCCGAGCAGTCCCAATATCAGCGCAAAACTCAATTCGCCGGCCGGCCATCGGGTGTAGGCTTTCACTAACGGTAACGCCTTGTGGATCAGCCAGCGGCCGACCGTCAGTGTTGTCCCGACAAAAGCGAGCGTCAGGGCGACAGTCATCATGATAGCATTGCCATTCCCGGACTGATCGCCGATAAGCCCTAAAATAACGGCAAAAACAATCCAACCGACAAGGTCGTTGAAAACAGCCGCACTGATGACCACCATTCCCAGATCACTGCGGTACAGGCCCATGTCCATCAGCGTTTTAGCAATGATGGGCAAGGCGGAAATCGATATGGCAATGGCAAAGAATAAGGCAAATATCAGCGGGTCGACGTTCACATTCCGTCCAAGCGATTCGGGTATTGCCAAGGCCGCAAAAAAGGCGATAGAAAATGGAATGGCAATGCTGGTAATGCCGACTTTGCAGCCGATCTTGCCTTGTTTCCACACGGTTGACAGATCAACCTCCATCCCCGCCACCAGCAAAAAGAGCACAATCGCCAGCGTTGCAATGGCATCAAGGGCTATGGCGTTCACCCCTCGCAAGGGAAAAAGGATTCCGCTCAGCTCAGGCGCCAGGCTGCCCAGGATCGTCGGACCGAGCAGAACTCCCGCGAGCAGTTCGCCAAGGACAGCCGGCTGCTTTAACCACTGGGCTATCTCCCCAAGCAGGCGAGCCACGCAGAGCAGAATCCCCAGCGAGAGAAACATCACTGTAATGTTATCGGATGTCAAGGTATCCATATTTTCAATAGGAAGAGCTCAATGGAAGGCAACCCAACAGCAGAAAAGCAGAACTCTCTTCTTCCGGATGTAATTAGTCAGTTTTGCATGTATTGCAAGGTGTTGAATGAAGAAATATTTAGAAAGGCGTGATGGTCGTGCAGGTTTGCTACTTAGGGCCGTTACGAAACAACCCGGCCATTTATATCCCCTTCGTTAGGCAACCTCATGGTGTTCCGGCCAGTCTTCAGCTGCGCCAGTGCGCAGACAGCAACGAATGTCACCGTATCACTCGTTCCACCAGCCGGTGGCCGGACAACCTCCCAGCTCGACCTTGCAGGGCGGGCTATAATTTTGTATATATACCCATCTCCTGCCAGAAGTAGCGCCATGTGCCAGTTACCTCTTTCAGAACTGGCATTTCTGCCTTGCTCGCCGTGTGATCTGTTCGTTCATATGAACCATTTTTACCAATCTCAGCTCTCCGAATACGACAGCTGACAGTGAGGCAGTATTGATGTTTTCTATGCAACGTCTGACGATTCGAAAAGAAATCTTCCTCATCGGCGCAGGCTTTTTGATCGCGGTATCGGTCATATTCATCTTCATGCAGTCGGTGATTTTGTACCGTTCCGGCATGGAACAGGCTCGGTTGAGGATTGCCGGTGCCAACGGACAGATTGCCTCTTACGTGGAAGCCCATCTGGAAGGGTTGGCGGCGGCAGTCAAGATCATCGCTGCCAATCCCGATGTCGTCACCGGGGGTGATGAATCGATGGAGCGGGTTCTTACCTATTTCCGGTTCATCGAGGAATCGAACCCAAACGTAAAGTACTGCTACGCCGGATACGAAAACGGTAAGCTCCTGATCAACGACTACATCCCTCCTGCAGGGTTTGATCCGAAAACGCGACCCTGGTATAAGTCGGCCGCAGCCAGGTACCCAGGGTTGTCCATAGGCCTCCCCTACCGGGAAATCAAAAACCAGGAATGGCTGAGTTCTGTGTCCATGGCCTTTACCGATAATACCGGGATACGCGGCGTCGTCTCCGTCGACAGCACCATCAACCGGATTGACGGCCTGATCAATAGTATTAAACCCTTCAATTCCCAGATGAATTACGTAATCGACAACGGGGGCACAGTACTGGTCCACGAGAATCAGCATTATATCGGACAGAACCTGAACCTTCTCGTCCCCGGCTCGGCAGGACTCTTCACCGAGGATTCCGGGTATATCTCCTATAGCCTTGGCAAGAGGAACCGGATCGCCTTTTATACCAAGCTCAAGGTTACCAACTGGATAATCATTTCCGCCATAGACGGTAGCGAGGTGCTCCTCCCGGTGCTGCGCAAAGTCCTCCTCGCGGTCCTCTTTATGCTGTCGGTGTCTATCACCCTCGGCATTACTCAGGTCAAAGTGCATGAATCCCGCTTCGTGCGGCCGCTGGAAGCCCTGAAGAGGCGGGTCGCAGACATCACCTCGGGCAAGAGCACCCGTGAACCAGAGGAGCCTTTCTCCAATCCTGAGCTCGCCGCCATCGCCGCCCATATCGAGGAAATGACTGAAACGTCACTGAGTCGAAAAGCCTACGAGCTCCAGCTGATACTGGAATCGACGAGCGACGGGATTCTTGTTCTGGACGATTCCAACCAGGTGATCCATTACAACCGGCGTTTCCTCGAGTTGTGGCACCTCGGCAAGGAATTGGATTCCAGAGAATTCGACAATTCCACCTTCGGCAGGATGCTGGAGTCGGTGATACCTGAATACACCGACATGATGATGGCGCGCCACAAGGTGACAAGGGGGAACACGACAGATTTGGTTTACCTCAAAAATGGAACCGTCCTTGAGCAAATTTCCTGCTCTCTCATAGGGGGCGGATGGATCTCCGGCAGGCTCTGGAATTACAAAGATGTCACCGAAAAGACGAGGGTGGAAGAAAAGTTGAAATTCCTTGCCGCTACCGACGACCTCACCGGTCTTTGGAACCGGCGTCATTTCATGGACCGGGCGGAGTATGAAATCGCTCAAGCCCGGCGACACGGCAGACCTCTGTGCATTATCCAGCTGGATATAGACCATTTCAAGAAGATCAACGATACCCACGGCCACGCCGCGGGGGACAGGGTCTTGAAGTTCCTTGCGTCGTCTCTGCAAGAGCAGCTGCGGTCCACTGATACCATCGGGCGGATAGGAGGTGAAGAATTCGTCATCCTGTTTCCGGACACAGACCTGCAGACAACCTATGCAGTGGCAGAAAAAACACGGACGTTCTTCGCGTGCAACAGGGTGGACTATGACGGCAAAATATTGAGGATCACGATAAGCATCGGCGTCACCTCTCTGACACCAGAAAATAAGCATGTCGACGCCCTCCTCCGCCAGGCCGACGAGGCCTGCTATGCGGCCAAGGACGGGGGCCGCAATCGCACCATCCTGTGGAACGAAGCGCTTCGAGGCAATGCTTAACCGTTACCGGTGGCGGAGCTGAAATCCGCTGCTGCCGGAACTGCGTCGGCACTATGATGTAAGCTCGTATTTGATGAACAGGGTCTGTCACTACGGCGTATTTGTAAGGCAGCCTGACAACAGCACTTGTTTGCGCCGGCCGTGTGCCTCAGCCCAAGCCTATTACCGAGGTGGCACCAGTACTGGTTATTGAACAACCGGCAGAGGAATATTCCTATAGCCCATATAACAGACGGACTTGTACCCCAAAGCCGAGCGGCCATTTGATCGACCTTTTCAGCAAGAGAGGGCAACGTGCGCGGTTGATACTTTGGTTTCTGTTTGAGCCATGGTGATTACTTCCTCATACATTTTCTATTGAAGCCTGCCGATACTATAGGTGACAGTACTCCCGCAGACAGCAGTGGTATTCCCCCGCGGAGCCTGCTGTGTCACGACCTGCTCCCCCTCTGAACGTAACCCAATCCGGGGAACCAACCCTGCTTTTCGGATCATCGCCACAGCTGCATTTTCCGTTTTATGCATAACGTCCGGCACGGTACATGCGGCATGCATTTGCAGCGCTGGAGGCCTGAGGACCGGGACCAATGGTCGCGGCACCGGCACTACGGCAACCGGTTTTTGGGAAATATCAAGATGGACATCGGTTCCCTGGCGAACCACCGTACCCCCTCTTGGCGACTGCGCAAGAACCGTATCCGCCGCCATATCTGCTCTTGGCTGTCCCGTTGGATTACCGGTAGTCAACCCCGCGCCCCTTAAAATCTCCATGGCTTTTCTATAGGGCACCCCTGTCAGATATGGCACCTGTACCCCTGCCTCGGCAATGGTCAGAGAAACCGGACTAAATTTACGCACCCGTTCACCAGGTGGAGGATTTTGGCCGATGACGGTACCGACTGCTCCATTGGGGACAAGTTGCCGTTGCTGGGAGCCGACTTGAAGCCCTGCCCTGCCAAGCAGCTCATGTGCCCGGTCCACCTGATAGTTCCGTAGATCAGGCACCACCACCGATTCAGCCTCAACGACAATATCGACCACACTTGCCACAGCGACTCGCTGCAGTGGTGGCGGATTTTGTTCGAAGACTCTACCAGGTGCGACGGTTCCGGTAATGGCAGTTTTAACCTCGCCGGGCACCAGCCTGAGATCGCGGATACGCTGCATGGCAACATCCTGTGCCAGACCAACAAGCTGCGGCACAACCCGCTCCTCTGCCCGGTAGATGAGCGTTACTCCCTGGTTTTTACCGAGGCGTGCCCCCGCCTGCGGGTTTTGCGAAATAACCCGGCCGATGGGTTGCTTTCCCTCAATGCTTCCCACCAGCTTCCCGACAATCACGCTGGCGGCCCTCAGCTTGTTTTGTGCCGCCTCAAGCGGCAGCCCGGTCACATCGGGGGCCAGACGGGAGATTTCCTTCTTGCCTGCCTTTTGCTCCACCTGGTTTACCCAGTCAATAATCCTGTTCGCCTGCTCGCTGGTCAATGCAGACCTTCGTGGCGCAACTCCCGGGGCTAAAGACACCTGTTCGAGACGCGACAGTCGCAACGGTGCAAATTGGCCGGCCCCCGCTTCCATCCTGACAACACCGGAAATTACCGAAACCGTAACTGTCTCGCCGGGTCCACGACGTACCTGAAACTCGGTGCCTTCCGTATTGGCCGCAGCATATCCGGCGTCGATGCGCAGGGAATCCTTGGCCTTGACAAACACCTGCCCTATCGCCTCTCCTGTGCTTTTGAGCAGCTTGATAATATGGTTGACGTTCACCAATTGGATATGCGTCTCAGGGGCCAAGATCAACTGACTGTCCCCTTGCAGCCAGACAATGGCCGTCACCCCGGGAAGGGTACGGATTTCATCACCCTTTTTCAGCTCCGTTGCTACTTTTGCAGCAGTTGATTCTCCCTCTCGAAGCAGCATCACGGCGGCCTGGGTCTCACCGCTCACCGGCATATCGTTGATGAGTATATGGCTGATTTTGCCAGGCGCACATCCCCCGGACAGCACGACAAGACATAACAACAGTAAGCGATAATACCAATCGTCTCTTTTCATGTCAGAATCCTTTTGTCTATCCTTCCCGTGATCAGATATGAAATGGCAAATGCTCCGACAGGGTAGAGGATGTTGAGCAGCAGGTAATAGGCTGCATAGAGAAAAAGCGTACAACCCAATGTCAGCAACAAAACAATGGCTGTGGCAATGAGCCGTGTATACCCGGAACGTGCAGAAAAACCGCCACGGATATAACTGCCGGCAAAACCAAGAACAACCATGAGCAAAACCGGCAGGGTCGTATCGGGGTACTGCACGGAAGAGCCGTTCAGCAGGGTATTCACCGCTTCGGCATGATACTCCACACCGTATCGCTTTTCCTTGAACCATCCCCGTCTTTCTGAAAAAACATCGTCATGCTCCCCACCGACTAAAACCAGCCTGCCACCAACAAAATTGACCAGCTCGGCCGGGGGCATGGCGAGTATGGCCGCATAATCAAAGCGACGGTTTGGGTCGCGCAATGCGGCTGCCGGGACCGGAGCATACAGCATGTTGCCCACGCTATCGCCGTCGGCAATAAGTCCACACCAGCTCTTTTCCTGAGTGTGTACCATCTCGGCAAAGTTCATTGAGAAAGAGTCGCCGTCTGGGGCGGAGAAATGAATCTGCCTGTTTTCCATATCCCTTGCCGGATTAAAATCTATGGCCACCCCAGTAAAAGCGGCATAGGCCAACAGTGAAAGCGCAAAATGGGGTATCAATCGATTTTCTTCCTTTTTTACCACTACCAGAGGGACAAAAAGGGAAAAGCCGAGTTTTCTGCCGATACAGGTGTTCCCCAAGGCCTGGGGGATGGCCCTTTCAATTTCGGCGGCAATTTTAGCTCGAGTTCCATCATCCAGCCTCTGCACCCCGGCAATTGTCTGCGTCCCTCGTGCTTTTGCCTTTTTTATCGCTTGAACAAAAGCAGAGTCGTAGGCGGTTTCGTCTTCAAAGGTCATATCAAAGGCCACCGCTTTTGCTCCCGCCTGGGAAAGTTTGTCGAGGAGGTCCACGTGTTGCTCTCCTCTCCAGCTTTTTTCAACTTTTTCACCGGTTGAAACGATGACGATATTCTCGTTCAGGGGTGTAGCGCCAAGCCATTCGCCCAGCCGCATTGTGTACATCTCCGTCAGGGTATCCAGACCGAGCAGGTCAAATGCCCCCACCCAGGAGAACAGAAAAAGAACACAGGCAACCATGGCGACACTGATCTGTCCATATCGCCGCCGCATTTCCATTTGGACCAGACGGCCCATCTCCTCGTTATACGCATCCGATCCGGTAACTGCTCTGTTTTGCCGATAGGTGTCGTATACGGCTTTGGCCCGGTGAAGATCCGCTTTGGCCCATGGTATATTGCCGGCGACAGTTGCACTTTGCGCATCAAAAAGCACGCCCTCTCGTGCGCGAAGATAGAGAACAGGGGTACAGTAGTCTCTCGCATAGTGGACCTCGGCGGAGAGCCGGTTGCGGGCGTGGACCATTGCCACGTCTACTCGGCCGGTATCCCATCCCCTGAAGAGTTTCCGATAGAATTCTCTGGCAAACAGGACGGCCGACAGGTCATCAACGGCGTATTTCATTGCGACTACTGCGGGAATGCCGCGCACCACCAAGCCTGGAGCAAGACCAGAAAAAGACCGTGTCGAAGAAATCGAGGCGCCATGACAACTATTGAGTACGACCAGTTTCATTGATGGGTGGTTCTGGAACAGGGTGGCGAAACGGTGTTCATCAACATAATCCACCCCACCTTCCCCGGTATTGAACAAAAGGGAACCGCAATCATCGATAAATTCGCCATGGCCAATAAAATGAAGGCAATTACAGGTTCTCTCTGTCAGTTCATCCAAAAGCTGTTCCAGCGTAACATTGCCTTTCAAGTAGTGGACGTGCACCTGTTTTTTTACATCCTGCAAGGCCTTATCGAGATGGGCTATTTCCGTTGCCGCATCAAGTTCAGGATAGGGCGGCACGCTGTTGGGGATCACCACCAGCATACGAAGGGGTAAGGGTACGGAGAGTTCCGCAATCGGGCCGGCGATTTCCAGATACCGTACCAGGGGACTGTTCATGGAACTGGACATGAAACATTTTTTTGCCGGAAGATACATGGCCTCCCAGGGCAATGCGGCAATTTCCGGCGGCCAGATTTTCAACCGTATGCGCAGCCCGGTATCCCTGGTTGCCTGGGCATGGCCGAAGCTTTGCTGAAAGATGGTCTCGATTTCGCCAGTAAACAGGTATTGGTACAGTTCGGTGCCGAAATGGACAAGGGTGGCCATGTCCATTTGGCATTCTTCCAGGCGGTTCAACGCTTCGAGAAGAGCAGGGTGATCCGGGTCGAGCAGAAGTGTCCCCCGGGCTTCACCGAAATATTCCGATTCAGCCCGGACCGGATAACCGCCGATGCCGCGTTCGTCGATGGCGATATCAAAATTATGATAGAGCATGACAGGGGCCCTACTTTTGTTTTCGCTTTAACACCAGCGTGAATCGAGGTTCATCCATACGTAACTATCATGTCAGGTTCAGTTTTGCAATTTTTTTCCTTTACGGAGATCTGCGGGATAATGCAAGGAGATCGACCTCCCCCCCTTGCATAATTAAAACATTCGTTTTATATACTCGTTTTAATCAGGGGTTTCACACGGGGGAAAGAACATGTCCGAGCAGACAATGCCGACCAAGGAACGGATACTCCGGTCGGCCGGGGTCATCTTCGGCACGAAGGGTTTTAAGGATGCCACCATCCGCAAAATCGCCGAAGACGCCGAGGTTAATATCGCCGCCATCAATTATCATTTCCATGGCAAGGAAGAGCTGTATGGCGCGGTGCTGGAAGATGTTTTTCATACCGGTTTCAGCCGTTTTCCGTCAACGCTGGGGCTAGGTGAAGATACCGATCCGGAGCTGCGGCTTCGGGCGTTTATCAGAGCGATGTTTTATCGCCTGCAGAGTCGCGAGGGCTGGGGCGGCATGGCCGGACAGGGGCGGCTTATCGCCCGGGAACTGCTTGACCCCAGCCCCGCCTTTGAAAACATACTCAACAGATATATCAAACCGCACAAAGACCTTCTGGTCGGCATTATTGTTGATATCATGCGGATCAACCCCGGACCGGCGAAGCTTATGCCCTGCGCCCTGAGCATTATCGGCCAGTGCATCTACTACGCCCTGGCTTCAACGGTCATCCGGACAATCAGCGCGGACATCGCCCCGACGGAAGATAATCTCGATCAGCTGGCGGACTCCGTCTGGCTCTTTTCCCTCGGCGGCATCGCCCGGATCAAAGAGGAATTTCTTGCTCCACCAAAGGCTAAATCATGAAAAAAAGGTTACGCATCGTTATTCCGATTCTCCTGCTGCTCCTTGGCGCCATCTTTGCCTACAACACCCTCAACCATCGCAATGACGGATCATCCCTGCGCTTTTCCGGCAATATCGAAGTCACCGAGAGTCAGATGAGCTTTCGCATCCCCGGTCGCCTGGAAGAGCGGCTGGTGGAAGAAGGGGATACCGTCGTCGCCCGGCAGACCCTCGCCAGGCTGGATAAAACCGATCAAACCATTGCTCTCGCCCAGGCAACGGCCACTCTGGCCTATGCCGAAGCGGTCCTGGATGAGCTTGAGGCGGGCAGCCGCAAAGAGGATATCGACCGGGCCGAGGCCAAGGTCATGCAGGCCCGCCACAGCCTGACGGAGCTGCGCAACGGCACGCGTATCCAGGAGATAAGGAGTGCCAGGGCGGACCTGGACAGTGCCCGGGCCGCCGAACAATCGGCCATCGTCCGGTTGAAACAGGCAAAAACAGATCTCGATCGCTATGTCAATCTGTTCAAAGAGGAGAGTGTCAGCAAGAATGCCCTTGAAACATACCAGATCCTCGATGAAACATCGGCGAACCAGGTGCTGGAAGCCCGGGCGCGGACCAGGGCGGCGCATCAGAGGCTCGAGCTGCTGCAAGCCGGTCCGCGCATCGAACAGATCGACCGGGCGGAGGCGGCCCTGCAACAGGCGGAAGCGGAATACGCCCTGATCAAGGCCGGCCCGCGCACGGAGACTATCGAGCAGGCTCGGGCCAAGGTCCAGGTCGCGGCGGAAACCGTAAAACAGGCTAGGCAGCAGCTGAACTATACCGAATTGTCCGCCCCCATGGATGGTGTGGTGCTGAGCACCGTTGCCGAGGCGGGAGAATATCTCAATCCGGCCTCTCCGGTGCTTACCCTCGGCCAAATGGATAAACCGTGGCTGCGGGCCTATATCCATGAATCCGCTCTTGGCCAGATGAAGCTCGGCCAGGAGGTCAGCGTGACGACCGATGCCTTTGCCGGCAAAAAATATGCCGGGCGGGTAAGCTATATCAGCAGCCAGGCCGAATTTACGCCAAAAACAGTGCAGACCTTTGAAGAGCGAGTCAAACTGATGTATCGCATCAAGGTCTTGCTTGATAACCCCGAAAAGGAACTCAAACCGGGCATGCCGGCGGACGGAATCATCGACCTCGGTGCGCAGTAAGATGCACAAGGCATCAACTCGTGCAAAGGGCACAAACCCGGCCATTGCCGCCGAGGGATTGACCAAGAAGTTCGGTTCACTCACCGCCGTTGACAACTTGCGCCTCACCGTCTTGCCGGGGGAGATTTTCGGCCTGGTCGGCCCGGACGGCGCAGGCAAATCGACCAGTCTGCGCATGCTGGCGACGATCATGGATGCCGATTCGGGCACGGCGCGAATCGCCGGTTGTGATACGGCCAGCGAGGCCGCCGCGGTCAAGGATCATCTCGCCTATATGAGCCAGAAATTCGGCCTGTACCAGGACCTCACCGTCGGCGAAAACATCAATTTTTATGCGGACCTCTACGGTATGAGCCGCAAGGGCCGGCAGGGGCGCGTCGAAGAACTGCTCGATTTCAGCCATATGCGCCCCTTCATCCGGCGCCGGGCCGGCGACCTCTCCGGCGGCATGAAACAGAAACTGCAGCTGATCTGCGCCCTCATCCACACCCCGGAGGTCCTCCTGCTCGACGAACCGACCAACGGCGTCGATCCGGTGAGCCGCCGCGATTTCTGGCGCATCCTCGACAAACTTCGGCAGGAACAGGTGGCGGTGCTCATCACCACCGCCTATCTCGACGAAGCGGAGCGCTGTGACCGGGTCGGCCTCATCGATCAGGGCAAACTGATGGCCACCGGCACGCCAGCTGAAATAAAAAAACTGATGGATGGCCGGTTGCTGGCAATCAGGTCCAGCCAGGCGAGGAAGATTGTCGGTCTGCTGCGCGGCGAACCTTGTAGCAAAAGCGTCACCCTCTTTGGCGATACGGTGCATCTGGTTTGCCGGGACAGCGCCAAGACCACAGAGCAGGTGAGCGCTCTTCTTAAGCGCGAGAAGATCGGTTACGACCAGATTCGCGAGACCGAGCCGTCGCTGGAAGATATCTTCGTCAGCCTGCTGGACAAGAACACACAGCCGGCACCGGCACCCCCGGCGCCGCTGCACCTGGCATCGGCCATGACGGCAAGCACAGATGACCTGGCCGTAGAAGTCGAGCATCTCACCCGCCGATTCGGCCCCTTCACCGCCGTCGACGATATCGGCTTTCAGGTGAAAAAGGGGGAGATCTTTGGCTTTCTCGGGCCAAACGGCGCCGGAAAGAGCACGACCATCCGCATGCTCTGCGGCCTGCTGCAGCCCAGTTCCGGTACCGGGACGGTGGCCGGTTTTGATATCCAGCGGGAAACCGAGCAGATCAAGCTGCATATCGGCTATATGAGCCAGAAATTTTCCCTCTACGAGGATCTCACCGTCAAGGAAAACATCCGTTTTTACGGCGGTATCTACGGCCTGGCCGGCAAACATCTGGACATCCGGCTCAACTGGGCGCTGGCCATGGCCGGTCTGGAGGAGCATCGCGCCTCGCTTACCGCCATTCTCAGCGGCGGCTGGAAACAACGCCTGGCGCTCGCCTGTGCCATCCTGCATGAACCGCCGATCATCTTCCTCGACGAACCGACCAGTGGCGTCGACCCCTTGAGCCGCCGGCAATTCTGGGATCTCATCTATAGCATGGCGGATCAGGGCATCACCATTTTCGTCACCACCCACTATATGGAAGAGGCGGAGTACTGCGACCGCATCGCCCTCATCTACGACGGCAGGATGATCGCCTCGGGCTCGCCCATGGAACTGAAGACCCGGTTCATGCACGACAAGATCATCGACCTGCGCTGTGCCGATCCCCAGGCCCTGGTCACGCCGCTGAAAGCCCTGCCCGAGATCCGCGACGCGGCACTTTTCGGCTCGGGGCTGCATATCGTCACCCCGGACGATGCAGCAGCCACCGCGGCGATCAACCGTCTGCTCGAGTCCCGAGGCCTGAGCCCGGCAAGCGTCACCATGGAGACCATCCTGCCAAGCATGGAAGATGTGTTTATCTCGCTTATCGAGGAAGTCGACAGAGAGGCGGCCGGATCATGAACCTCAGACGTCTTCTCGCCGTGGCCCGTAAAGAGACCCTGCACCTGATCCGCGACTGGCGCAGCCTGACCCTGGCCCTGGCCATTCCGCTCATTCTCATCCTGCTCTACGGCTACGCCCTCACCCTCGACCTGCGCCTTGTGCCCACCGTCGTCTGGGACCAGTCGCGCACGCCGCAAAGCCGCGGGCTGCTCAGTCTTTTTCAGAGTTCACCCTATTTTGCCGTCAAGGGCTATCACGACGATTACCGTGGACTGCAAAAGGCCCTCGACAGGGGCCAGGCCATGGTCGCGCTCATTATTCCCGGCGATTTCGCCGCCAAGGTGCAGGCCAACAAGCCGGTGAAAATCCAGATTATCGGCGACGGCAGCGACGCCAACACCTCCCGGCTGGCCATGGGCTATGCAGCGAACATCGGCGCCATCTACGCCCTGCAGGTCACCTCGGAACAGATGCAGTTCAAGGGACAGGGAGAGCTGAAGCAGCCGCTCGAACTGGTGCAGCGCGCCTGGTATAACCCCGGCCTGCGCAGCCAGAACGTGCTTATTCCCGGCATCATCGCCCTGGTCATGATCGTCGTCGCCGCCCTGCTCACCAGCACCACGGTGGCCAAGGAATGGGAGACGGGGACCATGGAACAGTTGATCAGTACGCCGCTGCGCGGTCCCGAGCTGATTTTCGGCAAGGTGCTGCCCTATTTCTGTATCGGCATGATCGATGTAGCCATGGCCGTGTTTATCGGCAAATGGATTTTCGCAGTGCCGATAGTCGGCAACGCCGGTCTGCTGTTTGCTCTTTCGGCCGTCTTTCTCACCGGCGCCCTGTTTTTCGGCATGACGCTGAGCATCAAACTCAAATCCCAGGTGCTCGCCAATCAACTGGCCATCATTGCCGGTTTTCTGCCCACGCTGATCTTGAGCGGCTTCGTCTTCGCCATCGAAAACATGCCCCTGCCCCTGCAGTTTCTCACCTATATCGTTCCGGCCCGCTACTTCATCGCCATTTTGCGCGGCATCTACCTGAAGGGTATCGGTCTGGAGATCCTCTGGCTGGACGCGCTGTTTTTAGTCTTTTACGCGGTGTTGATGATCGTTGTCGCCAACCGCAATTTTTCCTTTAAACTGGAGTAGGCGATGCTGCAGCGACTTTTCCGCATGCTCATGAAGGAATTTCTGCAGATGCTCCGCGATCCGCGGATGCGGGTGGTTATTTTCGGCATGCCGGTAATCCAGATGACCATCATGGCCTTTGCCTTAACCACCGATGTGACGAATATCCGCATGGCCGTGCTGGACATGGACAAGAGCCCGGCCTCAAGAGAACTGATCAGCGCCTTTACCGCCGGCAACTACTTCCGCATCACCGCGTCCCTGCTGTCGCAACAGGAGATCACCCCGCTGCTCGATGAAAGCGAGGTCCGGGCGGTGCTGCATATCCCGGCGGGATTTTCCAGGGATATCCTTACCGAACAGACGGCGCAGGTGCAGCTTCTCACCGACGGCACCGACAGCAACAGCACCTCCATCGTCCTTGGCTATGCCGGATTCATCATCAATGATTATAATGATGCCATGTTACAAAAACGGCTTGGCAGAAAAGGCGTCACCCTCTCCCCGATGCAGATCGAAACGGAGAGCCGCGCCTGGTACAACGTCAACCAGGAGAGCCGGTTTTACTATGTTCCCTCGCTCATTGCCACCATGCTTTTTATCTTCAGCCTGCTGCTGACCAGCATCGGCATCGTCCGCGAAAAGGAGATCGGCACCATCGAGCAGGTGATGGTCACGCCGATCCGCGGCATCGAATTCATCCTCGGCAAGACCATTCCCTACATGATCACCGGCTACATCTCCATGTCGGTGATGCTCGTTGTCGCCTTTGTTGTCTTCGGCGTCGAGGTGCGGGGCAGCCTGACGCTTCTCTACGGCCTGACCGGCATCTATCTCGCCGGCAACATGGGCATTGCCCTGATCATCAGCGGCAGCGCCGCCACCCAGCAGCAGGCCCTGCTCACCAGTTTTCTCATCCTCATGCCCTCGGTCATGCTCAGCGGCTTCATGTTTCCGATCAGCAATATGCCCGATCCGGTGCGCTACGCCACTTTTCTCAACCCGATGCGCTGGTATCTCGACATCCTGCGCGGCATAGTCATGAAGGATGTCGGCATTTCCGCCCTCTGGCCGGCAATCCTTGCCCAGCTCGTGCTGTCGCTCACTTTTCTGACCATCGCCATCGGACGCTTCAAAAAAACCCTGACGTAAGAGAAATAAGCGAAATGAAGGGAGACAGCTGCCATGATAAAAATAATCGAGACGGAGAAAAAACCGATTAAGCTGTGGCTGGATGATATCGACCAGGATACCCTGGAGCAGGCGAAAAACCTCGCCAACCTGCCATTTGTACACCATCACGTGGCGATCATGCCGGATGCCCATGTCGGTTACGGCATGCCCATCGGCGGGGTGGCGGCAACGGAAAAGGTGGTTATTCCCAATGCGGTGGGGGTGGATATCGGCTGCGGCGTCTGCGCCGTACAGACCTCCCTGCGCCATCTGAACCAGTCGGAGCTGAAAAAAATACTCCAGGCCGTGCGCCAGACAATACCTGAAGTTTCCTGTGTATTTATACATCGCAAATCCTGCTGCCTTTAAGCAACCATGCGTAACAGCGTTTCGACGAAAGAATTTTGTGGTCTTTGCTTTGGCAATGGGCAAATCGATTGAAAATCCTCCCCCAATGCCGCCTCTGCTATAATTCTTCGTACATCAGAAAATGCAAATCCAGATCGGCCGCGGATCTTAAATTTTCGATCTGGTGCATATTGC
>CAMBBS010000059.1 GCA_945863875.1 Desulfopila aestuarii DSM 18488
GAGAGGATTGGCTCAAAAAGCAGGTTCAAACTGGATGGTACGATTGCCTTATCAGCAATCCCAACTTAGTGAAAACCGGCCTCGATCTCCTGGAGTTTCCGACAATCATCTTTTTTCAATGCGGCTATTCAGTATTCACGCTCAGACAAGCCAGCCGAAGGTCCTGGCGTATCGGGCAAAATCTGCCGGTACGGGTATTTTTCATGGCCTACTCAAAGACCATGCAAGAAAAAGCTCTGTCGCTTATGGCGCAAAAGATGGAGACATCGCTTGCCGTAGAGGGCGAGCTATCAGATAAAGGGCTCGCCGCATTGTCTGAATCAGAGAACAGCATGATGTATGAACTGGCCAAGGCTTTGACCGGCAAGGTTGCGGTCAAGGATATGAGTGAAGCATGGACCAGATACCGGCAGCGTGAGTTGCTGAGTAATCTGTCCATGGACGATGACCAGGATGTCACCATTACCACCACAACCACCATGAGTACAGCTGCCGGCAGTACAGCGACGATCACAGAAAAGTATGTTGTTCGCGGGACTGTGTATGTCAAGAAGGCCGGAGCCATCGCTTATGTCGACAACAACCGCTTCGATCTGAAAGACGGATTTGTTTTCTGGTCCGGCAGAAAGATAGGTTGGTACGACAGACAAGGTTGCGGTGCAATCAAGGACTACGCTTCATACTGCACCTCTTTGGTTTGAATGTACATGGACCCGTTAAGTTGTTGTCTTTTCGAGAGCTTTTTCCCTGGCCACTTGAAAGGTTCGTTGCCGGTGGGTGGCTCAAAAAGGTATTCCCCATGGTCATTGTGAGCGTGTCCCCGCAGGAGACCAATCTTGAGCCAACTCCTCACGGTGGTTTCACATACGCCTACTCTGGCGGCCATTTCATTCATCGTTAGCATACCCCGCTCACGCAGACGATCAAAGCGGCTTTTTAATCCATGGGTTGTTCGGAGTCTCCCGATAATACTGGAACTGAACGGCTTGCCTTTTCCGGATTGTAAGCCCTGTTCATTAAATATGGATGCTATTTGTTTGTCCGTATGCTCATCGATAAGGCGATCTATTTGTGCAATGATGTCAGGGGGCGTTTCCCATTTCTTATAGGAAGGTGGAGGAATCGGTTGAGTTAGTGTCGTTGCTGTGCCGCCTTTGAATCGGATCTGAATGATGATTCCCTTCTTCCTTGTCAGGGTGACATCCTCGATGAGTAAACGAACCATGCGCTTGCGATCACGATCTGAGGTATTCGGGTTTTCCCATACACGAGGAAAGTCGGTGGCAACTGCAATTATTCGAGCTCGCTCCTCCTCATCGATCCTCAGACGGTCCGACTGTCGTCGCTTTTCGAGCTCTTCGCGCGCTTCGGCCAAAGCTCGCAGCTTTTCGTTCCATTCCGCTTCCAGCGCGTCCGCAACCAAACGATTGCCGGGATCTACCTGCATGTACCGGCGCTGGGCCAGATCTGCCTCGTACCGAACACGTTCCACTTGTTTGGCGCGTAATCGATCGGCTTCCTCAAGCCTGTCACAAATCTCTTGCTGTACTGCCATCGCCATTTCCATAGCCACCGGTGTCATCTTCTCCACGAGAAGTTGTCCAATGGCTTTGTCGACGTTCTTGCCCGCCACTATCTGACAGACAGGCTGACCATACTGTATTGCATCCTTTTCACAGGCGTATTCGGGGCAGGCGCCCTCTCGTCTCATACGATAGCGCACCGTCATACGACGGCCGCACAAGCCGCATATCACGATGCCTTGCAAGAGGGCAGGGCCTTCTCTGGGAGGGCTTTTTCGACGCTCCTCTCCGTAAGACTGGGAACATTCCTTAAGGCGACGCAGATTTTCCTCGTAATCATCAAAAGAGATATAACCTTCATGGGCCATCGGGATAAACGAATGCCATTCCTCGCGAGACCTTGTTCTGCAAAGAGTACTCCCGTCGACCTGCTTGACGGTCTGCTTTCTTCCGTAAGAGAATACCCCAGCATAGCGGGGATTATGGAGCAGCTCGAGTGCTCTCGAATGGCCCAGCTCCGCCCAAATAAGCTCGCCCTTCTGCGGACCGGTCCGTAGACGGCGAGGGAAAAGGAGCCCCTGCTCTCGAAAATGTTTTGCGGTTGCGCAGGCAGAGCCGGTACGCCGGAATACTTCAAAGAATAATCGTATCGCCTCGCGCACCCGGGAGTCGGGATCAAAACGCACTTGTCCCCGTTCATCATAGACAAACCCTACCGGAAGAGGAAGAGCCAGCTCCCCGCGTCGCGCTTTATTCAAGATGCCACCCCGAAGCCTGGCGCGCAGGAAATGGAGCTCAGCTTCGCTCATCGTGCCTTTCAATCCCAGAAGAAGTCGGTCGTTGAAATCGTTGGGATCGTACAAACCGTCTTCATCCAGAATCAGGGCGTTCGAAAGAGCGCAAAGCTCAAGGAGTCGATGCCAGTCCATGCAGTTTCGCGCCAGGCGCGATACTTCCAATCCGAGCACGATCCCAGCCCGTCCAAGGCTTACCTCCGTGATCAACCGCTTGAATCCTTCCCGATCCACGGCCGAAGCCCCGGACTGGCCAAGGTCGGTATCGATCACGTGGACACGCTCGATGGGCCAACCCAATGCGACGGCCCGTTGACGAAGTGCGTACTGGCGTTTCGTGCTTTCCGTGTTCTCGAAAACCTGCCTTACGGTCGACTGCCGCACATACAGGTAAGCATCTCGCGCGAGGTGTGCCGTTCTAACCTTCGAATGCATATCGGTCATTTTCTTGTTCCCCCTTTGCGCAATCCAGGACCATGCCGGCGAGCATTGTCACGATCTCTGATCGAACCTCCAAGGAAGGTCCCGTATGGATTCCCTTCCTCGAGTTCTCATTCACCAACTCGGCCTTTTTCAAGTTTCTTGACCATGCAGCCATCCCATGATGGAGCAATATCGCCATTCCCTGGGTGTTCGATACATGGCTCTTATCCAAAACCACGCGCCGCAGCTCCTCGTAGCGGGCTACCATCTCCTGGGAAGAGAGGAATAGTGAAGGGGAAGCCTTGGCTACCTCGGCCGTTTTTTTTGCCGCTTGGCAAGTGCACGCTCGATACTGCGGGGATGAACCGATATGTCCAATTCCTCTCTCACAAGCTCTGCCAGAGCCTGGGGGCGAAGTAATGCATCCGCATCCAAGGCTGTTTCCAGGAAAACCATTACTTTCTCGGTAAGCTTGTGGGCCACTTTGGGCCCTCGCAGCCTCGGAAAGAGTCCAGCCATTCCTTCCTCGCGAAATCGCGTCAGAATCTGATAGAAAGTTACCCGCGAAAAGCCAAATGCCTCTGCGACGGAGCCGATCTGTGACTTTTCCGTACTGACACGGCGCAGCATCTCGTATTTGACCTGCATGAGGTCGCGCGGATCGAAAAATCCTTCTTCGAGGAAAAGGGGGTCTTTGACGTCCTCGGGACGGGGATTGAGCATACCCTGCTCGCGCAGGGCTTTCTGTTTCGGGTCTGACGGCGTGGGAGTAGGCATAATAGATTCCAGGGATAGAGTGTTCCATGTTTGTAAATCTAATTATACCTATTATTTCTGCCAAGTCAAGACATTTTGTCAAATAATCAAGCATAACAACTGTAATAACGTTATATTCAAGGTCGAATGCAAGAAACTCAAAAATGGACACGACATATTTTTCTTTACACATTTGACATAATTTACTTAACATCTGCACTCCCCTTTCCCCCTGGGTCATCAGACTGATATTGGGACTTGATCTCTTGAACCATCCGGTTTAGTTGTATGAGATCTGTGACCCGGAAGGCGGAGCGACCTGCGGCGACAACAACAAATGGATCATCTGCTACAACGTTGGTCCACCTTGCCGGGACAGACCAGAGCCTCCCGGTCTCATCGTGGAAATAGACTCGGTTTTCGCCCCAACTGTGACGATAATGAACCAATTGATATGTGTTTCCAAACCAGGGATGGAAGGGGTGGGTGATCTGGAAAGTTTCTGCCTGTTCCGCGCATAGCGGAGCATTTGACGGTCTAATCCAAGACAAGAACTATTGCCGCTTTTTCCTACAAAAAGAGCATCGGCCATCCCCTGGTCTACCCCAGCCCCCGGTTAAATTATTGCGAAAACTTTCTCAATATGATGTTTGACCGCCCGAACCTGCCGTACAAAATAAAACCCGAATTCGTCTCGGCCCTGAACAAACTGCTCATCCTGCACGCCGACCATGAACAAAACTGCTCGACCTCAACGGTCCGACTGGTCGGCAGTGCCGGTGCCAACCTGTATGCTTCAATTTCGGCAGGAATCAGCGCGCTCTGGGGTCCACTGCACGGCGGGGCCAATCAGGCGGTGATCGAGATGCTACTGGCGATCCACAAAGACGGCAACAGCTACAAGAAATATATCGCCAAGGCAAAGGATAAAAATGATCCTTTTCGTCTCACCGGCTTCGGCCACCGGGTGTACAAGACCTTTGATCCCCGGGCGAAAATAATTAAAGAGGCCTGCCGGGAGATAATGGAGGAGTCTGAGATCCACGATCCACTGCTTGACATTGCCCTGGAAATGGAAGAGCATGCAAAGACCGACGAGTATTTCATAGAGCGAAACCTCTACCCCAATGTCGATTTCTATAGTGGAATCATCTACCGCGCCATGGGCATCCCCACCAACATGTTCACCGTCATGTTTGCCCTGGGTCGCCTTCCCGGCTGGATTGCGCAGTGGACCGAGATGAAAGAAGATCGTGAAAATGCAAAAATCGGACGCCCGCGGCAGGTTTACTCCGGGCAACCGCGCAGACCATTTGTCACCATGAAAGACCGGTCCTAATTCGCACATGCATCTGCCCCTGTCATCGCGGAACCAGATATCCTTTTCCCGGCAAAGGATACCTGGTTCCGGGAATACAATCCATTTTCCCACCGACTCGGCAGCGGATTTATTTGGCAAGATTTTTGCCCACCGAAAAATTGGCGACAAGCGGTACGTCGAGGACCAGGGCATGCTCCATAGCTGTTTGAATGAGCGGCCGCGTCTGTTCCAGCTCTGCCTCCGGCAGTTCAAAGACCAGTTCGTCATGAATCTGCAGCAACATTTTAGCCGCCAGCCCCTTCGCCTCGAGGGCACTGCTGCATTCTATCATGGCAAGCTTTATAATATCAGCGGCAGTCCCCTGGATAGGGGTATTGATGGCCATCCTTTCGGAAAACTCCCTTCGTGTTCTATCTTTGGCATTTATCTCGGGAAAGCTCCTTCTCCGTCCCAGCAAGGTGGTCACGTAGCCTTTTTCTCTGGCCAGAACGACAACATCCTCCATAAATTTCTGTACTCCGGTATAGAGGCGAAAGTATCGGTCAATGAAACGCTGCGCCTCTTTTCTGTCAATATCAAGCTGACTCGCGAGACCGAAGCTGCTCATACCGTAGACGATACCAAAATTTATGCTCTTGGCCACCCGGCGCATTTCCGAGGTGATCAGCATGGGGGAAATGCCAAAGATCTCCGCAGCGGTTCTGGCGTGTACGTCTTCACCTGATCTGAAAGCGCTGAGCAGAGCTTGGTCCTGGGAATAGTGGGCCAGCACCCGCAAATCTATCTGGGAATAATCCGCCGATAGAAACACCAGGCCATCGCCCGGAACAAAGGCGGCACGGATACGATTGCCCTCCTCGGTCCTGATTGGAATATTCTGCAGATTAGGCTCGCTGCTGGACAGTCGGCCGGTGGCGGTTACCGCCTGATTAAATGACGAATGTATTCTGCCGGTCATCGGATCCTGTAGCTGCGTCAGTCTGTCGACATAGGTGGAGAGCAGTTTTGCCACCGTGCGATAGCGCAGAATAAGTGCGGGCAGTTCATGTTTATGGGAAAGTTTTTCCAAGACCTTTACATCCGTCGAATACCCTGTTTTCGTTTTCCGGCCATGGGGCAAACCCTGTTCCTCAAACAGTATCTGCGCAAGCTGCTGGGAAGAATTGATGTTGAAGGCATGCCCGGCCAGAACATAGATCTGTTCTTCGAGGATTTTCAATCTTCCGGTGAATTCAAGCGAGAGGTCGGCAAGAACGGCTGGATCGATGCAGATTCCTGCCATTTCCATTTCGGCCAGGATGGTGACGATCGGCATCTCAACCTGTCGAAACAGTTTCATGAGATCTCTTTCGCTGAGCACGGGCTCAAACTCCTGCCAGAGCAGCAGCGTGCCATAGACGTCCTCACAGCTGTACATTCCGGCCTTGTCAATTTCGACATAGGCAAAACAATCCTCACGCTTATCCCCTTTGACAACCTCTTCGAAAGAGGTCATTTTCAAACCCCGCTGCAGACAAAGGGCGTCGAGTTTTAAAGAACGTCCTTCGTTCTCAATGAGATAGGCGGCGATAAGGGTATCGGCCAGCGGCCCACCGAGCTCGATCCCCCACTGTTGCTTAATGACCGTGAAATCGTATTTCAGGTTATGGGCAATTTTAGTCGATTTACTGGACAACAAAAATGGCCTGAGGGCGGCGAAAACTTCCTGCCCATCGAGTTGCCCCGGAGCGAGCTGTCCCCGGTCATCCAGATGACCGATGGGAATATACCATGCTTTCTCCAGGGCGCAGCAGAGTGAAATACCGACAAGGCGGGCTTTTCTGGCATTCAGCGAGGTCGTTTCCGTATCGACGACCAGCAATGCGGCGTCCTGCAGCGCATCGACAAGTTCGGCCAGCTGTGCACGATTGCGTACTATGACAAAACCGTCGGTGGGCACCCCCGTTGAGATATCAATTCCTTTCAGCAGGTTGGCAAACTCAAGTCTGGTGTATATTTCCCCCAACTGCCCGTCGTCGCCTTGCCGCAGCATATAACTGTCAAGCAGCTCCGGAATGGCGACATCGGACTTGAGATTGATTAAATCCCTGGAGAGATAGGCCTGATCGCGGTAGGCAATTATTTTTTCTTTCATCTTCGACTCTTTCAACTCATCGACATGGGCATAGAGGCCATCAAGCGAGGTAAAGTCGCCGATCAATTTTTCGGCAGTTTTCTGGCCAACTCCCGGCACCCCCGGAACATTATCAGAGCTGTCCCCGATCAGGGCAAAAAGATCAAGGAGTTGATCAGGCCGCACGCCGTACTTCTTCTTAACCGCCTCCTCGTCCATGACCTTATCTTTCATCGGATCCCACATGACCACATCATCGGAGATAAGCTGCAGGAGATCCTTATCGCCCGAGACGATGACCACCCGGTGCCCGAGAGAGGTAAATCTTTTGACCACCGAGGCAATGATATCGTCGGCTTCGACATCCTGCTCTTCGAGCGACATCAGGTTTGCCGCAGCGACAAACTGTTTGATATAGGGAATCTGGACGCTCAGATCCTCAGGCATCGCCGGACGATTGGCCTTATATTGGTCATAGAGACGATGGCGGAAAACCGGTCCCCGGCTGTCAAAGGCTATGACCAGATAGCTTGGATTTTTCTCTCGAAGCAGTCTTTTCACCATATTGATAAATCCGAGAACCGCATGGGTCGGCTCGCCCTTGCTGTTCGAAAGCGGTGCTATGGCGTGATAGGCGCGGTAGATGTATGAACTTCCGTCAATAATATAAATTTCTTCTTTCACAGCCAGCGGCTCCATGTATGCTTAGAGGTTCTTCGGTACATCTCTGTCCGAAGTATGAAAAAAACATCAGATATTTCAGTCCGGAGGATGAGCTCTCTTTTCGGTCTTCCGGAGAACGTTAAGATTATAACGGCATTGTCAATGAAACGGCGAAATATAGCGGGTTTTTGGCTTTTTTCCTTGAAGAATCGCCGTTCTTTTGTTTCTTGTTCACACGACAAAAAAAAGCCCCGGACAGCAGGCTGCCCAGGGCTTTTGACATTTACACTCGATGCTATCGCAGGGGTCTCACCCAGGAAGCCTGTGGGCCTTTGTCTCCTGTGGTTTCACCAAAACTGACACTGTCTCCTTCCGCCAGTTCGTCCATATTCAAATTTTTCAGTGCATTTTCATGGAAATAAATATCTCTTTTATCTGCCGAGGTGATAAATCCGTAGGACTCATGCGGAGAAACTTTTCTGATTACGCCCAATTTATCATTCGGGCCCGCTTCGACCGGCTGTTTTTGGCTTTTCCTTTTTTTCCTCTGCATCTCTTTCAGCTGTAAGGTCAACACGTCAAAGGACTCTGTAAGCGCGGCCCGTACAGTCTCACCTCTCCTGGTGACGACAGCGGTATCATTTGGTACTGACGCTACCAGTTTGATCTCAAACCCACCTTCTTTATAACTGGTGGTGGCTTCAATGCTGACGCGTAAGTGAAGAACGAAATTAGGGTAGTAGCGGATGAGTTTTTCTTGCTCTTCCTGGATTTTCGTCTGCCAACCTTTACGCATTTCAACATTTCTGGCTTCGATCTTCAGTTCCATATAGTTCCTCCAGCTCTGTTTCAAACAGTGGTTACACCACCATTTTACTCATGCATCATCAGATGCATCCCCTGCAGTCCATCAACAAACCAGACAGAGGGAACATCTCTAAATCCCGGTCGAAGATGGCCTGCTTATGGGTACATTATATTCTCCTCTCCACGAGAATCAAGGTTGATGATCGTTTTCCCACTACAATTCAGGCAACGCTAACTTTTTACCCTGGAATAATTGACAAACATGGCTATTCACATTTTTTCATTGTATACTTACTCGTTTTTAAATCTCATAAAATAACTACGGGGAGTGGTCCATTGCAAAGCGGTAAGAACGGCGTTATCCTTCTCAATATGGGAGGGCCGGACACCTTAGACGACGTCCAGCCATTTCTTTTCAACCTTTTTTCGGACCGGGAAATCATTAGGCTTGGCCCTGCCTTTCTACAAAAGTTTTTGGCCTGGATAATATCCCGCAGACGTGCCCGGAAAAGCAAGGCAATCTATGCCCTGGTGGGCGGCGGTTCTCCTCTGAAGGAGATCAGTCTCCGTCAAGCCAAGGCCCTCCAGGAGGCGCTCAGTGCAGATGGCGATTATGTCGTCAGGGTGGCCATGCGCTACTGGCCGCCATATGCCGATCAAGCGGTACAAGAGCTTCTGGCGGCAGGCATTGATCATCTGACGGCGCTCACCTTATACCCGCACTACTCGAAGGCTACGACCGGTTCCTCCCTGTCGCATCTGCAGCAAAGCCTGCAGCGGCTAGCCCCGGACATGCCTTTTACCAGCATCTCCTCCTGGCCTGCGCAAGACTGTTATGTCGCCGCACTCGCCGAAAATATAACCAACGGCTTACAGTCTTTTGACACAAACCCCGTGCACATTGTCTACAGTGCGCACAGTCTTCCGGTATCTTTTATAGAGGACGGTGATCCCTATGTCGATCATATCGAGCAAACCATCGCGGCAATTGAAAAAATCACCGAGCAAAGCGGCCGGCTCTGTTACCAGAGCCGGAGCGGCCCCGTCGAATGGCTTTCCCCTTCCACCCCCGAGATGCTGGAGACACTGGCCGACGAAGGTTGTAAAAATATCCTCATGGTGCCGATAAGTTTTGTCTCCGACCACGTCGAGACCCTGTACGAAATTGACATTCTTTACCGGGATCAGGCAGCGCAACGGGGTATGTGTCTGCGCTCATCCGCCTCACTCAACACCAATCCCCTCTTTATCCAGGGCCTGAAGGATCTTGTTTTGCAGGAAAAGTGCTGAGAAGTCAGTCTCTTGGCATGGCCGCTTGAAACCGCCGCATTCTCACGTTCATGAGCAGCCCCAGGCCCAGCATGGTGGTCAGCAGTGATGAACCGCCGTAGGAGACAAGTGGTAAGGGGATGCCGACAACAGGCAAAAAACCCATAATCATAAATAAATTAATTACCGCCTGCCAAAATATAAGCATCACTACCCCGTACGCCAGCAGAACCCCAAAGCGATCTTTGGCATACATGGCCACATTCAGCCCCCAGAACAGGAGCAGAAAATAGGTGCCGATAAAGATGACACTCCCGGCGAACCCCCACTCCTCACCCCAGACGGAGAAGGCAAAGTCGGTGTGTCGTTCCGGCAGAAAGTGCAGATGCCCCTGGGTTCCCTCCAAGTAGCCCTTACCAAATTTCCCTCCACTGCCCACGGCTATTTTCGATTGCAGGATCTGATAGCCATGCCCCATCGGATCCTGATCCGGATCAAGAAAAGTCTGAATCCTCTGTTTCTGATAAGGTTTTAACAATTTTTCCCAGGCCAGCAGCCCGGCGGCAAAGGCCAGACCGCCCATTATGCCATAGGTGGACATCTTCAGTTTAACGAACACCGTCATGGAAACAAAAATAATGCCGAGCATCAGGGCCGTGCCAAGATCAGGCTCCAAAAGGATCAACATAAAGGGAATCCCAGTGAGCGCGACCGGTATAACAAGATCTTTAATGGCGTATCCGTCATTAATCTCCTTTCTTGAATAATAACTGGCAAGGGTGACAACGAGCATGAGCTTGGCCGGTTCCGACGGCTGCAACTTGAAAAAACCCAGGTTGATCCAACGCTGGGCGCCGCCGGCCGAATCCCCTGCAACCAACGCAATGATCAGGAGAAGAATAATTAAGCCGTAAAATGGATAATTCCATGAATGCAGCTCCTGATAATCAAAACTGACGACAAAGACAAAGGCGGCGAACCCGATAAGAAAAAAGTATGCCTGCCTGATATACGGCGGCATTCCGAAGCCACTGTTTGGAAACGAAGCGCTATAGAGGTTAAAAAAAGCCATGATGCATACCAGAAAAATAAGCAGCAGCAGGACCATATCGAAATGTTCAAACAAGCGTCTGTCTATTCGAAACATTCTTTTCCACCATTCTGTAGATCTAGATTAATCGACAACGACAAAATATTTTACCTGCTACTCCACCACGACCTGCTTCAATCTGCCGCTGAAATATTGATTCAAGACGGCCTTGGCAATGGGGCCGGCACCCGAACCACCATGTAAACCGTGTTCAACCAGAACCGTTACGGCAATTTCCGGATCTTCCGCCGGGGCATAGCAGGTAAACCAGCCATGATCCCGATATTTATACGGAATATCTTCTTCCTTCAGGCCACGATATTGCGCGACTTTAACCACTTGCGCCGTTCCAGTTTTCCCTGCGATTCGAAGGCCTTCGATGGCGACTGAACGGGCCGTGCCGCGCTTGCCTTGAATCACCTCTTCCATTCCTCGTTTGATACTGTTGAAATATTGGTCCAGCCCAGTTATCTCACTGACCAGTTCTGGGGAAAAGGCCTCGATTATCCTTCCTTCCGAATCGATAACCTGTTCGACCAGCTGAGGGCGATACAATTTTCCGCCATTAGCCAGGGTCGCGGTCATGGAACACATCTGCAGCGGGGTAACAAGGTTGAAACCCTGGCCGATGGCCACGGAGAGCGTCTCCCCATCCTGCCACTTGGCATTCCGGTATTTTTCCTTCCATTTTTTCGTCGGGGCAAGACCGGACTTTTCGTATTCCATCTCGATCCCGGTTTTTTTACCTAAACCCAGTTTTTCCGCATACTCCGCCAAGCCATCAACGCCGACCTTCTGACCAACCTGGTAGAAGTACACATCACAGGACTCGCCGATGGCTTTTAATAAATTCACCGGTCCATGCCCCGAATGCTTCCAGCATCGATATCTTCTATTGCCAAACGTATAGTGCCCCGGACAATAAAACACCGTGTCATTATCAATCACACCCTTGGCCAGACCGGCCAAGGCTGTCACCATCTTATACGTCGAACCTGGAGGATAGCTTGCCTGCACCACTTTGTTAATGAGTGGATGTTTGGGATTATCCAGCAGGGCCTGCCATTTCTCCGTTGAGATCCCGCCGACAAAGTCGTTGATATGAATGGTCGGAGCGGATACAGCGACAAGTAATCTACCGGTTTTCACTTCCATCGCCACAACTGCCCCTGATTTTTCTCCGGCCGTCATATAACTCTCGGCGATCTGCTGCAGATCGACATCGAGAGTTAATCGAATTTGCCTTCCGGGAAGCGGCTCGACGGTTTTGAGTAACTGCTGCTCAAAGCCCTTGGCGTCAACCTCTGAGTAACTATGGCCCTTTTCCCCGCGCAGGTCTGCCTCGCGCAGCTTTTCAAGGCCTTTTTTACCGATAATATCTCCCCCTCGATAGATAGCTTTGTCAGCCGTTTCCAGTTCCTGCTTGGAAATTGAGCCAAGGTAACCGATAATATTGGCGGCAAGATCTTCATAATGGTAAACCCGGACAGGCTGCACTTCGGTGCGAATCCCGGAAAATTCATGATTATGGTTTTCCAGATAGGCCAGCGTCTGCCAATCGATATCTTCCTTCAACAGCACCGGCAAATATCTCGGGGTATCTGATGCCTGCCGGATTTTTTCCCACAGCTCTGCAACATCCATATCAAGGACCGGTGCAATTCGTTTCAGGACATTGCCGAGGTCTTCGGAAT
Source organism: Desulfopila aestuarii DSM 18488 (assembly GCA_945863875.1). Taxonomy (GTDB): domain Bacteria; phylum Desulfobacterota; class Desulfobulbia; order Desulfobulbales; family Desulfocapsaceae; genus Desulforhopalus_A; species Desulforhopalus_A aestuarii_A. The sequence continues at coordinate 12,454 of CAMBBS010000059.1, forward strand.
CCTCCTGAATCAAAGCAACATTGAAGGATGGCCGGTTGGTGACCATTTCTCGATTATTGCGATCTAGGATGTGTCCCCTGGGGGGATTGAGCTGGCGGATTCTAACTCTGTTGCCGTAGGCTCTCTTTTCATATTCCTCACCATTACTGATTTGCAGAAACCAGAGCCGCAGGATAATAATGACCAGAAATAAAATGACCAGGCCGGCTGCCCACAGCAACCGTTTTTTTAAAAGATCGAGAGCACCTTCATCACGCTCTGTAATATCTTCAATATCCTTCAATGCTGATTTCAAAATCCTTCTCACCTTTGTTGATTACACCGGTTTTCGAGGACGACGACGGAGAGGTTTAGCGCGCAAACGGCGTTTCTGCAGATACTCGTGCAGACTACTGAACAGAAGAAAAAATGGAATGGCCACAACGACCAGCAGAGCAGTTCTTTGCAGAGTAAGGCCCCAGGACCATTCCTGCACATCTTCCGGCAAAGCCAGTGAAGAGATAAAATAGAGAGACATCTGCACTAGAAAATAGCTCAGGCCAACAAGTGGAATCTGATATGTCGACTCCTTGATGACGGTTTTATTCGTCAGTAGTTTCAGTGCGGTAAAGGTGAGAAGACACATCAGAGGATACAGGCCGAGATAGACTCCGGCCACAACGTCGATAATCCATGCCAGGGAGAAAACCAGAACAATACCGGGTATCCAGGCAAAACGATACGCTATGAAGGCAACGAGTATAAAAACAAAATCCGGCCGACCGAGCCACAGCGGCAGCGACTGTAACACGGTTGTCTGTACAACAATCAGGGCAATCCCCAGCAGCCAGAATATAAAGAACAACATTACTCGCTTCTACCTCCTTGTTGAAAGGTTCGTTGAATCGAGTATTTTTCGACGATCCGTCGGATCAATAAAGACAAATTCCAGTTTCTGAAAATCGACACTGGGTTGCACCTCGATCTCCTGAAACATGCCCCTTTGTTTTTTATGTACCTTCGACACCCTACCAAGAGGAATTCCAGCCGGAAAGACCCCGCCGATTCCGGCGGTAACAATGTAATCACCTTCCTCGACATCGACATTCTTCAACACATAGTGGAGAATGTACCCCCGCTCTCCGGCCCCTTTCAGAATACCCCGGATTCGATTCTTCTGAATCATTGCGTCCACAGCACTACTTGGGGCGTTGGCCAACAAGATTTTTGAATAATGCTCGCCGGCATGAATAACCTGTCCGACAACTCCTGCGGGAGAAAGAACAATCATTCCTTCCAGAACGTCGTCTGTCTTCCCACGATCAACCACAATGGTCTGATACCAATAGGCGGGTTCCTTGCCTACGACCCGGGCGGCCAAGGGTTGAAAACTCAATTTTTTCTTGAAGTCGAGTAACTCTTCAAGGTAAAGATTGGTTTTGTACCCTTCCCGATATTCTCCAATCTCTTGTAAATACTTGTCGACAAGTGCCTGCAGCCGTTTATTTTCCGCCCGAACATTCCATAAGGCAATATAATCGTCTTTCACCGAGGTTATCCCGGCAACAGATCGCGTAACCGCATTCTGCATGGGGCCAATGAAATCAAGAGTAAGTTGGTGCAGTGTACCAAAGCGTCCGCCGACCATCGAGGCAAGCAGCAACATACCAGCGACAAGCACTATCATTACCAGGAGCAAAACCTTAATGGTTGCAAATATGGATCGCTCCTGTCTAGCTTTTGGTTTTTTTCGCACGGATCACAACAGTTATGAGCAGAATATGGAGGAGTACCGGCAGTCGATCCGGCACAAATACATCATCGGCAAGGACGGTGACTAGTCGATCGTCACCTCACGCAGGATATCAAGGTTATCAAGCGCTTTCCCGGAGCCAAGAACAACGGAAGACAGAGGGTCGTCGGCAACGATTATCGGCATTCCGGTTGCTTCTCTCAGGCATTTGTCAAGATTTTTCAACAATGCCCCCCCTCCGGTGAGAACGATACCGTTGTCGACAATATCCGCAGCCAGTTCCGGCGGTGTAACCTCAAGCGCAACCCTTACCGCCTCGACAATGACATCAACCTGCTCGGCTATTGCCGAATGAATTTCGTCTGCAGAAATTTGCAAGGTTTTCGGTACCCCAGACACAAGATCCCGGCCTTTGATATCCATCGTTTCGTACGGTTCTTCCGGCATGACATTGCCGATGGTCGTCTTGATCAGCTCTGCAGTCCGTTCGCCAATGGCCAGGTTATGCTTGCGCTTGATGTACTGCAGGATGGATTCATCCATCTTGTCGCCGGCAACCCTGACGGATTTCGCATAGACAATACCGGACAGAGAAATGACCGCCACCTCCGTCGTACCCCCGCCAATATCAATGATCATATTGGCGGTGGGCTCAGTAATCGGCAGTCCCGCCCCTATCGCGGCGGCCATCGGTTCCTCAATCAAATATACTTCCCGGGCTCCTGCCGATTCGGCAGATTCCTTTACCGCTCGCTTTTCCACCTGGGTTATCCCTGACGGAACGGAAATGATAATGCGAGGATGGACGAGGGTCCTTCTATTGTGCACCTTATTGATAAAATATCTGAGCATTGCCTCGGTTACTTCGAAATCAGCAATAACCCCGTCCTTAATTGGCCGAATGGCAGTTATGTTCCCCGGCGTTTTGCCAAGCATCATTTTCGCTTCGTGCCCGACAGCGAGCACTTTACTCATTCGACCATCCTGCCTGACGGCAACGACGGACGGTTCCCGTAGCACGATCCCCTTGCCTTTGACATAGAGAACGGTATTTGCCGTGCCAAGATCAATCGCCAAATCATTGGACAGCCAGCCAAAAAGAAAATTAAATGGTGAATACATATATTCGTCCTTCCGATAACAGGCACCTGACCACACCTTTCTATATCCAGCAATTCAAAGCTGAAGCAGGGGATGGGTGCCCGTCAAAATTATTAAATTGGGCATCATGGAAAACACTTCTCACAAGCTCTCAATACATAACAAACCTTACTTTCATTAGCAAGAAATATGGTATATATCGACGAAGAATGAGCTGTTTTTTATTGACATGAAAATTAAACCCTGTTATTGATATCTCACCTTTACGGCCAAGAAGATTTATGGACATGAAGGGGCTATAGCTCAGCTGGGAGAGCGCTTGACTGGCAGTCAAGAGGTCGTCGGTTCGATCCCGACTAGCTCCACCAACGATATCAAGGGGTTAACTCGATTTGAGTTAACCCCTTGTTTCGTTTAGTAGACGTTTTCATTTTCCACCTGCAACACCCTGCAATTGCCCAGTCCAAAACCTATCAAGCACATCGGCTTGAACCTGGGTGCCGGAAGCCAAGTAACCTGCATATATCACGGTGGTCTTCTGGTTATCATGTCGAAGAAACAGTTGCAAACCTGCAACACTCAACTCACCGTAACTGTTCAATATTGCAGTAGCTAGATGACGAAGTTGGTGCAATAAAAATACTGGCACCCCGGCTTTTTCACAAAGGTACTGTTACGTTGTAAGCCCACTGCCCCGAAAAGTGGTTCCTGTTGCTTCCTCGATGGCAAGGGGAAAGTGTTGTTTCCTGTCGGAAATCGGTTGATTTTTCCGGTATGAGTGCTAAATCAAACTTGGTTGTAAAACGGTATCTCATCTACTCGCCAATTCTGAATAAATCAGCCTGTTATCTCAAAACCCTCCCCCAGAACCGGCAACATCTCAAGAGCACGGTGACAAACTTTTCCCCGCACAAACTTCTTAATTTTTTCTCTGACCATGGCGTAACGCCGTTTGTCGTTTCCTGCTAGACATCAAGCACTTTCCTGATCATTTCGGCGATACTCTTTTTGGTCAGAGGTTTCATGGCAAATCCTTTAATTCCGAGAGATCTTGCCTTCTCTTCCGTGATAAGGCTGCTGTAGCCGGTGCAGAGGATGATCGGCATGGCAGGGCGTATCTGCAGCATGAGTCGGGCCAGATCGACACCCGTCATCCCCGGCATGGTCTGGTCGGTAATCATCAGGTCAAATGCTTCCGGCTGCCGGCGAAAGGCGGTGAGAGCCGCAATGCTGCAGGCTTTGGCTGTTACCCGATAGCCCAGACGTTCGAGCATTGATTGGCTCATTTCCAGGAGCATCTCCTCATCGTCGACCAGTAAAATGTGTTCCTTGCCGACCGGAGTCAGTTCGACAATTTCATCCTCCTGCAAGGACGCACCCTTTACCGCCGGCAAGGTTATGTGAAAAACCGTTCCCACGCCAAGCCGACTGTCACAGGCAACGGATCCACCATAACTCTGCACGATGCCATGGACCATGGCCAGCCCCATCCCTGTTCCCTTGCCGACTTCTTTGGTGGTAAAATAGGGGTCGAATATTTTCTCGCGGATCTCAGGGGCAATGCCTGTTCCGGTATCCCGGATCGATAATTGGACGAAATTACCCCGCTGCATATGTTTCTTAAGCTCGTGATCGTTCTGAGCCAACACTTTTTTGTGCAGGGAAATGGTCAGGGTGCCTCCCTTGATTTCCATGGCGTGAAAGGCATTGGTCGCCAGATTCATGAGGATTTGATGAATCTGCGTAGGATCAGCAAGAATGGCCCCGGCCTCCTGATCTATATCCTGCTCGATGCTGATGGTCGCCGGCAGGGAAGCGCGCAGCAATTTAATGGCTTCCATTATAATGACGGCTGGTTGCACATGCAGTTTATTCGCTTCGGACTGGCGGCTGAACATGAGTATCTGTTTGACCAGTTCTTTTGCACGGTGTCCAGCCTTGAGGATCTGACTGATATCCTGGGCCAGCAATGATTTCGGCTGACAATCCTCCTGGGCCATTTCAGCATAGCCAAGGATAGCCCCGAGAATATTATTGAAGTCATGGGCAATACCACCGGCCAGGGTGCCGATAGCCTCCATTTTCTGTGCCTGAATGAGTTGGGATTGAAGAATCCTGCAATCTTCTTCAGCCCGCTTACGCTCGGTTATGTCATAATGATGCCAGAGACGGCCATATTTTTGCCCTGCAATATTTATCGGGATATAGTCGCGCAGGTACGTCCGATCGCCGCGCATCGGAATCTGCTCGTTTTTTATAGGTTCATCTTGCGCAAGGATACGCGTAATTCCGGCCACTGCCTTTTCGGGATCGGCATATACTTGACGAGTCTTCATTATTATTTCGCAGGAGGACATGCCGATCAAGCCGGCGGCATCTTCCCTCAGATCAAAAAGATTGCAAAGGGCCTGGTTGGCAAATTCAACCTGCTGTTCATCACTGACCAGCAGAATGCCCGCCTGAATATTGGAAAGAATAATCTGCGTCCGCTTGAGCGTTGTGCGCAAGACTTCTTCGGCCTTTTTACGATCGGTTATATCGATCATGACGGTGAGATAATAAAAACCACCCTGCCGGGGCAATTTCTCCCCGGAAAAGAGACCGTAACGAAGAGTTCCATCCTGGCAGCGGAGCTGCATTTCCATATTGGTTATGCGCCCTTCTTTGCGCAGTTGATCGCCGGCACTTTTGAATTGCTCGGGGCAGCGAAACAGCTTGAACGCATCAGGTGTTTTGCCGATTACCTCGCTGCGGCAATACCCTGTTGTCGCTAACCAGGCATCGTTGACATCGACGAAATGCCCGTCTCCGGCATCGCACAGAGCCATCAAGGCCGGGTTGTGGCGAAAAAGATGTTCGAAGCGTTGTTCCGCCTCAAGTTCTGCACTGAGGTTCCGGCAGGTACCATAGATACAGTCCTCCCCATTCCACGTGCTGCGCCATACAAGGGAGATAACAGGCACCAGGTTGCCGTCCTTGGCCTGTAACGGAATATGGCAATCACCATGTTCCTGTCGGATGATGGCCGCAATGGTCTCCTCTGCCTCTTGCCTTTGGTCTGACGCGAAGAGCTCCATCACGCCCATTTCTGATAATTCCCTCGCACTGTAGCCGAGGCTCTGGCAGAGGATGTCATTTGTTTTCAGCAGCCGCCCGTCGGGTTCTGCGACAAAAAGCATATCGGTCATCGAAGCGAAAAACGTCCTGAAATTATTCTCACTTTCCCTCAGGGCTTCTTCTGATTTTTTTCGTTCGGTAATATCGTGGACGATTGTGTAGCGCAGTGCACGATTATTAATGGAGAGCGGCCCACTGTATATTTCAACATCTCTCACCTCTCCATCAGCCAGGCGATGTCGCAAAAGAGCATGATTCCGGTCTTCGCATTCAGCTATGGCCATGTCGGAAATACTGTCCTTTTCTGACAGAAAATCGATTTCGGCTACCTTAAGACCAACGAATTTTTCGTAGGGATAACCATAAAAAACGCAGGCGGCTGGATTGGCATCAACAATGTCATCCGTCTCGGGGTCCACAAGCAACATTACCGAATGGTTCTTCGCGAAAAGGCTAAAATAACGATTTTCACTGTCGCGAAGAGCCGCTTCCGTCCGGTTTTTAACTTTTATGACATTGATCAGATAAAAGATGAGAAGAGTTTGAAAAAACAAAAAAATACCGACAGTCCAAACAGCTGTTTTATACTGGGCATAAAAAGACAACGACTTATTCAAAAAAACGGTATCCGCCGGATATGTATCATTTTCCAAAGCGAACTTTTGCACTACCTGGTAATCAATAATATTTCTGTTCGGGCTTTCATCAATTACCTTCATTTGTGCAACGGGGTTTCCAGCAAGAATGCGCAGAACAATCTCCGCTGCTGTCTTCCCCTGCTGTTCATGGGAGATGACCTTGCCGCCCAAAACACCCTGACCAAGGCCGTGATACCAGAGATGAAAAAGTGGTTGACGCAGGTTTTGCAGGATGAGCTCAAGACTTTCCTGGAACAACAGCCTGTTTTCCTCTTTGTCAACATAGGCAGAAAGCAGCAGAACCGCTGTGTCATTATCTATTTTCCCAAGTTCACGGGCGAAATCTGCAAACGAATTGTTGGCAAGCGAGAGTTCGGAAAAAGCCAGGCCAGGGAAGTTTTGTGCAACCTGCTTAAATGTTTTTAAATCTCCCTGGCTGCTTGGCGTTGCATCGACGAGGGCAACAATTTTTTTCGTTGCCGGCAGGAGATCAACCGCCATCTTGATTGTTTCTTCCATGGAGACGGCCTCGATAACACCTGTGATGTCATCGCGCACATCTTGAGCCTTTGCGGTTGCGACATTGTTAACCCCGAAAAAAACCACCGGCTGGGTGGGAAACAGATCCGCCTTGTGCTTCAGCATAAAGAGAAGTGCGTCATCATCAGCGGTTATCACTACATCGTAAGGCGGTGTTTCTCGAATTTTATAGCTGAGAAGCTGCAGGAAATACTGTTCATTTTCGCCGTCGGCAAACCTCTTTCTGTCCATAAACTCGACATCAAGAAGAACATTTTTTTCAGACAAGATCGAATTGACACCCTGTATCTGCTGAAAGAAGGTGGGGAAGCCAGGATGATAGGAGCTTATCAGAAGGACGCGCGCTTGTTCTTTGACGGCAGAAAAAACAAGCTCGCTCTGAGCCATAATAAAAAAACAGACGATTATCCAGACCGTCCAGAAAGAAACACCGGGTTTAATGCTCCCCATGCAATACTTGCCTCTGTGAAGGTCGATACCAATTGACGAAGAGATGCAAGGAGTATTTTCACCATGCAATTGGTAAGAAAAATGCGGCCGAATGCCGAGGAGCCGTTACGAAATAACCCGACCATTTTCACCCATTGCCTCACGACGCCCTATACCGTCGTTCCGGGTTTACCGTTGGCCATGATATATTTTGACAACAGTTTAATGGTGGAAATCTGATAAAATCCTCTTCGACAGATGCAAAATCAGTTCCCTACTGAGGGGGTATGTCTGACCCATTCCTTTTGTATTTATCGCCTTTGGCAGGACAATTGTCAATGATAAAGCCAATCGTCGCGTGGTTCCCGAGCCTGCCGGCTCCCCTATCGCCTGGAGAATTCCCGGGTGTCTTTTAACACCGCGTGGATCAGTTGTTCTTTCCTTTGCGCTAAAATATGCCTATCCTTCTTGGTTATTATGACTTTTCCATCGACACATCACACACAGCCAAAGAGAAAGCAGGCAAGGTTATGAATAAAATAGACGAATTGAAAAAAGTCAAAGACGCCCCCGTGGTCATTTCCGACCGAAGTGGCTTGGTGGTCTACGCCAACTGCTGTTTTTTTGACATCTACCAGTGGACCGGGGACCTCATCGGCTCCAGCCTCAATCGAATTATCCCATCTGCCTTTCATGACGCGCATAACATGGGGTTCTCCAGATTTCTCGTCACCGGCAAATCGCGAATTGCCGATCACGTCGTCGAGGCGGCAGTGGTTATGGGAGATGGCCGCAGGCGTTGGTCCAAGCATCTTATCGTCGTTGAGAAGATCGGCGATAACTATTTGATCGGCGCAAAGCTCATACCTCTGGATCAGGTGCCCAGGCCCGCACCTTCACATGAATCGCATGTCCCCGCCTTACCGGTTATCGACGAACTTCGCCAAACCATCGGAAAGCTGGAGTTGGCACTCAGCGAAATCGAGGATTCTATTGTTTGGACGGATGGCATAGGCGAAGTCCGCTTGTGTAATAAGGCCTTTGACCAGCTTGTCGGCAAAAACCATCTGTCAATTTTAGGTGCTGACCTGTCCGAATTGCTTCCTCTGACATCGCCGGGAATCTCGGTAGATTCTCCTGAGCACCCGATTCAGCAATTGCTCGCAAGCGAGCATACCCGGCGGGACTTCGAGGTGGAGATCCAGGGCCAACGTGAAATATTGGAGATCAGCTGTTCGGAGTTTTCGTTGCGAGATTTCCAAAAATCGATAATCCTGGCGCTGAGGGTTGTTACCCAGCAGCGCAGAATGGCGGACGCCCTGGCCGCCTCGCAAAAAAGGATGGCGGAAGAGCTGCAAATAGGTCGCGAGATACAAATGAGTCTTCTTCCCGCCTCTTTGCCCGAGGAACCTGCATTCTCCATCTTTGCCCTCTGTCACCCTGCCCTGGAGGTTGGCGGCGACTTCTATGACCATTATTTTATCAGAAAGAATCGACTTTGCTTCTGCGTGGGCGATGTTTCCGGCAAAGGTGTCCCGGCCGCACTTTTTATGGCGGTCGTCAAAACAATGATACGGGACTACGCCTATAGCGGAAAAAATCGAACGGCAGAAATTGTTCGGCAAGCCAACCGGGAAATTAACCGTCATAACCCAGCGAGCATGTTTTGTTCTCTTTTCATCGGCATCCTGGAGATCAAATCAGGCCTTCTGGTATATACCAACGCCGGTCATAACCCGCCTTTTTTTATGAAAAATGGCCGTTCTTTTGTACTCCTCAAAGACAAACATGGTCCGGTGCTGGGAGCTTGCGATGAGATTAGGTACGATGAAGGAAGCATTCAGATGGAACCGGGTGATGTCATTCTCGTCTACACCGATGGCGTGACGGAAGCGGTTGGGCAAAATGGCGGCTGGTATACGGTTGACAGGCTACGGCGGGTTCTCGAAGAGAAAAAAATGGCCGCACCAACGGATATAATCGCAGCAGTGACAGACGATGTCAAGCAATTCAAAGGCAACGCCCAACAGGCGGATGACATTACCCTGATATGTCTGCAATACAAGGGGTAAGCGCTGGAGATACTCTTTTCATCTCACTAAATCGGTGCAAAGATTCTCCAGGATGTTGTACAGACACCCCGCAAAAAAGGACCTGCATTCTTTGGCATGTTTTTCTCACACAAATCCATACAAGGAAACTGGTTATAAACCTTGCCAGTAATTTCAACCAGGCTTTTAATTCTGGCTATCCTTTTCTTGATTTCTCGACCAAGGATCGGTATGCCCCTGCTCGGCATCTCACTGCAGACAGTCGTTATTATCCTTATTTCTGCAGTCGATATGGCTTCACTGAGGATGACAAAGGCGCTCTTTTACTTATCGATAAAATCCTTAAAAAAACAGGCAGCGCATCCTAGGCAGATGCTTATGGCCTTGACGGGATTTTTCCACCAAAAGTGCTCAACTCTTGTGTATTTTCAGCAGCATACATGTTCTCGACAAGTTCTGTCATAGTGCACCTCCTGTTATTGGTTTTTTTGGCGAAAACAGCCTTGATTCAAGTATATACCACCATCCTGTTTGGTAACAGGAGTGGCTCAGGGGATTCAGAAAGAAACTCAAGTTACCGGGGTTGCACATGATTTAACATTGCCAATGCAAATCTTGTAGGCTTGTTCAATTTAACGGGGCTTCTTCTGACAATTAGCCTGGCGATTGCGTACAAAATCTGCTACCAATGATACCCTCTGAATGACATAAAATCGCACCGCAGAAAATGGCAAAGAGCAAGTCCTCTGGTCTGAAAATTTTCAATGTGCCTCCCTCAATGAAAGGGAAACATGCCAAGACTATTCGAATCAACAGAGATAAATGGAATGAAACTCAAAAACCGTTTGGTGAGATCTGCAACCCATGAGGCAATGGCAGAACTCGATGGAACGGTAAAAGACCAGTTATTGGACTGTATGGCTGAACTCGTCCGTGGAAAGGTAGGTCTCGTGATTACCGGGCATGCCCATGTGATCAGGGAAGGTCAGGCTGGTGTCCGACAGATGGGCGTGTATTCCGATGCAATGATCGATGGCTTGAAACGAATTTCGTCGGTTGTTCACGAAAATGGTGGGGTTGTGGCCATA
>CAMBBS010000060.1 GCA_945863875.1 Desulfopila aestuarii DSM 18488
GCCGGACATAAACAAGGTTTTCATCTTCGGGAAGCGCGCTTGTAAACGTTCCGAAAGATCGGGGCCGTTCATCTCCGGCATGATAACATCGGTGACCAGGAGATTAATTTCGCCAGGGTTATTATCCGCAATCGCCAAAGCCTCACCGACAGTATTGGCCGCCATCACCTTGTACCCAAGTTTTCGCAGCATAACTGTGGAAAGTCTCAGGATGGCAGCTTCATCCTCCACGAGCAAGACGCTTTCTCCTTGGCCGGGAGGCAGTTGCATTTGCCTTTGCCCAGCTTCGGTTCTTGTGTCTAAACCACAACGCGGAAAGAAGATTTTAAAGGTCGTCCCCTGGCCCGGCTCACTATACACCTTGATGAAACAGTTGTTCTGTTTGACGATTCCATATACGGTTGCTAGGCCCAGCCCCGTTCCTTTACCTGCCTCCTTGGTGGTGAAAAACGGTTCAAACAGTTTCTTCTGTATGTTTTCATCCATCCCGCAGCCGTCGTCGCTCACGGCGAGCATCACGTATTCGCCTGGGGTAACGAATGAGTTTTCCCGGCAGTAGGCCTGATCAAAGGTCTTCATGGCGGTTTGGATGGTGATTTTGCCCACTCCCTTGATAGCATCCCGGGCGTTGACACAGAGGTTTGCGAGGATTTGATCAAGCTGCGAAGGGTCGATAAGCACCGGCCTGAGGTCTGTAGTCGGTTGCCAGTCCAGACTTATATCTTCACCGACAAGGCGTCGAAGCATCTTGAGCATATCCTCCGCAGTCTCGTTCAAGTCCAGAACTTGAGGGGCAATGGTCTGCTTGCGGGCAAAGGCCAGCAATTGCCGAGTGATGTTGCTTGACCGTTTCGCAGCGGCCAACACCTCCTGCAAGTCTTCGCGGCGCGGATCATCCAGAGCACTCTTGTCGATGGCCATCTCTGTGAACCCCATGATGACACTCAGCATATTGTTAAAATCATGGGCCACACCCCCGGCCAGCCGCCCCACGGATTCCATTTTCTGGGCCTGGTAAAATTGTTCCTCGAGTCGCAGACGCTCAGTGATATCTCGCTTTACCGCCACATAATTGACAATCTTACCCGAGGTGTTACGCACCGGTGAAATTGTCGCCGACACGGTATACAGTTCGCCGCCCTTGCGCTTATTGATCATGCGCCCCTGCCATACCTTGCCCGCGGTGATGGTCCACCACAGATTCTTGTAGAAAGCACTTTCCTGCTTTCCACTTTTTAAAATGCTACTCGTTTGGCCAATGACCTCCTCGCGGCTATATCCCGTCACATTTTCGAACATCGGATTGACATATTGGATGACTCCTGCAGTGTCGGTTATAGTGATCGTCTCACTGGCCTGCTCTATGGCCACTTTTAGCAGTTCGCGTTCAGCTTCGGCCAGCCTGCGATCAAGTCGGACCTGTTTCTGGCTCAGACAACTCTGCACCGCCGGACCCAACCGTTTGCTGTGCCCTTTGATGACATAGTCCCAGGCCCCGGCTTTCATGCAGGCCACGGCAGTGTCTTCATTTATGGAACCGGTCAGCATGATGATCGGGATGTCCGGTACCCTTTCGATTGCCAGGGTCAGAGCCGTCATGCCGTCAAACTGAGGCATGCTGTAATCGGAGATTATCACATCGGGGGTAAACGAGGCCAGCGCTTCGAGAAAATCTTCTCTGGTTTCGACGCGGAGAAACACACTGTCAGAAAAGAGCTTACGGATCTCGTGGCGGGCCAGTTCGGCGTCCGCCAGCATATCTTCTACCAGCAAAAAATGTAAAGCTTCATGCATATTGTATTTCTCCTTATTACGTTCGCTATCCTTCGGAGCTTCTTCCGGTTTGAGGAAACACCACACCGGTTCAATCATCAAATCTTAGGAGCCGTTACGAAATAACCTGGTCATTTATATCTATTTCGTTACGGCTTCTTATGCCGCCCCGAGTACTGTGATGGCCATGTTATTGTTTTACAACGGCTTAGCGAAGTTCCGTTCACAATTTCTTCTTCAAACACCACGGCCTCGGTTCATTGAGAGAGGTTGTAGCTCTCCGTCTTGCCCAATTTTCCACCATCAAGTTTCATGCACGTGGTAAGGAGAAGGAGAAAGCGGAACCGCTTCCGACCGCGCCCTCAGCCCAGGTTCTGCCACCGTGGCGCTGGATAATACGCTGGACAATTGCTAGACCAGCGCCGGTACCCTCGAAATCTTCCACCCGATGGAGACGCTGGAACAGCGCAAACAGCTTGTCTGCATATTTCATGTCAAATCCGGCGCCGTTATCCCGGACAAAGAAGATATATTCATCCTCCTTGCTCCGGTCGCAGCCGATCTCTATCACCGCATGGGGCTTTTTAGCGGTGAATTTAACGGCGTTGGCGACCAGGTTGACCATGACCAGCCGGAGCATGGCACCGTCTCCGACCACTTCCGGCAGGGTGCTGATCTTCCAGGAAATGTCCCTTCCCTGCACCGCCGGCTGCAGGGTGTGGATCGCCGCAGCTACCAGTTGATCGAGATTAACCCTGGCCCTCGATATCTCGGCACGTCCCATTCGGGAGAAAGAAAGGAGATCATCCACCATCCGGCTCATCTGCGCGGCAGAATCCGCGATGACCTTGAGATAATGCCCGGTTTCCTCATCAGTGGAAGATGGCAACTTCTCTTTGAGCAATTCCACAAAGCCGCCGATGTGGCGAAGCGGTGCGCGCAGATCGTGGGAGACCGTGTAGGAAAAGGCCTCCAGTTCTTTGTTGGCCGCTTCCAGCTTTTTGTTGGCGACATCATGTTTTTTTGCGTGCAGATTCAGGTCATCGACGACATTTAGCAGGGCCAACTGGCTGTTGCGCAGATCCTCGGTTCGGTCGGCGATGCGTTGCTCAAGCTCAATGTTGAGCTTGAGCACTTCCTGCTCCGCTTGCTTGCGCTCGGTGATGTCATGAATGATTGAAAACAGCATTGTTTCGCTGTTGAATGCAATCGGCGAAGAATACACCTCAACCGTTCTTATTTGTCCATCGGCAAGGCGATGAGGAAAGATGAAATAGTTTCCAGCTCCCGAAATAGCCTGACTTCTATGACGTGCAACTTCCTCGGCAGACAAGGTGTTAATGTCCTCAATGGTCATCCGCCGGAGTTGCTCTGTTGAATACCCATAAAAATTGGCCGCGGCGGGGTTGGCTTCTTGTATGGCACCGGTTTCGGGATCAACCAGGAGCATGATGGCGTTATGGTCGAGGAATATTTGGTGAAATCGCTTCTGGGATTCTTTTAGAGCCGCCTCCGCCTGCTTGCGCTCGGTGATGTCGAGACAGATACCCGCCATACGGACGGGGGTTCCATCCGGTTGGTATCTTACTTCACCAAAGGAGTTGATCCAGCGGGTTTTTCCTGTCGGCAAAACCACCCGGTACTCCTCATTGTGCAATTTCTCATGATTACGAATGGCGGTCTGAATCCGCTCCCAAGCCATTGCCAGATCGTCCGGATGCACCACCTTATTCCAGATATCGAAAGTGGCCTCGTCTTTCACTGGATCCAGGCCAAACAACCGGAACAACTCGGATGACCAGGTAAATTTGTCTGCCATCATATCCCATTCCCAGAGGCCTGCGGCTGCCGACTGTTGGGCAAAAACCAGTTTCTCGTTGATCGTGTGCAGCTCTTCCTCAGCCCGCTTGCGGTCGGTGATTTCGCTGATACTGAACAGAATGCAGATTTCATTATCTATCTCAAGCGGTTGCGCGGAAAAAAGGCCGATGATGATTTCGTCTGATTTTTTCCGGAAGAACAGCTCTCGGTTCATTATGGTGGAGCCATGTAATAGTTCGCTTACCACCAGAGCACGGTCTTCCTCCCGGGCCCACAGGTGCAGGTCGGTTGTGGTTTTTCTATTCACCTCCGCAGCGGTGTAGCCGGTAATATCGAGAAAGCCTTTATTCACTTCAATAATCCGCCCGTCGGACGCTCGGGTAATCGCGATCCCGTATGGCGAAGAATGAAACGCCCGGGAGAATTTTTCTTTCTCTGCTTTAAGGTTCATTTGCAGGCGGCGATTGAACATCAGCGCCAGGCTATACGTTAAAGCAATAAACAGAACCTGATACGCAACAAGGACCACCTTCTCTACCGTGCCGGAATGAAAATAATCGGCTTCTAAATGCATGGTGGTAGAAAATTCGATAATACGGCCGATGCTGACAAGGCAGTAGCCGCAAAAAACGAGACCCACCAAACGGGTCACCGGCCGCATATTGGCCGGAACTCTAAAAAGCATCAGCCAGGCACATTGAGAACAAACAATCAGCATCCACACTGCAATATTGACATTTCTTGCCTGCAGATCAGGTTGGACATAAGTGAAGTAGGCGTGAACAACGACAACAGCCACCAGCAAAACATAATTATGAATTTGCCTGCTTTTCCTTTCGGTAAATTTCAACAGGGCGAGAAAACCGAAAAACATTCCCGTCATCGCCAAGATAATGGCCAGAACAATAGATGCCCAATCCGGGATACTGCCACGCAAAATAATGAGACCAAACGCTGCAGTGGTAAGAATGAAATCAAATACCCAAAGGAGTAGGCCGGCAAAGTGTTTTCGGTTCTGTTGCCACAATACTATCACAATCAGCAGACAGACGATATCGGTTACCAGAGCACCAAAAACGAGTGTGCGCATGTCCAGGATCATGCTGTTTCTCCTGGTTGTTGAGATGGGTGTTTCATTAAAAATACAATACTAGTCATGTGTAAGACGCCTTTCTAGTTCGGCTATCTGCGCCTTCAATTCCCGCATCCGCAACTCCCGCCCCACGAACACCTTGTTCAGCTGCTCCAGTTCGGCGGCCTTGGTGGCTAGCTCAACGGTACGGTCAGCCACCCGCTGCTCCAGGTTTTCGTTGAGTTTGCGGATTTCTACCTCCACCTGCATGCGCTCGGTGATGTCTTCCGCAGTCGAGAAGAGTCTGTCTCCTTGTGTGGTATGAATGACGGTACCCCAATAGCTGGCAATGATGTTTTGGCCATTCTTGTTCTGAAGCGTAAGTTCCATACTATTCGCCCACCCAGCTTGCTGCACCTGTTGCATTAACTGCATCCGTTCATCCTTACTGATCCATCCAAGCTCAATTGCTGTCTTGCCAATTACTTCTTCTCTGCTAAATTTTGAAACCCTGCAAAAGGTGTCATTGACTTCAAGATATCTTCCTGTAGACAGATCGCTGAGGGTCTGCATCAGGGGACTTTTATTAAATGCATAGATTAATAGCTCCCTGCCTTCGCGCAAGACAATCTCCGCCCGCTTGCGCTCGCTGATGTCGTAGCAATAGCCGATATACCCGGTGAAGTTGCCTTCGCTGTCATAGCGCGGGTTGCCCAAGTCGAGGATCCACCCATACTCACCGTTTGCCTTGCGCAGGCGGTATTCCATCGAGAAGGGTTCGCGACGGTCGAAATGACTGACAAAAATGTTCAGGCAGCGATCGAAGTCGTCCGGGTGCACGCCTTCCGCCCAACCGTTGCCGAACTCTTGTTCGAGGGTGCGACCGGTGTAGCGTAGCCAGGGTTCGTTGAAATAGTTGCACAGCTTATCGGTACCGGATGTCCAGATCAGTGCAGTGCCGCCATTCGCCAAGGTGCGGAAGTGGTGCTCACTTTCCTGCAGACTGGCCTGGGTTTCGTGCAATGCATCTGCCTGTTGACGCAAGGTAACTTGTTGGACGAGATTGTTGCGGTGGTAACCCTCGAAAAGTTGGCGAGTCCAGATCGAGAACAACCAAGAGGCGGCCAGTCCTATTAGAAGGGCCGCCAGTCCCGCAAGCGCGATTTTCAGTGCCTGCCGGGTACTCAGCTGCGCGTGAGTTTGCTGTTCGGCTGCTAACGCCGCATGCATCTCGTCATTGAACAGGGTGGTCACCACGATCCACTGCCAGGGTGCGTAGGTCTGAACATAGGCTGTTTTTGTTACCAGCGTGCCGGTGTCTGCTTGCGGCCAATCGTAGTGGACGATGCCGCCGCCGGCCCGGGCAGGCCTCAGCAGCTTTTCGAGAACGCTGCGTGCAAAGACAGGCAGGTCGGCTTCCGTCTTGCCTTCGAGCTCGGTATTGAATGGCGAGAGGAGCGAACGGCCATCGGCATCGAAGAGCGCGACGTAGCCGGTTGTACCAAAGCTGTGAGTACGCAGCTGCAATATCGCTTCCTGCTTTTGCCTTTCCTCCCACTTGTAGAGGTAGTCGCCGGTGCCGATCAGCCAGGCGTAAGGCTCGAAAGAGCGGACGTAGGAAAGCTTGTCGGCCATCACTGTGGGATTTTCTGGCGTGTACCAGCGATAACGCGAGAAGCCCTCGCCGCGAGGCAGTTTTGCGGCGGCGATCAGGCCTTGCATGATGAAGTGGCCGGTGTCATCCTGGTTGTCGAGCATGGCTTTGCCTTCGAGCTGTGGCGACGTGGGCAGCAGGATGAAGTGGCCGTTCATGTCATCGATGAAAAAATAGCCGCGGCCGTCGGAAAAGCGTACCGGTCTGAGCGTCTCGACGATCATTTTTCGGACTTCGGCCGCTGGCCGGAGGGCAGACTCCCGGGTGTGGATGGCTTCGGCAATCTGGTAGGCGCTATCTACCCGCTGCATAAGGCTTTCGCGCAGGACAGCTTCGGTCTGGGTGCGGACAAATTCGATGGTGGTGATGGCGTTGTGCATTTGCGCCTTCAGGCTTGCCTCAACCTGCTCGATGAGGGCCTGCTCGATGCGGTTGAGGGACGATTGCGCGTCCTGCCGGCTTTGCCAAAAAATATAGCCAGAAAGCCCAACTGTTAGCAGCAGCACGATCAACAGTGTGCCGACCAGATGAATGCGCGGGATTGACTTTTCGTTGGCGATCAGCCGCATAGGCTCTCTCCTGTAGCAATGCCGTACTGCAGGCCCATCAGGATCAATAGACTCCAAGGTTCCGCTCGGGGTAGCTCCCATGGACATTTTCGTATTTTATTAACAATACAATATTATTCATGTGCAAGGCGCCTTTCCAGTTCGGCTATCTGCGCCTTCAGTTCCCGCATCCGCAACTCCCGCCCCACGAATACCCTGTTCAGCTGATCCAGTTCGGCGACCTTGGTGGCAAGTTCGGCAGTACGGTCAGCCACCCGCTGCTCCAAGTTATCATTGAGTTTGTGAATTTCTTCCTCCGCCTGCTTGCGCTCGGTGATGTCACGCAAAACATGCACCGCGCCGACATACCGTCCTGTCATGTCCAGGATGGGATCGCCAGTGACTTGAAACCAATACTCACCCATCTGCAGTTCCATGCTCTCGCGGCGCAGACTCTGTTGCGCCAATTGAACCGGGCATTTGGGGATCAACTCGGTGGTGCCATGCGCGATCTCCCAGCAGCGTTTTCCGACACACCCCCCAGATGGACAGGAGAAGATTCGATCCGCAGCCTTGTTGGATCGCACCACACGCTGCTCCTTGTCGAGTAGCCAAATCGCGTCGTTGACCGAATCAAAGGTGGTTTGCCACTCCCGCGCCATCAGGGCCGCCTCTTCCTCCGCCTGTTTGCGACTGGTGATGTCTTTGACGAATCCCAGAAAGCGCCTGTCCGAAAGTCTGACGGCAGCCACATGCCAGAAACGTTTTTCACCGCTTTTTGTTACAAAACCAAACTCGTCACGAGAAGAACCTTTATCATTGAGATCCTTGAAGTGCTGCAATCCTCTTTCTAGGTCTTCCGGAGAAAGTAAATCGGGAATGCGTAGTCTCAGGAGTTCATCTTCCGCATAGCCGGTTATCTGACAGGCGGCGAAGTTGACTTCGATGTAATTTCCTTTTTCATCTGTAATAAAAACTCCGTCTGGGGCATGATTGATATAGGAACGGAATTTTTCCTCGCTCTGCCGCAGCGCCGTCTCAGCTTGATGACGTTCGGTGATGTCGCGGCAAGCAACGAGGAGAACCGATTGGCCTGCCCTGACCAGCGACCGGGCGGTGATCTCGACGGGAAAGAGGGCTCCGTTTTTCTTGCGATGCAGGCGTAGCGGGATGTGGAAAACCTGATCCGGTTTGGACCGTGCCTCCTGAATCCGGCGGCTCGTCTCCTCGGGTTCCGCCGACAGGTCCGCGCTCTTCCTGGTGAGCAACTCATCCCGCTCGTAGCCATAAAGCGCCGTTGCCATGTTGTTGGCATCCAGGACCTGACCGGTATCGTTGGCAATCAGGAGCAGCGCATCTCCTGCCGCCTCGAAGAGCTCGCGATACTGGTACTCGCTCTCCCGAAGTGTCTTCTCAACCTGCTGGCGCTCTTTGATCTCCTGCCGCAACTGCTCATTGATGGCGTTCATCTGATCCCGTGCCACTTCGGCATCTTCGAGCAGGTTGAGCGTAGCAAGAGCGCTCTGACTCGCGGCGGCGTTCGCCATCTCCAATTCCTTGACCTTGGACTGCAGCGTCCGGGTCAGGGAAAGGATGCGAACGTGAGCCTGCACTCGGGCCAGCAATTCGCGGTTTTCGATGGGTCTGGTAATATAGCCATCGGCGCCGAACTCAAGACCTTCCGCCTGGTGACTGCTCTCGGAATAAACGCCCGACATCAGGATAATCGCCATATCAGCGCAGGCTGGTTCCTGCTTGATCCGGCGACAGACCTCCAGTCCGTCCAGGCCCGGCATGTCGCGATCCAGCAGGAGCAAATCCGGCCGGCGTTGCCGGAGCGTCTGGAGCGCGGCCTCGCCGTCCGCCGCCTGATCCACGATGTAGCCTGCCTTTTCCAGCAGCCGAGCGGTGCCGATCAGCACGTCGACATCGTCATCCACTACCATAATTCTCATGGGGTCGTTCATGGCTGCCCCTCCGGCTCATGTTGCGGGACCGGAGATAGGGGCTCCGCCAGTTGCTCGTCGCTGATCTTCACAAAGATTGGAATGTTGACAATGAGCCAGTGAAAGAAGGGATAGGTCTCCGCGAAGACTGGCGGAGGAAGCTGTTCGCGGGCGAGCTCGACGAAGGTATCCAGATTCGCCGGCCAGTAGGCCGTCTGGAACCCGTGCGAACGGTAGGCTCTGAAGACCCACAGCGCGGTCTGCGCCAGCACCTCCGGCTCATAGTCCAGGAACATCGAACCCATGAACCGGCAAAAATTGCGGCTGTTGTCCTCCATCATCGCCCGGTTTCCGGGGCCGATCAGTTTCTCCAGGTCAGGCCGGGCCACCATGCTGCGGTTGAGCGCCTCGGCCAGGCTATCGCGCACCGCCTCGAATTCGCCGGCGGCGGCAGCAGACGGCTGAATGAGTTTCCTGGCAGTCTCGATCAGGTAGGTCAGGTTCATGGTTATGCCCCCTCTTTTGTTGGTAGACTAAAGACAAACGCAGCACCGTGGCCGGGACGACTCTCGACCCAGATGCGCCCGCCATGGGCCTCGACGACGAGCCGCGCAATAGCACGAGACCGAGATCTGTGCTACGTTCACCGGCGGTCTTGTGCAGGCCAGCCTGCCCGAATGCCGTGAACAGTCGCGATTGATCCGCATGCGGGACCCCAGGGCCTTCATCGCGCACGGCGAAGATCAGGTTCTGACCTTCCCAGCGCGCCGAGAGCCAGACTCGCTGGCCGGAGACCGAGTGCTCCACCGCGTTTCACACAAGATTCAGGAGAACTTGCTGGAGCTTGGATGCGTCCACCCGCAAACGGCGCGTGTCGTCCGCCACATCCACCAGCAGGGTGATTCCTTTCTTCTCAGCCACCAGCTGCGCCATCGGCTCGGCGCCGGCGACCATCTCCCGAGCGCTGGCCGGGGCCAGGTCAAGCCGCAGATGGCCCGACTCGATCACAGCCAGATCGAGGAAGCCATCGATGAGCTGTTTCATGCCCGTGGCGGCCCTCAGGCAGGTGCGCAGAAACTCCCGCTGTTGTTCAGAGAGTTGCACCCCGGCCTCGTCGAGTACGAATTCGCTGTAGGTCATGATCAAACCGATGGGTTTGCGCAGGTCGTGCGCCGCCATCCCGAGGAATTGGTTCTTAAGCTGATTCAACTCGCGCAGTTCTGCGTTGGCTTGATGGAGCTGCCGGGTCAGGTTGTTCAACTCCCGATTCAGGCTCAGCACTTCGTTGCGGAGTTCCAGCTGTTCCTGAAAATCGAGACTGGCGAGCGCGAGAACACCGCTGGATATGGAAAAGAACCGGAAACCGAAGGTCTCGGGCTGGCCTGACGCGGTGCTCAGCGTGAGCCGATGCACCATGCCGGTCTGTCGGATGAGCGCCGGCACATCAAGGGTGTGGTTGAAATCCACGATCTGTTCCGCCAACGGGCGGCCCACGGTCCCGGCGCGCAGCACCCGGAGGGCCTGGTCGTTGGCGCCCACCACCCGATCGTCGGCGTCCAGATGGAGCACCATCACCTGCGCCGTCTCCAGCACATACGTTCGCATGGCCTCGGCGATATCCGAACGGTCAAACATGGTTGTCGTGCTCCTTGATCCACGCTTCGAGTTCGCCCAGGGACGTCAGACAGCGCACGCCGAGCAGGCGTTCGACCCGTTCCTTTCCGCCCCAGCGGAACGCCTGCCCGCCGACCAGAATCGCCACCTCGGGAAAGGCCGCGCGAATGAGTGCCGTGGCGCTGACGACCTCAGCCAGGCCAAACGTGGTGGCCACGGATAGCGCCACCACCTCCGATCGCTTTTCGGCAATCAGCGTGATCGCCTCACCCTCCGGGGTGTTGGCGCCGAGGAAATAGCCTCGCCAGCCGTGCAACTCGAACACGTCGGCCACCATTTTGCCGCCGATCTGGTGATACTCGTTGGGCACGCAAGTGATGACCGCCGACTTGCCGTTGCGTGGCTGTGCAAAGAGCCGGGGGTACGTCAGGTTCAACAGGCTCTCGCTGTTGGCCGTGGCTAGGTGCTCCGTGGCCACAGAAATCTGGCCCCGTTCCCAGAGATCGCCCACTTGGTAGAGCGAGCGCCGCACCAGATCCTCATAGGTCGAGCGCAGCCCGGTATCGGCCTCCAGCCATTGTTGAAAACTCGCGTGACACTGCTGGAGGTCGTGCGTCAGCAGGCCGCCCAGATAGGCGCGATAGACCACTTCGGGGACGAAACCGGGTTTGTCTGGCTGGTTCATCCCTGGTCCTCCGGGGGGGCATCCGAAACTTGTGGAACGGCCACGATCTTATGGCGGGGGGACTCGCCCAGTTTCAGACACAGCTCGTTCACATCGCGCTTCAGCCTATCCCGCATCCCCGCGGTCATTTTCATGATTAACGGGTCGTCATTGATGAAGAGTACCTGTTTTCCGGTCATGGATCGGTCCTCGCCAATGTGGTCGGCAGACAAATGATAAAGGTGGTTCCTTCGCCTTCTTTTGAGACAAAATCTATGGTCCCGCCATGCTTGTGGACGATGATGTCGTGACAGATGGCCAAACCCTGGCCGGTGCCTCGCCCCACCTCCTTGGTGGTGAAGAAGGGATCGAAAATTTTGGGAGCGATGGCTTTGGGAATGCCGCCGCCGGTATCGGCAATGGTGATCTCGATCTGCTGACCGACCATCTTGGTCTTAAGGGTGATTCGTCCTTTCCCCTCCGCCTTTCCATCGCCGATCTTGTCGGCGATGGCATGGGCGGCGTTGACCAGGATATTGAGAATGACCTGGCCCATCTCATTCGGCAGGCACAGGACCTGCGGCAGATCCGGGTCAAGGCTTTGATCGATCTCGGCCATATTCTTCCACTCATTGCCGGCAACCGTCAGCGTGGTGTTGATGAGCCTGTTGAGGTCGGTCAACTGTTTTTCTTTACCCCCGGGATGACTGAATTCCTTCATGGCGAGCACAATCGATCCGATTTTGGCAACTCCATCTTTGGACTGGATGATGGCGCGCGGTATTTCCTCGGCCAGATATTCCCTGTCGGCCGAATGTTTGAGCTCCTCTATCTTAGCAGCCAGAGAAGTGAGCGTCTCCGGCGTATCTACTGTAGCGAGCAACCTGTCAATCTGTTCAATCAGTTGGCCGATATCGTTAAAGGCGTCACCCAGAAAATCGATATTACTGGTGACATACTGAGTTGGAGTATTGATCTCGTGGGCAATACCGGCAGCCAAGGTGCCTATCGCCTCGAGTTTCTGGGCCTGGTGCAGTTGGGCCTCCATTCTTTTCAGATCGGTAATATCTGTGGAGCTCTGCATTCGGACCAAGCGGCCGTCAGTCCATTCAATGGCCCGGTCGTGATTGATATAATACTTGCCGGTTACAGGGTTCTTGTCATGCCAGATACAGACACCGGCCGGGTTGCTGTTGTTGTCGATCAACTGATCATTGGTACAGCAATCACAGGGTTCTGAATTTTTTCTAAAGGTTGTGTAGCAAAGGTCACCGGTTTTATTGCCGCTGAATTCCTTTGCCATCCTTTGATTCATGAACAGGATTTCATAGGTGTCCATGTCTGCCACATAAACGCTGGCATCAATACCGTCGAGAATCGTCAGTATTCTTTCATGAGCCAGACTCAGATCATTTTCAGCCTGCTTGCGCTCGGTGATGTCCAAAAGCGCACCTATAAGACCGGTAACCGTACCGGAGCTATCTGTCAGCGAGGCTTTGTGAAAGACGACACTTCGTAACTCACCGGAACTGTTTCTGACTTGTGATTCATACACTTGCCGGCCTGGTAAGTTATAAAGCTCATTATCTTTTTCATGATAGATGCGGGCCAATTCTGCAGGGCTGATATCAAAAACTGTCTTTCCGATCAGTGCTGCCTCGGGTAAGCCGAAGAATCTTTCAAATGCCGGATTAACGCCCTGATAGCGCCCATGAATATCTTTACAGTAAACCGGCAGCGGCAAGGACTGCAGCAGCGATCTTACAAAACAATCACTCTCCCGCAGCGCATCCTCGACCTTCTTGCGGGCGGTGAGGTCGACGAAGCACTCCAGCAGTTTTTCCTGCCCTCCCAACGAAAGCCTCCTGACGGTTTTGAGGATGGGCAGACGGCTGCCGTCGGCGCGGAGCATCACGCGCTCGGAATTGTCTATCGTGTTGCCAAGGTCGCACACCGGGCAGGCACCTTCCTCGGCGGGGCACAGCAATTTGTGGCAGCGCTGTCCGAGAAGACTGTCCAGCGGCGAGCCAAAGAGCTCGGCAGCGTGCTCGTTGATCTGCTCGATTTGCCGTGTAACCGGGTCGACGACAACGACACCTACAGTTAAATTCTGCAACAGTTCGCTCTGAAAGGCCGCGCTCTCCCGCAGCTCCCTCTGTTGGCTGTGGATGTATGCGTCGGTGCGGCGCAGCATCGCGAAGGTCAGGCCGAGCAGCGCCGCCAAGATAACCGCGCCCACTGCACCGCCCAGGGTTATGTCGTGACTGAACGCGGCTTTTATGGCGGTGATGTCGTTCATGACCAGGAGGTCGCCCACCTCCCGGCCCGAGGCGTCCGCAAGCGGGAATACCGTCACGCGCCAGTCCCTGCCGCCATCGGCAAGTTCCCGAGCCGTCGCGCCGCGAGCATGGCTGGCCTCCAACGGCCCTTTAGAATGTCCTCGATCTCCTTGCCCAGTTCGATGTACCCGACCAGCCGTTCGCTGTCGAAAACGGGCTGAACCATCCGCAGGGTGAAGGTGCCCAGCGGCCCCAGTTCGATGCCCCAGGCGGGCTTGCGGGTACGTTCGGCTTCTCTGGCCGTGAAACGCTCGATTGTGTCGCCGCGCTTTTCCGGTTTATGAACCCGCAGCAGACAAACGCGGTTAGTGTCGAAGAAATAGAAGTGGGTCAGGGAATGTTCTCGATGCAGCGTTTCGAACAGACCCTGCCAGTCTGCCAGGAGACGCTCCGTATCATTGGCGCTCAGGGCCTCGCGCATGCGGGTATCCATGGCGATGGGCTGCGCGGTCATGGCCAAGCCCCAGGCCTGCTGTGCCAAGGCGTTCTTAAAGCCCTGGGCAACCTCGCTGCTCACCAAGGCGGTTCTTCCGATCAGACGCGCGTGATGATGCTGCCACAGGAGCGCAGCCGCTCCGGCAAACACCGCCAAGAGTAGAATTGCCAGAAACGGCAGCAGGCGCCGGCTTGTGGCGGCTTTTTGCAAAGTCTGCAGAAACTCCATAAATCTTTCCTTGCATGCGCAAACTACCAAATGTCACAAGGCCTGCCGTGACCAACTGTTACTGGTTCTTGATGGCGGCAGGCACCGCCGCGATGAGCGCGCGACATCTGCTTTCTCAGGCAGGCTATGCACATTGTTCAAGCGGCAGTTCGATAATAAAAGTGGTTCCCCGGCCCTGCACCGATTCAAAGTCGAGTGCCCCTGAGGCTTGTCAACCACCACCCGCCGGGCAATGGCCAGGCCCTGCCCGGTGCCCTTGCCGAGAGCCTTGGTGGTGAAGATCGAATCAAATACCCGGTCCTGGATTGCGGCAGGTATACCGCCTCCGGTATCACTGATATGGATTTCCACTGCACCTGTTATGCCGCGCGTGGTGATGGTGATATTTCCTAAATGATTGGAATCATTATTTTTCATGCTCTCAATGGCATGGGCGGCATTGACAATGATGTTTAAGAAAACCTGATTCAGCTCTCCGGCAAGGCATGGCACAAGCGGCAAGTCTGGCTGCAGGTCGGTTTCCAATTCGACCACATATTTCCATTGGTTGCGGCTAATTGTCAGGGTGCTTTCGATGAGTTGGTTGATGTTTACTGCTGTTTTCTCGTCGGTGCCGGGATGTGAAAATTCTTTCATCGCCAGGACGATCTTCTCAACCCGTTGAATGCCTTCGATCGCCTGGCTGATGGTTTTCAGGATTTCGCCCGCAAGGTAGTCGAGATCGGCGATTTCAACCGCAGTCTGGACCACAGCACAGAGATCTGCAGGCACGGTTTCGCCTGTTTGGGCCGCACGGTTAAGACCGTCATAGGCTCCCAGGACTTTAGTGATATCGGTAAATGCATCGTTTAAAAAGCTGAGATTGTGGCCGACATACTGGACCGGGATGTTGATCTCGTGCGATATTCCGGCTGCCAGTTGTCCGATGGCCTCGATCTTCTGGGCCTGGCGCAGTTCCTGCTCCAGCATGTTTTTTTCGGTGATGTCGTTATAGAGTCCCACCGCAGCGACCTTGTGCCCTTTCTGGTCATATATCGGCGATGCAACGATACGAAAATCCCTTTTCCCCTGTCGAGTCGTTACCTGACAAATTTTTTCGACACTCCTTCCCAGTTGCAGGGCTTCGAGCACCGGACAATCATCGCAAGGCCTTTCTTTTTTGGGCTCGGGAAAGAGCTGGAAACAATATTTCGATGAACCATAGGGAACATCGGGAAACCACAGGTGGACCTGTCGGTTCATTTCGAGGATCTGTAGCTCCGCCGTGTACATGATGACGCCGATACTGAGATTGTCCATGATGGTGGTCAAATTGGTCGTTCGTTTCCACACCTCTTCTTCCAGGGATTTTTTATGCCGCTGCATGTCCCGATCAAGCCGCAGATGCTGAAGAGAGTTCTGCACGGTGATGAGCAGATTACTGCGGTTGAACGGCTTGAGTATGTAGCCATAGACACCAACGTCAAGGATCTCATTGGTGGTATCGCTGTCGCTTGACGAGGTGACCATGACCCGACCGGTCTCCGGATACTGGACCTTTATGTGGCGGATCAGCTCCAGGGCTGACTCTCCCGGCATATCGAGGTCACAGAGTGCCAGATCAA
Organism: Desulfopila aestuarii DSM 18488; assembly: GCA_945863875.1. GTDB lineage: Bacteria > Desulfobacterota > Desulfobulbia > Desulfobulbales > Desulfocapsaceae > Desulforhopalus_A > Desulforhopalus_A aestuarii_A. The sequence goes on from CAMBBS010000060.1 coordinate 15,700, forward strand.
AGTGACTCTGAGAGAGAAGTTCTTTTGCTGTCGTGGTATTCGCCGCCGACTGACAGGTATAACCCGCCTCTTCCAGGTATTTTGTCAGCAGTCTGCGCAGCGACGGTTCATCGTCGACAATCAAGAGATTGGCACTATTGGTGTTCTTCGATACGGATGCCGAACCCATCAAGCCCCCCTCGAGGATATGAAAATCATTAAGTCCAGGAATGCGTAGAAAGCTTCTATCCTTAAAAAGGATATCAATTTTGCCAGGGAAAAAGCAAGGTGATCGGCGATAATATATTCTATGCCTTTTACTGTTGCACCACCGCCTCAAAATTACGGCTCTTTACGCTGAAAATTCTGACATTTCACCTTTTGACCGTTCAAGTGCCCCACGGTCAAAAGGTGAAATAAATAAAGCCGACAGAATTTGACTATCGCCTGCAAAAATAAGATACTTCTCAGAAAGGGCCGGTATAGCAGTGTACAGTTCCCGACTACAGTTTCTGACCTCCACCGAAGAGAACACGGATGACCGAGAAAATCCTCTTTGTTGATGATGAAGACAATATCCTGCAGTCCATCAAGCGGGAATTGCGGAAACGATTTGACATACATATCGCCCTGGGCGGGGCCCAAGGCTTTGGAAGTCTTGAAAACCGATGGCCCATTTGCGGTGATTGTTTCTGATATGCGCATGCCGGTCATGGATGGCATTCAACTCCTCTCCACGGTTAAGGATCTTTATCCCGACACCGTGCGACTCATGCTCACCGGCAATGCCGACCAGGGAACGGCAAGTGAAGCAGTGAATAAAGGGCAAATCTTCCGCTTTCTCAACAAGCCCTGTCCGACCTCAACGCTGGTTATGGCGATTGTCCTGGCCCAGCGTCAATACCGCCTGATCACCGCCGAAAAAGAACTTCTTGATCAGACGCTGAAGGGCGCCGTCAACGTCCTCTCCGAACTGCTCAGCTTGGCCAATCCCATCGCCTTCAGCAGCGGTCTGCGCATTCGGAACCTTGTCGTTCGTTTGTCACAGCAGCTGCATCTGCCCAACCTCTGGCAGTTCGAGATTGCCGCTCTCCTGTCACAGATCGGTTGCGTTACCCTACCGCATGACATTCTTCACAAGTTTTATGCCGGTGAAAAGCTTGACCCGGAAGAAGAGGCGATGTATCAAAAGCATCCCCAGGTCGGCTCGAAACTTCTTGAAAAAATTCCCCGCCTGGGCATAGTTGCGGCGATTATCGCCAATCAGCTCCAGCCCTGCAACTCCTTTGATGATGCTTCGCAACTTCCGGATGATGTCATTGCCGGGGCGCAGATTCTCAAAATTTCCATTGATTTTGACAGGTTTCTTCATCGGGGTGCAAGCCGCGCCGAGGCCTTGCAGCGCTTGAACGAGGCTGAAGCCGCGTACAACCCGGAAATCCTCCGCCTGCTCGCCGGCCTGAAGCTCGAAGCGCAACAGGAAAAGATCCTCTCGGTCGATATTCGCGGCGTATCTGTTGGAATGATCGTTGAAAAGGATATAATGGCGGTTAATGGTGTCCTGGTCATCCCCAAAGGCCAGGAGGTGACCTGGTCGATCCTTCAGGGGTTGACAAATTATGCTCAGCAGGTCGGTATTCAGGAGCCGATAATCGTCCGGGTTAACCAGGAGCAGAGTTGCCAGCCTGCTCTCGGATCAGGATCTCCTGGCAAACCCTGCTGAGAGGTAGCAATGGAGAAAAAAAAGATTCTCTTTGTCGATGACGAACCGAATATTCTCGATGGTCTCCGCCGCATGCTGCGTTCCTTGAGGGCCGATTTCGACATGTATTTTGCTGCCGGGGGTCAGGAGGCACTGGAACTCATGGGCAAAAATCGATTTGATGTGGTCATCTCCGATATGCGCATGCCCGGCATGGACGGAGCCCAACTTCTTGAAACCATTCAGAAAGAATACCCGCACACGATCCGCATTATGCTGACTGGGCAGGCGGATGAAGACTCAATCCTGCGAACTGTTGGGGTCGTGCACCAGTTCCTGGCAAAACCCTGCGATCCTGAAAAACTCAAGACCATTCTGGCACAGACCAGCGCCCTGCAGGATATTATGTCCGACGGCCGCCTGAAGGATCTGGTCTCGAGGCTCAGCACCCTGCCTAGCCTGCCCACCGTATATGCCAAGCTGCAGAAGGCGATTGCCTCCCCTGACGTGGCAATCTCTGAGGTGATGGGGATCATCGAGCAGGATATTGCCATGAGCGCCAAGGTTATGCAGTTGGTCAACTCGGCCTTTTTCGGCATCTATAAAAAGGTTGAAAGTCCCGGCAGGGCTGTTGCGTTGTTGGGACTTGACACCATCAAGATCCTGGTTCTCGGCATCGAAATATTTTCTCAGGTGAAGATTCCCAGGGAAATTTTTCAGATCGATACGCTCTGGTCGCATAGTCTGTTGGTCGGCAAGATTGCCAAGGCCATTGCCGGACATGAAAGCGAAGACAAGGATCTCATCAACAACACCTTTCTCGCCGGCATCCTCCACGATATCGGAAGACTGATCCTCGTCTCCGAGCTTCCTGACCAGTATTGTCAGGTCATCGATTTGGCCCGTGAGCAGAAGATCACCCTGGCCGTCGCCGAGCAGATGGTCTTCGGGGCGGAGCAGAGTGCAGTCGGGGCCTATCTCATTGGTCTATGGGGCTTTCCCAGTCCGATTGTCGAGGGGATCGGTTTCAATCACAGCCTGGACAAATATCCGACGGATTCCTTTACCCCGGCCCTGGCCGTTCATATCGCCAATGTCCTCTACTACCGGCATCGTCAGGAAGAGATTGTCGGCCGGGCTCAACAGCTGCACTCGGCCATTATCGAAAGGCTTGCCCTGCAGGACAAGGTTCCGGACTGGGAAAAGATCTGTATTAAAATCATGCAAGTGGCAGAGGAAGGCTAATCTGCCCCGCATGGGGAGGCTGGGCATGACCTGGAGGCTGCAGAATAAGGAGCTCAGCAATTCCCCTTTTGTTTAATTGGCAAGGTGATGGTAAAAGTCGTGCCTTCGCCGACAACCGTGCTGAAGGTAAGCGTACCACCGTGTTTTCGGGTAACGACGTCATAGGCAATGGCCAACCCCTGGCCGGTGCCGCTGCCCACGGACTTGGTGGTGAAGAAGGGGTCGAAGATTTTCGCCCTGGCAAAATCAGGGATACCGCAACCGGTATCACTGATGCGGATGAGGATGGAAGGGCCATCGACTTCGGTTTTGATGGTGATGGTTCCCTTGCCGCCCTCAGGTGTCCGCCCCAGTTTTTCGGTGATGGCATGGGCGGCGTTAACCAGGAGGTTGAGCAGCACCTGGCCTATTTCGCTTGCCAGGCAGAGAGTTCCGGGTAAATCAGGGGCCAGATCGAACTGCACTTCCGAACTGTATTTCCACTCGTTGCGGGCAACCGTCACCGTCGTCTCGATGAGATGGTTGATATCGACATTCTCCATCTCCTTTCCACCAGGATGGGAGAATTCCTTCATGGCCCGCACAAGATTGGCCACCCGCGACAGGCCTTCTTGGGATTGCTTGATTGCCAGGGGAATCTCAGTTTCCAGGTACGGCCAGTCGGCGGTGTCCAAGGCCTGCATCAAAACATCGCCGGTGAGCGCCATCTCGGCACTGGCGTTGACCAGGGTCCCGACCATTTTCTGAACATCCGCGAAGGCCTCGTCGAGGAAGCTCACATTCGAACTGACAAATTGGGTGGGGGTATTGATCTCATGGGCAATGCCGGAGGCAAGCTGGCCAACCGACTCAAGCTTATGGGCGTGTAGCAGCTGGGCATGAAGGATCTCCTTTTCCTTCATGGTTTTTTTCTGATCGCTTATATATTCCTTATGCTCCCGTGCTTGGTGCAGCAATCGATGCCGCTCAAGCGCCCTCTCGACACTGTGTTTCAGCAATTCGAGAGGATGGATCGGTTTTGTCAGATAGTCCCAGGCCCCAAGCCGAAGGCCTTTGATCACATCCTGCATCGTTCCCTCACCCGAGACAATGATAAAGGGTGTCAATTCCGATTCGTTTTTGACAATCTTGAGAAACTCCAGGCCTCCCATTTCCGGCATCATCAGGTCGGTAATGATGAGGTCTGGAAGAAGTTCACGGAAATAGCCAAGGGCCTCCACCCCGGTCCGAGCATCGGTGACAAAGTATCCTAAACTAAGGAGATAATCGGCAATTGAGCGGCGCACGACGTCATTGTCTTCAGCCAGCAGAATGGAAAGATTTTCGTGCATTCCGGTTCTCCTTGAATTTTCATCAAATGCCTGCTGAAGAGGAATCCGGCTCTCGACTCAGGCAGTTTCTAGCGGCAGCATGATTGTGAATTCCGTACCCTTGCCAACGGTTGATGCCACACGGATCGAACCGCCGTGGTTATCGACAATGACGCCGTGCACCACGGAGAGCCCCTGGCCTCTGCCCTGACCGACCGGTTTGGTGGTAAAAAACGGATCGAAGATCTTGTCAATGATATTTGCCGGAATTCCCGCACCCGTGTCGGCAATGCGCAGCTCGACCTGGTTACCTCTCTTGCCGGTTGCAATGGTGATCGTTCCTTTTTCCGTGGGCCCGTTGCCGTATTTTTGCGTCAGGGCAAAGGTCGAATTGAGGATCAGGTCCAGCAGGGTCTGCTTGATCCTCCCGGCCAGCAGGGGGACGGCGGGCAGAGTCGCTTCGAGAAGTAGTTCCATCTCTGCCACTTCGTGCCAGGCGTTGCGGGAAACGGTGACGGTGGTGGTGATAAGCGCGTTCAGGTCCTCCGGTTGTTTGACGGTGCTGCCCGGTTGCGAGAAATCCTTCATGGCCGCGACGATGGTTGAGATCCGCTTAATTCCGTCAATTGCCTCTTCCAGCGCCTGGCCTGTTTCCTCTTTCAGGTAGTCGAGATCAATTTCCGTTGCGGTCCGACTGATTATTGCGAGTTCCTTGGCGAAGGTTGCCGATGCCGTAACAGCCTTTGCCAGGTTCCCGTAGCCCGCCTGCATTTTTAGGAGATCGGTCAATGTCTCTTTTAAAAACATGGTGTTGCTGAGGATATACTGGATAGGGCTGTTCATCTCATGCGCCACCCCGGCTGCCAGAGTGCCGACAGCTTCCATCCGCTGGGCCTGCCGGAGCAGAGTTTCCAGTTCGATTTCCTTGGTGATGTCGCGTTTCACCGCAACAAAATTGAGAATGGTGCCCTTATCGTCTCTTACCGGCGAAATGGTGGTTTCATCCTGAAAGATTGTTCCATCCTTCTTTTTATTGACGAACCGGCCTTTCCACACCTGGCCGGTGGTGATGGCTTGCCACAGGTCGTGATAAAATTCGGCGTTTTGGTGGCCGCTTTTCAGCAGCCGGGGATTCCTGCCGATAAGTTCCTGCCGGCTGTAGCCAGTGAGAGTGGTAAACGCCGGATTGATAAAAATAATCTTGCCGGACAGGGAGGTAATGATGATCGATTCGGCGGCACTTTCGATGGCAGTGACTAGACGATTCTGCCTTTTTTGCATCTTCGTCTTTTGCGAGATTACCGAGAGCAGTTGTTGGTTCGATTCCCGCAGGGCTGTCGTCCGTTCCTCAACCAGATATTCAAGGTGTTCCTGGTATTGCTCCAATTGTTTTCTGACTTCAATGAGTTCTGCAGTCTGGCGCCGTTCTACGAGGTTCTGGTAGCCCATCTGCGAGATCTCATTGGCCATGATTCCGAGGAAGGTGAGTTTGTCATCAAACCTCTCTGCACTGTGTTTCGGCATAGATTGGAAGGCCTTGGTCATTGCCTCTGGATCGGCACCGATCTCCAGGGCATATTGCCGCACCCGAGCTTCATCCACTTCGTCGACATGGTATTGACCAATCAGCCAATTGGCGATATGACGGCCATTGACGATGACCGGTGCCACGGCATCGGAAAAACCGATACTGAAGCAGCGCTGGCGGAGAGGTGCCAGTTGTTGCCGAGCTTTTATGCCAAGTTGTTTGCCTGAATGGATGCAGTTGTTCAGTCCTTTCTCGGTGGCCCGGATAAGGACACAGACCCGCGAATGATTGCTCGGCATGGTGATGGGTTGCCCATCGGTGTCGGTCAGGCTTGAGGCGACGTTGTTGCCCTTGGCAAAGGCATCCTGAATATACTGCAGTTTTTCCAAAGGAATGAGATCGGTAATGCTAAACCTTTCATCCTTGTCGGCAGCGGCCGGAGCAACAGAATCGGTTGTCATGGGGAACGTCGAGGGCATTGCCCATTAAAAAGGAGACAGTATGTAGATGCAGTTTCTTTCCTGATCATTCTTAAATGGTAAGGCTAAAGATGTCTACCGGTCAAGAATTAATTGGCTGAAAAAATCAATGAAGTTGAAGGGCGTTGCGGGTGATGCGGGTGATGCTAAGTTTTTGAGATAGATGTAATAGAGTGGGAACGGTTACTCCGGTTGAAATTGTCAGTAAAGTGATTCTGCGACATGCTGACCTTTCAACAACACAGCGATATCTCGGGAAGGTGAATGATACCGAGGCGATCAGGTGGATTGAGACACTTTACGGATAGCTTTTGTCTTAATGGGCGGGGAAGAGTCCTCGCCCTTAAACGCGACCCCTAACTAATGAATCTAAATCGAGAATCAAGATCTTCATGCGGGTAATGTTAACGGTTGAACTGTGCCGACAGACTTTTAGTTTGGAGTCATTTATTCGTTGGGTAATCATATAGATGTTTATTGTCTTTGGCTTGATGCTATCAAGTCCTTCATATTAACAATACAATGTCATTAACTTAAAGTATCGGTTTGTAGTTTGAGCAACATTTTCTTTGTGCTCTTTTGTGGTTACGTGGATATTTTCTCCCTGGTCTTACTGGTTCCACCGCTTTGGCCATAGCCGTCAATCTAACGGATAACTTATTGAATGCACTAATTTATTTTGACACGACAAAGCCTTTGGGGCTTGAACCCCAAAAGCTTTGTAGCCTCATAATGGCTCCCCTGTTTGGGTCGGCTATTTCATTGAAACTTGGATAATAGC
>CAMBBS010000061.1 GCA_945863875.1 Desulfopila aestuarii DSM 18488
TGGTGCCTAGAGCGAGAATCGAACTCGCACGGGCGCAAGGCCCACGAGATTTTAAGTCTCGGGTGTCTACCAATTCCACCATCCAGGCAAGTGGATTGCTTTTACCATACCGGCATAAAACTTGTCAATCTTGAACAGCATGATGGTGACGCCATTATATTGTGCAGTCGGCCTGCCTGAGAATAGCCAGCATCTCTTTCACCGCCTGCTCCAGTCCGGTAAAGACCGCCCTGGCAATGATGGCGTGGCCGATGGACAATTCCTCAATGGTCTCGAGGGCGGCAATGGGCGCGGTATTCTGATAGTTCAGGCCATGCCCGGCACAGACCCGCAAGCCCATTTGCGAAGCGGCTTCGGCGGCTTCGACCAGAAGCTGGAATTCGTGTTCGCGGTTTTGTTCACCGATCACATCACAGTATTTTCCGGTGTGCAGCTCGACAAAAGTAGCACCAACGTCCCGGGCGGCGGCGAGCTGTTTTGCGTCGGGATCGGTAAAGAGCGACACCGGAATGGACGCCGCCGTCATTTTTTCGATCACTTTGGCGATTTTTTTCTTCTCGGCCAGGACGTCCAGGCCGCCTTCCGTGGTCAGTTCCTGGCGTTTTTCCGGAACCAAGGTGATCAGGTCGGGTTTGATATCGAGGGCAATCTTGATAATATCCTTGTTGGCGCCCATTTCCAGATTGAGCTTGGTTTTCACCGTCTGCCGCAACAGATAGATATCCCGGTCCTGCATGTGGCGGCGGTCCTCGCGCAGGTGGACGACGATCCCCGAAGCCCCGGCAAGCTCGCAGATGGCGGCGGCAAAGACGGGATCCGGTTCGGTAATCCCTCTGGCCTGCCTGATGGTTGCCACGTGGTCGACATTAATAGCAAGTGTGGTCATTCCTCTTCTCCTGTAGGTATGAAGGGTGTGCAATAGCTCGTTTTCCTTGTCAAACATTTTCTTTTCGTCGTTTGCGGACCGCTCATGATCATAGCCCAGCAGATGGAGCATGCCGTGAATGATGAGCCAGCTGAGACGTTCATGCAGGCTCAGCTTATAGTCGATGGCTTCACGCAGGGCGGTTTCCACCGAGATGATAATATCACCAAGTTCCTTAAGGGGCAGGGCGGCAATGTTTGCATCGGCTCCCTCTCCGAAGGGAAAAGAGAGCACGTTGGTCGGTTGATTTTTGTTTCTGTACTGGGCGTTCAGTCGGCTAATTTCCGCGTCGTCGGTCAGGAGAAGGCTGACGGTATAGTCCTGAACGCCGCATTGGCCGAGCAGCCAGTTGGTCAGCCGTTTTATTTTTTGGCGGTGAAGAGGAAATCCGGCTGCCTGGGCTTGAATGGTCAGATCTGTTGCCATGGTGATTGTCCCTTACTGCTTTTCATAGGCGTTGATGATTTCCTGCACCAGATGGTGACGGACGACATCGGCCTTGGAAAACGAGCAGAATTTGATGCCTTCGATGTTGGACAATATTTTTCTCGCCTGTACCAGGCCGGAATGGGTTTTCACCGGCAGATCTACCTGGGTCGTGTCCCCGGTGATCACCGCTCTGGAATCAAAGCCGATCCTGGTCAAAAACATTTTCATCTGTTCCCTGGTGGTGTTTTGCGCTTCATCGAGGATGATAAAGGCGTTGCTCAGGGTACGTCCGCGCATAAAGGCTAACGGAGCGATTTCAATAATATCCTGCTGAAGCAGATCCATTGCCTTGTCGGGACCGAGCAGATCGTTCAGGGCATCGTGCAATGGGCGTAGGTAAGGATTCACCTTCTGCGCCAGGTCCCCCGGCAGAAAGCCGAGTTTTTCACCGGCTTCTACCGCCGGCCGGGCGAGGATGATCGAGCGCACCTGCCCGCTGGTAAGGGCGGAAACGGCCATGGCGACGGCGAGGTATGTCTTGCCGGTGCCGGCCGGTCCGATCCCAAAAACGATATCATTCCCGCGGATAGCGTCGATATAGTTTTTTTGGTTATTGGTTTTCGGGGAGACGACCCGGTTTTGCGTGGTCACATAGACCTTGTCGAGAAATATCCGGTCCAGCCTGGCCTTGGGGGTTGATTGCAGCACCCGGAGACCAAAGGCAAAGTCCGAGCTGTACACCGGGTATCCACGGCCGATGAGCTCATAGAGCTGATTGAGCAGGGCGACAATCAGCTCAACATCATGGGCTGGACCGCCGATGCGCAGGCTTGTTCCTCTGGCGCTGATGGTAACACCGGTGCTTTTTTCAAGGGCCTGCAGGTGTTTATTAAGATCGCCATACAGCGCCTGCACATGTTTGTTATCGGCAAAAGTGAGTTCCTGATGGACGAAGTTGTTTTGCATACAGCGACTATTTTTTACCCCGCTTTTGCAACTCGTCGTCAATTATCGCCTGAAAGCCTTCGAGACTGCGCTGTTTCAGCTGACGACCGTTAATAAACGGGGTTGGCGTGCCGGTAACCCCGGCCTTCTGTGCATCCTGCAGATCTTTGTTGACCTGTGCCTGGATTTTCGGTGACAACATGTCCTGAGCAAAGCGCTCCATATTCAGGTTGAGATCCTGGGCTATCTTGTCGATTGCCTCCTGACTGAGTGCTTTCTCGGCAAAAAGCCGGTCATGAAATTCCCAGAATTTACCTTGTTCATGGGCGGCGAGTGCCGCTTTGGCAGCGGGCAGGGCCATCTGGTGAAAATTGAGCGGCATGTTTTTGAAAACTAATTTAACCGTCTGAGGATTTCTTTCGAGTACCTGTTCGATGAGCGGCACTATTTTACTGCAATAAGGGCATTCGAAATCGGTAAAGAGAGCGATGGTGACCGGGGCGTCGGCCGGGCCTTTAAAAGGCGATCCGGTGATGTCGACGTCAACGACGAAGGAGAGGCTGACTGCGCTGAAGGTTTGTGTTTGGTTATTGATAAGGTAGAGCATTTCGCCCTGCGGGGCGATATCGATAGCGCTCACTCCTTCTTCGACCGGAATGGAGCCCTGAAGCTGGCCCTGGTTGTTAAAAACCTCGACCGTCTGTTTCTCACTGAGAATATAGACTAATTTCCCATCCAGCGAGTGAACCATATCCAAAGTCTTTACGGCTGTCGGCCAGTTTTGCTGCAGTTTCCATTCTATCCTGTCGGCCTGGCCTGAATCCGGTACAGCCAGGGCGTTGGTGCCAAAAGCTACCGTCAGCGATAGCAGCCAGCCTGCGTATAATTTGGGGTAGTGCATAAATACCTCGTAATAGATTTGTTAAAATAGATGTAATAATAGAGTATGTGGGGTTTGTTGTTGGCGCAACAATAGCAACTCTCCGGGTTTTACGCAAGATGATCGGATCAACAGCTTATTTTCCATGCAATTTATTGCAAAAATAGGCCAAATCATAAAAATAACTGGTAACGATATGGGCAAAATGGTATTTATAACAACTTTTTTTGTTCCAACCAGCACAATAGTGAGTACAGCCTTGACGGCAATGTTGAAGTGAATTATTCATTAGCGGTTTGGTGGATAGACACGAATCGAGGCGGCAGGTGGTGCATGCAGGTTTCGATGAACTCTTCTATGTGTCGTTGGCTCTGGTAATAAAAAAATCGGCTGCGAGGGTGGCGGAACTGGTAGACGCACCAGACTTAGGATCTGGCGCCTTACGGTGTGGGGGTTCGACTCCCCCCTCTCGCACCAAATTGATTGTTCAATGATGCTGTACACCTCACCTGTGGCAGTAATAATCCACTGAAACTCGATGTCGATGTGCCGGCATTCCCCCAAACAACCTCGTCAAGAGCCTCTGTCTGCCGGGAGAAACTGTGGGTTCGGGTGGTTATGATAATTTTACCATGAAAGGATGGAACTCAATGGATGTAAATGTTGAAGAGATCAATGCTCTCACAAGAAAAATAACGATCACGCTCCCTGAAGACACCGTTCAGTCCAGGCTGAACGAGGCTTACGACAAGCTGAAGAAAGATACAAAAATGAAGGGCTTTCGTCGTGGCAAGGTACCGCGTTCAGTTATTGTGAAATACTACAAGGCGCAGGTTGAAGCCGAGACCGGTGAGAAGCTGGTGCAGGACACCTATTTTGATGCCATTGAGAAACAGGGGATCGAGCCCATTGTTCATCCGGATATCAAAGATCTAAAATACAATGAAGACGGCTCGTTCACCTTTATCGCCGAGGTTGATGTGCGGCCGGAGTTTGAATTGACCGGCTACACAGGTCTGGAAGTGGAAAAAGAGGAAGTCCTTGTCACCGACGAGGAGATCGCCCTTGAGCTGGCCGAGATGCAGAAGAATATGGCCGCTCTTCGCTCGGTAACCGATAGGCCAATTCAGAAAGGGGATGTGGTCATTGTCGATTTCCAGGGGTTCCACGATGGCGAGCCAATGCTTCAGGTTAAAAACGAAAACTACTCGATTGAAGTAGGTTCGGGTAACATGGGCGTGGAATTTGAAGAAAAATTGATCGGCATGAATAAAGATGAAAAAGGCCTCCAGGAGGTCGATTTCCCGGAAAACCATCCCAACCCGATAATCAAAGGCAAGAAGGTAGAGTTCCGTATCACCGTCAAGGATATCAAAGAGCGCGTGCTTGCCGACCTTGACGATGAATTTGCCAAAGATGCCGGCGAGGAGTTCAAGACGCTGGACGACCTGAAGGCGTCGATCAAGGAACGTCTTACGAAAAAGCGTGAAGAACGGGCTGAGGGTGCGATCACCGATAAGATCATGCAGAAACTGCTCGATGCCCACGACTTTGAGGTGCCAAAACGCCTGGTTGCTTTTGAAATCGAACAGATGATAAAGCAGACCGAGAAGCAGTTTGAGCAGGGTGGCATGAGCCTTGAAGCGGCCGGACTGTCGAGAGAAAAACTTGCTGAACAAAATGCGGAAATGGCCGGCAAGAGGGTCCGTGGGGATTTTATTTTAAAGAAAATTGCCGAAGTCGAAAAGATCAAGGTTGAAGAAGAAGATATGGAAAGAGGGCTGAAACGCATTGGTGACATGTACAATATGCCGGTCGCCAAGGTGAAAGAATTCTTCCAGAATCGAGATGATCTTTTACCGTTGATGAATGAATTGCTGAACGAGAAAATCCTCGCTTTTCTTCGGGAAAAGGCGGTCTTCGTCGAGGCCGTCAGAGCAGAGCATGATGCCGAAGAAAACGTTGCTGCAACAAGCTGAAAGGGCGGGTTGCGCACGGCGGGAAAGGAATTATATTGAGCATATCCGGTGGGGAGCCCTGCCGGATATGTTTTGACAGCTTGCATACAATGACGACTGCATAGGGCTCAAGGCCCTCTTGCAGTCGAACCGTTTTAAGGAGTGTAATACATGAATCTGGTGCCGATGGTTGTGGAGCAAAGTCCCCGAGGGGAACGAGCGTACGATATTTACTCACGTCTATTAAAAGAACGTATCATCTTCCTCGGTTCCGGGGTGAGTGATGAAGTGGCCAATGTTATCGTGGCCCAGATGCTCTTTCTTGAGGCGGAGGATCCTGAAAAAGACATCACCTTTTATATCAATTCGCCTGGTGGGTCGGTAACGGCCGGCATGTCGATCTATGACACCATGCAGTATGTCAAATGTGATATTGCCACACTCTGTATGGGGCAGGCGGCCTCCATGGGTTCTTTTCTCCTGGCGGCAGGTACGGATGGCAAAAGATATTCCCTGCCGAACGCAAGGATTATGATCCATCAGCCGATGGGCGGCTTCCAGGGGCAGGCGACGGATATCGATATCCAGGCCAGGGAAATATTGCGCATGAAGGATGAGCTGAACCGTCTTCTGGCCCATCACACCAAACGTCCTCTTGAAAAAATCACCGCCGACACCGAGCGTGACTATTTTATGAGTGCAAGTGAAGCCCAGGAATATGGTATCATCGACAAGGTACTTACTAATCGGGAAGAACTAGCTGAGGGTTGAGAGCATGGATGATCTGAAAAACAAAGGGCCCGAGTGTGTCTGTTCGTTTTGCGGCAAGGACCAGGATGAAGTAGGCAAGCTTATTGCCGGACCGGATGTCTTTATCTGTGACGAATGTATTGAGCTGTGCAATGAAATTGTCCACGATAAGGACAGTGCCGAGCTGGCCGAAGCGGAAGAGGAAAAGCAGGTTTCCTTGAAACCGAAAGAAATTAAAGCCCATCTCGACGAATATGTCATCGGGCAGGATTATGCCAAAAAGGTTCTTTCCGTGGCCGTGCACAACCACTATAAGCGTATCGACGCGCCTGTGGGGGAAGATATCGTTGAGCTGCAGAAATCGAACATTATCCTGGTTGGACCAACTGGTTCCGGCAAGACCCTGGTTGCCCAGACCCTGGCGCGTATTTTGAATGTTCCCTTCTGCATGGCCGATGCGACAACCCTCACCGAGGCCGGTTATGTCGGGGAAGATGTCGAAAATATTTTGGTCAACCTCCTGCAGGCGGCCGATTATGACGTGGAAAAGGCCCAGCGGGGCATCATCTATATCGATGAAATCGATAAGATCGCCAGAAAATCGGACAGCCCGTCGCTGACCCGAGATGTCAGCGGCGAAGGGGTGCAGCAGGCTCTTTTGAAAATTATCGAAGGAACCATGGCGTCGATCCCGCCCAAAGGCGGCAGAAAACATCCGCAGCAGGAACTGGTGCAGATCGATACGACAAATATTCTCTTTATCTGCGGCGGGGCCTTTGTCGGCCTTGATTCGGTGGTCAGCAGGCGTCAGGGGGCAAAATCCATCGGCTTTGGCGCCAAGGTGACCGGCGATGAGAAGAAGAAAATAGGTGAGCTGCTGCGCATGGTCCAACCGGAAGACCTGCTGAAATTCGGACTTATTCCGGAGATGGTTGGCCGCTTGCCGGTTATTGCCACCATGGAAGAACTGGTCGAGGAAGATCTTATCCGCATCCTGAAGGAACCGAGAAATGCTCTGACCAAGCAGTATCAGAAACTTTTCGAGTTTGACGGCATCAGTCTCAAGTTCACGGAAGGGGCACTCAAAGCCATTGCCGCCAAGGCACTGAAACGAAAATCGGGCGCCCGCGGGCTTCGTTCGGTTATGGAAGAAGCCATGCTCGATGTGATGTATGACCTGCCCTCGATCAAAGGGGTGCAGGAGTGCGTCATCAGTGAGCAGGTAATTACCCAGGGGGATTATCCGGTTATCCTGTACCATAACAGCGCCGACGAAAATCTGAAGACAGCTTGATCGAGTAATATAATTAGCACATTCGAAAGGAGATTTTGTGACGAAACTTTACCCTCTGATGCCACTTCGAGATATTGTCATCTTCCCGCATATGGTTGCCCCCCTGGTTGTCGGCAGAAAAAAATCCATCCAGGCACTTGAAGATGCCATGGAAAAGAAGACGGATATCCTGCTGGTGACGCAACAGAAATCGACGGTTGACGATCCGGCCGGTAAGGATCTCTACACCTGCGGCACGCTCGCGTCGGTTATGCAGTTGCTTCGGCTTCCCGATGGGACGATAAAAGCTCTCGTCGAGGGTAAAACCAGGGCGAAGATTGTTTCCTATGTGCCAAATCCAAATTTCCTGCTCGCGGAAGTGGAAGAACGATTCGATGTTACTGAACCGACCGCCGAGTTGACCGCATTTGAGAGGGAGCTGCGTAAATATTTTGAACAATATTCAATAAATAATAAAAAAATTGCCAAAGAAATCCTCAATTCGGTTCAGGCCATCGACAATCCCCTTAAATTGTTGAATGTCATCTGCGCCCATCTGCCGCTGAAGAGTGAAGAAAAGCAGGAGATTCTCGAACTCGAACCGCTCACCGCCCGCATGGCCAAGGTCCTGGAAATTCTCGATCGTGAGATTGAAATGGCCGAGCTGGAGAAAAAAATAAATGCCAAGGTAAAGATGCGCATGGGGAAAACCCAGAGAGATTACTACCTTGGCGAGAAGGTTCGGGAGATCCAGAATGAAATAGGGCAGAATGAGGATGGGCTCGACGAGATGGGGGAACTCGAAGAGACGATCAGGAAGAAAAAAATGCCCGCTCTGGCCAAAGACAAGGCTCTCAAGGAGTTCAAGAAACTGCGCAGTATGCCGCCCATGTCGGCGGAAACTACCGTCGTGCGCAATTACATCGATTGTATTGTCAGTCTGCCGTGGGACAAGAAGGATACCTCGAAAATAGATATTACCAAGGCGGAAAAGATCCTCGATGAAGATCATTACGGCCTGGCCAAAACCAAGGAACGCATCCTTGAATACCTGGCCGTGCAGTCCCAGGTGAAAAAAATCAAGGGCCCGATCCTCTGTCTGGTCGGCCCCCCCGGCGTCGGTAAAACCTCGATCTGTAAATCGATAGCCCGGGCCATGGGCCGGAAATTTGCCCGGCTGTCCCTTGGCGGCGTGCGGGATGAGGCGGAAATTCGCGGCCACCGACGGACCTATATAGGCGCCATGCCCGGCAAGATTATTCAGTCCATGCAGAAGGTGGGGGTGGCCAATCCGGTATTTTGTCTCGATGAAGTGGACAAAATGTCCATGGATTTCAGAGGCGATCCGTCTTCCGCCCTGCTGGAGGTGCTCGATCCTGAACAGAATGTCGCCTTCAACGACCATTATCTCGATATCGATTATGATCTGTCCGAGGTCTTCTTCATCACCACGGCCAATAATCTGCACGGTATCCCGGTGCCTCTCCAGGATCGCATGGAGATCATCCAGATCAGCGGCTACACCGAAGAAGATAAATTGAAAATCGGTGTCGGCTACCTCATTCCCAAGCAGCTTGAGCAAAACGGCTTTAAACCCGGCTATATCCAGCTGACCGACGGGGCAATTCTGGAAATTATTCGTCGCTATACCCGGGAGGCGGGGGTACGAAATCTGGAAAGGATTATTGCTTCTCTCTGTCGCAAGATTGCCCGGGAACGGTTGAAGAAAAACGACAAACGCAAAAAATACCACGTCAGTGTGCAGTCGGTATTGAAGTACCTGGGCACGCCGAAGTATCGGTATGGCCTGGCTGAGGAGAACGATGAGATCGGTTTGACGACCGGCCTGGCCTGGACCGAGGTCGGCGGCGAGCTGCTGCAGATCGAGGCAACCCTGATGCCCGGCGCCGGCAAGTTGATCATCACCGGCAAACTCGGCGACGTCATGCAGGAATCGGCACAGGCCGCCTTGAGCTATGTCCGCTCCCGGGCAAAAGTGCTTGGGCTGGAAGAAGATTTTTACCAGAAACTCGATATTCATATCCATGTCCCGGAAGGCGCTATCCCCAAGGATGGACCGTCGGCGGGGATCACCATTGCCACCACCTTGGTTTCCGCGCTTATCAAGGCGCCGGTAAAGCATTATATGGCGATGACCGGTGAGATAACCCTCAGGGGCCGGATACTGCCGATCGGTGGTTTGACCGAGAAACTTCTTGCCGCCAAACGGGGTAACATCACCCACGTGCTCGTCCCCAAACCCAACGAACGCGATCTCAACGATGTCCCGGTTAAGATAAGAAAATCGCTGACAATTGACGTGGTCGATCATATGGATGAGGTACTGGGGCATGCGCTGATGATGCCGGAGGGGAAAAGTCTCTTTCGATGAGACTATCTTTTTGAAATATATGATAAAAGTTATATGAAGGACGATATTGGCCCGTGCTGATGTTTTTTCTTGACGTAGCAGGGTGAAGTTGGTAAATACTCCTTCACGATTGGTTGAGACGGGGGCGACTAGCTCAGCTGGGAGAGCATCGGCCTTACAAGCCGAGGGTCACAGGTTCAAGCCCTGTGTCGCCCACCACGCCAATCAGATACACAACACCACGTTAGCATCGGTTTTGGAGCGGTAGTTCAGCTGGTTAGAATGCCGGCCTGTCACGCCGGAGGTCGCGGGTTCGAGTCCCGTCCGCTCCGCCAAACCATTTAAAAGGGAATCGACTCACCATCGATTCCCTTTATATGTATTAGTAAGACTCTTTGTGCGGGGGCGACTAGCTCAGCTGGGAGAGCATCGGCCTTACAAGCCGAGGGTCACAGGTTCAAGCCCTGTGTCGCCCACCATAAACACCCATCGAAAACATCGAGACATACAAAAAGTAAAAAGCAGTTTGGAGTGGTAGTTCAGTTGGTTAGAATGCCGGCCTGTCACGCCGGAGGTCGCGGGTTCGAGTCCCGTCCGCTCCGCCAGCAAATGATTAAAAGAGGGTTGTTGACACATTGTGTCGGCAACCCTCTTTTTTTTTGTTTCTGGTAGCCATACGTCGCATGGCTACTTCCTTGCGACTGCGTTGCAGTCCATTGTCGTTGCCACACTCCGGAGTTGGAAAGTTAATGAGTGGCGCTTCATTGAAATTGTCTTGTGAAAAAATCCCAGAATATTATAATGATCATTATAATACAAATCGCTGGAGATGTTACTGGATGCCTGCAAAAACTGAAAGAATTACCATACTGGGATCACCTGATGTTAAAGCATTTTTGACCAGGGAAGAAAAGAAAGAAGGGATGAAGAATTGTTGTCTCTCGTGGTGGAGGTGGCCAAATTTCGGTCCCAGTTGGCTAAAACATTAAAATAGAAGAATATTTTCCGTTACCCAAGTAGGAAGATAGTGGATACGCAGCATCAGGCAGGCAATTCCCATGTGGCGCATGGAAGCCAGAAAAATCGGAGCAACTCTCCTTTCATCGCCTTGATGAACTCTTCAGTACTGATTCCTGTCTGTCGAAGCGCGCTTCTGAGTGTTCCAGTGGCAAGTTCCTTATGGCGGGGTATTACGCAGCCTTTATCGCCCCCGCGTAGTACTACATGACTGCCTTTTTGGCGTGCCTGGTAAAATCCGAGAATTTTAAATATCCTTATTGCCTCATCGCCGGAAAGTCTCGGCAGTTCAGACACTGGCGGGTACCTCAAATGTGGTGAGAAATGGTCGAGATGAACGTTTGAGGGGGAATTCTTCAAGATACAGTTCAGTAGCTTCCTGTAGATTTTTCACTGCTTCTTCAATACTTTCTCCTTGGCTTACTGTCCCCGCTTCCGGACATACCGCCACATAAAGATTGTCTTCTTTATGTACAACAGCCGTAAATGTGTTTGTCATCTTCGCCACCTTGCCATGTAAATTATCCCGAAACTTTCCCTTCTGAACACCCGGTTCTCCTTGCAGTCTTTTGTCTAAATCTAATTCATATTGAGCGTAAAGACAAACCCACTTGGCCATCCTATTTGGAATGGTCCAATTACCCCATCTTATTCTTAAATTTCTCATTCATCTGATAGACAAAGGCGAGCACTTCGGCCACGGTCTGGTACAGCTCGGTGGGAATTTCCTCACCGATCGGTACCTTTGACAAAAGTTCGACGAGATTGGCATCTTCCTGGATGTGCACGCCGGCCTCTCGGGCGGTGGCGATGATTTTCTCGGCAATGATCCCTTTTCCGCTGGCCACCACTTTCGGTGCACCCGATTCGTTTTCATTGTAGAGAATGGCAATGGCCCTATTGGCTGGCTTTCGTTCAGCCATATCAGATCCTGGTGTCGAGCATCGAATTGCCTGCCGGTACAAGATGCCGGACCAGATCATGGATCGGATCGGGCGCGTCCCCGGAAAAGGAAAGACTGATCAGCGGAACATCACTGATGGCCTCTTTCAGCGCCTCACTATTGGCTTCGATGAAGTCGGCCTTTTCCTGATCGCCGGCGCGAAACCGGATAAAGAGTCCTTCCATATTGCGCAGAAAATCGATCTGCAGATGGCCAAGGTCAGAGACGGTCAGATGCAGGGAAAAACGACTTTCCGGGTTTGCAACATTGTTTTTTGAATCCTTGTCCCCTTGCTCAATGATCAGATAGCCCTGTTGAATAAAGGGCAGCGGCAGCGGAAAGATAAGCTGCGTGTCACTCGCGACCTGCAGCTGGGCGAGTTGAAAAAGCTCGAGGGTGGTGAGCATTTTGTTTGTTGTATCGGCAATGCTCCCGGCGGTGCTGAAGTTGTGGGCAATGTCCAGCAGGGCGGCCTTCAGGGTCAGGACGGCGCTGTTTTTATCGCCGCGCGCCAGCAGCTGTTCCAGGTTCAGGCCAAGATTGTCAACGAGCTGCTTGAGAATACCGCCGCCGTCTTTGCCGGCGATACCGTTTTGCTGCAGGGAATAAAAACTTTCCAGAATGGAACGGCTGGCCGGAGAAACGGTCTCGAGCGGCGGGGGGGTCTGCTGCTGCAATGCCTGAAACAGGCCGGCCAGATCGATGTTTTTGCCGAGAAGGGTCAGAGAACGGCCCTGCAGCTGGTGCATCGGGTTGGCGACGATTTTCAGTTCGATCTGCGGCTCGGTGCCTACCACCTGTAGCCGCAGCGTCTGGCCGGGGGACAGCGCCGCCTCGGAAGTCACCGGTTGACGGGTGCCGCCGATATCGAGGACAAAACGATTGTTGCCTTTGCTTTCAAGGACCAGGGCTTTGAGAAATTGCCCCTGACCGGGTGTCTGCTGTTCCTGGCTGCGTCCTCGGCTCTGCGATGTCGACGAACTGACGGACGGTATGGAGGTAAGCGGGGTGATGGTGTCCATAGGTCTCTATCGGTTAGCGCCGGTGGAAGCTTAAATTCATCCGGAAATAAACGCCTCACTACCCAGCCGTCTGAATATTCTCCCGCAGCTGACGGCGCTGCTCGGCAAAACAGTTCTTGGCGATAATATCACGGGCACTTGAAGAAATATTGTCGAAATGAAATGAAGTCAGCCAGCGATTGTGCCGAAGCCGTTTGCTGCGGACCACCCGCCCGGAACAGATGACGAGCTCGGCTGGATTGGGCAGATTCAGTTCAATTATCACCGGTTTGTTAATCCTGCATTCGTCGGTAAGAATGGTCAAGACACCTGTCTGGGAGATATCGACGGTTTCACCGCCGAGTTCCATCGGTTCTTCATCCCCGTCGTTTGGCGGATCGTAAAACACCTCGACCGGGGCTTTGATGTTCACGCGAAAATATTCGCGAAGGTCTTCCGGCCGGATCGATTTATTGGCGATCAGCTCAATGACCCGGCTATTCGGCATGTCGACAATCTTCGCCGCAAAGGTAACGCTTTTTCCCTGGCCGTCCTGGCTTGCCACGGCGCAGGGCTTGTCCGGATCGATTTTATCCGGCAGGGTGCCTGCGGGAAAGAGCAGAAAAAAGGATGGGGCGGTCGACTCCTTGAAGACGCCGGAGACCTGAATTCTCTTGCTGCCGGCATCCGTCAGGGTAACTGTCGCCGGTTGCCGGTCGGGGATCGAGTCGACTAATGTGTTCATATCGCTGGACATAGTATGCAAGTTGATGTAACTGTCTTGATAAGCGCCGCTGCCATCATTAATGTTCTTTGATCTGGACTTTCAGGCGGAGCATTTTTCTTTGGATGATCAGACAACAGCCGATGATTTTATCGCGATCTTCGGTGGTGATATCATCAAAATGATAGGCCACCTCAAAACGGCCGTCCTGCAGTTGCTGCGCCCGGACCTGGTGGGCAAGAACCTTGATCGTCTCCGGCAGAAACGACGGAATGGTTATCTCCAGCCGTACCGGTCGATCGGCCCTGGGCTTTTCGTCAAATATGGCGAGAATACCGCTGCCGCTGATATCTACCGTCTGTCCCTCGGTCGACCACGGGTCCTTCGTCGTGCTGAAAAGCTCGGTGTGGAACGACTTGGATATGACGCCGGTCACCGCATCGACGCGGAAAAACTCGCGCATCTGCTCATGGCTGATCGATTTCCGCATGACCATGCGCAGGGTCTGTGGATGAACGACCTCGACAATCATCGCCTCAAGCGAGATGGTCGGTCCACCCATATCGATACTGACAATACATGGTTTTGTGCTGTCAATTTCGTCAACCGGCAGCATCCCCGGCTGGAAAAGCAGAGAAAAATTCGGCGGCTCGGTTTTCTGGTACAAGCCCTGGGTGCGGACACTGTCCGGTCGGTTCAGCAGCGGCAGGAAGATTCGGACCGGCTTGCCTTGTGGTATGTTCTGCAGGATGTCGGTGTTCGTGGTCATGTGGTTCCTGTGTATGAAAAATCAAAAGCAAATATCATGAAAGATAGGCTATTTTAGCACTAAACCGGACGGGCGGCAAGAATACATCATATGAAGTGGAAATTCTTTACCTACTCCCTTTTTAGGGCCATCTTGTAAATTTCTTCATCTCTGCGCGCGCCTACGGCCAACACGTACACAACAACTTCCTTTTCCCGGACGTGATATACCACACGACAGTCACCTATACGCAGCTTACGATAATCAGATAGATTTCCACACAGAGGCGCCCCAAAATCAAGGGGTGAACTCGTCAATTTATCGTCTATTGTTCGAACGATCCGTCGGGCCATGGAGGCGCCAAGGCGCTGAAGATCTTTTTCTACGTCGTGGTGATAGATGACAGACCACATTATCATATCATCTGGCAAACTTTTTCATCATGGATTCATGTGTTACGGCTTTTTCCAGGTCAAAAGATTTAATCCGAGCCAACGCCAATGCCGTTAATCGGAGATCCTCAAGTTCTTCCTGCATGGTTTCGTATGCTTCCATGGAAATGAGAACAGCCTTTGGTTTGTTGTTTTTTAAAATGATCATGGTATCAATGTCTCCTTTGTCAAAAGAATCCAAGGTCGCGGATGTCTTTTTGGAGAGTGTCGTCGCGGAAATGTAATTTTTATTATGCATAATTGATCACCTTTTTTTGATTATTATATGCAAATTAATCCGATTATTATTCTGTGTCAAGGATATCTAAAGATCACCAATTGAGTTGTTAAGTTAAGCCCTGGTTTCCATGCGCCGCATGGTAACCAGGCAAACGAGATCAATTCAATGGCCTGTCGCAGATTATCTTTAGTTTCCTCTATAGTCTCGCCTTGCCCGTTGGCACCCGGCACCTCTGGGCAGATAGCCCAGAATCCCCCCTCGGGCGCGGGTTCTCTAATTGCGGTAAATTCTACCTTCTTAATGATCTCCAGTGTTTTCCGTGACTAGGTGCGTTACAACACACTGACCATGAATGCCTTTTTTCCTTTAATGCGATAAACCGTAAAGTCACGGTTAATGGTTGCGATTGTGTGAACACCGAGCTTTTCTGCAAGGAACACTAAACACGAGTCAGCAAAATCCATTGGTAAGTCACGATATTGCACAGTTAAGTCCTTGAGTCTTCCGAAGTCGCCATTTTCAATGTTGTGAATTTCAACAGCCCCTTTATGTATCCATTCAAGAAAGTCTATCTGGGCATTCCGATTGAAATCCAATAAATGAAGCGTTTCCGTAATCGATGCAATGGTCGTAACGAGAGGATAGGTGTTTGTCCGTATGAAATTGACGGCTTGGTCGTGGTATGTGTCCGAGGCATCAAAAAGTGCTATCAACGGGCCGGAGTCAATGAGGATTTTTTTCATGGCCTCACGTTCTCTTGGCTTTGATCTTATTTCTCATCAATTCTTTTCTGTCCGATGACAGGTTGCCCAGCCCACTTGCATATTTACCAAAGACATCTTCGCCAAGATCCCAGGCACTCGGTTTATTAAGATTGCGCAGATATTGGTGAATGCTTTTTCTGATTAACTCGGATTTCGTCACGCCGAGATTCTTTGCGGCAGTAGTAATTTGTTGTTCTAATTTTTCATCTAATCGCAGTGTGATCATATTGCCACCTCCATAATTGTATTACATAGCGTAATGCAAAATACTTGAGGTGTCAAATGGATACGAGATGCGCTCCAGCGTAGAAATCACCACCGCCCTCTGTTTAATGGATCCCACGCAACGTATGGTAACCAGGAAAATTACTTGTGGCACGGAGGCATCTATTTTTCATCATCCGCACCCCAGGTATTCAACCAGTTACAATAACTGCAGGCAATTTTTCTTGGCGCAGAAGTAAGCCCTCAATATTGCCAAAGTGTTTATCAAGACTATAGAGTTGCAGGCCGTGTTGAAATGCTGTTGCCGCAATCCATATATCATTGGTAGGGATGGGGGAGCCGATCTTTTTCAGCTGATTGAGGATGGCGCTATAATATTCCGCGGTATATTCGTCCATACCATAAAGAGTTACGCGAGGTGAATCAAGAAAGATGCCCAGCATTTTTCGGTTTTCCTGCTCTTTGTTGCCACCTTTGAAACCGGAAAAAAGCTCGCCGATGGAAACAGCACATATGCCAATATGGATAACCTGTCGTAGAACCCGCACTACCTCGGCATCACCCCTGAGAGCGGAAGAATATATATTGGTATCAATGAGAATTCTGTTCATTTCCAGAGCTCTTCGTCGATCTTTCGCTCGTCGTCAATTTTCCCCTGGATTTCTGAAAACTCTTCCTCTGACCATTGACCAAAGAGACCGTCCAGATCATGCCACTCCTGGGAAAATCGCTTTTCTTTTGCCAGGCCTAAGTGTTTTTTTATTGTTTCCAGGACAAATTGATTCACGCTCATTTTCTCTGTAGCCGCAGCTTTTTTCAGCAAGGATGAAAGCTCGTCGTCAAGCCCGCGTATTGATATTGATCCCATTACTTCTCCTTGAGTTGTATTTGTGATGGCATTGTGATGTTAAATTATGCTTTCATGCTGTATCTCTGTCAAGGCCTTTTGTCACTCCTGCGTTGACATCACCGCCACAGCCTTCCAGCGCCCTCTGACCCGATCGAAAATTCTCCGGCGAGGAAACGAGACCTGAAAACCCGCATCTGCACAAAAAATAAATTTTATGGTTAACGCACAGTACGTATTGGTATCATATGGTCTATGTATAGATCAAATACAGAAATTCTCACAAAAACCCAGTCATCATCATTAAGGTGGTTATTGTGCCAAAATCAATTATCCGAACCTACTCGCGCTACAGCGGTGATGCCGTGGCCCTTCTAGGCGGGTTGATACGTGTTGCGCGTAAAGAGAAAAAACTCACGGCTTTGGAATTGGCGGAACGAGCAGGTATTTCCAGAGGTTTACTGCAACGCATTGAAAAAGGGGACCTTAGCTGCGGAATTGGTGTTGCCTTCGAGGTCGCCGCCATCGTCGGCATTAAACTGTTTGATGCTGATGCGGCACAGCTCCCCCAGCTTGTTCGTCATACGGAACAAAAGCTGGCCTTATTGCCAAAATCTATCCGCAAGAAGCACGAGGTGGTGGATGACAATTTTTGAATCATCACGTGAGGCCTTTGTGTGGATATGGCTGCCGGGCGAGTTTGAGCCGGTCGTTGCCGGTAAGCTGGGTGCCTATGGGAAGACTCTGCGTTTCAATTACGGCAAGAGTTATCTTGAACGTATACATTCTTCCGAACCTGTTGTGCCCATCTATGAACCTGAGCTGCCTCTTATACCCGGTATTCTGCCTCTGGCAGAAGGCCTAAGTATCCCAGGGTGCATTCGCGATGCCGCACCGGATGCCTGGGGGCGGCGGGTGATTATCAATAAAGTTTTGGGTGAAAAAGGAGCCGGTACAGATACTGCTGCATTGAATGAACTGACGTACCTCTTGGAATCAGGCTCCGATCGTATTGGTGCACTTGATTTCCAGCGATCCCCCACCGAATATGTACCACGACTGTCTGCCAGTGCCACTTTGGAAGAACTTTTGCGATCAAGCGATCGTGTCGAGCAGGGCATTCCCCTGACAGCGGAATTGGATCAGGCATTGTTTCATGGCAGTTCGATAGGTGGAGCGCGTCCCAAAGCCCTGATAGACGATCAGAAAAAAAATATATTGCCAAATTTTCCTCAAGTACCGATTTGTATCCTATCCTCAAGGCAGAATTTATCGCCATGCGGCTGGCAAATCATGCAGGGCTGGAAGTTGCGTCGGTGCAATTGGTAACTGCTGCAAAAAAAGATGTATTACTGATCGAACGCTTTGATCGGGTCAAGGTGGAAAAGAGATGGTCGCGCAAAGCAATGGTGTCGGCAGCATTGACCCTTTTCGGTCTTGACGACATGATGGCCTGGTATGCCAGTTATGAGATCCTGGCGGAAATTATCAGACATCGCTTCACCACTCCTGAAGATACTTTAAAAGAACTCTTTTCCAGACTTGTTTTCAATATTCTCTGCGGCAATACCGATGATCACGCCCGCAATCATGCTGCATTCTGGGATGGCAGCAACCTCAGTCTCACTCCTGCCTACGATGTTTACCCGTAAAGTCGTGCTCGAAACGAAGCGTCCCAGGCAATGCTGATCATGGGCTATACTAACTTAAGCCGGATAAAAACTTGCCTCGAAGCGGCGCAGCATTTCCTCCTTCCCCTCTATGAGGCTCGTTGGATATGCGAGAGACAGGTGGAGATCATCGAAAGCCACTGGGATGCAGTCTGCGAGGAAGCAAAATTGAGTGAAGTGGATAAAAAAATGCTCTGGCGCCGGCAATTGCTCAATCAATTTGCTTTTGAGTAATATCGCGGGTTTTTTTCTGGCCGCCTTCTGGCCGCCTTCTGGCCTTCCGACCGAACTCTGGTTCCCATGCTCCAGCGTGGGAACTCAAAAGCCACGCTCCAGCGTGCCCGTTAAGACAATAGCCCGAATCGATGACCACGATACGTCCTGGTACTATCGACGCTGGGAGCGTCTAGGGCGGCATTCCCACGCTGGAGCATGGGAACGAGAACCCCTCCAGTGTATAAACTACAGCCGTACTTTGGATTAACCCCTGGATCCCATGCGGCGCATGGTAACCAGAGAAGCAGAACCGGAGAAGCAGAGAACGGACAGCCTCCCAGGCAAGCGTTATCGATACACCTCGTCATGACTGCCGACATCAAGTAGATTGATTTCATGATCCGTGATCATGATGGACAGGGTAAGGCGATAGCTGGAGGTGATGCTGATTGCCTGCACACCCTTGAGGTGGCCGCCAAGGTGGTGATAGCGAAGATGCGGCTGAAAAGGGTCACGCTCCAGATCACCGAGAATTGCAGCGAACTTCTCGCGCAAGTCCGGATGCTGCTTGAGAAAGTTGCCCGCCGCACGGGTAAAGCCGGATGTCCAGACAAGGGTGTACATGCTTCAGCTTTCCTGATCCAACTCTTTAAGGAGCTCTGCCGCTGTACCGCGTTGCGCTCGACCAGCCTGTATGTCTGCCAGTGAGGTCAGCACTCGCGCCGTGTAAGCCTCGTCTTGAGCCTCCAGCAAAGCCTGATAACGAGCTTCGGAAAGCACTACGTATTGCGGCTTATTGTTGCGGATCACATGCACGTCGCCATGAGCAATGAGGTCATCCAGTGCAGCGATACCGCGCCGTTTAATTTCTTGGGCAGGTATGGTATTCATATCAGACTCCTTTGGGTACTCTTTTAGATACTTAATACCACATCAAGCACAAAAACGCCAATCGCTTTTCACTTTCTGATAGCTGTTCCGGGGTGGAGATATAGAACTCCACCCCAAATAACATGTTCTTGTTCCCACGCTGGAGCGTCTAGGGCGGCATTCCCACGCTGGAGCATGGGAACGAGAACCAACGCCCGAGAGCACAAAAAGGCGGTCTTGGTTCGTTTTCATAACTTATCGTCAGTAATTATCAGCAGCCCGCTTCTTTCTGATGCCGGAAGGCCAGCACGTAAACCGAATCTGCATTTACTTCGTGGTGATAAAGCGCCACATACCCAGTGTCTCCAAATGGGATGATCAACTCGCGAAATTCCGGAAGATCGTCAAACGGTCTGCCTATCCCTGCTTCTGTTTCCAGAAGCGCAAATTGCCGTTCTATAGCTTGACCGGCACGCTTTGTGGCCTACGAATTTCTTTCCGCTAAAAAAAGACGACAGCGCTCCAACCCTTGTGCTGCGTCGTCCGTGATAATTACTTGTGGCACGGAGGAATCTCTTTTTCTTCATCCGTGCCCCAGGTATTCAAGCAGTTACGAACTTCCTGGCCAGTCAGGTGCCGCCCAGTTTCCTTGTAGGCTGTCCAAGACGCCAAGGCCTCGTGCTTAAAACCCTCGCGTGCTTCTGCGCGCTCAACGTAGTCGCGAATTGCTTCGCGCATGATCCAGTCCGCTGAGCGATGTCGTACGTCAGCCAGATGCTGAATCCGGCTCTTCAAATCGTCATCAAGTTTTACGGATGTCGCCATGTTGATACCTCATTATTGATAGGTAGTGTTTTTTATCGCTATGCAATAATCCACCCCCTCATCTATAGCAATTAAAACGAACCACAAGGAACGGTCCGAGCAGGTAGCGAGGTTAAGTTATATGAAGGAAGATACGCCTTTTTTCAACTGACAGCAGCATACAATGGATTTCAGAGAGAATTGATTTTTCCGAGGAATAGAAGATGTTTTAGCACTAGACAAGACCAGCGGCAAGAATACATAATACGAAGTTGAAATGCTTTACCTACTCCCTTTTTAGGGCCATCTTGTAAATTTCTTCATCTCTGCGCGCGCCTACTGCCAATACGTACACGACAACTTCTTTTTCCCGGACGTGATACACCACACGACAGTCACCTCTACGCAGCTTACGATAATCAGATAGATTTCCACACAGAGGCGACCAAAAAATCAAGGGGTGAACGCGTCAATTTATCGTCTATTGTTCGAACGATCCGTCGGGCCATGGAGGCACCAAGGCGCTGAAGATCTTTTTCTACGTCGTGGTGATGGATGACAGACCACATCATCATATCATCTGGCCAACTTTTTCATCATGGATTCATGTGTTACGGCTTTTTCCTGGTCAAAAGATTTAATTCGAGCCAACGCCAATGCCGTCAATCGGAGATCCTCAAGTTCTTCCTGCATGGTTTCGTATGCTTCCATGGAAATGAGAACAGCCTTTGGTTTGTTGTTTTTTAAAATGATCATGGTATCGATGTCTCCTTTGTCAAAAGAATCCAAGGTCGCGGATGTCTTTTTGGAGAGTGTCGTCGCGGAAATGTAATTTTTATTATGCATAATTGGTCACCTTTTTATTGATTATTGTATGCAAAATAATCCGATTATATTTCTGATATCAAGGATATCTAAGGGACTGTTCAAAAATAAACTAGACTTTTAATGTCAATTCTGTCATCATCTTGAGATGACAACAACGAATCTTGACCCCATACGTACACGTTTTCGATTTATATGGCCTCACCTTGATGATAAAGGGCGTAGGCTTTGGGTTGCCTCGGAGGTGAAAGCCTTTGGTCGCGGCGGGCTCAAAGCGGTTCATGAATTAACAGGAATGGCAAGGAGCGCTATTTTAAGGGGAATCCAGGAGGTTACAGGAGACATTCCTCTCCCTGATGGTCGCTTGCGGCGAGTTGGGGCGGGTAGAAAATCACTTAAAACCAGCAACGACACTTTAATCAACGACTTGAAACTTCTTGTTGAAAGTAACACAATAGGTGATCCTGAATCTCCGCTTTTGTGGACTACAAAAAGCCTTCGCACCCTCGCCGCTGCACTCCAGGGCAAAGGCCACAAGATTGGTCATGTAAAAAGCTATAGCGCTGAAATAAATTCACCCATTCATCCACAACGCAAAATGATGGTTCTCATATCCCGTTACCCCGCCAAACATACATAAATCCTACCCCACCGGGATGAGTGTTTGTACGTATAAACGCCCTGGCTGGATGAAATTAGCACAGCAAAAGCGGGTGAATTTAGCTCAGCGCTATAGTAACAGTCGGAACCCTTCTTTCAGAGCAGGGGTGGTATAGTCTGCAAGGGAACAAAAAAACGCTGGAAGGCGATTCTCACGTCGATCGAGACGAGCAATTTCAATATATTTCGGAACGCGTGAAGGCCAATCAAGATCTTGGGCAGCCAGTAATCTCTGTGGACACAAAGGAGAAAGAGCTGGTCGGTCTTTTCAAGAATGCCGGAAAATCATATCGTTCCAAAGACAACCCTGTCAAGGTAAAGGGACACGGTTTTGCTGACAAAGAGCTTGGGGAGGTCTCTCCTTATGGAGTTTATGATTTGTGCAACATAATGAAGGTTGGGTGAACGTTGGCATTGGTCATGATACGTCAGCCTTTGCCGTCGAGAGCATTCGGAGATGGTGGCACGTGATGGGTAAACAGAGGTATTCGAATGCCACTCGGCTTATGATCACGGCAGATAGCGGTGGCAGTAACGGATCCAGGGTTAGACTTTGGAAAACCGAACTACAGCAATTAGCCAACGAAACAGGAATGGAGATTCAGGTTAGCCATTTTCCTCCAGGAACCAGTAAATGGAATAAGATAGAGCATCGATTGTTCAGTGCTATCAGCCTGAATTGGCGTGGCCG
>CAMBBS010000062.1 GCA_945863875.1 Desulfopila aestuarii DSM 18488
TTTCTAACCAAGGTCGTCTACGCCTCATTCTCCGGCAAAGACTCCCTACCCGATCTGTCCCGGCTGCTCCAGCAATAAAGTAATGCCCCCCATCTTTTTAGTTAGCCTAAGTTGTTGTTAAGTAAGTCTTGCCCGGTGAACGGCTACAGCGGCGCAACACTGCTCCTCGGTGCCGAAATGAGACAGAAACTCTTGCAAGCTGAGACCTTCCTGAAATTGTATCTTGTTCTTAGCCAGAATACTCCCTCCTTGTTTAGGTTTGGGAGTATATCACCAGGGCAGGGGTATCACAGAGTGAGTACCCTCGAAAAAGTTGTCAAAAAAAAATTGGCTGAGTCTTATACGTAATCAAAAAAAAACATTGTGGCAAATTGGTTGCGAGGTGGGGGCCCAGGACTTGGCCGCTGACAGCAAGCCCGCCGTGTCAATATGCGTGAGACGCCTATCCTCGATATATTACTGTAGGGGGACTATGCGGATATTCGGATTGGCGTTGTATGTCTGGAGAGTCCTGCAGCCAAATAGTTCACTGTGGAAGCGAAGACGGGCCGGCCGCAGTGTGTCGGTGTCCAGTTAGCGGTAGATCAGCAGTGGCGCATGCCTAACGCGGCATTAACGGTATCCTGCCCGCTGGCAACTCGGCTGAACCTCCCCAAGTCTCAAGCCAGGGGGGGCAGGGAAGCTTGTCCGGTATGGGGCCCCATTTTTCTGTAAGCAAGGGCTTTGTTCCAGACGAACCGGCGGCACCCGGCCTGCTGCCGGAGCAATTGCTGCCGATCTTGTTTGACCTTCAGTCTCTGCTTATATGCCTAGCGTATCTTCATGAGGTAAATTATACTTTGGTCTATGGAGAATAACAACGAGATTCGAACAGGAAGGCATGGCGTTTTCAATATGCACGTCCATCGCTGTTTGTGACCAGATACCGGAAAAAAGTGTTGGATGGAAAAGCTATCGAAATACTCCAGGAAGCGTTATCCCGGGATAGCCGAAAGGTATGATGTTCTGTGCGGTCCGAGCTGCTTTGCCGCTTCCTGCGGCACTGCGCCGATCTCCATTATCCGGCACTCTGTCGAACAGCAACAGGCGCCGGAATGAAACCTGCAGATGCCAAAAGTGCACGCAAAGACCTCAGCAAAGGCACTTGCAAGGGGGTCGGCAAACTTTTACCCATCTCTGTCGCCCCGAATGCCCTTGCCGAAAGAGTCAAGGAGCTCAATTGCCTGTATTCCATTTCAAATCTCCTCGAAAATCAAGATGTAGATATAAATTGGATCCTGGCTCGCGCCGTTGAACTCATCCCTGCCGCCCTGCAATTCCCTGAACTGGCCTGTGCCCGCATCAGGCTGGATGGCCACGAGTACGTTTCTGCCCATTTCCGGCTGACCCGCTGGTGCCGGAATACACCGATCATTCTCAATGGTCGGCATGTCGGCGATCTCGATGTCTTCTATACCCAGGCGGTGTCCTTGGACGACAGGAGTTTGTTTCTTGAGGAAGAATCCCATCTGCTGCAGGCTATTGGCGAACGTTTAAGCAAAGTATTGTATCTGAAGCTTTCTGAGGAAGCTATCAAAGAAAGTGAAGAACGGTACCGAATCCTCACGGAACAGGTCACCGACGGGGTAGTATTAATCCAAGATTCACGTTTTTGTTACGTGAACCCTGCATTTTGCAGGATGTTCAACATCTCCTCTGCGAGTGACATGAGCGACAGTCCGGTGCACCGTCCTGTCGCTGGTGATGCCGACGAAATTATGCGGATGTACAGAGGTTATACTGGCCCTGACCGCAGTTTCGAAAATAAGATTGATCATGTGCACTGTTTGCCTCGACTTGGTAAAAATCTTTGGATACAGGTCTGTCACAGCCCGATAACCTTCAAAGGACAGCCTGCACTTTTGTCGACCTTCAAAGACGTGACCGAAATCAAAGAGCAGCAGGTTGCTGCACAAAGTATAGCGGATCAGTTGCACGATGAAAATCGGGTATTGCGCGCTTCTTTGAAAGAACGTTATCGGTTTGGTAATATTCTTGGTCGTTCGCCGATTATGCAAGAGGTATACGAACTGATCATGAAAGCGGCCGTCACCGATGCAAGCGTGGCTATCTTCGGCGAATCGGGCTCCGGCAAAGAGCTGGTGGCCCAGGCCATCCACGAACACAGCCCAAGAAACAACAAGCGATTTGTCGCAGTGAACTGCGGTGCGATCCCGGAATCCCTCTTCGAACGGGAGTTTTTCGGCCATCGCAAAGGTGCTTTCTCCAGCGCCCATACGGACTCTTCCGGCTATCTGGATATGGCGGACCACGGTACCCTGTTCCTGGACGAAGTAGGTGAACTCACCGTCAATATGCAGGCTAAACTCCTGCGGGCCATTGAAGGCGGCGGTTACCGGCCGGTGGGTGGCACCGAGACAATCGAAACGGATTTTCGCATCATCTCGGCTTCCAATGTCTCTCTGAGTGAGAAAGTCGGTAGCGGCCAGATGCGCAATGATTTCTTTTATCGCCTCCAGGTCATCCAGATTCGCTTGCCACCGCTACGCCAGCGAAAGCAGGATATTTCCCTGCTGGTTGATCATTTCGTCCAGAAGATGTCCCCGCCATCTGCTTCAACCAAGATCCCAGGCCACATTATGGATCTTCTCATGGAATACGATTGGCCGGGCAATGTACGCGAGTTACGAAATGTCCTCCAGCGTTACTTGGCTATTGGACGGCTCGAGTTCCTCTCGGCCGATCCCACCGTTGCAAAGACCACGATGGAAAGACAATTAAATCTGCGTCGGGCAGTGCAACGACTTGAAAGCTCGCTGATCGAGGAAGCGTTGCAACAGGTAAATGGCAACCGGACCAAGGCTGCCGAACTTTTGGGTATTTCCAGAAGAGCCCTTTCCCGAAAGAACCTTCTCCCCTAGCTGCCAAAATCGCCCTGTGCGGGCGAATTCGCCCGAATAAAGAAAATAGCACAATTGTAGACGCTTACACGAAAACGTCGCATCTTCCATGGGCGTATCCGCCCGATCCGCACCCTCCCTTACGGTGGTGCATCTTCGAAAATATGCTATCATATCATATAGATGTGTAATATTGCCAACCTGGCATTTCCTTTGCTTAAGAAGAGACAAAAAGATGAGGTGGCCAAGAACCTAAAGCTCGTCTTATTTATTCCTCTCAACAGCAAGGAGAAAAAATGCAACCTGACCCATTTGGAAATCTGAAAGACTGGGGGCCCGTCTTGGAGCTTATCTGCAAACTTGCAGACGATGGCAATTTGCGTGAATGTCAGCCTGGCCTGACCAGGATACTGCGCTACCGGGACAACTGGCGGCTGCGCGAAGAAACACTGAATCGCATCGGAAAAATCAGCAATCCAGCCGATGCCCTGGTTCGCCAAGTGCTGAATATAATCGCCGATGAAAATCTCTACGACGAAGTGCGGATTCTTGCCTGTGACACCATGATGGAATTACTGAAAAATAGCGCCAACACATTCGATATTCAAACAGAAAAAGAGCTATTGGAAATCGTGGAAAATTTGCTCTCAAGCCAACACCCCCCCCAATTTTTGAACCGGCACTGAAGAAGCTTTACTCAGTAGCCCGCGAAAAATGCAGCATCGTTTAACACGGCTTGTTGGAGCTCCATTTGCGGGAAATGACGCAGTATCGCCAATAAATATACTTCCCGTTGCCTGGCAACACACTGACCAACGAGGTTAACCATGTTGATTGCAATACCAAAAGAAATTTTATCCGAAGAAAAACGTGTGGCAGCTACTCCCGAGACCGTCATAAAATATATCGCGCTCGGCTTCACCGTGGTTATCGAAGCAGGGGCCGGCGAAGGCGTCTTGATCATGGATGAGGACTACAGGAATGCTGGGGCGACCATTGCTCCCGATGTCGAAAAAATGTTTGCCGAAGCCGATGTGGTCCTGAAAGTCAAGCAGCCGGTTTTCAACGAAAAAAATAAAAAGCATGAAGTGGAAATGCTTCGCAGGGACAGCATTTTGATCACCTTTCTCCATCCCGCGGCCCCCGGCAGCCATCAGATGGTCAGAGATCTTCAGAAGAAAAATATTACCGCCCTTACCATGGACGGTATTCCGAGGATCTCACGCGCCCAGAGAATGGACGCGCTTTCTTCGATGAGTGCGGTTACTGGGTATAAATCGGTGATAATGGCCGCGAACCAGCTGCCGAAATTCATTCCGATGATTGGCACCGCCATCGGCACCATCAAACCAGCGAATTTTCTGGTCATCGGTATCGGTGTCGTCGGCCTGCAGGCAATCGCTACCGCCAAGCGGCTTGGTGCCGTTGTCAAAACTCTCGATATCCTTAAAAACGCCTCTGTCGAAGCCGACAGCCTTGGCGGCAAGGTAATTGATTTCGATATTCCCCAGAAGCTCGCCGCGGGCAGTGGCGGTTATGCAAAGTCCCTGGACGAATCATGGCTCGAAAAAGAACGAACGCTCATTTCCAGCAATCTGGCTGACATTGATGTGATAATTCTCAGCGCGCTGGTGCCAGGTGAAGTCGCTCCCGTCCTCATCACCGACAAGATGGTCGCCAGCATGAAGCCCGGTTCCGTCATCATCGATGTATCCATTGATCAGGGGGGCAACTGCGAAGGGACCGCACCTGGCCAATTCATCGAAAAACATGGCGTCCATGTCTGCGGCATCCAGAACATTCCCGGTCGAATGGCCGTCCATGCAAGTTGGCTGTACGCCAATAATCTGTATTACTATGTCGAAAACCTCTTCAAAAAGGGCAGAGACAGCCTCGATTTTGATGATGAAATCGTCAAAAATTCTCTTGTCACCTATCGGTCGCAGATTGTCCATGAAGGCACTCTGAAAGCCATGAAGTAAATTGTATCGACATGAGTGCCTACTCGGCATGGCCATAACTAAGCGGGTGTCGACAGAGACGAAATGTTGCCGTCGACACCTGCGAACTGTTCCGGCAAGACACTTACAATTGGAGACATGTCCATGTTTAATCTGTTTTTGATGGCCGTTGTTTTTATCGGTTCTTTTGCCATTGGCTACGTCCTTATTGCACGGGTTCCACCTTTGCTGCACACCCCGTTGATGTCCATGACCAATGCCATTTCCGCCATTACAATTCTGGCGGCGCTCATCCTTTTTTCTGTGCCGACGACACCCATGGAAAAAATTCTCGGTGCCATCGCCATAACGACCGCAACTTTCAATGTGGTCGGAGGCTTTGCGATCACCGACAGAATGCTGAAGCTTTTCGAAGGAAAAAAGAAGATATCCTGAAGTATCAACTAAGGGCCCCCCCGATATGACATTGCTCATCGACTTCACTGTAATCGCTACTCTCATAATCGGCATTTGGCAATTCCGTGAGCCTCTCAGGGCGAAACATGGAAATATGACTGCTGCCTTGGCATTGTTCCTGGCCCTCATCCTGGTTCTCTACCGTCATGGTGTCGCCGATATCATCACCGTGGTCCTATCGCTTCTGCTGGGAGCAACAGCCGGCCTTGCCCTGGCCCGGGTCGTCAGTATGATTCAGGTTCCCGCTATGGTTGCCTTTCAACACGGAGCCGGTGGCATTGCAGCTTTTCTGGTCTCTCTGGTAGAACTTTCCCGGACAACCCATGCGCTGAGCCTTGTAAGCGAAATCTCGGGAGTTTTCGGTCTCGCAATCGGCTCTCTGACTTTCAGCGGCAGCATGATCGCCAGTGCCAAGCTCGCCAATAAAATGCAGCGGGCCCCCCAGGTGCTAACTCACCACCATCTATTTGTTGTTCTCACTATTGCCGCTCTGGTGGTCATCGGCGCTTTTTCTCTTGTGGTGCCGGTTGGTGTTGCTCCGTATTTTTTTATCTGCGAGATCTTTCTCGGCATCGGTTTTGGCGTCCTTTTGGCGGTTCGTATTGGGGGCGCAGACATGCCCGTGTTGATTTCATCGCTGAATGCAACAGCAGGCTTGGCCGCTTCCCTTTGCGGCCTGTCCAGAAAACCACAATTATTCCAGTACAGCCGTCAAAAACAGAACCAGCCCCTGCTGACACGGCAGCCGTTCTCGCTGGCGCAGTAACAGCCATGCGGGGTGCGGAAAAGATCATCATTGTTCCAGGCTACGGTATGGCCCTGGCCAAAGCGCAACAGGAGGTCGCGGCGCTTGCCCAGGAGTTGACCGCGATGGGAAAAGATGTCAAGTACGCCATCCACCCCGTTGCCGGCCGAATGCCCGGACATATGAACGTACTTCTGGCGGAGGCCGGGATCGACTACGATATGCTCGTGGAAATGGATGACATAAACCCGGACTTTCATGCGACCGACCTGGTTATAGTCGTTGGCGCCTGCGACGTGGTCAACCCGGCAGCCATCAAAGTCGAGGGCACACCGATCTCAGGAATGCCGATTCTCATGGCCCATCAGGCCAAAAAGGTAATCTGCTGCAACTTCGACCGTAAACCTGGCTATTCAGGCGTTGACAACACGTTGTATGACCAGAAAAACACCATCTTCCTGGAGGGCAACGCCAAAAAGACTATCCAGCAACTGCAGCAGTCTTTGGCAGTCGCAATACCTGTGCCGCAGTCACCCACGGCGGCCAGTGCAGCCACCACAGAGGCGGTGGCGGCACTGGCCGCGGCAAAAAGCGTGGTCATCGTCCCTGGTTATGGCATGGCGCTGGCCAAGGCCCAGTTCAGGCTGGTGGCGTTGGCTGCACTGCTCGAACAAAGGGGTGCAAGCGTCAAATATGCCATCCATCCGGTTGCCGGCAGGATGCCGGGCCATATGAACGTGCTGCTGGCTGAGGCGGACGTTGACTACGAAAATCTGCTCGAGATGGACGAGGTCAATCTGCTTTTCGCTGAAACCGATGTGGCCATGGTCATCGGTGCCTGTGACGTCGTGAACCCGGCAGCTATTGAAAGCGAAGGGACGCCTATCTCCGGGATGCCCATTCTGCTTGCCCAGGATGCCAGGCATGTGATTGTCTGCAACTTTGATACAAATCCCGGCTACTCGGGTGTGCCGAATCCACTTTATGACAACAGCAAGACCATACTGCTTCTTGGTGACGCCAGGGAAACCACGGGAAACCTGGTTGAAACACTACAAAATATCTCGGTATGATTTTGCCCCAAGGACGCAATGTGTCCGGGAAAACAGTTGTCTGGCCTTGAGTATCCCCGGAGAGAGTATTGCAAGGAAATGCTTTGCAGGCGAGGATGAATGCAAACAACAAAACAAGAGTGATTGTCTATGCCGTCTAAGTTCCGCAGAATGATGCAGCACCCTGCGCTAGCGATAGATTTTGGTACCGCGAATACCCGAATTTACAATTCTTCCGATGGCAAGACCGTAGAGAGACCTTCTTCTCTAGGTCTTGTCACCGGAACAGTGGAGAATATTACCGATGAATATTTCCAGTATATAAACAATAAAATTGCCATAAAACCACTGCGCTGTGGGGTAATTGTCGACCTTGAAAATGCCACCCTCCTCGTCAAACCATTCATAAGAAAAACCGGAAAATATCTGTTTGCGCCGATAACATTGACCTGTGCGCCAACCGGGACAACGGAAAAGGAGCGGGATTCTCTTCGCCGGGCCCTCATGAATGCCGGGGCATCGCAGGTGCCTATAATCCCGGAAATCTGGGCAGCGGCAAACGGTGCGGGAATAGATGTAACCCTTTCTGCTGCCCAATGTGTTGTAGATATCGGTGCTGGGGTCACCGATCTGGCGGTGTTCCGTGATGGGCGCATAATACATTGTGATTCAATTCGTCTTGCGTGCAATGATCTGCAACGGGCAGTCCGTTCGACGGTAATGTCAAAATATAGATTCCAGATATTTGATTTTTCCGGCATCGATATAGTTAAAAGAAAAGAGGTTCGCCGGTGCATAACCAAAAAGGATATCGGCCAATCGATAGAACCAGTGCTGCAGAAAATAATGGCGATGATTGAGCGCTCTCTCAAAAGACTTCCTGAGAAACTATACTGCGAGTTGCTGGAATCAGAAATTATTTTGACTGGGTTAGGTGCTTGCCTTGAAGGAATGGATCGGCTGATAGCTTATCGAACCAACATGCAGGTGAGAGTTTCGTCGGATCCACTGCATTCAGTGATAAATGGCGCTATTCAGACATTGAACTTTTGGAATGGCAAAAAACGCTGGTGGGAAAATATGACTTGGCCCAGGCTGGCGTGTTGGTAGCAATTGAGCCTTTTCAGAAAGAATACAATTGAACATCGCCTATTCTGAATCAGTGATTCAGGGTTTGAAAAAATCGCTATTATACGAAATGAGTTTCATGGCGAATGGAATTGCAGGGTAGACCCAAATCCCGATAAGGTCACGAAAGAAAAAACAGGCCGACTCGGCATCCGGAAACTTGTCTCAAAACCCATTCTCAAAAGAGACCTGGCGATTGCGGTAAGGGGTGTGTTGGATAAAAAATAACCTTCCCTGTGCGGAAAAAGTTCTGCAGAGCAGCCAGCGTCATGGCTGCTCTGTCCTTTCTGATGCTCGATATTGACCATTTCAAGCTGGTCAATGATATCTCCGGCCACGCTGCTGGCGGGCTGGTCTTACCTGAATCAACAACTGGATATTGCGGCTGGTTCTTGCCGCTCCGGTTAAACTGTTTTTTCAGCCAGCGGCAGAAAAACCCGGAAGGTGCTCCCCTGGGCAAATTCACTTTCAACGGAGACGGCACCGCCGTGCGCCTTGGCGATTCCTAAGACTATTGCCAGACTGAGTCCTCGGCCGATAAACTTTTTCGAGAAAAAGGGGTCAAAAAGCATCTCTCTGTCCTCCTCGGCAATGCCGCAGCCGGTATCCTGTACCTCCATGCAGGCATAGGCCTGCCTTTGTGGTTGCCAGTCTGTCGGGAAGCGCTGTTTGACGGGAATATCCGCGGCCAAAACCGTCAGGATACGCAGCAGCACCGAGCCGCTGTTCTTTGCGACGGCCTCACCGGCGTTGTTGATCAGGTTGGTCAGAACCTGTTGCATCTGGCTGGCATTTGCCTCGATATGTGGTCCGGCGCTCGGCAGCTCCGCCTGGATGAGCACATTTTCTGGTACGGCGGCCTGCAACCGCGGCAGGATCTGCCGGCACGTTTCGGACAGATCGAGGAGCGTATATTGCCCGCCTGTCAGGCCAAGATAGGTGAGCATCTGGCCACTGATTTCAGTGGCTTTTTGTGCGCCCTGCATCGCATCATGAAGATATTTGGCTGGTACCGTATCGCCGGGCAGGTCTTCAAGAGCCAGGTCCAGATTGCCGATGACCACCCCGAGCTGGTTGTTGAAGTGATGGGCGATGGCCCCGGCCATACGGTTCAGGCTCTGGTGTTTGTGGTGTTGCCGGGTGAGTATTTCCAGGACGGCTTTGTGCTCCTCTGCCTGTTTACGTTCGGTGATGTCGGCGTGGGTGCCGAACATCATCGCCGGCCGGCCGTCTTCGGTGCGGGTCATGACGCGGCCCCGGTCAAGAATCCACACCCAGTGGCCGTCCTTGTGCTGCATCCGTAATTCGCAGTGGTAGTATGGCAGTTCCCCGGAAAAATGGCGCTCCAGCAGGTGAGTGACCTTGGGCAGGTCATCGGGGTGGGTAAACTTTTGCCAGGTTGTGATCGTCGTCGGCGCCAGCTCGGCCAGGGTGTAGCCGATAATCTCCGCCCATCGCTCGTTGAACTCTGTGGCACCGGTCTGGACGTTCCACTCCCAGGTGCCGATATTGGTGCCTTCGATGATGCTCTCCAGACGCCAGTGTTCGTCGCGCAGTTTTTCCTCCGCCTGCTGCCGCGCCGCCAGCATCATGTTGGCCGACCGGGCAATATCCTTGCATTCTTCGTACTCGAGCCGATCCGTGTCGATAGTCGTGAATTCAGAGGCGGCTCGCGTAAAGAAATCGGTGAAGGAATCGGTTGACTTTTTGATGCTGCCGGCGAACGAATTCGCCCAGAGGTAAATCAGCAGCATAAAAACGACGAGGAAGATAAGCAGCGTTACCAGGTTATTTGTGAAATCTTTTAGAAGGATCCTTTTATTCCGGGCGATCTCCTGTTCAATGGTATCGAGATAGACCCCGGCCCCGATTATCCAGCGCCACTGCGGGATGCCGACCACATAGGAGATTTTTGGCGAAAGAGCGGGTGAGTGCAGTTTATGCCAGGAATATTCCACGAAACCGCTGCCGGAATTTTTAACCACCCGGTTGTATTCCTGGGTAATTTTAACCCCGTTCGGATCAGTCACCTCCCAGATGCTCGCGGTTCCTTTGGTGATCTTGCCATTGGTGAACAGGGGCAGGCCATGCTCGATGCTGCCGAAGAAATAGCCCTCGCTGCCGAATTTCAGGCCGGTAATTCTCTTGAGGACCTCCTGCTGGATGTCAGCCGTCACATCATCGACATACTCCCCGGTGCCGATCACCCAGTCATAGGGCGCGAACAGTTTGATATAGGCGATTTTCTCAAAGGAACTGTTCTGTTCTGCCGGCTTGGTCCAGGTATATTCATAATAACCCTCGCCCTTTTTCCGGATCAGGTCAAGCATGTCCCGCACGACGAATTCTCCTTTGGCGCTCTGCCTGAACAGCATGTTTCGTCCTTCCAGCTCAGGCCGGTCGGCAAAGAGCTGTTCAGTGCCGGCCAGATTGAAGATGAAATAATAGCCGCGGCCGTTGTTGAAACGGAGATTTCTCAGCGCCTCCTTGATCATCTGCTGAATTTCATCGGGCGTTTTCGAGGAGGCGTTTTGTTGCTGGATATGCGAGGCGACGGCGTGCGCCTCCTCGACTCTTTCCCTGACGGTTTCTCTGATGGTTGCATCGGCTTGCTCGATACGATAGTCGATATATTCGGCAACGGCGGTTACCTCATGCTGCAGCAGCTTCTTCTGGGATTCGACAAAGGTCGTCCGGGTCGTTTCGGATTCATGCCGAAAATTGATGTATTCTCTTGATATGAAGAGCAGAAACAGAATGCCCGTGGAAACCAGGGTGATGGTCAGCATGCACTGCAGAAAGACTTTGCTCATGCTTCGGATGGGCTGCATTTATTCTTTCCTCAATAGTTCTGTGAACATGACATTCTCTGCTATACAATCAAGAGCTTGATTTGCCGTGATCAAGTACTTCCCTGACTCTTTCGGCCATGTCTTTCATGGTCAATGGTTTCATGGCGAAGCCTTTGATGCCGATGGATTGCGCTTTCTCTTTGGCGCTGATGGCACTGTGTCCGGTACAGAGGATGATCGGCATCTCCGGTCGCAGTTGCAGGATACGGCGGGAAAATTCCATACCTGTCATACCCGGCATGGCCTGATCGGTAATAACCAGATCAAAGGCCTCCGGGTCATTCTGGAAAGTGGCCGGAGCTTCAAGGCTGCGGCTTCTCGCCGTTACGTGGTAACCAAGTCTCTCAAGCACTCCCTGCTGCATCATGACGGGCATCTTTTCATCGTCGACCAAAAGAATATGTGCACCGCCCCTTGGGGGTATCTTTGACTGACAACTGCACGTAATTGTCCGGTTGCATATGCGATGCGCCGATACTATCTTCTCCTAAAAGGACTTGATTGTATAGGGTAATCGTCAGGGTCCCGCCATTTTTTTCCATCGCATGAAAGGCATTGGTGCACAGATTCATCAGGATCTGGTGGAGATGGCCGGGATCGGCCAGGATGATACCGGCGTCCGGATCGATATCTTTTTCGATGGGTATAGTTGTCGGGAGTGAGGCGCGAAGGAGCTTGATGGCTTCGTCGATGACGCCTGCCGGCTGCAGATGGGTTTGCTCCGTCTCGGTCCGACGGCTGAAGGCGAGTATCTGTTTGACCAGATCTTTTGCCCTGTGGCCTCCATTTTCTGCGCTTGCAGGAGTTGTACGTGCAGGATCTTTTTTTCCTCTTCAGCCTGTTTACGTTCGGTGATATCCCGCCAGACACAGTGGCAGCTTGATAGTCCCTGGATATGTATGATCTGCGCCGTCTCCGGAACATGCCTGATGTGAAAGTTGGATATTGAAGGCGGTTTCGCCTGCTCCCCGGAGAGTAGTGATTCCCTTATGGGCGATGAGATAGGATGCCGTGGCCGGATCGATGACAGCCGCATCGGAGACCGAAGGAGACGTTGAGCAGTGCGGTCAGGTCATCGGGCACCGGAGTCATCATAAAATCGACATCCTGGCCAAGGAGATATGCAGTGACCGCATAACTTTGCGCCAGGTCTTTTTCATTCATCCGCTTCGCATTGTCTTTCCGGGCGGCAATGATGTTCAGCACGGAGATGTACGGATGCGTAAAGGTAATGAAATTTGATCGCTCGACCGTTTTTGTCACCGCATTGACGGTATGGACCTCACCATCGCGGACTTTTGCCAGAATTTCATCCAGGGTTCTGAAACGTTTTTCCGTCAATTGGAGACCAAGCTTTGTCTCGAGCAGGGACATGTACGCATGGGCCAGGCCGGTTGGCCCTCGGCATCAAGGAAGACGAGTGGCGCATACACCCTGTTTCAACCGCCAGGATGGCACGGTCCCGATTGTTGTGTGATCAGAGGCGCCCGTCAGGGAATAAGATGTCTTTGCCGGCACCGCTGCAAGCACCGGCCGTGGTTATGATCATAATTAGAACGGTCAGCAGAGGCCGGAACTGTAATCTCGTGCCGTTGTTGTTATAACGCCTCACATGTTTCTCCCTAACCTTTTCTGTCTGTCGGTGTAGAGCTGGGGTACAGCTTTTTTATGCATTCCGGGCAGATGCCGTGGGTGAATTCGGCCTCTGTGTGGTCCCGGACATAGACTTCAACCTGATTCCAGTAACCTTGATCATCACGGATCTTTTTACAGCTGGCGCAGATCGGAATGATGCCGCGCAATGTCTTGATCTGTTCAAGTGCCAGCTGGAGTTCAGCCATCCTGGTAGCCAGGGCGTCCTGCAGCCCGATCATGCGACTGCCGACTTCAATCCTGGCGCGGAGTTCGCCGGGGTCGAAGGGCTTTGTCAGATAGTCGTTGGCCCCGGCATCGAGTCCGGTGATGATATCGATTTTTTCATCTTTGATGGTCAGCATGATAATATAGGGAGGCTGCTCGGTCGGCAGGGCACGGACTCGGTGCACCACCTCCAGTCCGCCCATCGTCGGCATCAGCCAGTCGAGGAGTATCAGCCGGGGGGCGTCAGGTTGCTGGAGAGCGTGCCAGGCCTTTGCACCATTGACCGTGACAATTACCTCATGCCCTTCTTTTTTCAGCATGTTCAGCAGCATGGTGCGGGTGGTGCAATCATCTTCAGCGATCAGGATACGCATGGGGGCTCCTCGGTTGTACATCCGTCACCCAAGCATACTCGATTGCGGCCCTCCTCTTTAGCGCGGTACAGGGCTTTGTCGGCTGCCGCCAATATTTCATCGATGGAGACGTCACAGCCCGCCGTGGTCACACCGATACTCACCGTCACCGAGAGTTTACCGGACCTGGTGGTGATGCTCCTTTCGGCCACCTTGAGACATGTCCGTTGAAAGACGGACAGACAATCTCCACCGGATCGCATCGGTGCGATGAGAAGAAATTCCTCTCCCCCCATGCGCCCTACGGAATCGTATTCCCTGAGACTTTCTTTGAGCAGCACCGTGAGCCCGCCAAGAACATCGTCTCCGGTCTGGTGGCCGTAGGTATCATTGACCTGTTTGAAATGGTCAATATCGACCATGCCGATGGCCAGTGAATCGCCATAACGTTGAGCTCGACTGAGTTCCTCCCGCAGGCGATCCAGTACACCCCGGCGGTTCAGCACGCCCGTCAGGGAATCGTGGGTGGACTGGTGGGCGAGGATTTTTCTGCTCTCCACGAGTTCCTGCTGCAGCTCAATCATGCGCCGGCCAACCTCGACCCGGGCCCTGAGTTCCCCGGCATCGAAAGGTTTAGCCAGGTAGTCGTTGGCTCCGGCATCAAGCCCGGCAATGATGTCGGCCTTTTCATTTCTCGTCGTCAACATGAGAATATACGGTGGCAGCTCAGTGGCCACGGCGCGCACGCGGTGCACCACCTCCAGCCCATCCATATGCGGCATCATCCAGTCGAGGATAATCAACAGTGGGGCATCCGGCTGCTGCAGCCTATCCCAGGCTGCGGCACCGTCGATGGTTTCGACTATCTCGTGGCCGTTTTTTTTCAAAACCCCGGTCAGCACGGTGCGTGAGGTGAGATCGTCTTCGGCTATCAGGATACGCATGGAAAATATCTCCTTCTTGTCAGATCAATCCAAGTCTGCGCAGTTCTTCAAACATTTTTTTTTGCTGGATGGGTTTTGGCAGATAGCCGTCACAGAGATTGCTGTATGCGGTCATGACATTTTTCACATCGTCCAGGACCGTCGTCATCAAAATATTTGCCCCGTTTTCCGACAGGATATCCCGGTGCTCTTCCTCACGGCGGATTTGGCGGAGAGCCTCCTGGCCATCCATTTCCGGCATCATGATGTCAAGACAGATGAGGTCGTAAGGTTCGTTTGCCGCCAGCGAAATGCGTACGGCCTGCACCGCTTCCTTGCCGTTTACGGCGATGTGGACAGGGCCGTATTTTTTCAGGAGTTCCTGCATGAGCAGACGGCTGGTAAAATCATCTTCAACGATCAGGGTTTTCATTATGCCTCTCTTGCTTTTGTATTAACAAATGGTTCATGGTTTCCTCTAGACAATCAAATTGTGCCTCAAGCTCTGCCATATTCGCCCTTGCCGACTGCAGGTCTCCACCTTTCGCCGCTTTTTCCATGACCAAGGCGACGTGTCGGAGACGCTCTCCTCCTACGTTGGCCGATGCCCCTCTTATGGTGTGGGCCAGCCGCTCAATGCCCGGCACGTCGCCGGTCTGCAGATAGCCTCGGAGTGCTTTGAGCTGCGCAGGGATGTCACCGAGAAAGCTATCCATCACAATGCACGCCAACTCGTCATCATCCATCAGCCGAAGCATCATGCCCGCCCAGTCGAACAGCGGCAGTTCTTCTTTTGCTTGAGCTGCGGGAGAATTGACGGCAGCCGCCGCAAAGGATATTGCAGCCGACTCCTTCGGCAGCCATTTGTCCAGAATTTGCTGTAATCCTGCTGGAGAAATGGGTTTTTCGATATAGTCGTTCA
Source organism: Desulfopila aestuarii DSM 18488 (assembly GCA_945863875.1). Lineage (GTDB taxonomy): Bacteria > Desulfobacterota > Desulfobulbia > Desulfobulbales > Desulfocapsaceae > Desulforhopalus_A > Desulforhopalus_A aestuarii_A. The sequence goes on from CAMBBS010000062.1 coordinate 15,153, forward strand.
TCCCTGCCCGCAGACAGGTTTCCCGGTCACCCTGCATGGCATTGGCGGTCAAGGCAATAATGTGCACGGCGTGGTTGATGACCGACGACCGCACATCGCGGATCCGGCGGGTGGTCTCCAGCCCGTCCATTTCCGGCATCTGTACATCCATCAGCACCAGATCATAGGGCAGGGTTTCCAGGGCCTGCAAGGCCTCAACGCCGTTGGCCACCGCGTCCGCCCGAAGACCGAGTCTCTTTAAGAGGCCCAGGGCCACCTGCTGATTGGTAATATTATCTTCAGCCAGCAGAATACGGGCTCTGCTGCCGGCAAATTTCTCCAGTGTCTCGCAGGCCTGGTGGCGGGTGACGATAGGCTGCATCTCTGCCGCTATTTCCTGATCAGTCAGCACCAGAGATAAAATGGTCTTCAGTTCCTGATGCCGGACCGGTTTGGTCACGTAGGCGGCGAAACCGATTTCTTGGCAGCGCCGGGCGTCTCCCCGCTCGCCCATGGACGTCAGCATCACCAGGCGGGTGTTGGCCAACAGCTTGTCTTCTTTGATTTTCTTACCCAGAAGTGCGCCGTCCATACCCGGTATTCGCATATCGATGACGGCGATGTCGAAAGGGTCGCCGTCAGCCAGGGCCTGCTCGAGTTTGCCGAGGGCCCCGGGGCCATCCATTGCCTCCGCCGGACGTATCCTCCAGGCAGTCAGGCGCTTGGTTAAGATTTCCCGGTTGGTGGCGTTATCATCGACAATCAGGACATGCCTGCCGGCAAGGGCGGCGGACGGACTGCGGTCTTCATCATGTGCCACCCCTCTTTGCCGGTCGAGACGGGCGGTGAACCAGAACTCCGAGCCTTCTCCCTCGACGCTGCTTACGCCGGTTGTGCCACCCATTAAGTCGGCCAGCTGTTTTGCGATGGCCAGGCCCAGGCCGGTTCCGCCATAATGCCGCGTTGTTGAGGCGTCGATCTGGCTGAACTTGTCAAAGAGCCGGTGTATCTTGTCCGCCGGTATGCCGATGCCGGTATCACGCACCGAGAACCGCAGCACGACTTGATTCTCATGCTCTTCCTCCAGGGTGACGAGGAGCACCACCTCACCGGCAGGGGTGAACTTGATGGCGTTGTTTGTCAGGTTGGTGAGGATCTGCCGCAGTCGGCCGGGATCTCCGCGCAGCCGGGCGGGTACATCGGGAGCGGCATCGCAGACCAGCTCCAGTCCTTTTTCTTCGGCGCGTACGGCCAGTGTCGCGGCGAAGTCGTCAAGCAGGCTGAACAGGTTGAAATCGAGGATTTCCAGATCGAGTTTATTCGCCTCGATTTTGGAGAAGTCGAGGATGTCGTTAATCAGGCGCAGGAGCGATTCACCGCTGGCCCGGGCGATCTCCGCATAGCGTCGCTGTTCTTCGCTCAGTTCCGTGTCGAGCAACAGGCCGTTCATGCCGATAACGCCGTTCATCGGCGTTCTGATCTCATGGCTCATATTGGCGAGAAACTCGCTCTTGGCGGCGTTGGCGGCGTTGGCCTTGTCCACTAGGTCAATTGCCTGGGCGTTGGCCTTTTCAAGATATTGATTGGCCTTGAGGAGTTCTTCTTCCGTGCGCTGCCGTTCGGAGATATCGACAAAGCATTCGAGAAGTTTTTCCTGACCGTTCACCTGAATTCGTTTTACTGTTTTTAGAATAGACAGACGACTGCCGTCGGCCCGCAGCATCTCTTTGACCGAGTTATCCAGGGACTGGCCCAGATCGCATACCGGGCAGGCGTTTTTGTTGGCCGGGCATAACAGGGAATGACATTGATGGCCGACCAGATGCGCAACCGGTGCACCAAAAAGGTTGGCCACATGCTCATTGACCTGCTCGATAATCCGGGTAGTGGCATCGATAATGGCCACTCCGGCCGGCAGATGCGCCAGCAGCAGTCGCTGCAGTGCTTCGCCTTCGCGAAGTTCCCTCGTACGTTGAAGGACGAGCCGCTCCAGATTGTGTCGCCGGCGAAGAATCATGGCAAAGACAACGGCAAGGGCGGTGGTGAGTGCCAGGCCGATCAGGATGGTCAGTCGACCTTCCTGCACCGGGTCCATGTTGATGTATTCCGGCCGCGCATGGACGGTCACATTAAAAACCTTGCCAAAGGCCATGATGGGGCGCGTGAAGGTAAGATCCGTGGACGGCGGACTGTCGCTTTCCCAGCTGACGGCGAGGGACTCGGCGGGCTCCTCCCTGTGCAGCAGGGATATTTCCAGGTCGACGGCATTGTCAGGATTGCTGCTCTTGAGCAAAGCCCTCAGCTGCAGTACCGCAAGAACAAAGCCGCGCAGGTCTTTCGAGTCGTTGGACCGATAGACGGGCCGGTAGGTCAATAACCCTTTCTGCTCGCCCGTTTCCCGCACCAGGGTAAGGGTGGACGTTGCCGAGGGGAGACGACTGCGCCCTGTTTCTTCCAGGCCGGTGCGGCGCAATGCTTCGGAACCAAGATCATACCCCCTGGCCTTTTCGTTGCCAGATACCGGGGCCATGTAGAGAACAGGATAGTAGGCCGCACGCCCGGCAGCCTGTTGCCGTCTTCCTTCCGTATCCTGTTGCCAGATTTCGAATTCTTTTAAAGCCGTTGTTCGCTGCGTACTCTCAAAAATCTTTTTTTCTGCCGCCGGGATAACCGGAACCCATTGCCAGGCCGAGATCGTATGATTTTTCACCAGATACCGGGAAAATGTCTGGAATTCATCGTCCGTGATATCTTCACTGCCCTCAAAGAAGTGGCCGAGACTTGCCAGCTCCGTATCTTGCAGGGTCCTGAGGGTTACGGCAATCGATGCCGTCCGGCTGGCCATCTCCTGGGCAAAAATCTTCTGGCGGGACCAAAGGTGATTTTTATGCACCACCCAGGCGGTAAAAAATGTCAGGGTCAAGCCAATTGTGATGGCGAGGCCCATTTCGAGGTGTTCCATCCAGGGTGGTGCGGAGCTGATCCGGGAGCGCTTGGTCAAAAGGATCGAAGCAAAGAGCAGAGTCGCCAGCAAGAAGAGGGTGCACAGTACCGGCGGCAAGGCGGCCCAGGCCAGCCTCCGGTTCCAATCCCGGGCGTCGACATCCATGCCGAGCACCACCGGCTTGGAGAGTACGCTCAGCCGGTCCTGAATCGGTACCAGTCCGGTGACCCAGCGTCCCCACCGATCGACCGCCGGGCCTTCGACGATCTTGGTCCGTGTTGTGAAAACCCCGCGAGACTCTGCGGGGATCTCGGTATAGATCTGTCCGGGCGGAGAAGAGTCCTGTGAGTCGGCCGGTTCGCTGTCGAGATAAAAGAAAATCGTGTCGTCAGCCTTGCGCCCAAGAAGATAGAGGAACCGGCATTGCCGGTTGGCAGAACGAAGCAGGGCAAACTGTTCCTTGAGGCGGAGATATTCCGGGGTTTGCAGGTCGGCCGCTGTGCCGCTGAGTGTCTTGATGCGCTCGACATTGACGGCCTGTGCCACCAGTTCCACCTGCAGCAGGAGGTCGGCGCGCATCTCCCGGTCGGTCTGTGTGACGACCCAACCGGTAAGAAGCGCACCGGCAATGGTGATGGCAAGGGAAATTGCCAGGCCATATTGTGGAATTTTCATAGCGGGAGTACTCGATTGCCGGCTGCATTGCGATTTGATTGCTCTGTTGTACTTATCTTTGTATCATATCAAAGCTGTGATGATCAAATCATTGTTGCAATAACCGCACCAAACCCCTTGCTAAGGCTTACCCGTTTCGGGAAAACAAAATCTTCCGGTCAACATCGGTGGCTGCCCTGGTCCCGGTAAGCACCATAGCCTGTTTCAATTCGGCCATGAGCGTGTCGATCGCTAATTCAACACCCTGCTGCAGCCCGCCGACGGCGGCAACGGAGAACGGACGGCCGACCATCACCGCATCGGCGCCGAGGGCGAGCATTTTCAAGACATCACCTCCGGTACGGATGCCGCCGTCGGCGAGAATGGTAATGCGGCCTCGCACCCTGTCGGCGATATCAATGAGAACATCAGCGCTGCCCGGGGCATGGTCGAGTACCCTGCCGCCATGGTTGGAGACGACGATCGCGTCGGCACCGGCGGCAACGGCCAGCTCCGCTTCATCCGGGGTCATGATCCCTTTGAGGATAAATTTCATGCCGGTCCTGCGGATGATTTCCGTGAGTTTTGCGAGCGGCTTGGGGGAGACTGGCCGGCCCATCTTGCGCAGGGTGATCAGGCCGGCGGCGTCGATGTCCATACCGATGGTGTCGGTGCCGGTCGCCTGGGCCGCGTCAATTTTTCTATACAGTTCCTCGTCTTCCCAGGGTTTAATAAAGGGAATACCATGACCGGCGGCGGACTTTATGGCGGCAAATCCGGCCTGGTGGATGAAATCGGGTACCCCGTCACCACTGCAGCCGATAATGGCTTTGGCCTTGCAGCCGTGAATGACGGCCTCGATAAACTCTTCTTCGGCAAGGCCCCCGCCCATATTAAAAGAGACGCCGCCGATCGGCGCCGCCAGGACGGGCAGGGCAAGGCGTTTACCGAGCACGGTCACCGAGGTATCCGGTTCGGTGACGTCATGGATCAGCCGCATATTGAATTGGATTCTGGCCAGCGCCTGCACATTATTGATGAAAGAGGAGCCGCTGCCGAGCCCGCCCATACCCGGTACCTGGCCGGCGCAGGCCCTGCCGTTGCAGATCGGGCAGACTTTACAGAAGGGCGCCATCATTTTTCTGGCATTGTCACGAATCTCTTTCATTTCGGTCTCCATAGAGAGTTATTGCCCAGGTCATTAACGAGCCGACAGCATGGGTTGTCGGTTAAATGATCTGAACGTAGACGGCAGTTCCTGTCGATTTCGCTAAAGCCCGGTCCTTCAGGCCGGGGCTACAAGGGGTAAGCTGTTACTCCGGCGTCTGTTGCTGTTCGACAGAGTGCCGGACAAGGGAGTTCGGTGCAGTGCCGCAGGAAGCGGCAAAGTAGCTCGGACTGCACAGAACATCATACCTTTCGGCTCTCCCGGGATAACGCTTCCTGGAGTATTTCGATAGCTTTTCCGTCCAACACTATTTTCCGGTATTCGGCCACAAACACCAGATGGACGTGCATATTGAAAACGCGAACTCCTTCGGTTCGAATCTCGTTGTTTGTCTCCATAGACCAATGTATAATTTACCTTATGAAGATACGCAAGGCATATAAATAGAGACAGGTTCGGTTTATCGACAGCCGGGAGATCGGGGGGGGAACACCAAGAAAGGTCACCGTGTCCAGGCGGGGGGATCCTTGGCATGTCCCGATTCAGACCGAGCGGCAAGCTGGCGAGCCAATGCACCCATCCGCCTCTGCCGTGGGGATCGACCTGGGCCTTGCCAGGTTCACCACCCCCGGTGGTGTGTATCGAGGATTTCAAGATAAGGGATATGTCCAGACCGGCATCGGCAACAAGCGAAGCACCAGGTAAGATGGTCCGGGCCAAGTGCCGATTGAACAGCTCCCTCCTCGACCGGGGATGGTTCGAGTTTTGCAGGCAACTTGAGTACAAGCTGGTCTGGCATGCGGTTTCGAGGAACACGCCGTTGTACCCCGCCAAAGGCAGCCTGAAAAAAGCCCTTGATTTGAGCGGCACGCACAAGAAAAACTTTTATACAAAAAACAATGAGCGAGGCCTCTGCGTCAAAGATTTTTCTCAAGAAACAGAAGAAAATGAAGATTTGACGGCTGATCGTCACAAACTGTGGTAGGTAACTTTACCCCCCCCTCTGGAAATATCCCTTTGGGCACATTTTTTTTCCTCGGCAGGCTCCACCTGCCGGCGGGAAGAAAAATCCACAGACCTCTGCGTCCCTTCCCGCAAAACCGTGGTTGGTAAAAAAGCCACCTATGTCATTCTCAATAATCGCCTGTCTGAATTCTTATTAGTTTTTCTATTACAAGAGGATAAGAGGTTTTTTCTAGCCTGGTCCAGGCCGGCCGCCTCAACAGGCCTGGATCTTCCTTACCAACAGGTGGTTTCTTTGCCTCCTTTACCCGCCTAGTTGCCATGCCTGTCTGGTGTCGGTGCAGTCCCGCGTTGCTGACACATTGTGGTAACTCCTCGTTTTAATCTCTTAATTAAATATTATTCCGCCATCTTAAGACGATGGTATGTTTTATGCGAGAGACTGCCCATGAAGAAACATTTTATGTTTTGCCTGGGGCAGGAGATAAACAGAAAATTATGAAGAACCGGTTGTGCGCAATGCTCGATAAAAAGGACCGGACATGCATTTGATTTGTTCCTATTGCGGCGCGAAGAATCACCGCGGCAAATCAGGCGGCCCCGGCCATGGCCGGGTAACCGGCGGAGCGGGTTGTCGGGCTGCCCGGCGGCGAAGCAGTGGCGTGTCTTCATGCGCGATTACCAGGAAGGTGCGGCCAAACAACCTCCTGTGAAACGTGCCCCGTCAAGAAGCTGGTTATGCGTACCATGGAACAGCGGAAATCATATCACAATGAGGGTGTTTCGATACTGACAGGGCGCGGTAGAACCGATTTTCTGGTCTCCACTCTTTTTCATGCCGGGCTGGTTCAGATAATTTTTGAAGCGAGCCTGCTTCCTGCAGGCGAGGCAGGGCGGTGGACAGGTGGAAACCGGTGACAAATCTTTATGGTAAAAAACCCAGGGCAGCGTAGGCAGCTTGGCTGCCTGTCCGGGGCCAAAGAAGGTTGTCTATGGCAGACATGCAAGAAGGACATGCAGTGAAATGGTCAAAAATTTCTCGTAAAAAGATATACTTATCGTGCACGTTAAGGGGGGAGGTAAACAGCGATGGCAAAGACAATTTTGACTGTGGATGACAGTGCCAGTGTCCGGCAAATGGTCAGTTTTACCTTGAAAGGCGCAGGGTACAATGTGCTGGAAGGTGTCGACGGCGAGGATGGACTGGCCAAAATGAATGGCGCCGAAGTG
>CAMBBS010000063.1 GCA_945863875.1 Desulfopila aestuarii DSM 18488
TGACTCCGGGAGCCAACGTCGATACCGGCGGCATGAATATTGATATGCTGCAGGTGTTTGGGCAGTTTCACAGCCTTGCTCTTTTTTTGTTTTTTAGCGCTCATTGATTTATTCTCCGTCATGGTTTGTTGGCATCACCGGAAGGGGAGTTGTCGATTTCGGCTCTCTTCCAAACGGGATAGCAACTGCTTCATCAGTGACAAAGCCGCCAGCTCCCGGACCACGCTAATCTACGGGGACAAAGCACCAATGGCGATACGGCCTCCTCACTCCGGCTGCCGTTTTATATAATCGACTTCGAAATCCCAGCCAAGTTACTTTATGATAAACCCCGGCGCAGGCCGGGTGGACCGCTAAAGAAGAATTCCAGACGGCACCGGTGCGATTGGTGTCGGACAATATTGTAGAGATGCGACTTGCCGAGCGAGGTGTTTTTCTTGGCAAGACACTGTGGGTCAGGGAGATCCGCCAGCTGACTGAAAGCGGTCACCAGACGGCCATAATCAGCACCGATTAGCAAAGTGGCTGTAGCCCGGTAGCCGCAACAATGTTTACCAGATGGTCACAGGAAAACTTCTTTAGATATATGCGTAAACACTATAATCTTGACGGCCTTGCCGACCATTCTACCGAGGAGATATCTGAGCCGGCCACGTTGGTCAACCCGGAGTATCGGGCGATTGATGGCAAGGTGCGCAGTCATGTCGCTACGCTTAATCGCTTGCCGCGAAAGTTTGGAGAAATTATGCTGATTGATATGATCAAAATGATCGCCTACAGGGCGGAAACGGCCATGGTGAGTATCATTCGAGATCTAATGAGCCGTAGTGAAGATGCCCGGAACCTCATTGAGGCAATTTATAGAACAGAAGTGGATTTGATTCCCAATGAAAAAGAGGGAATATTAAAGGTCCGACTGCATCAACTGGCAAACTGGTCAAGCGGAAAAACTTGAGAGCATTTGTGCAACGAACTTAACACTACCTGTACGCAATTTCCTGGCACAAATAATCGGCTGATTTATAAACTGGTGTCATAGTAAAATCAATGAGTTCAGGAGTTCTGAATATAGGTGCACCTTTTAAATAAGGTCCAAAAACCTCATCAAACTGATCCCTTTCTGGTTTTCTTAAATTACCAGATGCTGCTCCTTGAGAACCTTCTCCTTTTGCACACCTTCAGTGGCAGAACCTGCAAATGTGCCGGATTTCTCTAAGTCAGCATCAGGCTCATCAGTTTCTGGAGCACCGTGAGGATAATAATGCTGGGAAAACTGCTTTTCTTCAAGCGTCTTCACCAGCTGTTTTTTCCAGTACCAACTGCTGTATAGCCAAATTGAACAGCTGTATAGGTGGAGTCGATTCGCATGTGTTGATCGTTCACCCTCTTGCGATCCTCGATGGCGAGCTACAACAAAACCTCAATCTCATTATTTGCTTGACTCACCGCACACCGTGCGGAAAGAGAACCTTCATGAAGCCGTGGCAAGAATTGGGGCCACGTCTTTCTTTGCTTGACTCATCTCCTCAGTGAAATGTCTTGAAAGTTGCTGTTATCCAAGTCAACATAGCTGGTGTCGGAGCCGTCGGCACAGCAATTTTTGGGCATAGTCTTGTCCGGTGAGCCGCTAAACCTGGCCCGGCTGCTCAGTCTTTTGTTCATTCTTGCCGGCATCGTCGAATTCAAACTATCCATGCACTAAATGTGTTGCCAAGTACGGAAGTCAGTTCGAAGGAAACAGGAAAAAAGATTGTCTGCTGGTCCTTGCGCCGCGAGCTGATCATCAGCTCAGCTCTCAACCACTGTATCAACATAAGCGGCAACATCCACCTCATCGATCTGTTCGGGCTTCAAAAAAACGTCGGCGTAGTTCCGATAGACGCCGGAAAGCAGAAACAGGTCAAACAAGTCAGCATCGATATGCTGATCCTTTTTCATGAGCGACATTATTTTGATGGTTTCCGAAAGTGTCTTGCCCTTCTTGTAGGGACGATCGACAGCGGTTAACGCCTCAAAGATATCGGCGATGGCCAGCATACGCGCCAAGGGGCTCATTTCTTCTCCACGTAGACGTTTAGGATAGCCAGTGCCGTCCATCTTTTCGTGGTGCCCGGAGGCGATTTGTGGCACCTGTCGCAGGTGTTTTGGGAAGGGGAGTTGAGAAAGCATGATCAGGGTCTGAACAATATGCTCTTTAATCTTGTAACGCTCTTCCTCCGACAGCGTTCCACGAGCGACACTGAGGTTGTGCAGTTCACCCTTGTTGTAGAGCAGATCAGGGACCACCATTTTGATGCCCCACTGGTTGTTTTCGGCTATTCTGTCCCGAGCAGGACGCTCGACACAATGCTCGGGCTTATCAGCCAGTAACGATTCAATCACAGGTACTTCTGGTGCCTGTGAGCGGGCCTTGCGTTCCTTTTCTTCCTGGGAGATACCGATCCTGTCATCAAGAGTTCGCAGCCAGGTTTGCCCGGCGATTGAGTGGAGACGCGCCAGCTTTGGCGGTGCCATGAATTCTTCGCCCTCATTACAGGTGGCAACGAAGGTAAAGTCGTCGTCGAGTTGTGCCAGTTCCGCCGAAAGTTTTGCGCGGGCAGGAGATTCCGGTTCGCCAGAGGCAATTACTTTGAGACAGGCTATTTCAGCGTCACGCTTGAGTACTTCAAAGCGCATGCGGATCTCATGAATGCGGTCGTAGAGGGTCTCAAGCCTGGTCGCCTTGTTGACAACGTATTCCGGTGTGGTGATTTTGCCGCAGTCATGCAGCCAGGCGGCAACATGGACGGCTTCCCAATCGTCTTCACTCAAGCTGAAGTCCCTGTACGGGCCGCTGGTCTGTGCGCAGGCGGCGTGCGCCAGCATTTTCGCGAGTTCCGGAACGCGGGCGCAGTGTCCGCCGGTATGGGAACTCTTGGCATCAATTGCTCCGGCGATCAACTTTATAAAGGCTTCAAACAACCGCTTCTGGGCTTGGATCAACTCCTTGTTTTCCAGCGAAACGGTGGCGGGGCCTGAGAGTGCCTCAATGAAACTCAGGCGGGCATCGTCCGTGGCGGCTTGTCGCAATAAGATCATTGTGCCAACCAACGTTTGCTGGCTGTTGAGCAGCGGCACGGCAATGCCATGACTGGCACCGCAGGATTTTACAGCTTCAGCAAGGTCCAGAGCTTTGATATCGGCATCGGTCAGCGGTGCAGAGTAAGCTGTTCGAGCCTGCATTGCAGTTTTGAGAAGCGGACTGCGGTTCGCCGGGTCATGCGTCGGAGCGCTCGGCGGTAAGGTACTTCCACTGGCCATGAGTCCCGTCGCAAACAAAAAGTTATCGTCGTCGATCAGGTAGAGCAAGCCAGCATCGGCATCAGCTGCAGAAATAGTTTCCGCCAGCAGAAATGGCAAGAGTCGATCGAAATTGTTTTCCGCCGAAACGGCCAGACTGATTTTAAGAAAACGGCTGATCGTGTGCTTCATACTATCCATAGTCAGCGCCAGTTCGCTGACCTCTAAAACAAATGATTCAACAGAGATCTGTTTAGAAAATTCAAAGTGACGAATTGCTTCGGCTTCTCCAGCCAGTTTACGCAAGGGCTTTGAGATAGCGCGGGCCAAAAGCCAGATGATTGGAATCGCCAGCAGAATGACCAACACCATGACTATGAATGATTGACGTATCAGATTATAGGCCGGAGCCATCAATTCTTTGTCGGGAATGGCTGTAATCAGGAAGAGCGGGCTTGAACCTTCCATTTCCACCGGGCTGACAGTGGCGTGCCACAACTCACCTTCGACCTCCACCAACAGTTTCTGCACAAGATTCTCATCCATTTTTTCTACTAACGCTGCCAGTTGCGCAAAGACGTGAACGTGGAGTTCAGAGAGCTTTAGCAAAACAGCACGGCCATTGGCTTCGACCGAATGACTGATCAGCCTTGCATAATTTTCATACGCCAGGATACTGCCTGCACGATTGACCAAGACCGCATGTGTTCCAGGCGTTACCTTTTGCTTTGCCAGTGTCTCGTCAAGAGTTTCAAGGCGGATGTCTGCACCGACCACGGCGTCAGCCCGCTTGGCCCTTTGGGCAATGGTCATGCCGACTTTCTTCGTAGTGAAGAAGAGATAGGGTGCGGTCTTGATCTGCCCGATAGAGGCTATACCGGCCTTGTACCATTCACGGACCCGTGGATCATAACTGCCTGCATAATCGAGGCGGTCATCGCTGCGCAGGATTGCCATTGATGAATCGATAAAGATGAACCGGCCACGCAGTGTTCCGTGGAAACGATCAATGCTTTGCACGATGAAGGTTGTCTGTTCCGGTGCGTTCAACTGTTGTGGTTCATCGTCGTTCCAAAGACGACGGATGAGAAAGAAATCACCATTAGCATAGCCGATATAGAGGGAGGTGAGCCCGGGAGAATTATTCAAAGCTTCACGTAAGAAGTCGAGACTCTCAAGGCGTTGTTCCAGAGATTTGGCCCGGGTAATCGCATCCAGGCTCAACAGCCGAATTGCCATTTCAGCCGGGCTGATCAGGTTGCTTAATTCACGCATCGCCGCACGTTCGATGCGTCCGCTCAACTCGCCGGCCATCGACCTGAGAGTGTCACGACTGAACTGGTAACCAAGGCTGACAATAATGCCGCCGACAACCAGCAACAAAATCAGGAACAGCGTTGAGATAAGAACATGAATAGGAAAACGGAGTTTCAATGTGGAATCCCCCGGGTTTATGTCTGTCTGAGAGCGGCGGAGTGAGTTATTCACCATCAAAACAATGTTTGCTGCCCTGCTCCAGCGTTACCTGCAAAAAAAAAAATAATCCTTTTGAGCGTGAATGCTTATTTTTATAGTTGCGTCTAGGGCCCTGAATGCCGGTGCCACAAAAACCGACTGTGACCACACCCGGGCATTCCCCCAGTAGTGCGGATGAATTTGTTACGATGCGAGAACCGTTATAAGGTATGGTGTCCTTTTTGTTGGAGCAAGTTTCATTCTCGTTTCAAATGGAAAGTTAGTCATGTTAGATGTGCTCATAGTATCTGAACAGAACTTCGGCAAAAACCTTATAGCCGGTGCATACCTCAAGGCTCTTGGTGGTGAGTATTTTACTGTTGAGTGTGCTGGATTTGAGGCCGGGCCATTAAATCCGTTGGTTACGATAATAATGAAACTGGATGGGTATGATGTATCAAATTGGGAAAGCCCTTGCTCCGTTTTCGACCTATTCGAAATGGGACGACGGTATGACATTGTCATCACGGTCTGCTCAAAAAGGTTAGAAAAGAAATGTCCTGATTTCCCTGGTCAATTCTTGCGGTTAAACCTGCGGCATCCTGATCCAGACAAAATTGCCGAAAGCAGAGTTGACAGACTACAACAAACAAGAATTATGAGAGATAGCATAAAGGCCGATGTTATCAATTTCATTAATGAATATAAAGCTGGGAAATTGAGTGTGTTGCTGTAGTAACTTAATCACTTCCTCCCTATCTTTCCAACAACATAAGGCCCATCGGGAATGACGGCAACGTTCCTATGCGTTTTCAGTAATTCATTCACGGTTGCCTGGCAGTCGACGACTTTCAATCCCTGAAAACGATCCACATCAGCTTGGGATAAGCCTGGAGAATATATAAATATTTTCCCCGCATGCTCCAAAGCCTGGTAAATATTCTGAGCGCACCACTGATCGATGACAAAGTTATCTGGATGGCCATGCCGGCTAATAAAATCGGCAGGGGTCGGATTCGATCGCATAATAGTGCAGAATTCTTCACTGCCGAGGCCTTCCTGACAACCACAAACAACAAAAATCGTACCCTCTTTTTTGAGGATGTCTCTGGCTGCAATGAGACACTTCGAGACTTGATAAAAGGTTGCATCAAGAGGATAGCCACCGGCTGAGGTTATGACCAGATCAACCTTCTCCTCAAGCATTGCCACCGAGTGACCGGCAACGAAATCGCATCCTGCCCGATGGGCAAGATCATGATCACCGGCAAAAACTCTTGCCAGCTCGCGCTCTTTATTGATCACCACATTGAGAATAAAGTCGACCCCGGCAATCTCGGCAACCTGCATGGCATACTGGTGAAAGATGTTATTTTCAAGCCGGCAATTGACCTCCTGAAGCTGCTCGATAACCTTGAAGGAATGCATAAACTTCATCGTTGCAAAACTTGAAATACCCGGCAGAATCGATTTTCGGCTGCCCGAAAAACCTGCGTAGAAATGCGGTTCAATGAGCCCGGTGAGAATTTTCAAATCCGCGTCAAGATAGTGGGTATTTATCTCTATGGGCGCCCCTTCGATTTTGGCAATCTCTCTCAAATCTTCGGTATTCTTACAATAATGATTGACGACTCTATAGTTATCGAAGATCTCCTTGCCGACCATAGAGAGCAGTTCATCGCCAAGATTTGGGCGATGCATACCCGTTGCAATAAGAATGGTGATATCCCGCGCCGCAATACCACTTTCTTCAAGGGTGCGAAGCAATGGCGGCAGAATAATTTTATTGGGCACAGGCCTGGTGATATCGGAGATCACGATGCAGGCGTTTTTACGTCCCCGTGCTATTTCTTTAAGAGGCGCGGTACCGATTGGCTGGAGCAGGGACTCACTGACAGCAGATGCTGGGTCGGCAAGAGCTTCAGCAGGTTTGTTTTCGATCAGTAAGACTGAAGGAGGCAGTTTCAGACCAATAACTTCTTTTCCACAGAGAAGATTAATTTCCATAGTGGTCCCCTTAATATTTATTGCCTTTTCAAATGGTTACGGTTTTTTCCAATCAATCAATCCATATTTGCCAAGAATAATTTGCAGTTTTCCATTCTCCCTGAGTTTCGCAATACCATCTGATAATATTTGTGCATATATTGGCGATCTCGGGCTATTGGGCGAAAATGCAATATAACAAAAAGATGGTTCACTGCCATATCCGGCAGGCTCAATGTCATGTGAGATACCTAAACGTTTCGCCTCCCAAAGGATTGCGGCTTCAGTATCGACAACGACATCAATTCTATCCAAAAGGAGTTTACTCAGATTCCTTTGTAAAGGGATATCACCGGTAAGAATTTGTACTTGATTGAGATTGCTACTATTGGCCTTAATGTAATCGTTCAGCCACTGCCGATAATCATAGCCGGCAGTGGCGCCTAATCTAATCTGTTTGATTGACTCAATATCTTTAAATTTCCACGGATTTCCTTTTTTTACATAAAAGGCCAGTTTGGTACGCGCCAGTTCTTCTTTTGGGAACACAAAACCTGCAGCGTCAGTTTTAGATGCACCGATTACGGCGGTATAGGTTCCCTTCCTGGTTTCCGCAAGAGCACGTTTCCATGGCATGGTCATATATTGTATTTCGATGCCTTTTTCCTCAAATACCTCTCTAGCAATATCCACCATGTACCCTTCTTCCCTGCTGTTTGCCGCCGCATTGAACGGCGGCCATTCGTCGGCGACCATCGTAATGGTTTCAGCATGGCAGGTTATGGCCATTGCTAATATCAATATGAAAGCGCAACAACATTTCATGTCAGCAAATTCTAACGTTGAATTTGTCTTGAAGAACGATGCACCCTATGAAACTTCCTGGAGAAATGTCTTTATCAGCTGATGCCTCAATAAACAATGCTAATGCGTTCTTGTAGTTTCCACAAGAGGTATAATTACCTCTGGTTTTCTGTTGGCGGGCAACGTCTGAAACTCGCATTTCCTTGCTCTTTTTTACAAATCACACTGCAACTTTTTCCTCAACCTTGTCAATTCGCACCGCGCAGGATTTGTATTCCGGTGTTCCTGAAATAGGATCCCGGTGCGCAGAGGTAAGAACGTTAGTCAGGGCATCCTGATGATGGAAGGTCATAAAGACATTGCCCTGCTGTGAACGATCGGTGACTTTGACCCGAACCCTGACCTGCCCCCTTCTCGATGATACAATCACCCAGTTACTGTCTTTGATGCCAAGAGATTCGGCATCTTCGGGGCTGATCTCAACCCGCTCAGCCGGTACTATTTGAGCTATGCCCGGTGACCTTCTTGTCATCGAACCGTTGTTGTAATGCTCACGGATTCGGCCGGTGATGAGCACCAGAGGGTACGTATCGTCCGGCACCTCACCTGAGCCCCGGTGGTCAAGTGGCATAAAGGCAGCAAGTCCATTTGCTCTGGCAAAGAGGTCGGTGTAGAGGGTGGTGGTACCTGGATGATTTTTATCCGGGCAGGGCCACTGAATATTTTTTTCTTCCAAGCGGTCGTAACTTATACCACCGTAGATCGGCACCAGCGAGGCGATTTCGTCCATAATATCCGCAGGACTGTTATAAGACATGGGACAGCCCATCAAGGTCGAAAGTTTACAGATAACCTCCCATTCCGCCAGTCCGGCAACAGGCGGCACCACCTTACGTACCCGCTGAATCCGTCTTTCACCATTGTTGGTACCATCTTTCTCGGCAAAACTTGCCCCCGGCAGGATGACATCGGCAAAGCGGGTTGTCTCGGTATGGAAGATATCCTGGACCACTAAAAAGTCGACCGCCTCCAGCGCTTTACGCACATGGCCCAGGTCAGGATCGGTCTGAGCCGGGTCTTCGCCGAGAATAAAGATGCCTTTGAATGTACCGCGCACGCATTCATCAAGCATCTCAACCGACTTCAAGCCCGGTTCCTTGTTAATCTTTCTGCCCCAGGCCTTGCCAAATTTTTCACGGACCTTCTCGTCTGCGACCGCCTGGTATCCCGGAAGGGCGGCGGGTAAAGGACCGAGATCGGAGGCGCCTTGAACATTGTTCTGTCCCCGCAACGCCATAATACCAGTGGAAGGCCTGCCTATCTGGCTACAGACCAAGGCTAAATTGGCAATAGCCATGGCATTTTCGGTTCCAGTCCGGTGTTCGGTTACCCCCAGACCTAGACGATCATCGCTTTGTCCGGGTAGGAATAGGCCCGGGCCGCCTCGATGATTTTTCCCCGCGCCACCCCGGTCAGCTTTTCGACCCGGTCTAGGTCATATTCCGCGACCTTGGCTCTCAGCTCTTCAATATCCTCGGTTCTCTTGGCAATAAACTCTTTATTTTCCCAGCCGTGAGTCAAAATAACGTTAATAAATCCGTTCAGCAGGGCGATATTGCTGCCCGGTTTTAAATTCATCCAGACATCTGCTCTTGCTGCCATCCACGTCTTTCGCGGATCGCTGACGATCAGCTTCGCCCCGTTGCTCATCGCCTCTTTCAGATAGAGCGAGACAATCGGCTGGGCTTCCGTCGGATTGGAGCCGAACAAAAACAACACGTCAATATCCGGCATCTGAACGAGAGAGTTGGTTGCAGCACCTGCTCCAAGGCTTGTAGCCAGACCGGCCACGGTGGGAGCGTGTCAGACCCGGGCGCAGTTATCGACGTTGTTCGAGCCAACCGCCGTACGCAGACATTTGGCCAGGAGATAATTTTCCTCATTGGTGCATCTCGACGAGGAAAAAATTGCATCCGGTGCCGCAATAGGAACAGGTAGTTTTTACTCTTCTAACCTCTGTGAAAAGACCTAATCCTCGGCTCTTCCTGTCCGTTAAGGCGCCGGTGGGACACGCCGAAACACACTGACCACAGAACTCACAATTTTGCAGGCTGCGGGGTCTGGAAAAAGCGGTGTCAGGCAGGGCATCAAAGCCACGACCGGTCATATCAATTGTTCCGGCCATAACAACTTCATTGCAGATCCGCGTGCAGCGACCACAGACAAGACATTTACTTGGCTCAAAGGTGATAAAGGGATCGTCTTCCCTGATGGGCAGAGCACACTGTTCCCCGGAAATCTTTTTAAGTCGGCGTTGTAAAAATAGGCCATCTTCTGGAGCTCACATTTGCCGGTCGTTTCACAACACATGCAGTCGTTGGGATGGTTGGAGAGCAGGAGTTCAATGATGGTCTTGCGCAGTCTGGTCAGCCGCGGACTTTCCGTAGTAACCTGCATACCATTTGCCGCCGGAGTGGTGCAGGAGGTAAGGGGTTTGGCAGCACCTTGAACCTCTACCAGACAGAGACGACAAAGCGCCATATGGTTTTAATCGTGCATCATGGCACATGGTCGGAGTGGGAATACCTTTGTCCGCACAGACTTCATGGACAGTCTTGCCTTGTTGACAATCAACTTCACTGCCGTTGATTGTCATGGTGAGCATCTGTTTCATGAGAGTGATCTCCAGATCATATTGAGAGTAGCTACCTAGAACAAGCCAATATGCGTACATAAACAATATATCGACGGGCAATGGACCAAGACACAAATAAATATGCAATATTTGCATATTTATTTGTGTCAAAGATTACAAGAGCTAAGAAGAAAATCCTCTCTTGCCTGTGGCGCAGATGTTATTGGGCTAGAGTTTCATCAGGACAGAACAGTTCTTTGAATCTTTTATTGGCAAAGTTTTCTATCTCCTGCTGCAGTTGACGATAATTTTTGATCAGCTCATCCGCCTTTGGCATAAGTATCGTGCCGCCGCTGCCACCACCTCCTTTTTGCGCCACAACCAGTTCATCGTCGATATTTTCTCGCAGGATTTTGACATGGGTCCAGGCTTTTTATAGTTCATGCCCATTCTTTCCGCCGCTTTGGCAATGGATCCTTCCTGCTCAATAAGCTCCAGAATTTCCGTTTTTTCTTTGCCAAAAAGTAAATCCTGTTGATCATTTTCAATCCAGGTCTTGGTTCTTACATGGAGGTGGATGGTAGGGTTTTTGTGCATTGTTATTGATCCGGTGGAAATAGAGAGTTGCACTTGCCTGTTTCAAGCCGAAAATCATTACCTTGACGCGAAATAATCGGGTTCGTTTCCCGGCTTCCATTTGATGTTGCAGCCCATGCTGGGCCGCTGTTTCGGCGATACCGGCTTTCCGGCGACCATCCGTTCAATCGCCGCTGACAGGTCAGCTCCGGTAACAGGCTCGCTGTTTCCCGGGCGCGCACTGTCAAACTGCCCGCGATAGACGAGTTTTCGTTTGGCATCAAAAAGAAAAAAATCCGGTGTACAGGCTGCACCGTAGTCTTTGGCCACCTGTTGTTGCTCATCAACCAGATAGGCAAATGTGTAGCCGTACTTTTGACCATCCTGGGTCATGTTTTTCGGATTATCATCCGGATACGCATCAAAATCGTTGCTGTTGATGGCCACCACCGTAATCCCCTGTTCCTGATAATCGCGAATCTTCTTCACCAGTTTCTCGCGAATATGACGAACATATGGGCAGTGATTGCACATAAAAATAACCAGCAATCCTTTTCTGATTAAAAACTCATCTAAGGAATACCGCTCTCCGGCCGGGTCGGCAAGATTGAAATCAGGTGCTGTCATACCCAGTTTCTGCATCGTTGACGGTGTCAGTGTCATACTCTCCCCCTGTTTGCCGACCTCGAAAAAACTTATCCTCTGCCCGGCCGGTTTTTTATATTTGTCGGATTTTTTTCTTTTTCCCCTCCCGCATGACTTGATCAACCTAAGTTTTATTTATGTATTCATCCCTGAAACCAGAATCAAGGCTAAGTCCTTAACGGCACCGGTCAGACAAGGTTACTTTCTCGATACAATGGAATACAACAAACCCAAGGGGAGTCTCCGGCCTGAGAATTCCGCTGCTGCGTCGTGATCTTTTGAACCTGATCCGGTTAATACCGGCGTAGGGAACGGACCAATAGGGCATCTCACACCCTGCTTCTCAGAAGACCGCTGCCTGCGGTCTTTTTTTCGCCAAAATTACAGGAGAAGCAGAGCTTCAAAATCCAGATGGAATATGCCCGGCAAGGGATGATAACCGATAGTATGCAGAAACGCCTCTGCCACGGGGCATCTTTTTATGTGCTGCCTTTGATCCGCCCCTTGCCAGGATGCGGCGCGGCACACCCGCTAAGGTTGCCGATACCCGCGAGGCATGTACCACGTGCGGCGAATTTTGCGCCTACAAGATCATCGATGGTCGGAAAAAACCTTGTACTGCTTAAAAAATACTGCCGAGCTCGAAAGTTTTTCGAAAAATATGCTAAGCTGATTATTGTAATACCATGGCAAGCCTTTTTATCAGCAACAACGACGCAAAAGCGAGGGGATTCCGATGAAAATTTCACTGCCCATGTCCAATGGCGGCGACTATGTGCTGCATCCAAGCAAGATTGTCGCCCTGGGATTGAACTATCTCGAGCATATTATGGAAAGTCAGTCGGTTGATGTGCAGAACTTTACCAACGAGATCCCCACCGAACCGGTACTGTTCCCCAAAACACCAAATGTACTGATCGGCCCCGGGCAACCGATTATCCTCCCTGCCTTTGTCGAAGAATACGGTTTTACCGATTGCCGCACCGACCATGAAGCGGAGTTGGCCATCATCATAAAAGACCGGGTGAAAAACCTTTCCGTCGACTCGGCCATGGAGCACATCCTCGGCTTTACCTGTTTTAACGACATCAGCCAGCGTAATTTGCAAAAAGGAGACAAGGCCGGGTGGTACCGGGGAAAATCTCTGGACACCTTTGGCCCGATCGGGCCGGTTATTGTTACTCCGGAAGATATCGGCGACCCGCAGGATCTGGTCATCCAGTGCCGCCTGAACGGCCGGATTGTCCAGAAATCGAATACCCGGAATATGATCTTTAACATCCCTCTGATCCTGGCCTTTGTCTCGAAAAATTTCACCCTCGAAGCCGGCGACATCATTATTACCGGTACGCCAAGCGGCGTCGGCCCGCTCCATGATGGGGATGTCGTCGAGGTGGAGATCGAAAATATCGGGACACTGACCAATCCGGTGCAAGCGGAACGGAGACGTTCGTGATCGTGCCAAACCCTTGCTCAACAACAAAAAACAGCACAATTTTTAGCTTTTTTTCAAGAAAAGAGTGCCGCGCCTTCATCTCGGCATTATTTTTTGATATGATGCAGTGTTAACCAACGATCGTTTTTCAAGGACACTGACCATGACCAGCTGATTTTCTTGAGGCAACACTAACCGGTTACGCTCTCCCTTATGCAAGACTTGACCAGGAGCTTTGATACAGCTTCAGCACTACCAATTCTCGAACTTGTACGAGAACTGACCGTCGGCCAACGAAAAATCGATACGACTGAGCAGCTGTCCCTTTTCCTGCACACGCATATCTTTCCGAAACTCGGTCCTTTTTACATAGAAATATATTTCCTGGACAACCTCTCGGGCAATTTTCTCCCCTGCTCTTTCGATAAAGCACCGGTCGAATACAGGCCAGAGACCGTTCCTGCAATGATCCATGGCGATCAACCGATCATCGGCCTGCTGGCCGAAACGCACTCTCCGGTGGAACTCTCCGACCAACCCCAGTCTCCCAGCCCGAACAACACTGCTCAGTTGCTCGTGCCCATTCAGGATGGCTCCGAGCTCTCCGGCCTGCTCTATGTTGACGGTCGCGGGCCCGGCTCTTTTTCTCGTGAATTCCTCAGTTCAATCGAGACAGTCGCCGCAATTATCGGGTCGCGGCTAAAAAGCATGGACACAATCCTCCAGTTGAAAAAATCCATGCACGCGCTGGAATACTCCGACCGGCTCAGAACGGCTCTGTATGAAATCAGCAAGCAGGCGCACAGTTCAGAAAATATCAACGACCTCTACGGCAAACTTCATCAAAAAGTTGGCCGTCTGATCCACGCCCGGAATTTTTTTATTGCGCTTGCGGAAGATCGACCGGATGGGCAGTATATAAAATTCCCCTATTATATCGATCAAAACGACACCCATTTCCAGAACATGGAATTAAAGTTGGAGGGAGAGAAATATTCCATTACCGGTTATTTGCTGAAAACCCGGCAACCACTCCTGCTCACGCCGGCAAATTTTGACCGGATATGCCAGGAACAAAATATCGAATGTGTCGGGACCCCCCCCTATTCCTGGCTCGGCGCACCGTTTTTCTTCGATCATATCTCCGGAGTAGTGGCAATTCAGAGCTACAACAGAGTTATCTATACGGAAAAAGATAAGGAACTCATGGCCTTTGTCGCACGTCATATCGGCGATGCTTTAAACCGAAAACACAGCGTCGATGCCCTGCAAAAAGCCAAGGAGCGGGCCGAGCGGGCCGAGAAAAACAAAAGCACCTTCCTGGCCAACATGAGCCATGAGATACGCACGCCGATGAACGGCATTCTCGGTTTGACGGATCTTGTTCTGCATTCGGATATTTCCGGTCAAAAACGGGACTATCTGGAAATGATCCATGCCTCCGCCGAGAGATTATTGAAGCTCATCAATAACATTCTCGACTTTTCAAAAATTGAAGCTGGAAAACTAGAGCTCGACATCGCCCCGTTCAGTCTGCGCAGTACCATTGCCGAAGCCCTGGAGATTCTCGCCATAAGTGCCGCAAAAAAAGCCATTCATCTGACCGTTGACTGTCATGACACCATCCCGGACATGCTGCTTGGCGATGCCGGTAAGCTTAGCCAGGTTCTCATCAATCTGGTAGGCAACGCGATAAAATTCACCAATAAAGGCAAGGTGACCTTGAGTGTCCACCCGAAAGAGCTGCAGGCCGGACAGAGCGCTCCGGTCGAGCTCCACTTTCAAGTTCGGGATACCGGCATAGGCATCCCAAATGCAAAAATTAACAATATCTTTAAAGCATTCAGCCAGGTGGTGACAACCCGAGACAGTGCACAGCTGGGTACAGGGCTCGGCCTCGTTATTGCCGGCGAGCTGGTGGAAATGATGGGTGGTAAAATTTGTGTCGAGAGCAAGGCGGGAATCGGCACGACATTTTATTTTACCGTCCGGTTTGTACCTGGAGTTACGGCCGTCACTGAAGATAAAATAACCGTGCACCTCGCAACAAAACAGGCGGAGGAAAAAAGCAGTGCGCAACCGCACCACATCCTCCTGGTTGAGGATGAATATATCAACCGCACCCTGGCAGTAACGGTGCTGGAGCGCGAGGGTTGGCGGGTTACAACGGCGGAAAACGGTCTCCAGGCCCTGGACGTATTACGGGATACCGTTTTTGATCTGATCCTGATGGACATCCAGATGCCCGAGCTCGACGGTTATGCAACAACCAGGGCCATCCGTCGGCAGGAAAAAAAGAGTGGCAGACATATACCTATCATTGCCATGACCGCCTACGCCGTGCGCGGGGATCGGGAAAAATGTCTGGCCGCAGGTATGGATGGGTATCTCTCCAAGCCGGTTCGCTCCGACAAACTCATCAACGAGATTGAAACGGTGCTGCGAGCCAATCAGACCTAACCACCCCAACCCGTGACCTTCAGGCCAGTCCCCATACACCGTAATTAGGACCAAAAAGATCCCATCTCTTGCTGTTTCTGGTGGTAAACCACTCTTGAAAGCGCAGATCCGTGCGGCTTCCGGCATAAGGAAAACAGAGATAAAACCGGGCGGTTCCTCCCCTGTCCGGTTTCCTGCTCAGTCTCATCTGCGGGTTGTTGGCCCGGGCCTCCGCAAGGAGAAGTTCCGCCTCGTCGACGTCCTGCAACGGGACCGTCAAGGTGTAATTATATTCCTCTTGCATAGAATCACCCTCCCTGTAATGACGTTTTTTTACTCTAAAATGACAAGGGTACTCATATTCCCCTACACCAGCACTCCTTTTTTCTCCAGAAAATCGAATTATTTCCGGGCAGTCGACAGAGCTCCCTTCAGGCCACTGAGGGCGGTCAGTTCCGTTGATCCGAGGGAGACTCTGGTGCCGTCTCCCATGCGGTTGTCAAACCGAAACAACGTCACATGTAGATGTTAGGTAATCGTTTTCTGACACGAACGGCACGGGGGTCGTAAAAGGACCTTGACCGATTCGAATTCATACAATATCATCTAATCATCATTCAAACTGATACACCGTCCAAACCCACACGGGATCTACGGTTGAGCGTCACGTACAGCTAATGGTCACCTCTTGATTGTAAACCACAAGGAGGCATTTCAATACCGACTAAGGAGTAGGCACGTTAGAGAAAAAGGAGAGACAATTTGGTGTTTGCGATGTAGCGACTTCTCAGAAGAGTTGTCTATATATATTCATCAACCAAGTAGTCCAATTAAACAGAGGAGGTACAGGATGACTTACAAGATGCCGGGTACGTTGTTTATTCTTTTGCTCTTTGCCTATGTCCCACTCGTCCGTGCAGCGACACCTTCCACCGAGCCCGCAATAGGAATGGAATTTATTTCTCTACCCGGTGGCTGTTATCTGATGGGAGATTCTGTTGGTGACGGAGACCCTAATGAAAGACCTGTACATGAGGTCTGTGTATCCGACTTCTCAATTGGGAAATTTGAAGTCACCAACGCCCAGTATAAAAAATTCTCACCTCAACACAACAGCGGGGCCTCTCAAGGATCTACCCTAAACGATGATAACCAGCCGGTTGTCAATGTCTCCTGGGAAAGCGCGGTTGCTTTTGCCAAATGGCTTTCCGAGAAAACGGGCCAGACCTATCGGCTTCCCACCGAAGCAGAATGGGAGTATGCAGCCCGTGGCGGATCTATTCACAGCCGCTTCTGGGGCAACAACCCTGATGAAGCCTGCAAGTATGCCAATGTAGCTGATATGAAAACAAAAAAGCAGTGGGCCAACTGGACATCCTTTGCCTGCGATGATGGCTATGCGGTTTCAGCCCCGATAGGCAGTTTCCAGCCGAACAGCTATGGCCTCTACGATATGCTGGGAAATGCCTGGGAGTGGTGTGAGGATACTTACAATAGCGAAGCATATACAAAACTACCGAAAGATAACCCGGTCTATGGTGGATCTGGAGAATATCGCGTCATGCGCGGTGGTGGGTGGAGCAACGGCCCACTGGGGATACGCAGTTCTCATCGTGTAGGGCTTTCTCCCAGCTTTGGTCATCATTCACTCGGTTTTCGCCTGGCTAACACGGCACCATGACGCAAGAGATGCAGGGGCTTACTGATAATCACAAAGGAAAATCCGGAGGCATTATGAAGATAAAGTACATTATTTTATTTTTATTACCGCTGAGCCTGCTGTTGCTCTCTTTTTCTCTGGCGACTGGCGAGACCGCGGGTTCCAAGGAGGCGGGGTTTATCGGTGCGGAAACCTGTAAGGACTGCCATGAGGCACAATACGACAGCTACGCAAAATCGGTCCATTTCAAAGAATCGATAAAGGGACCCCAGTCACAGGATGCCTGTGAAACCTGTCACGGCGCCGGGGCAATGCATGTAGAAAAGGGTGGTGGCCGTGACGTCGATATTTTCACTTTCGATCTGGACACCGACCCTCAGGCCAAGTCGGCACGCTGTCTCGCCTGTCACCAAAGAACCCCAGGTATGGATCTATGGGATATGGGTGTTCACAAACGAAATGATGTATCCTGCGACTCCTGTCATGACCTTCATGTCGCCGGCAGACAGAAGCCCAACGAACCGGAAGTCTGCTTCGGCTGTCACCGTGACGTCAAGATTGAAGCAAACAAACGCTCTCATCACCCAATTCTGGAAGGTAAAGTCAGTTGCTCTTCCTGCCACTCACCCCACGGCAGCCTCAGTAAAAGTATGGTTAAAGCCGATGACCCCCAGCAACTCTGTTTCAATTGTCATGCCGACAAGCGCGGCCCGGCAGTATGGGAACACCCCCCGGTAGAAGAGAACTGCCAGAGTTGTCACGCGGTTCACGGCAGCAACCATGCTAAATTACTCAACGAGCGTATACCGCAACTCTGCCAGAATTGCCACGATTGGTCACGACATCCCGGCACTCCGTATGACAATACCGCTTCGTATACAAGCCGCTGGGACTGTCTACGCTGTCATCCGGCCATCCATGGCTCTAACTCACCGTCCGGCGGTGGCATGCGCTACGTGCGATAAGGAGGATTCCCATGAAACGGATGATATATTTACCTATGGCCCTACTGATAGCTACTCCTGCATTAGCCGCTGACGAGCTCCATGGCGATCTCACCCTGGGAATGCGGACAACCCACTTCGCCAGTGACGACAAAAGTGCCAAATATGATGAATACCGTGACATGAGCGACGGTTTGTTCGGCGATGTCAACCTGCTGTTCGACAATGAAGCGTACTATCTTGGACTTTCCATCCAAAATCCCAGCCTGGATGACCAATCCTATGAAGTCAGGGGCGGACAATTTGGACTCGGCAGGGCGCGAGTCTATTTTGACGAGCTCAATCACCAGCTTTCGCGTGACGCGCTGACCTCTCTCACAGGCATCGGCAGCAACTATCTGACCATCCCCGACCCCGTACCACCGGTTTTGGCCTGGAAGGAGTTCGATTACAATGTGGAGAGGAAAGTATTCGGCACTGAAGTAACAGTGGATCCGCAACAAAGCCCCTTCTACGTAAAATTCTCCATGGAACAGCAGCAACATGAAGGTGTCATGCCCTGGGGCCTGTTTAACTTTTCAGACTTTGAGGTTCCCATGCCGGTGGATTATACTACCGATAACCTGATCGTTGAAAGCGGCTATCGCGGTAAAGAAACAACAGCCGTTCTGACCGCCGGCTATAGTGTTTTTGATAATGACAACGATTTGCTCACTATCGATGACGGCACGGACAGGGAGGAATACAGCACGGCGGCTGATAACTACAGCTACAACATCGGCGCACGCCTGGTCCAGCAACTGCCGAAGGAGAGTGTTCTGGCACTGAAAGCCTCGTACAACAGGAATAAAAGCGAGGCAGACTGGAGCGATTACACCCAATTCACATCACCCTCGGCAGATGGCGATTATGATGGAGATATAGAATATATCCGAGGCAACGCGACCCTCACCTCACAATGGTCGGCTATGCTCGATACCCGCCTGTTCTATAACTATGTCGATCGAAACAATGATTCGGAAGAAATCACCTCTCTTGATGATGACCGCAGCAACCACCTGTATGAATACGACAGACATGAAGCGGGATTGGATGCCAATTACCGTTTAAACAAAGCCAACAAACTTACCGGTGGCTACGAATTCACCTACACCGACCAAAACAGGGAAGATGCCGACACCACTGCGGATAATCTGCTGTTTGGCCAGCTGAAGAACACATCACTGGACTGGATGAGCGCCAAGCTCCGACTGGAATATCTGAACCGGTCTTCCGATACCAATTACAGCGCGGATACCCTGGAGGGTGATGGCCTGATTCACCAATTCTACACCGCCTTCGACTATGCCGATAAAGATCGCTACAAGGCCAAGCTGTCCTTTGATTTCCAACCGACGGAAGACCTGGGCTTAGGTCTGAGCTATGCACTGGTATACGACGATTACAATGCCACGCAGTTCGGTGTGCAGGATGACCAGCGGCACGAATTTTATCTGGACGTGAACGTTCTGCTCCCTGCCAAAATCCGTCTGAACACCTACGCCGGTTATGAGTACACCAACAGCAGCTTTGATGCCCGTCGCTACAATCCGGGTGGCGCAGATCCGACCCTGCCGGCAACTTCCACCAATTACAACTGGAGTCAGGAAACCTCCTATGACTTCGTCGTCATTGGCGGCAGTCTGACCGTGCCGGTTATACATCAACTCGAACTGATATTTACCGCCGACCATCAGTGGGTCGATGGAAACATTGACTTTGCCCGCTCCGCTGCTGCCGGTGCTGCTCTGGAACCTGTTTCCGATGCCGATGACTACTACAAGACCCAGCTCGGGGCGAAAGGTATCTACCAGGCAACGGATGCCTGGTCGGTCACACTGGGCTACCTCTATGAGAAGTCGAACCTCGATGAATGGGAGTATACCAACTATACCTATACCCCCGGATCAGATTACCTCAGTGGTGCCGGGCTGGATAGCGACTATGAAGCGCATCAGGTATTTATAACCACCACATTTCACTTCTAGAAGGCTGTCTGGGTCTTTAACTCTAAAAAAGTAAAAGACCCAGACGTTGGGGAGGGACGCATCAAACAGAGGACAAACCGCAGGTTGTCCTCTGTTT
This sequence comes from Desulfopila aestuarii DSM 18488, assembly GCA_945863875.1. Lineage (GTDB taxonomy): Bacteria > Desulfobacterota > Desulfobulbia > Desulfobulbales > Desulfocapsaceae > Desulforhopalus_A > Desulforhopalus_A aestuarii_A. Next base: position 19,983 of record CAMBBS010000063.1, read on the forward strand.
GCGAGGTGGAATCAATCGACAAAAATTTTATGCAGCGAAGGCAGCAGCTTGGTATCAACCTCTTTGAGGTATTTCTCCCAACGCTCGCCAAAGTTGTAAAAGGCCATTGACGCCAGTTTTTTGGTGATAATGGCATTGCGATACGGCTGAAGTTTTTCCCCGTTCAGGATAGCCATAATAGCCGCTTCTCCAAGTTTTTCCCGCAGTATGGCCGGAATGTAGTGGACCATCACCTTCCAGACCAATTCGCTATCGCCAAGAATTTCATCCAGGCGGGCTTCCAGCAGGTCCTGAAGAGCAAAGATCTGCTCGCTGGTTCTCTCCGACAGCTCAAACAGCGGCACCGACGGATCGGCATCATGGAGACGGAGCAGCAGACCGGTTTCCAGGCGGCCATAGCGATCAACCAGCTGGAGAATATCCTTGGTCA
>CAMBBS010000064.1 GCA_945863875.1 Desulfopila aestuarii DSM 18488
CCCTCAGGCACTTGGAACTGGAAAAAGCATTGTCATTCTCCCTTTTGCCGATTACTCCGAGGGCGATCTTGCATCGGCCCAACGCAGAAATATGCTTATCACTGAATCCCTGACCGATCGCCTTATCGTCAATGGATTTGCTCTCCCCATCCAGGAAGACATTATCGATTATCTTGTTCAGGAAAATGTCATCAAAGTCGATAATACCAGCTCGCTTGCTCGACAGCTGGCCGACGATGACTGGTCCGAAACAATGAAAAATGAAATCAGATCCTATATGAGCCAGGTTGAAAGTAACGCTGGGCAAAATTCTTTCGGCACCCATGGGCTTGACGCGAAAACGGTGGCGAAAATCGGTCAGCAATTCAATGCGGATTATATCCTCAGGGGGAGGATTCTCGAATTCAAAACCAGGCAGGGAACGTCATGGGCGCCGTCAAGAAGAGGCTTATTGCCCGTCGTCTTTGAGAGCACCGGCCGATCCGTTTTTGGTTACGCCAGCTCGGATGCCTATGATGCTCAGGAGAGTTCTGATGCCCTCACCTATGGCCAGGGACCCGTTGATGCGCAGGGCACGGTCGAAATGCGCATGTGGGTGCAGGAAGCGGCAACAGGCAATGTCGTCTGGAGTAACAGAGTAAGAGTACAGGTATCACCAGAATCAGTTCTGGCCGACAATCAGTACGACACCCTCTTTAACACGGCTATTGAGAAAGGTGCAACAACCCTCGTCAATCATTTTGTCGCCTACGGCCTGTAGGATAACGGCCCGAAATAATAAAAAAAAGGGGATGCCGGCGCTACGCCGGCATCCCCTTTTTTGGTTATGGGCCTACCGATTAATTTTTAGCTTCTTCTTTTTTAGCCTCTTCTTTTTTCTTTTTAGCATTCTGGAAAAGAGCCATAAAGTTGACCGGTTCCATCAAAAATGGGACAAATCCGCCATCGATCGAAACCTGGCTGACAATCTGTCTGGTAAACGGGAAGAGCAGCGTTGGGCAGTCGACACCAAGCAGCATCGCCATATGTTCATTGGGAATATTTTTTAGCATAAAAACCGCCGCATGCTCTATCTCTAAGATAAACAACACCTTGCTGTCCTCTTTCGAGGTTACCTTGGAGGTAATATGCAGGGAAACTTCCCAGTGATCGGCGTCTATCTGCTTGTTGTTAAGTTGCAGGTTTACCTCGACGGCAGGATCCATCTTCTGGCGATCGGTAAATATCTGCGGCGCGTTTGGATTTTCAAATGACAGATCCTTGATATACATCTTCTGCATTCTAAATTCCGGTCTAGCTGCCTGGTCCTTTTCAGTATTTTCTGCCATGGTGCTCCTTGATATAAGTGTAATAGTGTTATTCTCGGCCAGGCTCCTCGGATACATAGAACCCGTAAAAGCCGGAGATTCCAACGTTGTCATCGCGACGCGGTTACCTGCTGCCTCTTCTTGAGTGCGCTATTAGAACGCACTTCGCCAATTGAGGCAAGCCTTGTCAGCCGGTTTTTCGCAATTATGCCAAAACTTGTTTGAGAAAATGCCCGGTATAGGATTTCTCGACTCCAGCCAATTCTTCCGGGGTGCCGACCGCGACAATCTCCCCACCGCCGTCGCCGCCTTCCGGTCCGACATCGATTATCCAGTCGGCGGTCTTAATGACATCGAGATTATGCTCGATGATGACGACGGTGTTGCCCTGATCAACGAGAATGTTCAGGACATTGAGCAGATGCTGGATATCCGCCGGGTGCAGGCCGGTGGTCGGTTCGTCTAATATATACAGGGTCTTGCCACTGCTTCTGCCGGATAATTCCTTGGCCAGTTTGACCCGCTGTGCCTCGCCGCCGGACAGGGTAACCGATGACTGGCCAAGGGAAATATAGGTCAAACCGACATCGTAGAGCGTCTGCAGTTTGTTTTTAACCGGCGGCACATTTTGAAAAAATTCCAGTGCTTCCTCCACGGTCATGGCCAGCACATCATGAATATTTTTATCGCGGTAGTGGATTTCCAGGGTTTCACTGTTATATCGCCTGCCCCGGCATGTTTCACACTCGACATAAATATCCGGGAGAAAATGCATGGCAATCTTGTTGACGCCTTCCCCTTCGCATGCTTCACACCGGCCGCCCTTGATGTTAAAACTGAATCTGCCGGGTTGATAGCCACGGGATCTCGATTCGGGCAGACGGGCAAAAAGGTCGCGTATATGGGTGAAGAGGCCGGTATAGGTGGCAGGGTTAGACCGAGGCGTTCTGCCGATCGGGCTCTGGTCTATATCGATAATTTTATCGATCAGACTCAGGCCCGTCAACACGGTGCGATCCTGGCTGAAACTGTCGCATCTTTTATTCAGACCCGCTTTGGCCATCCGGAACAGGGTTTCGATCACCAGGGAACTTTTCCCCGAACCCGAGACACCGGTCACGCAGGTCATCCCCTTTAAGGGAAACGAGGCGGTGGTATTTTTTAGATTGTTGACAGTGCAGTTTTTCAGCTGAAGACAGTGTTTTGCTCCGATGCGAATCTTGCGTCTTTTCTCGGGCGTTTTAATCTCCAGACGGCCGGAGAGATAGGCACCGGTGGCCGACTGTTCGTTGAGCAGCAATCCCTGAACGTCACCATTGTAGACAACATGGCCGCCGTGAATGCCGGCGCCTGGTCCCATATCCAGGACATGATCCGCCGCCAGAATCGTATCGGTATCATGTTCGACGACGATCAGGCTGTTGCCCAGATCGCGCAGCTCAAGCAGGGTATTGATAAGTTTCTGATTATCGCGCTGGTGCAGGCCGATACTCGGCTCATCTAAAATATACAGCACCCCGGCCAGGCGTGAACCGATCTGCGAGGCCAGGCGAATCCTCTGCGCCTCGCCGCCGGACAGAGTGCCGGCCCGCCTTTCCAGCGAAAGATAGCCCAGTCCCACATCGCGAAGAAATGCGAGCCGGTCGACAATTTCCTTGAGAATCGATTGGCCGATCTTTTTTTCCCTTTCGGTAAAGGGCAGATTCGGCAGCTCCGCCAGAATCATTTCAATCGACAGACAGGTCAGTTCGTATATCGACCATTTACCGACCCGTACGGCCAGCGCCTCGGGTTTCAATCGTGCGCCGAGACAGCGAGGGCATTGCTGTTCGTTCATATACTTGGTCAGTTCGTCGCGCACCATGGGCGACTGGGTCTCATGAAATCGACGATCGAGCTGGGGGATAACCCCTTCAAAGGGCTTCACCGCGGACATGCTGCGCTGGCCATTGCGATAATCAAAATGAATCTCTTCCTGACCGGAACCATGCAGAAACACCTCTCGCACCTGCTCGGATAATTTGCCGAAAGGCGTCTTGAGAGAGACATGGTAATGTTTTGCGACGGATTCGAGCATATGGCCGGTGTAGGATTCCTCGTTCCGCCAGCCCCAGGGGGCAATCGCGCCATCGCTGATGGACAGGCGGTCATCGGGCACAATCAGCGACGAATCAAAAAACTGTTTCACGCCAAGCCCGCCGCACTCGGCACATGCCCCCTGCGGATTATTGAAGGAAAACAGCTGGGTGGAGATCGGCGGCAGGGAAATGCCGCAGCTATGGCAGGCGGCAAGCTCACTGAACAGTCGCTGGCTATCGTCGTCGGGAAAGAGCACCAACAGAAAACCATCGGTCAGTTTGACGGCGGTGGCGACCGAATCGGCCAGGCGTCGTCTGATCGATTCCTTGATCACCAGTCGATCGACTACAACCTCAATGGAGTGTTTCTTGTTTTTATCAAGATCGGTTACATCATCGGCATGCAAAATGTCGCCATTAATGCGGATCCGGACAAAGCCCTCCTTGCGCACCCGTGCCAGGAGCTGTTCATGGCGTCCCTTTCGGTCGGTGACAAGCGGGGCAAGAAGAATTATTTTTTTGCCCTCCGGCAGGAGCATCAGCGCGTTGACCATGTCCTCAAGGGACTGCGCCTCGATGGGCTTGCCGCATTGATGACAATGGGGATGGCCGCAGCGGGCAAAGAGCAAGCGGAGGTGATCATAGATCTCCGTTACCGTGCCGACCGTTGAACGGGGATTTTTACTGGTCGTTTTTTGTTCAATGGAAACAGCCGGCGAAAGCCCTTCCAGCGAATCGACATCGGGCTTATCCATCTGGCCGAGAAATTGACGGGCGTAGGTCGACAGCGACTCGACATAGCGGCGCTGGCCTTCGGCATACAGGGTGTCGAAGGCCAGTGTTGATTTCCCGGAACCGGACAGCCCGGTAAAGAGCACAAGTTTATTGCGGGGCAGATCGACATCGATGTTTTTCAAATTATGCATTCGCGCACCACGAATGCTCAGGATCTTTGGTTCCATGGAAAACTAAAAAGAAAAAAAGAAATATTGCAGACAGTTATCTGCGAAGGAGGTTGGCATGATCCACTTTAATACACCGATCCATGACCACGAAAATCCCTTTGCTGCGGGCCAGCTCAGCGGCGGCTTCATTGATTATTCCCTGCTGCATCCAGACGGCTCGGGGCAGGGGATTCAATTCAACAAGCTGTTCGACAACCGCAAGAACATCTTCCGACTTTCTAAAGATATCGACGACATCAATCGGGTGAGGAATGGATTGAAGATCCGCATAGCAGGTCTCGCCGAGGATTTCTTTTTGTCCGGGATTGACCGGGTAGATGGTATAGCCGACATCAAGAAGATAGCGGCCGACCATGTTACTCGGCCTATTCTCTTTGGGCGACAGGCCGACAACGGCAATGGAGGTGACCTCACCGAGGAGGCGCGATATATCCGCTGTGTGCTGCAGTGATTGAAGAGTTTGCATGAGGTAAGAGCCGCTATTATTTACAAAAAGGGAATGCAGGCAGTATGGAAGGAAACATCGATCCACTGTTTAATACGCAATGTGCAGATATAATTATGATCCCATAGACAAAAGTCAAGATAGCAATTATATACTACGGGGACATTTGGCCGGAGATATCCCGGTCTTCCTGAAATATCATTGCAAAAAATGAGGAAATTTGATGAATTTTCAAAACATCATTTTTGAGTTGAGTACATACTGGGCGGAACAGGGTTGCGTCATCCAGCAACCCTATGACATGGAGGTAGGTGCGGGGACATTCCATCCGGCCACCCTGCTCCGCGCCCTCGGTCCCGAACCATGGAAATGCGCCTATCCGCAACCTTCCAGAAGACCGACCGACGGACGTTACGGCAACAATCCAAATCGATTGCAGCATTATTACCAGTATCAGGTGGTTATCAAACCTTCGCCGTTAAATGTGCAGGAGCTCTATCTGGCCAGCCTCGAACGATTCGGCCTCAATCTCCTCGACCATGATATTCGCTTCGTCGAAGACGACTGGGAATCCCCTACCCTCGGTGCGTCGGGGCTTGGCTGGGAGGTATGGCTGGACGGGATGGAAATCACCCAGTTCACCTATTTCCAGCAGGCCGGGTCTATTGATCTTCATCCGACAACCGTGGAAATTACCTACGGCCTGGAACGTATCGCCATGTATCTCCAGGGCGTGGAAAGTGTTTACGATATCGCCTGGAATGACACGGTCAGTTACGGCGAGATCTTCCATCAGGCGGAAGTCGAATTTTCTACATTTAACTTCGAAGAGGCAAATGTCGAAAAACTACTGATGTTTTTCGACACCTACGAAGAAGAAGCACTCAAACTCGTCGACAAAAAGCTTATTCTGCCGGCCTACGACTACTGCCTGAAATGCTCGCACACCTTCAATCTGCTCGATGCACGCAAAGCAATCAGCGTCAACGAACGGACACGGTACATCGGTCGCATCCGCAATATCGCCAGAAAAGTTGCCGAGGCCTATGTTGATCAGCGGGCCAGTATGCATCACCCGCTGATCAAGTAAGATGGCTACTGATCCGTCAGCCAATAAAACCGGTACGGCGGAATAACCAGTTCCTCTTTGAACATCGCCGGTTTTTCCCCTGAATACAGGTCACGAATCGCCCCGTTACGAAAATAGGCCTTCCGCTCTATGTCCCTGAGATGCAAATGCTGCGGTGAACTGTCAAAATTGGCCACAACCAGAACCCTGCTGGTCGGCTGCGCATATTTAAAGCGCGCAAAAACGAATAGATGCGGGTTGCCGACATCGAGTAATTCACGGTTGTTGAAATCTGCAAAGGCGGCTATTTCCTTGCGCACGGCGATCATTTTTTTCAAGGCGGAAAAGAGCCGGTATTCGACGGTGCCCGGACTATTGCGCAATTGCGCCTTGTCCCAGTTGATGCGCGGACGATGCGTCCAGCGACTGTCGTTGGCTTTTGCCGGGTCTTCGAGATAGCTGGTATCGTTTAAGGTACCTAATTCGTCGCCGTAATAGAGCAGAGGGATACCGCCAAAGGACATGATCATCCCATGCAGCAGGAGAATAATCTTGATGGCATTGTCGATCTCCGCCTGATCCCCCAGATCCAACGCCGCCTCCAGGCCAACCAGCGAAGCAAGAGACCCGGAAATACGGCTGTCCCCGGTCTTGTCGTTATGACCGAATGGCAGGCCGCGGGATAAGGAATCGGCATACTTCCCGGTGTAATAGTCTATCAGGAACTGGCGATGCGCCCGCGGCTCATAGTCGACGGCGCGAATATCATTATCGTCATACCCCAGGCCGATATCGTCGTGACAGCGGACATAATTGAGCCAGGTGGCCCGTTCGAGTTTATCAGGCAGGCTTTTTATACCCTGGTTGAGCAGCCTGGCATTCTTGGTCGCCACCGCATCCCACAAAAGGGCCATGTAGGTGGCGTTATAGGCTATCTCACACTCCTTGGCGTTGATGGCATCTTCGCCGAAATACTTGATGATCTCGACCGGAGCAACAATGGCCTCAGCGATAAACAGGACGCCGGGGGCCGACACCTGACAACAATCCTTCATCAGCTGCAGGAGCAGATGGGCCTCGCGTTCGTTCTGACAGATGCTGCCGATTTTCTTCCAGAGAAAGGCCACGGCATCCAGGCGTAGAATATCCGCCCCCTGATTGGCCCAGTACAAAATGATGTCGAGCATTTCGATGAACACGGCGGGATTACTGTAGTTCAGATCCCACTGGAAGCTGTTGAAGACGGTCATAACCCACTTGCCCATCTCCTCGTCCCAGGTAAAATTTCCGGAGGCGGTTTCCGGAAAAATCTCCGGCATGGTGACTTCGAACATGTCGGGCACTTCACGGTTGTCAAAAATATAGTAATAATCCTGATATTTCGAACTCCCCTCCCGGGCCTTCCGCGCCCATTCATGTTCGTTGGAGGTGTGGTTGAGCACAACATCCAGGGTCAACAGAATGCCATGCTTATGGAATTCTCCGGCCAGATTCTGTAAATCCTCAAGACTGCCGAAACGCTGGTCGATGCGGCGAAAATCACTGACCGCATAGCCGCCGTCGCTGGCCCCTTTCGGGCAGACCAGCATCGGCATGAGATGCACCATATTCACCCCGAGCTCGAGAAAATAGTGCACCCGCTGCTGCAATTCTGGCAGATTTTTGGCGTAGCCATCCGGATACTGGGCCATCCCGACCCACTCCTGACTGAGAAACCAGTTGTGATCCTGCCCACGGGCGATATCGCTCTCTTTCAGGTGGTCGGGCCGCTGAATATACTGCCTGGCCATCGTTTCCACCAGTTTCTGCATCTGCCTTTGAAAGTCGTCGCGCTTGCCGTAAAGGACCGTGAACAACGAATAGATGGAATAAAAATTCGCCCCTAACCGGGTATAAAAATGGCGCAGATCCTCTTCATGAATTTCAGGTTTCAGGTCGGTGAGTATCTGGTTGAGGAGGGAATGGGATACCTGTTCGTACATTAAAGAAACTCCACAATGATGCATTCGTAAAAAGATTCCGGCCCCGTCTTTGCGCGCTTGATCCGTAACCTATAACTATCAACAAAGAGGCGGCAGCAGCGTGGGCCGACCTCACTTTTCCGGGATGTCGCAACTCTCGAAAAACTCGTAGAACTCGATTGCCTCAAGGATGCCTTCGGCGTAGGGGCGAGAGGCAAAGAAAATTTCATCGCCGTGCACCAGATCGGAAAGCTCTTCATTGTGCCTGTTGGCAACGACGACGGCGAGCATATTCCCGCGCATCATGTCTTCGTCGGCCCCGGAACCACCTGCAGCCAGTATCCTGTCGAGAGGAATATCATGCCTTTCGGCCACCCAGCGCAGGGCCAGCCCCTTGGACGCGCGGACCGGAATAATATCAAGATATTGCCCGAAAGAAAGCACCACGTTGACGGCCTGTCCTTCCTGATGCAGCATCTTGTTTATCTGCTGGATATCCGGGGCAACCTGCGGGTCAATGAAATAACTGATCTTGAAACGGCTCTGCTCCAGACGCGGTTGCAGCTTCAGCCCCGGCAGTTCCCGCAGCGTACGACGGATGATGCGCGGATTCCAGAGATAATCGATATGCAGCTCCCACGCTGCATCGGGCACCAGGTTGGGGTTATAATAGATTTCCGTACCAAGGCTGGTTATCAGCACGTTCGGCATGGGAATGTGTCGTTTCTTCATGGCTTGGATTGCCGAGTCAAGCCTTCGGCCGGTGGCAATGCCGAACAGGACGCACTTCCGGTTCGCCTGCAGGGCCTCGATGAATGTTCTGAGCGCAGCGGGATCGCCGAGCAGATTCTGATCGAGGTCGGAAAACAATGCCCGGTCGTGATGCAATTGACTGCGGCGTTTACCGTGAAATGGCGTGGCCGCCGCCGTGCGGGTAATCAGAGGATGGACCACCTCAAGAAATTTCATGGTATGCGCCTGCCAGGAATAATGCTTTTCTACCCCCAGCAGGCCGCTGCCGGCAAATTCTTCCCACTGCCGGGAATCGGTCAGGATGCGCCGCAGCTTCCGGGTAATATCTTCGGCGTCAAGCGGATCGATGAGGAGGCCGTTTTGACAATTGCCGATAATATCAATGGGACCACCATCTTCAGTGGCAACCACCGGCAGGCCGCATGCTGCCGCTTCAATCAGGGTCAGGCCGAAGGGTTCGGTCAACGCCGGATTAATAAAAACCCCTTTGCTGAGAGCCGCCAGACGGTAAATGGTTGCCACCTCGGAGGCCTGATGATGTTTCGGATAGGCCACTTTGCCATACAGGTCATACTGGTCGACATGCAGGAGGATATCCTGCAGTACGCCCTGGGCGTCATCATCCATATCGCTGATATCATCACGATTACCGGCAATGATAAGAAGATTGGCCAGTTGCTGAAGTTCCGGCGATTGACCGTAAGCGGTAATGAGCTGGAGAATATTCTTGCGGGGATCAGGGCGGGACAGGGCGAGAATAATCGGCTTATTCGGTACCTTGAGAAAGCGGTAAATCTCTGCGGCAATGGCACTGCCGGTTTCATTACCTTTTGGCGGAAAAAATTGCTGCAGATCAGTCCCCGGCGGGACAACGCGCATACGTTCGGGCTGGTAATAATCATAGGCGGCATACTGCTCATGAATTTCCTGCCTGGTACTGGTAATAACGCACGCGGCAACGCCCAGGGTCGTCTCTTCGGCCTCGATGCGCGTGGTGATATTGTACCGGGCCTCCAGGGTTTCTCTGCTGAATCCAGCCGCGAGCAACTGACGCCGCTTGCTGCGCCCTAGAGAATGCCCCGTATGCACCAGCGGCATGCCGAGCAGATGGGACAGGCGCGTACCTACATAACCGGCATCGGCATAATGGCTGTGTACAATCGACGGCAGGCCGGGCTGCAGCTTGATGTATTCGAGGGCGGAATCGGCGAAGTTATCCAGGCAAGGCCAGAGCTGTTCTTTAGGGATATACCCTTCCTCGCCGCAATCAATGCGAACGATCTGCACGTTATCGGCCAGTTTTTCAAAGTGCAGGCCATAATCATCGCTGACCGATGGATCGACGACGCGCCGGGTCAGCAGGTCGACCCGCTCCACGTCGGCATGTTCGCCAAGCGCACGGGCCAGTTCCACGACGTATTTGGTTTGTCCGCCGGTGTCTGCATCGCGGCCAAGTTCAAGATCGTGACCACGAATCAAGCCATGAATACTGATCATGACGATGTAAATTTTCTTATCGTAGCTTTCCATGTTTCCGATTGCGTACAAGGGTTACGCCATTTTTTTGCGTAAGATTTTGAAATAATATGTCTTTTCTACTATAACTCTTCTCCACGAGATGTAAAGGCTACCATACACTTACTCTGCGGCAATGTCTTTAGCCGGACGGCGGTGCCGGTGCCTGCTAAACGTTATCCAACAAAATTTCGGCGACCAGGGGCAAATGATCCGAAGCAATGCGGCTCAATTCGGTGGAATGTGCCCGCAGGGCAACAAGTCTCCGGGCCGGCCGGACCCAGATTCGATCAAGCCGCAGCAGCGGTTTCCGAGCAGGAAAAGTGGCTGGAGAACCTGCAAACGTTCGTGAAGTGATAAACCATCGGTGCAACGCGCGCAGGGGACGGCTCCAGGACAACCATTCATTGAAATCGCCGAGAAGAATACGTACATCGACATCCGCTGCATGGATTATTTTCAGCAATTTCCCGATCTGCAGGTGTCGTTCACGGATACCGAGACCAAGGTGCGTCGCCCAGACAATGATCGCCTGGCCATCAACCGTAAAAATCGCCTCGATGACGCCGCGGGGTTCCCTCCCCGGCACGCTGATATCGATGCGCCTGACTGCCGATACCGGCAGGGTGGTCAGGAGGGCATTGCCGTAGTGTGCACCGGCGGCACTGAGCGTAAACCCTTCGATCGGCTGCATGTGGGCTGCCGCAGCCAGATAAGCCAGCACATCCCCCGTCTCCGCAGGGCGTGAGCTGACCTCCTGCAGAGCGACAATATCACCATTTATCTGGCGCAAAACAGCAGCGACCCTCTCGACATTTTCGGTCCCGTCCCGCCCGACACCGCGATGGATATTATAGGTGGCAATGCGCAGACGCATCAGGATCCGCCGTGCTGTTTCTTGTGCAGATATCTCTTCTCCACCCATTTACGCAAGCCGACCAGTGCCGCACCAAAAACGACAACCACGGCAAACAGCACGGTGAAACTTATTAGGTCCGGTTGCCGCAGGGACTCCGACAGCTGATCAGCGACAAAGGCAATGGCCGCAATACCCGGAATCATGCCTATTAAGGTGCCCAAGAAGAAATCCCGCAAAGAAATAGCGGAAACGCCGGCAATAAGATTGATCAACGAAAAAGGCGCCACCGGAATAATGCGAAAGGCAATCACCGCCAGGAGACCTGATTCTGCAAGTCGTTTATTCACTCGATTGACGAGACCACCGGAAAACTTAGCGACAATGTTTCTCCCCAGTAAATGTCCAAGTAAAAACATCACCCCGGCACTGAGGATCGCCCCCAGGAGCGCATACCAGGCTCCCCACCAGGGGCCGTAAACAATGATGGTGGCCATAATCAGCAGGGTGACCGGAAAGGCAACCAGACCTAAAATGCTGTAGGTCAACGGGACGAGCAACGGGCTGAGCGGATGGGCCTTGAGCCACTTCGCCGACTCCGTCACGGTGGCGATATCGAGATATTTCGCTAAGGGCGTCCAGCGCCAGAGGGCGGCAAGCAGCAGCACCACGGCAATGGTCGCGATGATTTTCAGAAAATGACGATAGGCCGGACGCTGCTGTTCCGGCGGGATAAGGTAATCAAGAAACTCTTCCGGTTCGATGGGTTTTTCCGGATCAAGAAGGTCGGATTCGGGCAGCCACTGCTCGCTCATATCCTCCTTTGCTTCCGGCAACGGTATCAGGCTGCGATCGCCTTGACGTAAAGACTCGATCGCCTCTAGGAGCGAGTCTTTACGGGCAATTGCCTCGGCCACCTCTTCCGTCGATGTGCCGAGATGCTCGGCCAGCAGACGATTGCGAAAAGAAGCTATGGTCCGGGCCGCCTCGCTGCCCTCTTTGCCGACAATGGCCAGATCACATTCCGCATCGAGGCCGAGCGATCTGTTACTGAGGTTTGATGAACCGACCCTGACAAACGCATCATCAATGACCATAACTTTGGCATGAACCATGAGGGTGGTTTCCGGATCGACCGCCAGGCGCGGGTAATAGATGCGCAGCCGATCATAACGATCAGCTTCGCGCAGGATGTGCACTATTCTGCCCCGCAGCACATCCATGGTGTGCTGTTCCAGCCAGCCGCCGGTCTGCAGCGGCAAAACCATAACCACTTCGGGGCCATCTTCCTCAAGAAGGCGCTCTTTCAGGGCCTCGCCTATGCGGAAGGAACTGAGGTACTGGTTTTCCAGGTAGATAGACCTGCGCGCCGCGGCAATGCTGTCCAGATAGAGGCTTTCAACCTCTCGTACTTCCTGATATTCCTTGTACTGCGGCATGGTGCGGCAGATGGCAATCGCCGTCTCGGTAAAATCAGGGGTGACACCGGCCGGCCAGGGATCATCAACCCGGCTCGGATCAACCTCGGGCGGCGACTCCCGGCAGGCCCTTTGCCAGCGTTGTCGCACGAGCTCCGCCAGGGCAAAAGCGGCCTCCCCGTCAACAACCATCTGCACATCATGAAAAGGCGGATAGGCTTTGCCGTCAGGATCAACGCGCAGTTTGTTTTCCGGCAGATGCTCCGAGGTGTCCCAGCGCCACTTGCTCAGATCGAGACCACCGGCAAAGGCCACTCCATCGTCGATCACAACGATTTTCTGGTGCTGAGAACCACCGATGGGATGCTCGCCATCAAGCAGGAAGTGGATACGCTTGTGGGTGAACCATTCCAGTTTATATCGCGGAAAGAACTCGCGCTCCATGGCATAAATCATGGCAAAATCCCAGCTCAGCAGATAGATATTCAGCTCTTCTCTTTCCCTGGCCAGGTAATCAAGAAACTTGCCAAGGGTCTGGGGATACTCGCCGCTTTCGCCTTCGCGAATCAGGCGCAGGCCACTGTGCAGATCCCAGCCGACAATCATGATCGATTGACGGGCCCGGCACATTGCCCCATGCACAGCCCGGAAGTAGGCGTCGCCATCGACGAGGAAGGCGGCCCGGTGGGCGGTTTTTATCTGCCGGCAATTTTTATGCGCTGTGAATATCTTTTCCACCTGCAACCTCACAAGGCGCCCAGGCTCACTCTCAGCCGGCAGCCGCCACTCAGTATTTTTTTGTCCGCAAAATAGTGATGACCAGCCATAAACCAAGCACAACAGACAATAAATAGCCAATTACGCCCAGGGCGGGCAGGCCAAAGAGAAAGGGGCCGACACCGGTTGTGACGATCATCGACGAGCCCATGATGATCGAGCCGGTGATAATACCCGTCGTCAGGCGATTCGAAGCACTTTCCAGGGTATTGACGAGGTACTCCAGCTTTTCCAGATGAAATTTAAAACTGAGTTCGCCTTCTTCAATTTTATCTATTATCTGCAGGAGATGGCGCGGCAGCTCACGTTGCACAGTGAAAAAACCGGCAAAAGAGCGCCGCATCCCCCGCCACAGCACGCCGGGTTTATACCGCTCATTTGCCAGCCGGTGCACACTGCCTTTCAGTTCGTCGATGACACTGAACTCGGGGAATACCAGACGGGCCGAGCCCTCGGCGGTCACCAGGGCCTTTATCATAATAACCATGTCAATCGGCAGCTGCAGATTATGCTCCCGCAGCAGGGCGAGTAAGCCTCGCAGCAGCCCGCCGATATCAACGTCCTTGATCGGTAAGGCGTAATAGCTGTCGAGGATATTCAGCAGTCCCCTTTCCAACGATTTTCGGTTGGTCTTTTTTCCCCTGGCGCGGCAGAGCTGCAAAAAACCGTCGACCAGGGCCTGACTATCCCTATCGACCACGGCGGAGAGTATTTCAATCAACATGAAGCGGTCCTGCTCCGTCAGCCGTCCCACCAGCCCCCAGTCGATAAGACACAGCCTCATTTCACTATCCACCAGGAGATTTCCCGGATGGGGATCGGCGTGAAAAAAACCATCTTCGAGAATCTGCTGGACAACTGTCTGCAGGCCCAGCCGGGCGATCTGTTCTCTTTCGCCGCCTTTCGTGGGGAGGAGATCTTTTAAATTGACACCATCGAAGAACTCCATGACCAGCAGCTTCTTCGAACTATATTTTTTATAGGGAATGGGGATGAAGACGTCCGCCTGTGCCGCATAGGAACGGGCGATATTGATATTGTTCAGTTCATTTTTAAAATCAAGCTCCTGCATCAGCGTACGCCGCACCGTCCCGGCAAGTTCCGGCAGGTTGTAGCAGCGTAGATTTTCAAACTGCTGATCGAGAAACCTGCAGATGGTGTCGAGAATATCCAGGTCGGAGGTGATGTCTTTGACAATGCCCGGACGCTGCGCCTTCACGGCAACTATCGCACCGTTTTCTTTTAGTATTCCCCTGTGCACCTGGGAAAGCGAGGCGGCGGCCACCGGTTCGAAATCAAACGCGCTAAAGACCTCAGCTATCGGCCGGCCAAGACTTTTTTCAATCTCGGGAACGATCTCCGCCGATGCGACCGCGGGCACACTGTCCTGCAGTTTCTCCAGCTCGACCAGCAGCTCTTCCGGCAAAAGATCCGGTCGCAGACTCATTATCTGGCCAAACTTGACAAAGGTCGGACCCAATTCCTCGATGACAATACGAATTCGCTCAAAAAGTTTCAGACTGGAATCGACCGGTCCTATGCTATGCAGGAAATCGGCCCCAGGCACCTCAAGTAGATCGACGATTTCATCAAATCCGTATTTCGCCAGGATCGTAACTATATTCTTGAAACGTTTAATCTTTTTGATGTCAGTCAGATGCATATAACATCCCTGGTGGATACTTTTTTTGGTTTACCGCGTGGTGAGCAGCCAGTCGGCGGTCTCCGGGAAGAAATGCACCAGCCCCTCGAGAACACCGGCGGCATAATTGCCGTTCATGCCGTGCAACCCTCCCCTGGCGATATAGAGACAATCGGTCCGTCCTTTCTCCGCCAGGCCATCAAGGGCCATTTTGCGAACATCGGCAGCGCTGTTTTTCACCAGGATCGCCTGCAGGCCGCTGGTCAAGGCATCGAGATCATTACCGCTGTCTCCGGCGAACACCGTGTCTGTCTCGGCAATATTTTCCTCCTGCATTAAAAAACGTATCGCCTGCAGTTTATTGGCCCGTCGGGGCAGAATGTCGAGCAGACCGCATTGCGCCGCGTCGTCCCTGCTCCAGATAACCGCAGAGCGGATGCCGTGCCCATGCAGAAGCGCGGCAACCTGGTCCTGGACGCTCGTTATATCAAGATCAAGGTCGGTATAGTAGCTGACCTTATAGTCATTCTGTTTTGCTTCTTCCTGCAGCCGCAGATTCATACCGTCGATACCGGCCACCAGTCCGACCACATCGTCCCGGTTGCAGTCATGCCAATCATGGCCGATCGCCTGCTGCCATTTTTTATCCAGCAGCCACTGTTTGCTTCCCTGCTTGCGTAAGGCGTCCCTGTCGATCCTATAGAGAGTGGTGCCGACATCGCCGATAACGTAATCAGGCTCAGGCAGAGCATATTCGGCAATCGCCTCTTTGACAAGCTGGGCATGTCGCCCACTGACATAGGCCAGACGTATTTCCCGCCGGGCGGCAAGCAGGGCAAACAGCTCTCGCGCCTGCGGCGATTCAGCCTGCTCTCCGTTAGGAATCAAGGTGCGATCAAGATCACTGCACAACAATATTTTCTTCATGAACATGTACATTTTTCCTGTTTCTTTGCTGGTCAAAAAGCCCAATAGCCTGCATAGGCGAGGCAGACAAACCATCGGGAAACTCGTACAGGCCAGCTGCATCATTAAATCTATTCAAAGTGCACAGTAATAATTCATATCTTTTCTGCACGTCTTCTCTATCGTTTGGTTCAAATACGGTTTCCTGACTTGCCCGTAGGATCATGTTTGCCTGACGATGAATTGCCTTTCGCTGCTCTGCGAGAAGAGTATGTTCAGCAATCAATAGTAACGTTTCCAATAGCCGTATTGTTACTGAGATACTCGGTCTACCATATTGTCGAATTTGGTCAAAGGAAGCGTTCAGCATACCAGAATAAGTGAAGGGCTTGATTTTCAAACGAAGCTGCCCCTGATCATCAAAATAACTGGAGGAGGGAAATTTTTTTTTGGCAAGGTGACAAAGGGCTGCGCCCAGCTGATCAACACAGGCTATTGCAGTGAATGGATCATTAATACCTGGGGAAAGAGCTCGAATAGCAACTTCGACAAGTTGATGAATTGAGTACTCTAAATCCTGTTCCGAAGTAGGATTAGACCCCACAATAAAGGCTTTAGTGATGCCTTTGGTGAGATTGATATCGAACTTTTTCTCACTGCTGACAACCGCTAGTGTGCCGTCAGTCACAACAAATTGGCCCGGTCGTATTTGGAGCCGTATGAGATAATCATTCTCTTTGGCCGTTTGCAAAAGTCCGTCAAGATCAATTGCCTGTAAGTAGCCCTTACGGTCAGCGATAATAGTATGATTGTGGTAGTGTGCCTTGTTCTCTTCCTGCAGCTGTGAAATTTTATCTGTTATTTCGTCTGGCTGATCGTTCAACTCAGTTGTAAATATCCGCCGCACATTGCACTCGAGCTCTTCACTCACCCCTGCAACTACCTCATCCGCTTGAATTGAGGTTGCGATATGATGAATGAAATAAATCAACACACCAGCATCGAGTAATGCCAGACCAACAGCAAAAGTTACTGACAAGGTTGGCACGAATATGTCCTCTCCGACCACTTGGATTGACCGAAGTACAAGTAAACAGTAAATGAAGCTGGCGACGAATGTGCCAAGAACAAACTGGATACTCTTATCCCGTATAAAATTTCGGAGCAGACGAGGTCCGAACTGTGATGAGGCAAGATTAAGAACAACAATGGTGATGGAGAAAGTGACGCCGGTCACTGTCATCATGGATGCAGCAAGGGTCGACAGGATTGACCGTGCTCCTTCCGGACTGACAGAATTTAAAAAACCCAAAAATCTCACGGAGTCTGTTATCGAGTACCTGTCGAGATTAATTATGCAAATTGAAATTAGAATCGCCGCCAGGACCATAAGCGTCGGGATAAACCAGAAGCTGGTTTTTAAAGATTCCCACCAATTTATCAGTTTCGTTTTCATAGCATGTGCCTTGGATGCTGGTATTGGTCATCAATATCTGAGATAGCTTGCCGGCAATTGATCAGAAGACAAAAAAAGCCTCATGGGTGATGAAGTCTCCGCACAACACTACCTTGCACGGAGGGTGACATCATCGGATTACCTCCTGTATCATAACCATCATTTTAATCCATGCCCCGAACGGGGCGGTGACCGATTCCATAAAGGCCATGATCCCGAATACGTTTCAATCCACGCCCCCGCATGGGAGGCGACAGTCAACTCATAATGTACTGATAAAAATCGACAAATACCACAGCTCCCGCGAACATGCTTTTGACCATCATTTTTCAAACTCAATGATGACCGGCAAATCCTGTCTTTTGCCGCAGAAACAATACGGCTGCGAACCCCTTAGCTTTTTCTGTCTTTTACCGGTTCGCGCAGAACTTTTTAGTGCATTAGAGATCATTTTATAAGCACAAAAGATGCTCCCGTGAAAGAATGTATAACCCTCAAAAGGGTACTGAAAAGAGTTAGACCTGCCAGCCTCCAACTATCAATGGACCTTCTTGATCAAACGCCTTCTTTGCGCCGATATGTTCCACTTTGTGCCGCCAGTTTGCACCAAGAAAATAGAAACGGAGGCTATCTTGTTCCGGATCAATTTCCTGTAGCCGTTCACCGGGCAAGACTTACTTAACAACAACTTAGGCTAACTAAAAAGATGGGGGGCATTACTTTATTGCTGGAGCAGCCGGGACAGATCGGGTAGGGAGTCTTTGCCGGAGAATGAGGCGTAGACGACCTTGGTTAGAAA
>CAMBBS010000065.1 GCA_945863875.1 Desulfopila aestuarii DSM 18488
ACGCTAATCTCTGCAGCGGCAGGGTTATTCTCACCTCGACTCCGGTAGGCACCACGTTACCGAGCGTTATACTCCCCTGCAACCTCTCCATAATTGTATGGCAGACAAAGAGGCCCAGCCCCGTTCCCCTGCCGATTTCTTTTGTCGTAAAGAAGGGATCAAAAAGATACGGCTGCTGTTCTTCGGTAATCCCCGTGCCGTTATCCCGCACCCTGATGACCAGCTGTGCCGGCATCTTACTGTTTTGTTCCTGGGATGTGGCGATGACTATCGATCTGTGCCTGTCCTGCAGCGATGCCGTGGCGTCGGCGGCGTTGAAAAGGCAATTGAGCAGCACCTGCTTTAATGCGTCCTTGTCGGCAACGACGGCATCATCCGCGGCAAGAAGTTCCGCCCTTATCGATGCTTGGGCAAAGTTTCTTTCCATTGTGGCAAAGCTGACGACATCGCCTATGAGAGCATTCACCGACACCGTTTCCGTCTCCAGGCGATTCGGTGCGGAAAAATCAAGAAGTTGCCTGATCAGCCGTTTTATTCTGTCCAGCTCTTGCTGGGCCTTTTCCGAAAATTGCTTCTTTTCATCACCACAGAGATCGTCTCTGCCCAACAGTTCCACATAGCCCTGAATGATCGACAGAGGGTTTCCGATTTCATGGGCGAGACCGGCGGACAGCCGCCCTGCTGTCGCCAGCTTCTCCGAGCGGACGACGAGATCATTTTTTTCTTGCAACTCGGCATTGGCCTGCTTAAGCGCAGACAGATTGTGCCTGAGGGTCCGGTTATCCTTTTCAACGCGAGCAAAAAGAGTATTGAGGCTGGCCGACAACTTCCGCAAGGGGCTGTCGTTATCACTGACAAGGAAGAGTTCCTGCTCGTCCGGACGATAGGTCTCGGCTTTCTGCACCAGGCTGTCGAGTGGCCGAAAAAAGAGATGGGCAATCCTGAAGAAACTTAACGTGCTGAAAAGCAGCGCATTCACCAAAAGATAACAAAGGACGATTTTTACGTCCTGTTCATGTCTGGAATATAGCGGCAGCAGTGAGCGTTCCGCGGCGAGACTGCCGATTACCTGCCCGGTGGTATTGACCAGCGGCACAGCGATGAGGACTACTTCGTTGCCGAACAGAAAAGTGTTCCAGCCCGCACCGGCAAAGGCGGTGAAGGGTTTATTATGTATTCTGGCCTGCTGTGACAGCGTGCGGAGTTGGTCGGTATACCTGCAAGGGGATTGTTCTGATATTTCCACCCCTGCATTTTCAACATACGTGCAGGTAAATATATCGTTTTCTATAATGTTTTTATTGGCACTGGCAGAAACCGCCGCATGGTGGAGAGATTGCCTCGCCCAGGCAACATCTTCCCGGATGGAGGTGCGTACCCCTAGGAACATGACAACTATGCTCTGCAGTAACATCGCCATGACCAGCATGGTTGAGAATGTTAGCACGATTTTTGTTTTAAACTTTTTCTCTGTCATGCATGTTGGCGTTCCGTCTTTCTTTACACTCTTCTCTTCATATAAATACTGCACTTACAGTCAATATAGCACGTCGGAGAAACCGAAGGAAATTTTTAATCGGATTAAATCACTGGAACCGACGAGCTCAGTTTCGATCCGCCTTCCGCACCAGATCGCATAATTCATCGGCCATCTCATTGATGAGGGTTGCATCCTGGCCCTCGACCATGACCCGGATCAGCGGTTCGGTGCCCGAGGGCCGGACGAGGATACGCCCGGTTCGGCCGAGTTTTTCTTCGAGCTTGGTGACGGTTTCCGGGAAATTTTGAATGGTTGCCACCTCGATTTTCGTTGCGGTCCGGACATTTTTCAAAACCTGCGGGAAACTGTCCATAACGGTTGCCAGCTCGGAAAGCGGCCGCTTGCGCTTTTTCATGATGGCCAGAAGCTGCAGTCCGGCGAGAATGCCATCGCCGGTGGTGATATGATCGAGGAAAACCAGGTGGCCGGACTGCTCCCCGCCAAAAGAATAGCCGTTTTTCCTGATGCATTCGACCACATAGCGATCCCCGACCGCCGTGCGCACCATCTTGCCACCCATCTTTTCCATGGCCACTTCCAGGCCCATATTCGACATGACCGTGGACACCAGGGTCTTCTTCTTCAGTTTGCGCTGCGTCATCAGTTCCTGGGCGCAGATGGCCATGACATGGTCGCCGCCGACGATTTCACCATGCTCGTCACAGACGATCAAGCGGTCACCGTCGCCGTCGAGGGCGAGGCCGATATCGGCGCCGAGCTCCTTCACCTTTGCGGCCATTTTCTCTGGGTGCAGGGCGCCGCACTCGTGGTTGATATTTTTACCGTCGGGCGTAGCGGATAAGGTGGTCACCCTGGCGCCGAGTTCGGTGAAGACATGGGGAGCGACGCCGTAGGTGGCGCCGTTGGCGCAGTCGAGCACTATATGAAATTCATCGAGGGTATAATTGCGCGGAAAGGTATTTTTCAGAAAGACAATGTATCTCCCCTTCGCGTCATCGATCCTGGTGGCCTTGCCCACTTCATCGGCGACCGGCCGAAGGGCGGCCATCTTCTGCGAGAAGATCAGGTCTTCGATATTCGCCTCCACTTCATCGGGAAGCTTAAAACCGTCACTGGAAAATATCTTGATGCCGTTATCCTGAAAAGGATTATGCGAGGCGGAAATAACCACCCCGGCATCGGCACGCATGGAGGTGGTGATAAAGGCGATTCCCGGGGTGGGCAGCGGCCCGACCAGAAGGACATCAACGCCCATCGAGCATATTCCAGCGGCCAGGGCGTTTTCCAGCATATAACAGGACTGCCGGGTATCTTTGCCGATGACGATGCGGTGGCCTTTGGCCTTATCCTTGACGATGAAGGCAATAGCCCGGCCGACCTGCATGGCTATTTCTATGGTCATGGGGTAGATGTTCGCCACCCCGCGTATACCGTCCGTTCCAAATAATTTTCGCATTATTCAACCAGTTTTCTTTTTACTTTTTCACTTTTAAGCGATTTGAGCGGTGATGTATTCTCATCACTATCTCCGGCTTCCACATTATCTCCTGCTGGAGCAAGGTCGTCGACCTTCTCCGCATTCTTGCCTTCCGTTACTTCTTCAACAACTTTTCCTTCGGGCCGGTCCGGCTCCGGTGGCGTTTTCCAGATCGATCCGCCCAGATCATTAACCAGCGACACCGAACCCGGCACAATAGACAGGATTTCGATTGGCAATTCCACATCATCTCGCGGGATGACTTTCACTTTCAAGTTGCTGTCCCCCTCCTCTTTTATCGCCGTCACGACGATGAGGTCCTTCGGATTAACGGACTTGCCAAGCAATTTTTTAGGAATATTGGCCGTAACTCGAACCGTTTCCGGCTCTACATCACGCCTCACTCCATCTATCACGGCATGCACCACCAGGCCTGCCATGGTTTTTGTTACCGTCTCCAGGCCAATGCTCAATTCGGCCGTCACCGAGGTTTCCCCAATAAGCTCGATAATCGCCGGGTCCAGCTCCAGGGGCATCTGCAGCTGGATCGATTCCTTCATGTCGGCAAGATTTATCGCCCTGGTATAGAGCTCATCAAACTGTGAAAGGATGGTCAGCGGGCCGGTAATGGTTATGACATCCGGATCGATCTTAAGCAGTTTAATATAATAGCCATCGGCAACTTTTCCCACGGTCCTGGCTGAGACAGGAAACTTCTTTTGAATAAGCTTATCCAGCGACAGGATAATGGATGACGGCTGCACTCTCTGGACGGTAATACCTCGGGGAACCGGAACATGATCGTTGTCATTTTCAATCACCATCGTTCCGGGAGTGGCCGCGGAAAGATCGACCTGCCTGGTTATGGCCCGGCTGGTCATCTCCAGGATCAGCGAACGGGGCCCACTGACCGTTACCTCTATCTCTTTTTTAAACTGATTGGAAATAACCAGATCACGAGGCAGGTTGATAATTTCGATGGGAATCATGACATTTTTATCAACCCGATCTTCCCCGCCGACGTAATACCACAGCACAACCGCGAGAACAAGCGAGATAAATTTCAGCAGCCAGTCTTTTGATAAAAGATTGCTTAGATTGATTTTATTTATCTTGCGCAAAAGCGAAGCTGGAAGTTTTTTCATCTTTTCATCCAGTTTTTCCAGGAGGATGAGCTATTCTTAGCGACAAAGATTGCCCTGAGACTGTTGGTGAGGCTGATTTCATCTTCAACGGTGGTCAATGCCCCATGTCGTACGATAGAAATCTCCTGGGTCTCTTCCGAGACAACCAGCACCACCGCATCGGTTTCCTCGGTCAGGCCGATCGCCGCCCGGTGCCTGGTGCCGTACCGTTTGTTTATGTATGGGTTTTGCGTAAGCGGTAAAATACATCCCGCGTGCTGAATCCTGCCGACACTGATAATAACCGCACCATCGTGCAGGGGAGACACCGGCATGAAGATGGAGATAAGCAGTTCCTTCGTCAATCGTGCATCAAGTTCAAAGCCGGACTCGATAAAATCGCCAAGATTGGTTTCTCTTTCAATGACGATCAGTGCGCCGATACGTCTTTTGGCCAGATAAAACAGGGTCCGGATGATCTCTTCGAGTTCTTTGTCGGCTACTTCGGTCTGTTTGTGAAATGGAGACTTGCCCACCCTGGTAAGCGCCCGGCGGATATCCTGCTGAAAGACAATGATTACGATCAGCAGAATAGAACTCAAGAACGTCTGCATGATCCATTTAAATGTCGCCAGATCAAAAACACTGGCCAGAAAATAGCCGATGGTCAGAATAACAATGCCGACAACCATCTGCACGGAACGGGTGCCGCGGATAATGGTCATCAGCTGGTGGATGACAAATCCCACCACAAGAATATCAACAAAATCCTGCCAGCGAAAATAACTAAAAATGTCAAGCATGCGCGGTTTGTACTCTTATTTTCCCACTACCATGTGGTATATTTTTACATTCAGATACATTCGACCTGGTCCTGAGAAATTATCTTTCTGTTTGTCGGGCAGGATACTCTGAATCGTTTTTTATCTCTATCACTCGTCTTCATTATTTGTACGATTAAATTACAGATATTAAAAGGTTTTTTTCGGGATTTGCTGAAAAACCATGCAAACCTGTTTTTTAACCATCGATGAGCCAAGCCCCTCCTGTTCCTGCTCCTCGAACAGCAACACACAAGACGGCGTGCCGCTTTGATGCGTTTTTCCGATGCCGTATGCCCCCTTACGAGGTAAACTCATGATGGCGTCGTAAAAACACTTTATCAAATCACAACATCTGAACCTGCGAGGAGGAATATAGCACAGGAGAATTCATTTTAGACACTCTTTTTCCGGAAATTTCTTCTCTTTTCGTCAGGTGGAACAGGAAGGAAAAATATAGCCGGTGCAGCACATCTTCAATTTACATATTTGTATCCATGCGATATGAATATGCATCAACATCTCTCGACTTCTTTTTCAAGGTGCCGGCCACCATCGTTTGATGACTATACATACTCTTCTACCTGGATTAAACCGTTATGTCCGATCATTTTGGCACTATTCCCATACAACCGCCAGAATCTTCTCGTCCCGACAAAAAACCCGGCAAAAGAGTTTCCAGGGGACCGGTCGCCAGAACAGCAAAGCCTAAAAACAAAAAACCATCCATCATCAGAAGCTGGGGCTGGCTTGGGGTGCTAGTGGCGATATTTGCATTCTACTGCACCTTCGGTTTCTGGGGCATTCCCTATTATGTGACGAAGATTCTACCGGAACATTTCCATGCAAAGACCGGGATGGTGCTGGAACCGACTGCGGTTACCTTCAACCCATTCAGCTTTCGCTTTGCAACCGGAGAGGTGCGGATTCTTGCACTGGCAGATGAGCGCCCCATCATGTCTCTTCGCTCCCTCGAGGCCGACATCGCCCCTGTTGCTCTGTTGAGCCTGAACATGGCCTGCACTGCAGTCACGGTACTTGAGCTGCATCTGAACATTGCCAGAGAGGCAGACGGCAGCTATAATTTCCGCCACATCTTCGGTGCAAAAAAGGACTGGAAGCTCTCGGAGATATTCAATTTTTCCGACCTGCCATTTTCTTTTTCTTTAAATAATATCTCCATAAAAAACAGCGGCATCACCTATCATGATGCCCCGACCGGCAAAATGCACACAATTGAGAAAATGCATCTTGATCTGCCGACTTTTTCCAATGTTCCCTTTCAGGCAGATCAAAATCTCCGACCCCATTTTTCGGCGATCGTCAACGGCAGCCCCATAGAACTTTCCGGAGACGCGCGCATGGTCGATGCTTCCGGCGAAGACCAGGCAACCAGGCTCGCCATGGATATTCATGATCTCGATCTTACCCTCTATTCCGGCTATCTGCCGTTCAGCCTGCCCATGGAATTTACCAAGGGGGTCGCCAACGGTACAGTAGATCTCCTCTTCGATCCGCAGTCCGTTAGTACAGACAAGCTGTCGGTAGGATTTCAGTTGCGGCTCTCCGAAGCCGAACTGAGTCGCGAAGACCCGGCGGTCAGCATTTCCATACCGACCGCTCGACTGAACGGCACCCTGCTCGCCAACGCCAGAACAGTTCACTTTACGGAAATTACCGTCAAAGAACCGACCATCAGTTCCTTTGGCAAATCGCTGCCGTCCACCGGCCAACAACCGGCAAAGCAGGAAGTACCGACCCCGCCTTCAGGTGCCGGTTCGGTTGCAGGCGCCCCTTACACACTGATACTTGATCAGCTTCTCGTGGATAACGGGACAATGCGACGGTTTCCTGAGAAAAAAAACAGCCGGCCCACTTCAACCTGGAACGCACTGCAGCTGAGCGTCAAAGACTACCGTTCCGCGCCGGAAAAACAGGGCGGCCGGCATGCCGGCTCCTTTAATCTCAGGGCAGAAAAAGATGGCACCGCGTCTCATTTCTCCTGGCAGGGAAATTTTTCTTCTCCGGAGAGTATAACCGGCAACCTGACTCTGCAGAAGATGGCTGGCCAGGATCTCTTGAAAATTGTCGATCCCGAAGCGCCTTGGCAACTGCAAGGCATTGCCGAACTGCAAGGACAGCTCATCCTCTTTTCGCAGAAAAAACAGTCTCCACCCTTCAGCTATAAACTCGTTGATGCCGAAGTGACCGTCGAAAATTTCGCCCTCATGGATAAAGAAAAAAGCATACTGACGGCACCAATGGTCAAACTTGCTCCGCTGAGCTTTGCCGATAATTCCCTCAATTTTGGCAATGTGCAGTTGCAGAAAGCTGACGCACAGTTTATCTATGGCCGGATTCCTGAATTCTTCACCTCTTTTGCGGCCGGCAAATACCGCTTGCAGGGCATTGATTTTGACGGCCAGGTAACATGGACTTCTGAAAAAAAATCAGACCAACAGATCACCTTTACCGAGGTCTCCTGTGAAGCCAACCAACTCGACGGTTCGGGGAAAGCAACGGACAATCTGTCCCTTGCCGGCAAAACCGAAGCGGGCGGCATGTTCAAGGCCCAGGGAGGTGTTGGCCTGGCGCCATTTTCTGTGACCATGAAAACAGAGTTTCGCGAGCTGCCTGCAAAAAATATTTTCTCATTTTTCAGCACATCATCGTTTCTGCGCGACATTGAAGGAAATTTGAGTGGCAATGGCCGGCTGACGCTCCCGTCCAAGAATTTTGCCGGCGAACTCCAATTAACCGATTTTACCAATAAAGGCGCAAAGGGTGCCTCTTTATCCTGGCAAAAGGCCATCTTTCAGGAGGTGGATTATACGGCCCACCCCTTGCACCTCGGCATGACAGCAACAAAAATAGATCAAGGCCGATTTTCCTGGACCATTGCCCCAAACGGCAATGGTCCGATGCACTCTCTCGCCGAGATTTTAAAAAAATATGTGTCGCAAGCCGACAAGCAGGCCGCCGACAAGGCACCAATTACCGTCTCCCCCGTCGATATCCAGGAGGTTTCTTTTACCAACAGCACGATACAGCTCCATGACCACCGACTGACTCCGGAGTGGCAGGCAGATATTACCGATTTTACTGGAAAAATAGGCAACATTCGGCCGACGGGTGGTCCCGGCGAGAGTGCTTTCTCCTTTACCGGAAAACTCGACAACACACCTTTTACCATTGACGGGGCAATGGATGTTTTTGCCGATAAGGAAAACGGCACATTTCGGTTTTCCCTGGCAAACTACCCGCTTGCCTCTTTTCATCAGCAGCTTGCCGCACAGACAGATGTCGATACCAGAAACGGAGAATTATCACTGACACTCGACTGCAGATGGCAGGACGGGAAATATAGAAGCTCCGGCAATGTTGTTTTTGCTGACGTTAAACCGCTTGATGCCGCGTCCGACTCTGCTCTTCCCCTCGCCCTGCTCACCGGTGACGACAATAGATTTCAACTCGATTTTGAATTTCTCAGAAGCAAACCGGTGGCGAAAACCACGCTTTTCAACGAACTCTTTGCCTTATTCCAGAAACAGATCGTCAAAAGCGCCGTTTCGCCCTTACTACTGGCATCAGGCGATTTTACCGACCTCATCGGCAACGAGTTCGTTGAATTTCGGCCCGGTGAATTCATGCTCACGGATAAGGGTCGGGACGTGCTCATTCGCTACGGAGCTCTGCTGATCGCCCATCCGCATGTAGGGCTTGTGCTGTCAGGTGGTCTCCACCAGACAATCGACCGAGCCGCCATGAAACAACGTTTGACAACCATGGAGCAGCAACGTGTTGAACGGGAAAATGAAAAACTCTTTACCAAATGGCAGGAGAAAAAAACTCTTTACGAAAAAAATTTCGCCGAACAGCAAAAAAAGATGGCAGCGGGCGGGAATATCGTCGTGCAGGATATTCCCGTGGATGTTCTCACTGGATTTACGCCGATCCAACCCGTACCAGTGGTGGTTGATGAAGCAATGCTCCTTGAGCTGCAACAAAATAGAATCAATATTATCTCCGAGTACTTGACAAGTCAGGCGGCATTGCAGGGCGAACGAATATCCATTGTCACACCTGACGGCCTGTCCGACAATCCAGAGGCCACGGGACCTGGCGTCACCATTGCCCTGGCGGCAATCAGTCAATGAAACGAAAAATCGCCGGTTTTTTCCCGGTATCATCAGCGAGCGGCACCATGACCGTGCAGCATCTCCGGGGTAAGGCATGAGCTTTCCTGTCGATTTTTTTATCGATGCCGAATACCTCAAACCTCTGCTCGGCTGGCTGGCACTATTTTCTCTTGGTACCTTTGTCCTCAGCCTGGTCCTTGTCCCTTTTGTTGTCGGAAGACTTTCATCGGATTGTTTTCTGCGGCTGCACCTGAACGACAAGGTCATGCCCCCGCCCTCTATCGGCTCGGTAATAGGGGTAATTCTTCGTCACGGTCTCGGCATCGTGCTTCTTTTTGCCGGCATGGTCATGCTTTTTCTCCCCGGACAGGGGCTGCTGACCATCCTGCTCGGCACTCTTCTCGTCTCCTTTCCCGGCAAGCGGAAACTCATCCGCAGTCTTGTTTTCCAGCCGAAAATACAGCACAGCCTGGATTGGCTGCGAAAAAAGCGTGGCAAGCCGTCATTTCTCTGGCCGCAGGCTCCAGGCAAGGCCGATGAGCATTGATTTTTCCTTCCTTGTTTCCGATCACTATGGTCTTGGCGCAAAAGGTTGATAAAGCGGGTCACCGATCAGGATGGTCTGCCAGGAAAGAAAAGGCATGGAGACAAGGTAGGATTCGCCCAGACTCATATACCCTTCCACCAGGTGGCTAAAAAACAGCTCCGGAAGAGGAAAGCCCTGGACATAGGGTTCATACACCGGACCAACGGTGGCTGCGACCCCCTTTTCGAGCATTTTCAAACACCAGAGCGGCCGACTGCTCTCTTTTAAACTTGCACACTCGGCACTGGCAATGTGGTAACCGACCGCCCCCTGCTGCCAGGCAAAGCTGTCAACATACCTGCCGAGAGAATACCATCCACAGTATAAGGCGGCATCCGGACAACTCTGCTCGGCAAAAAGATCTTCCTGCGCATCAACGACAACCTCCATTCTTTTTTGCACCGTTGCGGCAGCGTTATGTATCGATTGATCGTAGAGTTCGTATCCGGACAGATTGTTTTTTTCAGTAGCCGGCCAACGTGCATCGAAATAGGCCTTGCCCTGAAGTCCGGCCTTTTCCGCCTGCAGGCTATCATTTATAATCCGATACACAGTCGCCGCATCAGGACCGTCCAGACGACAGACGAGAAGCACCTGATCTTTTTTCAACAAAAGAACATCTTTTTGAAAGCCAAGAAAATAGGGGTTTTTTATCCACCCATCCAGCGGATAATCACCTGCCTCCACCAATGCAAGTTCTGAATCGACGGCCGCCCGCATATTGGTATTTCGTAGCCCGTCGATTTTATCGGCTTGTTCTTCTTTGCCCAACGCCTTGCTTTGTTTGAGCTGTCGTATCTTCTCCAGGTCCTCCCAGACCGGAACAGGGGGGCCAACTTTCAACGGGATACCGTAGACGAGAACGATGGCCTCAATCCTGTTCTTGGCCTGTAACATATTGAGGCTGTCGAGCACCTTTTTTTTGAGAGTATGGTCGTACTCTTCTCTGGTCATGGTTTCACTCAGCGTAAGCGAAAGAGAAAGAAAATTGGCCCTGGGGATTGATCGGCGATCCATATAATAGCGAGCCAGATCAACACTCCCCGCCATTCTTTGGTTAGCCACTACAAGAATTTCTTCCGGTTCGAGGCTAAAACAAGGTCTTACCCAGGACACTGCCAGGACGGCCAGAAAGAGGCTGGTTACACTGAACCTTTTGTATTTATGCATTTTTTTTTGAAATTTTGAAAAGTCCGATAAATAGAAATTTTTCGGAATTCTGGATTTTTCTTTCTTTAATTTTTATGCATTATATAATATAACCTCTATAAGCAATTAAAGAGTCCTCAGTCGAAAGTGCAAAATCAGTTCCACCTAACCCTAATAAACGGTTCAAATATCTTCAGGCAATTCTTTCCCGAAGGTATGAATCCGTTATACTATTGCTTCGCTATGGAAAGCTCAACAGACGATCTCAACCGAATCATCTCCAATCAGAAAAATCTCCTTGAAACTATACCGGCAATGGTTCTGCTGGTCAAAAATGGTTCAACGATAGAATACATGAACCCCAGTGCACGGAATTTTCTGGGTGATCTTTGCAAGCTCCCTGAAAACGCCCCCCATCAGCAAAAAAAAACATGTTTCAAGTTTCTCGAATTAGTTACCAAGACTATTCAAGACAAGCAGATAGGCGACACTCTGGAAACCACTTTTTTTGAGTCCCATTTAGAGTACACGCTCGCACCGTTTGAAGGATACAAAGGGGACGCGCTCTACTGGCTGTTCATGCGCGACCTCACGGACAACAAGAATCAATTAGCCGAACTCTCCCTTTTCCACAACAGTATTGAAACCATTCTGTCACATAAAATTAATGAACTGAAAGAAAGTCAGATTATGCGGCGGAAATTAACCAAGGAGCTGAATTCTTTAAAAGAACATCTCCAGGAACAACCCGTCGAAGGCAAGATGGTCGGCTCCAGTCGCGCCCTCAGGGAACTTCGCGACATGGTTTTTCAAGTAGCCAAATCCGACGCAACGATTCTCATAACCGGAGAATCGGGAACCGGCAAGGAGCTCGTCGCCAACCTGATCAGGGAAAGCAGTAACCGAAACAATAAACCCTTTCTAAAAATCAACTGCAATACGATTTCCGATTCTCTTTTGGAAAGTGATCTTTTCGGCCACGAAAAGGGTTCTTTTACCGGGGCCGACGGCAAAAGAATTGGTAAATTTGAAGTGGTTGACGGCGGCACAATTTTCCTTGATGAAATAGGTGATATAAGCCCACGCATGCAGGCGGCTCTGCTAAGAGTTCTGCAAGACGGAGAATTAATCCGGGTTGGCGGAAATATGCCCATCAAAATCGATGTGCGCGTTATCGCCGCGACCAACCGGAATCTCGCCATGATGGTCCAGGACGGCAGCTTCCGGCTCGATCTGTTTTATCGTCTAAATATCATTAACATTTCAATACCTCCCCTGCGCGAACGTAAGGAAGATTTAATCGACCTGACGGCGCATTTTATCCGAAGGTACCGCCAGGCCTTCAAAAAGGAGATAAATTTCTTACCCCAGTCAATTCTCGATCGTCTGATGGAACATGATTGGCCGGGGAATATTCGCGAACTGGAAAATGTTATCCAACGTGCTGTACTCATGGCTAAAAATAATCTTATCACTGAAAATGAGCTCTTTTTTGACATTCAGCCGGGCGACAAAAACCAGACACCATACGACAACTATCTGCAACGTCTGGATGGACGTACGCTGAAAGACATGGTCGCCAATATTGAAAAAGATATCATAGTTTATTCCCTGGAAAAAAATCGCGGCAATGTTGCCGAGACAGTTCAGCAGCTGGATATTGGCAAGACGGCGTTTTACGACAAAATGAAGCGATATCAGATTTCGCCAAAAGACCACAAATAGAACATAACACACCAAAAGGCATATATATTGCATAAATATTTAATGGAAATATTAAAATATTATTAGATATCCGTTCATACAATTTCTTTTGAATGAGAGACTGCATGTGACAGCAAAAAAGCGTAAGAGCGTGGCGATATGTCCTTTTTGGTCAACCGTATCGATGAAATGCAGCATAAGCAATGGTGGTCTTTTCATTCCTCTGGACGATCATGCAGAATCTTATTGCTACACTCTTCACTTTGGATCGTGCAGCCAATACACATTTCATTCGGAAAACCAGATTTTATTGCAGGGAAAAGTTCGGAAAACTGAAGAAAATCGCCGAAAACATCTGCGTTTCGAGGCCTCTTATTGTATAGCTATGGTTAAAATATTTGAATTCGGTAAAAGATTGTCACATTTTTTACCAGAAGCCAAAACCATTGATATGAGTAAAGGGGGTATGCGCATGGCCATTGACACACCACTGGCAGACAATGCGATGGTTCAATTTTCTCTGAACGAGTCTTTTCCGCAAACATTGAACGACATCACCGGCCAGGTAGAATGGTGCAACAAACAGATTGACGTACCGGGGTATCAGGCAGGAATATCTTTCAAGGAAGCCCATATCATAGAGGCGATGGGCAGCTATCTGGAACAGCAAGCGCTGTAACACCTGTATCTTCGTCATCTCTCCGGCAAGACGTTTGGCTCCCCCCACAAACGGCAGTTTTTCCAATAGATCTAATCCACAGCTCATTTCCTACAGACTGCCTTTCTTGCCGCGACAACCAAAAAAAGTACCGGAATGCCCATGATGGCGGTCACCATAAAAAATCGTTCGTAACCGAAGGTTGACACCATGGTCCCGGAATATCCGCCGATCAATTTGGGAAATAGTGTCATCATCGAGCTGAAAATAGCATACTGCACGGCGGTAAAAGAAATATTGGTAAGACTTGAGAGAAAGGCGATAAATGCCGTGGTCGCGATACCGGCGCTCAGATTATCGGCGCCGATGACCACGGTCAGCATCGACACATCCGCCCCGGTGCGGGCCAGGAGCATGAAGAGCAGATTGGTGGCCGCCGAAAGAAATGCCCCGAGAAACAAGATCTTGTTCACTCCAAATCTGACCGTCAGGATTCCACCGAGAAATCCGCCCACCAGAATCATTGCCAAACCAAATGTTTTTGTCACACCGGCAATAACATTCTTACTAAAGCCCATATCCAGGTAAAAGACATTGGAAACAACTCCCAGGACGATGTCGGACAGACGATAAAAACCGATAAGGACCAGAAGCAGCAGGGCGGTTTTCCCGCCATAGCGAAAGAAAAAATCTTTTATCGGTTCGAGATACGTCTGGTGCACCATCTCTCTATTCACCAGCCCACCAAAAAGCATAATTTTGGCGACGGTCGCCGCGACACCGACCGCCAGCACAAAACGTGATAATTCGACCAGAAAGGAACCGATTTCCCCGCCCGCCACAAAAAAATGCGGCATGACCTTCTCCATTTCGACAAACACAAATCCGGAAAAAAAGAAGGTTAGGGCAAAGGCGAGGGCGCTGAGTACAAAAAAGGACAGAAAGCGGCCGTAGTCAAACACCGTATATTTGTAGTGCGATACGCGGCGACTGGCCTCCGGTTCATCAATGAGAAGCGTCGTGGCAACCCCACAGCCAATCACCGCGGCCATGGCCATATAGGTCACTTTCCAGGCCGTATAATCATATGCCTCGGTCGTCGTGCCCAAATACCCGGCGAGAAAAAGTGATCCGGCACCGGCCACAAGCATGCCGACCCGGTATCCGGCTATATACAGCGCGGCAAGCATGGCCTGCAGCGACTCTCCGGCCGATTCGATTCGGTAGGCGTCAATGACAATATCCTGTGTGGCCGAAGAAAACCCAAGCATAACAGCGGCAAAAGCCATGACCGTGAGGTTGTGCCGGCTGGCGGCCGGATCAACCAGGGCCATCCCGACAATCGCCGCAATGATAAGCAGCTGCGAAACCAGCAGCCAGGCCCTCCTCCTGCCAAGAATTCGCGTCAGTCCAGGCAGAGGCAGCAGGTCAACCAGGGGAGCCCAGAGAAATTTAAAAGAATAGCCGAGGGCGGCCCAACTGAAAAAAGTCACCGCGGATCTGGCCACACCCGCTTCACGCAGCCATACCGACAGGGTGGAAAAAATCAGCAGGATGGGTACACCAGCGGAGAAACCGAGGAAAAGCATGGCGATTGCTTTTGGGTCCAGCCAGCCTCGGCGGGTATCCCCCCAGGACCGTTTTACTATTACTTCTTGGCTCATTATTGTCTTTTCCTCATAATAAGATTATGGTATTTGACCAGAAACGTTACATAATCACTTCAGGTCACTGACCATTATCACCTGCGATGTACTTAATACAAGATACCTGAACTGTCCATAACCAGTTCCCTTTACAATGACTATACAAACTTACAATACCCTCTCAGGAAAAAAAGAAGCCTTGCAGACGCTGGAACCAGGTCATGTGAAACTCTATGTCTGCGGCATCACCGCGTATGATTATTGCCATATCGGCCATGCCCGTTCCGCCCTGGCCTTTGACATGATTGTCCGCTACCTGAGATACCGGGGCTACAAGGTAACGTTTGTCCGTAATTTCACTGACATTGACGATAAAATCATTGCCCGCGCCAAAGAACAGAGTACGACCTCCGAGGAACTGGCCACTCGTTTTATCAATGAATTTTATACCGACATGGATGCACTTGGGGTTGATCGTCCGGATATTGAGCCGAAAGCGACCGAACATATCAAAGAGATGACTGATCTCATCAGTGAACTAATTGCGAAAGGCATGGCCTACCAGTCGGGCAATGATGTCTATTACATAGTCGATAGTTTTCCCGAATACGGCAAACTCTCCAAAAGAAACATCGAAGACATGAAGGCGGGAGCGCGTATTTCGGTAAACGAACAAAAACACCATCCGATGGACTTCGTGCTCTGGAAGGGCTCAAAACCCGGCGAGCCCACCTGGGACAGCCCCTGGGGCCCGGGTCGACCCGGCTGGCACATTGAATGTTCGGCCATGAGCCGAAAATACCTGGGTGAGACCTTCGACATCCACGGTGGCGGGCAGGATCTCATTTTCCCGCATCATGAGAATGAAATCGCCCAGAGTGAGGGGGCCAACGACAAACCTTTTGTCAAAAGCTGGATCCATCATGGTTTTGTCACCATCCGTGATGAAAAGATGTCCAAATCGCTGGGTAATTTTCTCACCATTCGAGATATCCTCGCCCATTACCACCCTGAGATACTCCGCTTTTTTATCTTTTCCACCCACTATCGCAACCCACTCGATTTCTCCGAAACAGCCATGCGGGATGCAACCGCAGGTCTTGAACGACTCTACGAATGTGTCGCCACGGTCGACGCCCTTGATGCCGGCAACGGTGATCGCCAGGCCGCGAGCATTCTTTCCGCCAAGGACATTAAAAAGGTAGCGGAACTGGAAAAAAGATTCCAGGAGGCTATGGATAACGACTTCAACACCGCCCAGGCCCAGGGTGTTTTTTTTGATACGGTGAAGACGATTAATCGTCTTCAAGGGAAAATCACCCCAAAATCGGCTGTGACAGACATTGAATTTCTAAAAAACGGCTTAGCCACCTTAAAAAAACTGGCGGCTATCATGGGCTTATTGCGCGAAGATGCACAGCAATTTCTTGCCGCCAGAAAAGAGCAACTGGTTGCTGCCTCGGCCATTGACCCGGCTGCCGTTGAAGCGCTTATCGCCGAGCGTTATCAGTGCCGACTTGATAAAAAATGGGCGAGGAGTGACGAGATCAGGGACAAACTGCTCGCGCAAAACATTGAGCTA
The DNA here is from genome assembly GCA_945863875.1 of Desulfopila aestuarii DSM 18488. Classification (GTDB taxonomy): domain Bacteria; phylum Desulfobacterota; class Desulfobulbia; order Desulfobulbales; family Desulfocapsaceae; genus Desulforhopalus_A; species Desulforhopalus_A aestuarii_A. The sequence continues at coordinate 16,388 of CAMBBS010000065.1, forward strand.
CACGATGGTCCCGACGGCACAACCTGGTCAGTCAACGACAGCTGATTTTTTTTCTTAGCCATCTTGAAATCCAACTTTTTACGACGCCATCAACTTTTCGTAAATTCAAAAGAGGGAGACGACTATGAGACTACCTGCTGTTGCCGACCGCTTCTATCCTGGATCACCGAAGGCGCTCTCACAGATCATAACTAAGCTTTTTCCAGCGACCCAGACTGTTGCCAAGACCAAAGCACTGGCTCTCGTCGCACCCCATGCCGGCTATGTCTACTCAGGAGCACTCGCGGCAGAGACATTTTACGCAGCCGAAATACCGGAAACTGTCATCATCCTTGGCCCGAATCACCACGGCCAGGGGGCACCGGTCTCTCTTTCGATACAAACCTGGGACATGCCGCTCGGCTGTGTCCCGGTCGATACGGTAATAGCCGAACAACTCCTGAAATATTCTCCGCATATAAAAATTGACGAAACAGCCCATAAATTCGAGCACTCCCTGGAAGTCCAGGTGCCGTTCCTGCAGATGCTGCAAAAAAATCTACACATCGTACCGTTAGTACTTAGCCAGCTCTCCTACACACTCTGCGAGGAAGTGGCCGAAGCTCTGGCCAGGACCATCAACGGCAGCGATAAGGACCTGCTCATCATTGCCTCCAGCGACATGAGTCATTACGAGCCCAGACGGATTGCGGAACAAAAAGACAAATCGGCCTTGCAATGTATCGAGCAAATGGATCCTCACGGATTGTACTGCACCGTCCTCGACAACCGTATATCCATGTGTGGTTTCATCCCCGTGACCATCGCCCTGCTGGCGGCAAAAACCTGTGGCGCAACACAGGCAAAATTGATCGGCTATACCGATTCGGGGTATGTCTCTGGAGATACCGGCCAGGTAGTCGGCTATGCCGGCGTCCTGATCAGTTGAAATTTTCTTGACACTTCCGTTGAAATCTTTTATAAACTCGCCACACTGCAATAGATGCTGGGGGATGGTCTAATGGTAAGGCAGCGGACTCTGACTCCGCTTATCAAGGTTCGAGCCCTTGTCCCCCAGCCATTGA
>CAMBBS010000066.1 GCA_945863875.1 Desulfopila aestuarii DSM 18488
ACATGGGCGGTGGCGATGGTGATGCCACGCTCTTTTTCTTCCGGTGCTTTATCAATCTCGCTGAAGTCAGTGAAAGTGGCCTGACCTTTGAGTGATAAGACACGGGTAATAGCAGCGGTCAGTGTGGTTTTACCATGGTCAATATGTCCGACGGTACCTACGTTGACGTGCGGTTTAGTCCTTTCAAATTTTTTCTTTGACATAGTGGTTCCTCAATATGCTTGGACTTAGATCCCTCTAATTTTTTTAATAATTATCTCTGCTCTCGGAGCAGGTACCACATCGTATTGCAAAAATTGCATGGTAAAATTGGCTCGCCCTTGCGTCGCCGACCTGAGGGACGTTGAATAACCAAACATTTCAGCCAGTGGCACATGCCCCTTGAGAATCTGAAGATTCCCTTCGGCGGATACACCAACTATTTTACCTCTTTTACTATTTAGATCAGCGATAACGTCCCCGATATATTCTTCCGGAGTGATAACTTCCAGTTTCATGATCGGTTCCAGCAGCTTAGGTTGAGCCTCAGAAGCAGCCCTTCTGATGGCCATCGCAGCCGCAATGCCGAAAGCCATCTCGGTCGACTCTTCTTCGTGATACGAGCCACCGATGAGACTTACCCTGATATCCGTCATCGGGTAACCGATCAAGGGGCCGGAGTCCAGACTGTCGACGATGCCCTTTTGGATCGATCCGAGAAACTGATCCGGGATCATGTTTTTCTCGACACAACTGACGAATTCTACACCACCACTCCGTGGCAAAGGGTCCACCTTGATAATGACGTGTCCATATTGGCCTTTGGCACCCGTCAACTGATCAAATTTAGCCTCCGCTGTATGACAAACATCGATGGTCTCTTTGTACGCCACCTGCGGTTTGCCCACCTTTGCCGAGACTTTAAATTCGTTCAGCAAGCGGTCAACGATGATCTCCAGGTGCAGTTCGCCCATACCGGAGATAATAGTCTGACCAGAATCCTTATCTGTCGAGACGGTGAAGGATGGATCCTCTCTGGCAATTTTATCCAGTGTTTCTGAGAGTTTCTTCTCCTCGGCCTTACTTTTAGGCTCAATCGCCACGCCGATTACCGGGTCGGGAAAATCCATGCTTTCGAGAATGATCACATCACCTTTTTCACATAAGGTGTCGCCGGTTGTGGTAAATTTCAAGCCAACAATCGCGCCGATATCTCCAGCTGAAATCTCCTGCACTTCTTCACGCTTATTAGCGTGCAGCTTCATTAACTTGGTAATCTTTTCCTGCTTTTTCTTAACAGGATTATAAACCTTGTCACCAACCGTGATTTTCCCGGAATACACTCTGACGAACGCGAGATTCTCCACAAAAGAATCACTCATCAGTTTAAAAACCAACCCGGTGAGCCTCTCATCAGGATCGGTTCGCCGGCTGATAATTTCTCCGTTGAGACCTTCCCCCTCAATGTTTTTGACATCAAGGGGCGAGGGGAGAAAATTAATCACACTGTCGAGCAGCGGCTGAACGCCTTTATTCTTAAAAGCACTGCCGCAGAGCACAGGGACAAGGTCAAGCGACAGAGTCGCTTTTCTGAGAGCTTTATACATCTCAGCTGCAGCGACGGGTACATCATTCAAGTATTTTTCCATGATGTCCTCATCGAAGTCGGCCAACTTCTCGAGGAGCATCAGACGTGCGGCCGTGAATTTTTCTTTATATTCGGCAGGAACTTCTCTTTCAGTTACTTCCTGTCCAAGAGTCAGTTCATCAAAGACAAGCATTCTCCCTTCAATAAGATCGATGATCCCTGCAAATTCAGCTTCCTTTCCGACCGGTAACTGGATTGGTACAGGGTTGGCACCAAGTCTGGTGGCTATCATCGAAACGCAGCGGTCGAAATTCGCTCCGATTCGATCCATCTTATTAACAAAAGCAATCCGCGGGATGCCGTATTTATCCGCCTGTCGCCAGACGGTTTCGGACTGTGGCTCTACCCCGCCAACGGAACAGAAGACAGCAACTGCCCCGTCCAACACCCGCAGCGACCGTTCCACCTCTATGGTGAAGTCGACGTGCCCTGGTGTATCAATGATATTGATTTTCTTGTCTTTCCAGAAACAGGTGGTAGCCGCCGAGGTGATAGTGATGCCACGCTCCTGCTCCTGCTCCATCCAGTCCATGACGGCCGTACCATCATGGACCTCCCCCATCTTATAGGAACGCCCAGTGTAAAAGAGTATTCTCTCTGTGGTGGTCGTTTTTCCGGCATCAATATGGGCCATAATGCCGATATTGCGCACATCATGCAAATCCTTACGGGTCGTCATAACAATTGCTTAGCTCTTAAAAGTGTTTTTTCGCCAGCCTCTTGTTGCGGCAACCTGTTACAGAGTTCTAAGCCCTGCTACCACCGATAATGCGCAAAAGCCTTGTTGGCCTCAGCCATGCGATGGGTATCATCTCTTTTTTTCACGGCGGCACCGCGGTTGTTGTAGGCGTCCATCAACTCCGCCGCCAGCTTTTCGGCCATAGACTTGCCGGACCTTGCTTTCGAGAAGTTGATCAACCACCGAATAGCCAGGGCATTTCTTCGGGTTTGACGAACTTCCATAGGTACCTGATAGGTCGCCCCACCGACACGGCGCGACTTGACTTCTACACGCGGCCGGACCTTCTCCATCGCTTCCTCAAAGACCGTCAGGGCATCGGTATCCTTGACGCGCTCTTCAACTATGTCCATCGCTCCGTAAAAAATGCGCTGAGCGAGACTCTTCTTTCCTCTCTCCATCAATCCATTGGTGAATTTAGACACCAACACACTGTTAAAGCGTGTATCCGGATCGATGGATCGTTTCTCTATCGTTCTTCTTCGTGACATATTTTAACCTCGCATCAAGCAGCAACCAATCAAGATGGCTTCTTGGCACCGTATTTTGAACGACCTTTCCGTCGATTGGAAACACCCAAGGTATCCAGGGTACCACGAATAATGTGATAACGCACACCGGGGAGATCCTTCACCCTGCCGCCTCGAATCATGACCACCGAGTGCTCTTGCAGGTTATGACCAATACCGGGGATATACGATGTAACCTCAATACCATTTGTCAGTCTCACCCTGGCGACCTTCCTGAGAGCGGAGTTCGGTTTCTTCGGCGTCGTTGTATACACCCTCACACACACGCCACGCTTCTGGGGTGATCCTTTCAAAGCTGGGGTATTGGTCTTTTTCACAGACTTCTTACGACCCAATCTTACCAGTTGGTTAATAGTTGGCATTACGTTAACTGCTCCTGTTTACATACCCATTGTTAGAATTCCACATCTTCGACTGCCGACCTGGACACTCATTTCTAAACACGAAAGTGGTGATAATTACCCTAACGGCACTGTAGTGTCAAGGAAAAAAACCACTTTATTCCTCTTTCCCTTACTATCTTTTACTGCTCAAGCCTGTTCCTGCGGAAATCAACCGACCCATGATGACGTTTTCCTTCAGACCGAGAAGATCATCAACCTTCCCGGCAACGGCGGCGTTCGTCAAAACCTTGGTGGTTTCCTGGAAAGACGCGGCCGAGATAAAGCTTTCAGTCGACAGCGACGCCTTGGTCACTCCGAGCAATAATGGTTCAGCCTCGGCAGGTTTTTTCCCTTCGGCGAGAAGCTTGTCCCTCTCTTCTTCGAATTTCCACCATTCAACCTGCTCGCCAATCATGAAACGGGAATCACCGGAAGAGGTGATCAGCACCCGCTTGAGCATCTGACGAACAATGACCTCTATATGTTTATCATTTATCTTTACACCCTGCAGACGATACACCTCCTGGATTTCATTGACCAGGAACTTGGCCAGTTCTTTCACACCAAGGACAGACAGGATATCATTCGGCACAATAGTACCTTCCATGAGTGGCTCGCCGGCCTGCACGTAATCCCCTTCATGGACGATAATGTGTTTGGCTTTCGGTACCAGATATTCCTGAGGCTCGCCGTATTCAGGCGTCACAATAACCCGACGCTTCCCTTTCAGCTCCTTACCAAAACTTACCTTTCCGTCTATTCTTGCAATAATAGCAGGATCCTTCGGCTTTCGTACCTCAAACAACTCGGCAACCCGTGGGAGACCACCGGTAATATCTTTCGTTTTGCTCGTTTCCCGTGGGATCTTACCGACAATCGTTCCCGGCTGAATGACATCGCCCTCATTGACGGAAATGATCGAGCCAACTGGCAAACTATACCGGGCATACGTATCGGAATCGGCCATCTTGACGGTCTTTCCACGCTCGTTCTTGACAGTGATGCGTGGACTCAACTGGGCACCGCCGGCTGTGTGAATAATCACCAGGGAGGAACGACCCGTTACGGCATCGACTTTCTCCTGCATGGTAATACCTTCGATAACATCACCGTATTTAATAGTACCGCCTACCTCGGCGACGATTGGTATGGTATACGCATCCCAGTCGGCGAGAATGGTATCCCTTGCCACGACCTGACCTTCTTTGACCAGAAGCTGCGCCCCATAGTTAACCTTGAATCTCTCGCGCTCACGGCCAAGATCATCTTTTATTGAGATGACCGCATTACGGTTCATGACGATCTCGGTGCCTTCGGCATTGGTTACCGAGTGCATATTTGTGCAGGAGACCGTCCCGCCGATATTGGTTTTAAGCTCTGCCTGTTCGACAGATCTGCTGGCCGTACCTCCGACATGGAATGTCCGCATAGTGAGCTGGGTTCCAGGCTCTCCGATAGATTGCGCGGCAATGACCCCGATGGCTTCCCCTCTGTTGACCATATGGCCGCGTCCGAGATCACGCCCGTAACATGCAGCACAGACACCTCGCTTTGACCTGCAGCTGAGCACGGAACGAATCGCGACCCGGTCGATACCGGATGCGGTTATCTGTTCTACGATCTCTTCGGTGATCTCTTCGCCGGCTTCGACAATGACATCCTCGGTGAAGGGATCTTCCACATCGTCCAAGGCGACCCTGCCGAGTATCCTGTCGCCGAGGGGAACGATTATTTCACCACCATCCATCAGAGGTTCAGCAACGATTCCATCGAGCGTTAAACAGTCGGCCTCAACAATTGTCGCCTCCTGCGCGACGTCTACCAGTCGCCTGGTAAGATACCCGGAGTTCGCCGTCTTCAGGGCCGTATCCGCCAGTCCTTTTCGAGCACCATGGGTGGAAATAAAATATTCAAGCACGCCAAGACCTTCACGAAAGTTAGCCTTAATCGGTGTCTCAATGATCGCACCACTTGGTTTGGCCATCAAACCACGCATTCCGGCAAGCTGGCGGATCTGATCCCGAGATCCACGTGCCCCGGAATCGGCCATGATAAAAATCGAATTGAAACTCGGTGTTTCGATGAGTTTGCCGTCCTTGTCTCGAACGTACTCGACCTTGATCTCATCCATCATGGCATTGGCAACATCTTCGGTTACCTTTGACCAGATATCAACAACCTTGTTGTATTTTTCACCAGAGGTGATCAAGCCGTCGGTATATTGCTGATCAACGTCGAGAACATCATTTTCGGCCTTTTCGACATAGTTTTCTTTTTCCAGAGGAATTTTCATATCGTTAATACAGATGGAAATTCCTGCTCGGGTGGCATATTCGTAGCCGGTATCTTTTAATCTGTCGGCGAGAATAACCGTGTCTTTTGTCCCGGCATGGCGATAGGTGTGGTCAATGAGCTTGGCCAAAGCCTTCTTGGTGAGAACCTTGTTTACTTCCTCGAATTTCACCGACGGCGGTAACAGTTCACCCAGCAGGATCCGCCCCATGGTGGTATCAATCATTTCACCGCCCTTACGCACCTTCACCTTCGCCTGCAGATGAATCTCACCGTAATCATAGGCGATGATCGCTTCTTCGACGTTGCTAAAGACCTTCCCTTCCCCCGGAACATTCAACCGTTCACGACTCATATAGTACAAGCCCAGCACGATATCCTGCGAAGGGATGATGACCGGTTCCCCATTTGCCGGTGACAAAATATTATTGGTGGACATCATGAGCACCCTTGCTTCCACCTGGGCCTCAACAGAGAGAGGAACGTGAACCGCCATCTGATCACCGTCAAAGTCGGCATTAAAAGCCATACAGACCAGCGGATGCAACTGAATAGCCTTCCCTTCGATAAGGACGGCCTCAAAGGCCTGCATACCAAGTCTGTGCAGGGTCGGCGCACGATTGAGGATGACCGGGTACTCGGTTACCACTTCATCGAGGACGTCCCAAACCTCTTTAACCTCTTTTTCCACCATTTTTCTGGCACTTTTAATGGTGGTGACAAAACCTTTTCTCTCCAGCTTGTTATAGATGAAGGGTTTAAAGAGCTCAAGCGCCATCTTCTTGGGAATACCGCACTGGTGAAGCCGAAGATGCGGACCGACGACGATGACCGAGCGCCCCGAATAATCGACACGTTTCCCCAGAAGGTTCTGCCGAAAACGTCCTTGCTTGCCCTTAAGCATATCGGACAAAGATTTGAGCGGACGCTTGTTCCCCCCGGTTATAACCCTGCCTCGTCGACCGTTATCAAAAAGAACATCAACGGCCTCCTGCAGCATTCTCTTTTCATTACGAATAATGATATCCGGTGCGTCGAGTTCGAGCAGACGCTTTAGGCGGTTGTTTCTGTTGATGACGCGCCGATAGAGATCATTGAGATCGGAGGTCGCGAACCGCCCGCCTTCAAGCGGAACCAGGGGGCGCAGATCTGGGGGTAATACCGGAATGACTTCGAGAATCATCCACTCCGGTTTATTGCCGGAATCGCGAAATGCCTCTATAACAAACAGTCTCTTGCCCAGCTTTTGCCGCTTTGTTTGGGAATTGGTTGACAGCATCTCTTCACGCAGCTGTTTGGACAAGGTGACAAGATCCTGGGAGGCAAGAAGTTCACGAATAGCCTCGGCGCCGATGCCGACGGTAAACTGGGCGGCGTACTCATCTCGAGCCTGACGATATTTTTCTTCGGTGAGCAGGGTTCCAACGGGAAGAGCTTCGACCCCGGAACTGACAACGGCATACTGCTCAAAGTAGAGTATTTTCTCAAGCTGTTTCAGGGTCATATCCAGAACCGCACCAATCTTGCTGGGCAAACTCTTTAAAAACCAGATATGGGCCACCGGCGCGGCGAGCTTAATGTGGCCGAGACGCTCTCGGCGTACCTTCGACTGAATAACCTCCACACCACATTTTTCGCAGACAACACCACGGTGTTTCATCCGCTTGTATTTGCCGCAATTACACTCGAAATCTTTTACCGGTCCAAATATTTTCGCACAAAACAGTCCATCTCTTTCAGGTTTAAAGGTCCTGTAATTGATGGTCTCGGGCTTTTTAACTTCCCCGTGCGACCAATCCATGATCTTCTCGGGAGAAGCCAGAGATATCTTTACGCTTTCAAATTTTATTGGAGCTTTCGGTTTTTGAAAAAAATTGAATAACTCTTCCACGAAATCACCTCTCCCTTATGTTAAAGGATTTCTTCGGTTTAGCCTTGAACTTTGCTCGTTTACAAGGAATCTCACTCTGCTTTTGCTACTGTCCAAAGCATGTACCAGTCGACTTTCGTCTTTTCCTTTATCCTTCTATAAGTTCCATATTCAAACAAAGGGCCTGCAGTTCCTTGACAAGAACGTTGAAAGACTCAGGTAATCCTGTTGTCAGAAAGTTATTTCCTTTCACTATCCGCTCGTACATCAGAGTACGACCTTCGACATCGTCCGACTTGGCCGTCAAGAATTCTTTAAGCGTATAGGCCGCTCCGTAGGCTTCCATGGCCCAAACTTCCATCTCACCCAACCTCTGCCCGCCAAATTGCGCCTTACCGCCAAGTGGTTGCTGGGTAACGAGCGAATAGGGTCCTGTTGATCTGGCATGGATTTTATTGTCGACCAGGTGATGTAGTTTCAACATGTACATGACACCGACCGTCACTTTATTGGCGAAAGGCTCGCCGGTAAGCCCGTCATACAGCTGCACCTGCCCTACTTCATCTATACCTGCCTCAACGAGGAGTTTGCGTATAGCGGCCTCCGGAGCACCGTCAAAGACGGGTGTGGCCATATGCAGACCGGCTTGATGTCTTCTCGCCCATTCAATAATTTCTTGATCTGTTCTATCTTCTGTCAGCGCCTGGATTTCGGTCTCTGAGTAGACGGCTTTTATTTTAGCCTTGATCTCGGCCACCGCCTCGCGACGGGCGAGTTTTTCCAACTGCTCCCCGAGTTTTTTGGCAGCGAATCCGAGGTGGACCTCGAGTACCTGACCGACATTCATACGAGACGGAACGCCAAGTGGATTAAGAACGATATCCACAGTGGTTCCATCGGCAAAAAACGGCATATCCTCTTCCGGCAGCAGTCTGGAGACGACACCTTTATTGCCATGTCGACCGGCCATTTTATCGCCAACCGAGAGTTTACGTTTGGTGGCTACATAGACTTTGACCATCTTCACCACACCGGGGGGAAGATCGTCGCCCTTTTTCAGCCGTTCGATAATGCCGTCATATCTCTCATTTATCAGCCGAGACTGTTTGCCGTACCGCTCATAAATAAGGTCAATTTCTTCAATATATTTGGCTTTTTCGGAAAAATCGATGTCACGGAGCAGAGAAAAGCCGATAAGCTCCGCATGCTCGGCGGCAATCTTTTTACCGAGTTTGACTATTACCTCACCATGCTTGTTGGCTATGTCCGCCTTCGCCGTCCGTCCCTCAAGGGTCTTGCCGATTTCCCGGCAAACACCGCGCTTGAGGCTGCGCAATTCGTCGACCTTGTCCTGGTTGAGTTTCTCGATCTCAAGATCCTCAATCAGCAGAGACCGCTCATCCTTATCGACCCCCTTACGCGAGAACACCTTGGCATCAATGACCACGCCGGTCACCCCGGGGGGAACTCTCAAGGAAGAATCTTTAACGTCCTGCGCCTTTTCACCAAAAATCGCCCGGAGCAGTTTTTCTTCCGGAGACAAGACCGTTTCCCCCTTGGGCGTCACCTTGCCGACCAGCGTGTCACCGGCCTTGATTTCCGCACCGATTCTGACAATTCCGGAATCATCGAGATTTCGCAGCGTCTCTTCGCTGACATTCGGGATATCCCGGGTGATCTCTTCTTTGCCAAGTTTGGTATCCCTGGCCATGGTCTCAAATACCTCAATATGCACCGAGGTGAAGGTATCCGTTTTCAACAGCCTTTCGTTGATCAGGATGGAATCCTCAAAGTTAAAACCGCGCCACGGCATGAAGGCGATAACCACATTTTTACCGATGGCCAGCTCGCCCGCTTCACAGGAAGGGCCGTCGGCCAGGACCATGCCTTTTTTTACCCTGGTGCCCGGTAAGGCAATAGGTCGTTGGTTAAAACAGGTATTCTGATTAGATTTCTTATTCTTTTCAAGGCGATACACAGCCACGCCGGTATCAAACCCGTCCGTTCCTGGCTCATCATATCGGACAACGATACGATTGGAATCGGCCTCTTCGATAATCCCCGCGCCGGCACTGAGCAAACAGGCCCCGGAGTCCCGGGCGACGTATCGCTCCATTCCTGTGCCGACCAGGGGCGCCGAGGTGACAAGCAGAGGTACCGCCTGGCGCTGCATGTTTGATCCCATCAACGCACGGTTCGCATCATCGTTTTCTAGAAAAGGCACCAGTGACGCCGCCACGCTGATCATCTGATTCGGTGCAATATCCATATAGGTGACACTTTCGGCCACGGTGGTAATGACCTCGCCATCTTCACGGACAATGAGATTATCCGGAACAAGACGATTCTCCGCATCAGACTGAATCAGAGCTGGAGCGATAAACTGATTCTGCTCCTGCAGGGCGCTCAAGTATTTAACGTCGTCAAGAATAATTCTATTTTCTACTTTCCGGTACGGCGTTTCAATAAAACCATAGGGATTTATTCGTGCGAACGTCGCCAGGGAGACGATCAGACCGATATTAGGTCCCTCGGGAGTCTCAACCGGACAAATTCGCCCATAGTGGGTGGGGTGCACGTCGCGCACCTCAAAGCCGGCCCTTTCTCTTGACAACCCGCCAGGTCCAAGGGCACTCAAGCGCCGCTTGTGCGTTACCTCGGAGAGAGGATTTGTCTGATCCATAAACTGTGACAGTTGGCTTGTGCCAAAGAACTCTTTAATAGCCGCGGAAATAGGTTTCGGATTAACAAGATCGTGCGGCATTAAAGTTTCAACGTCTTGAAGAGTCATTCTCTCTTTAATGGCCCTCTCCATCCTAACCAACCCCATACGATACTGATTTTCTACAAGTTCGCCAACCGTGCGGACCCGCCGGTTGCCGAGATGATCGATATCATCGACACCGCCCTGGGTATCTTTAAGACGCACCAGATGGCGCACGGCGAAGATAATGTCCTCTTTGGTCAGGGCCCGATTGGAGATATCAATATCCAGGTGCAGTTTGGCGTTTATCTTGTACCGACCGACCTCGGACAGATCGTAAAGATCCTGATTAAAAAACAGGTTATGGAAGAAAGACTCGGCTATTTCACGGGTCGGCGGACTGGACGGTCGCAGACGGCGATAAATCTCAATGAGAGCTTCCTCGGTGGTCTTGGCCTTGTCCAGGGCCAGCGTCTTGCTAAACGACGGGGAGTATTTCACGCCGTCAATATGCAGCACTTCAAACTCATTGATACCTTCCGCCTCAAGGCTTTCTAAAAGAGTTTCCGAAAGCTCGGTGTTACAAAGAGCGATGACCTCGCCAGACGCCGCTTTGACGATGGTCTTGGCCAGGACTTCGCCAAAGATCGACTCTCTTGAAACCGGCAGATGGGTGATACCAGCAGCGTCCAGTTTTTTACAAAGAACCTTGGAAACTTTTTTGCCTTTTCTGCCGAGAACCTCCCCGTCGACGGGACTGATAATATCAAATTCCAGTCTCTGCCCCTTTACCAAGTCGGAGTCAAAACTCATTTGATAGTTCTCACCGTCTTTTTTAACGGTTGAGGTAGGATAAAACTCGTTCAGCAGTTCTTCGCTGGTCAAACCCAACGCCTTCAGCAAAGTAGTGACCGGAAACTTGCGCCGTCGATCAATACGGACGTGGAGTATGTCCTTGATGTCAAATTCCAGATCAATCCATGAGCCGCGCACCGGTATTATGCGGGCAGAGTAGAGAAGCTTGCCACTGGAATGACTCTTGCCATTGTCATGCGTGTAAAAGAGACCGGGCGAGCGCTGCAGCTGAGAGACGATGACCCTTTCCGTGCCATTGATGACAAAAACACCATCTCCGGTCATCAGCGGCAGGGAACCGAGAAAGACTTCCTGTTCTTTTATATCACGAATAGACTGGACGCCGGTCTCTTCATCGACATCGAAGGTAATCAGGCGAACGACAATTTTCAGAGGAATCTCATAGGTCATTCCCCTCTGCAGACATTCGTTAATGGTGTATTTCGGCTCGCCGAATTTATATCTGACAAACTCAAGAGAACAGACGCCGTTGAAATCATTAATTGGAAAAACATTTTGTAGGATTCCCTGCAATCCAAAATCGTCCCTTTCGTCCGGATCACAATCCATCTGCAGGAATTTCTCATAAGAGAGACGTTGCATTGATATCAGATGGGGCGGCTCCAGAATGGCAGCAGCCGTGGCAAAGTTCTTTCTCACTCTTTCCATAATTTTCCTCGAAATTGCCTATGAATCTTGCTATATGATTAGAAATTACTACTCAGACACGCCAATCTGCAGGCCGTTAAATGGGCTGGGTGGATCCTGGAGTCACATTCCTACAATCAGAAAACACTGTTACATGTTGAAAATTGGTGAAGAGAGTTCTAAAAGGATAACAATAAGCATCTTTTTCAAGCATAGTATAATCCCCTTTATGCAATTTTCATCTAAACGCCTAACCCCGGTAAACGGGAAACAAGCCAAGATAAGTACCTGGAGGCGGATCATTTTCTTGAAACTCAAGACAACGACCTGCCTGAAGGCACTAAACACCGCACGCCTGGAGCAGAACCAACTGATATCTCACTGGTAAGCAAAAACACTCTTCTACAAAACACAACACGCCACGATGCAAAGCTCGTAGCGTGTCGATATCAAGCTGTATTGTTCAAATATCGAACAACTCGATGAAACATCAATTACTTAATCTCAACAGTTGCTCCAACGGCTTCGATCTTCGCTTTGATATCATTCGCGTCTTCTTTGGTCGTTGCTTCTTTTAAAGGAGTTGGTGCGGACTCTACGAGGGTCTTTGCTTCTTTCAGACCAAGACCAGTCACGGCGCGAACCTCTTTAATGACCTTAATCTTCTCACTACCGACAGTTGCCAGAATAACATCAAATTCGGTCTGCTCTTCAACAGGAGCGGCGGCGGCGACTGCTCCGCCGACAGCAACGGCAACAGGTGCGGCGGCAGAGACGCCAAATTTTTCCTCGAATTCCTTGATCAGCTCGGACAGCTCAAGAACGGACATATTAGCGATGAAATCGATTACTTCTTCCTTAGTAACAGCCATGATGTAATACCTCTTTTGTATTGAATAATAGTGTTCTGAATAAAAAATATTTAATTGCTTGCCGCTTCTTTCTGCTCTTTAATGGCTTGCAGGGCGTAGACAAAGGTACGCGGTACACCGGTAAGTACCTGAACAAGGCCTGTCGGCACACTGTTCCAGGTGGATAACAGTTGTCCGAGCAACACTTCCTTCGACGGAAGTTTGGAGAGAGCAATGAGCTCCTCCACGCCGATTTTTTCTCCATCAAGAGCTGCGCAACGAATTATGAATTTTTTATGATCATCCGCAAATTTAGTCACCACCTTGGCCGGCGCAACCGGATCTGCAAACCCCATAACAACCGCGGTGGTACCAGTGAAATCATCACTCAGCGCGGCATTACCTGTATCCGTAACTGCTCTTTTCAGGAGAGTATTTTTGGCTACACGGATTTCCGAATCGCAGTTCTTCAATTCAATACGAATTTTCTGGAACTCGGAAACCTTTAAACCACAATAGTCAGCGACAACAGTTAATTTGGCCCGTCTGAACGATTCGTTCAATCCCGAGACAACGGCTAACTTTTCATCACGATTCAAAGTACTCCTCCTAGGTTAATGTGAACATGGTTCGAAACAGCAGTTACGGCTTATCAAGACTGGCTGGAAATTCTTTTCAGAATACTGATTATTCGGCCATTTCCGTCTCGGCAGGTCGTGCAGTAACCACGATTAAACATACTGTGCCCGCTGTCTTCGACTGGTACAATTGCCTCATGTCGCTGGTTAATCCCAGGACCGGCAATGCATATAAAAAATTACTTGACTAACGCTCTTACCGCGAGTGGATCGAGCTTAACCCCTGGTCCCATGGTAGACGAGATGGTGATGGAACGAAGATAAACACCCTTACTCGTTGACGGTTTGAGTTGAATGATCCGCTGGATAAAGGCGATGGCGTTATCACCAAGTTTCTCTTTGCCAAAGGAGAGCTTGCCAATTCCGGCATGGATGATTCCCGCTTTGTCGACCCTGAAGTCAACCTTTCCTGCTTTGATGTCCCTGACAATGTTACCGACATCCATGGTGACAGTACCCAGCTTGGCGTTCGGCATTAGGTTGCGTGGCCCAAGAATACGACCGATTTTCCCGACAACACCCATCATGTCGGGGGTAGCTACGGTCTTATCGAACTCAAGCCAGCCATCTTTGATCTTGTCAACGAGATCATCGCCACCGACATAGTCAGCCCCGGCCTCAAGAGCCTCTGCTTCCTTTGCACCTTTGGCAAAGACCAAAACCCTGGTCACCTTACCGGTGCCATGGGGCAGAGCAACCGAGGATCGGATCATCTGGTCGGCGTGTCGCGGGTCAACCCCTAATTTCATGGCGAGATCAAATGTCTCATCAAATTTCGCATAGGTCGACTTCAACACTAATTCAATACCTTCTTCCAGCCCGAGCAGAACTTTCTTGTCTATTTTTTCGATGATATTTCTATATTTTTTTCCGTGTTTCGGCATGTCAGCCTCCTACTCGTACAGGATGCATACTATCCTGTCAGCAGTATTTAAAGAATTAATCTGTGTCAATCAACAACAGTGATTCCTGCACTACGTGCCGTGCCTTCAATAATCCGCATCGCACTTTCGACGTCATAGGCGTTAAGATCCGGCATCTTCAGCTCGGCTATCTCGCGAATTTTATCACGCCCTATCTCTGCGACACGTTCAATTTTAGGATTACCCGACCCTTTTTTCAATCCGGCGGCTTTCAAAAGCAGCACCGACGCCGGCGGCGTCTTGGTTATATAGCTGAACGAGCGGTCTTGGTAGACTGTGATAACTACAGGAACTATGGTATCACCCATGGACTGCGTTTTTGCATTGAAGTTTTTACAAAACTCCATGATATTCACACCATGTTGCCCGAGTGCCGGGCCTACAGGTGGTGAGGGATTGGCTTTACCTGCCGGAATCTGCAGTTTTATGTAAGCCGTTTCTTTTTTTGCCATTATTTCACTCCACTAACTATTTTTCGAATACTTCCAAGTAGATTGCCTATCCGAGTATTACACCGGGAAATTACAATAATATTCAATAAGACTAAGTATTTGTAACCTGGACAAATTCCAACTCAACCGGAGTTTCTCGACCAAAAATCGATACCATGACCCGCACACGTCCTTTTTCCGGGAATACTTCGTCCACCACCCCCTGAAAATTAGCAAAAGGCCCATCAATAACCCGCACGACCTCACCAATATCGAAAATCACCTTCGGTCTGGGACGCTCTGATCCATCTTGAATCCGACCAATTATTTTACCGGCATCCTCATCAGACAATGGAATTGGATCACGGTCATCGCCAACAAACCCGACGACGCGGGGCATGTTATCATGAATGGTATGCCACGTCTCATCGGTGAGATCCATGCTCACTAACATATAACCAGGGAAAAATCGACGAGACGATGTTTTACGTGAACCTTTGATCATCTCGACCACCTGTTCGGTGGGAACGAGTATTTCACCAAAGTGTTCTTCTAAACCATCTTTGCGAATTCTTTCTTCGAGTGTGGCCTTTACCTTGTCTTCAAATCCGGAATGGACCTGGAGTATGTACCATTGTCTTGCCATGTGATCCAGAAATTATGTAGTATGGAGATACCGCTTCGCAGTATCAGATCAACCAATTAAAAAATTGAGAAGGTATAGTCGTCAGAATCACCGCAAGAACGACGCCACCGCCTTTCCAAGAAGCAAGTCTACTGAGCCGAGGTAAATTGATATAACAAATGTCAAAACCACGACGACTCCCGTAAGCCCAAGGGTCATTTTTTTATCCGGCCAGACAATTTTAAAAAATTCTGCTTTTACCTCATCGATAAATTGCTTAATTTGCACGGGCGAGTAGGGTGAAGGCTTTTCTGACTTCACAGGATTTGACTTTTTTGACTTTATATTCGCTGCCATAGCAATTCTCCCTTCCTGCCGTTACATCTCTCACTCTAGACATAAAACCGTGTAATTTTCAGAACCGTTCATACCCTGCCATGAACTTGGCAGGCCAGGAGGGACTCGAACCCCCAACATCCGGATTTGGAGTCCGGCGCTCTACCATTAGAGCTACTGGCCTGCGGACAGTTGGCTATTTTGTTTCTTTGTGCGGAGTATGGCTCCGGCAAAATGGACAAAATTTACTGAACTCCAATTTGTTGGGAGTATTCTTTTTGTTTTTTGTCGTCGTATAATTTCGACGTTTGCATGTACCACACGCAAGGGTTACAGTATCTCTCATTGACTCTTCCCATATGAGAAATCGCCCTGATTCCTTTTCAGGCATCAGGGCAATATCATTAAATATTCGAATTAGGCGACAACTTCACTGATGACGCCGGCACCAACAGTACGTCCACCCTCACGGATGGCAAAACGCAGACCGACATCCATGGCAATCGGCGTAATCAATTCAACGGAAGCGCTGATATTGTCGCCCGGCATAACCATCTCAACGCCGTCGGCCAGAGTAACCACTCCGGTAACATCAGTGGTGCGGAAATAAAACTGCGGTCGGTAACCGTTGAAAAACGGCGTATGACGGCCACCCTCATCTTTACCGAGAATATAGCACTCGCACTTGAACTTGGTATGCGGGGTGATCGACTTCGGGGCGGCAAGAACCTGACCTCGCTCGATCTCTTCCCGCTTCACGCCGCGAAGAAGGGCGCCGATATTGTCACCAGCCTGACCCTCGTCGAGAAGTTT
>CAMBBS010000067.1 GCA_945863875.1 Desulfopila aestuarii DSM 18488
TGGGGAGAGCAAATCCATTGACGATAAGGCGATCGGTCAGGGATTCAGTGATAAGCATATTTCTGCGTTGGGCCGATGCAAGATCGCCCTCGGAGTAATCGGCAAAAGGGAGAATGACAATGCTTTTTCCAGTTCCAAGTGCCTGAGGGTTTGGCCCTTCAGCGACATTGAGTGTTTCCACGACAATTTGTCCGCCGCCACAACTGACCAACAATAATGCTAAAACTCCGACGATGAGATATTTCAGCCTATCCATATTTGTTCTCCCTACTGAAAATAATAGATTCATATTTGAAAGAGTTAGATGATTTGTGGTCGTAAAAGAATTATCAGCTCACGTTTGAGATGGTCCTTTTCTTCGTAACCAAAAAGATATTTCAAACCTGGAATGTCACCAAGAAACGGTGCAAACTCACCGTTTGTTTGATTTGTATCGCTGATCAGTCCGCCGATAACCAGCATTTCGCCGCCTTTTACCTTCACCGTGGTGCTCATCTCCCGAACATTAACTATCGGTAAGCCGACGACACCACCATCAAAGCCAATGTCACGATATTCAATAGGTTCTTGGAGTTCCGACGTGATTGGCACAAGATTCATGATGATCTCATCTTTTTCAGTGATTGTCGCTGTCAGCGCCATGCCGATTCCGGAGAGAATTCGTTCCGTGTTAACGGTAAATGTTACGACGTTGGTATCAGAATCGCGGTCTGATTCAATGGAATCGATATAGGTGACGTTTCTCCCAACCGTAATCATGGCCGGCTGGCCATTCATCACGCTGATTTTAGGGTTCGAGAGAACTTTCGTATCACCCTGTTCATTCAGAGCGTTTAATAAGACGCTAAAGGATTTGTCGTTTATACTGATGTTTGACACAAATTGGCCTGAGCCGGGATGCACCTGACCATTCACACCAAATTCCAACGTTCCGGTAATATCGAAGTCCTTCAGAACGTTGCTCCAGTTGATACCGATGCTGGAAGTATCTCTCAGTTGCACCTCGATTATTTTTGCCTCAATGGAGATTTGTTTATACAATTCTTTTTTCAGGCTGCTGATATATGTTTCGAGTTTATCAAGCAGTGGGCGAGGTGCGGTTGCCGTGATTAAACCAACAGGCTTGTCTATGAAATAGGCGTTTTGTCCGGAAGACCGGCGAAATGTTGCGGTAGCTGCCTGCTCTTGCGTTGTATTGTCGGTGGTTGCTGCCACGGTAGATTCAGTTTGGTCGGAGGTCGAGACAGCCGTATTTTCTATTTCATCTGTTGTCCAAATATTGAGAATGGCATTGAGATTATTCTCTATGCTACTCCAGGTATTAAATTCTATTCCACCAAGGTTACCATCTTTATGCTGGCCGATGGCGACACCATCCGACATCAAGGAGATTTCTCCGGCAACATTGCTGGTCGTTTCAGAGGAACCGCCGCCACCCAAAACGTCTCCACCGGTGTTCGTTTTGTATGTCTGTTTGACAAACGGCATGGAAATTTGAAACTGTCTGGTCTCTTTGTATTTGACAATAATGGTAGACCCCTGCATTTCATGGTAATAATCAACCTGTCGGAGCATGTTGTTCAGTGCTTGGTAAAAATCGTCATTTGCCCCAATGTTTACATCGACGAGTACATTCTTGTCGACATCGCTGGCCCAGGAGACGTTCATGTTTTTGAGAGAGGCCAATCGGCTGACGATATCCCAAAGCGGCTGGGGGCCGCGGGTGGAGGTGATACGAGCCCCAACCTTGAGGGTACTCTCCTCAGCAATTGATATGTCTTCTGTTTCATCTTTGTCGACAACATATGACGCGGTCTGGTAACGGACCGGAAGGCTTGCCGGTAATTTGGGTGTATTCACCGTCGCTGCCCTGTCAATGGCCTGGGACGATTCCTGAGCCAGGGCGGCATCCTGCTCTTTTATCTTCGTGTCGTTCGCGCATGAGCTGAGGAGAAGGGTGAGTAGCAAGAGGCTACCGGCAACAAAAGAATATTTTAGGTACTTCATAAAAACCTCTTGGACTGAAAATTTTGAGAGAGAATCAGATTCCATTTTATTTTTATTAAAGATCTTTAGCAGCCAGGCGGCCTTCGATATATTGCTTTAGATCGGGACGTAACTGAAAGCCGGAGGTGAGAATTGCCAGGTACTGCTTCGTTGCCTCTTTCGACCTGCCCACTTTATCGAGAATGCGTGCCTTGGCAACCATGGTGTCAAGGGTCTCACCGTAAGCGGAGTGGTACCTGTCGAGAAGCTTCAGTGCCGCGTCATTCTGGCCGTTGTTTTCACTGAATGCGGCAAAGCTCATCAGCGCCTCTTTCATTGGCGGCGAGTTGCTTATGCTTTGCGCAAAATATTCTTTGGCTTCCGAAATTCGCTGCATGTTGGCCGAGGCAATGGCCGCGTAGAGAGCTGCCTTATCATTTTTCGGATCATGTTTCAAACTTTCTTTGGCGTAGTGAACAGCCTTGGCGTTCATGCCGAGATTAACCAGGTAAAGAGTGGCCAGCCTGTTGGATATCTTGGCATTGTCCGGCCAGAGTTCAAAGGCCTTGGTATACACCAGAGCCGCTTCCTCAAACTCCTCTCTGTTCTCGAGATTTTGCGCTTTGCCCATGTACTCTTTTGCCAGCATGATTTCTTTGGACTGGGTGGCGGACTTTTCAATGACCAGGGCTTCCTGCTCAATGATTTCGATGTCGGCTTTGAATTCGAGATTGTCTTCGGCACGGGTCGGCCAGACGAACTCTTTTTTGCCGGGATAGATGACAATAGTATTAAAGCGTTCCTCTTTTTTCAAATCCATCAGATTGAGAATAATGTCCAGAGCAAAATCCCAGGGGACATCGGTAAGAGCAAGAGTCAACACCCCCTGTACCTGTTCGTCGACGATGATGTTCAGATCGGTAATCTGTCGGAAAAGACGAAACACATTGTGAACGTCGATTTTATAAAAATCGACACTGATGCGCTGTTTTTTATAACCGGAGAAAGAGAAGTCATCCTGCAGATTGGTAGCTTTGGCGGCCGGCGCGCCGGCGACGACCTTATCTGGATTCTGGCTGAGTAATTTTTCCGAGGAGCCGATAAGTTGATCCAGGGTAGTGTCGGCGGTTGAAGACGTTTTCGCCTGTTGCTCATCTATCACCACATTTAAACCATCCGCGGACGGCGTGACGGTGTATTTAAATAAATCCTGCGTCGCCGAATCAAACACGATACGGGCCCCGGTGCCATTCGGGGAGACACGGATTTTTTCGACGGAAGTGCCGATATATTTTTCGGGAACCAATTCGTTAATGGCCACATCGGCAATGTCGATAAACATCCGTGACGGTTTATTGGCCCCGCTGCTGATGGTGTCGACAGTATAATTTTCCAGGGGTCCATTGGAGCTGATGGTGATGGTGGTGGTATTTGGTGTGCTCACCACCTTGAAATCATTCAGTGTCCTCACTCCAGGCAGTTGAGCGGCAGCGGCAGATGTCTTTGTTGATGATGCCGGAAACAATTTGATAACCAGGCTGTTGTCAAGTTTTTCAACCGAGTAATCATGGCTGTCGGCCAGGGTGAACTCAAAGCGCATGCGTGCCGGGGGCTGGTCTTTGAGTTCCAGCACATTGAGTGTCGCGAAATTGTTTTCCGGAAGCTGGGCTTTTTCCGGCGTAAGATTCTTGGCGTAAAATGCTCCGGCAACATCAACGATAACTTTAAAGGGAGTAAATCGCTCCGATACATTATATACCGGTGGTACTGTTCCGGAGAGAGTGTAGGTGATCGCATTACCTGACAGCGCAACGGCAATATCAGCTATTTCGTAGGAAACATCATTGTCAGACCATGCTTTCTCGGTCTGCAATACGAAAAAGATGCAAAATGCGATGAAAACAGCCGCTTGTGTTTTGTCTAGCCATTTAAGCATTTTCTATTCTTCTCCCTCTTTCTTGAGTGTCATCACAACCTGTGTGATGATTTCCTTTCCTGCACGTGTTACGGCAGTCTCTTCAATAATAACGGCATTGGGGGCGATATCTTTCACAACACCTCGTCTGCCTATTTTTGTACCTTCAAGGAGGACATAGCCCTTGCCGGTAAAATCTTCAACCATGGCCACATCTTCGGCATTTTTCTTCAGTAAGGCCACAAGGGTAAGCTGACCGGGTTCAAAAAGCTGCATTCCCGTAAGCGGTTCGCTTTTATCAACGATTTCGTTCATGTCAGCAGTTGATGTTGCGGCTTTTTCGGTAATAAACGGCATAAATGGATCAGGTCTGTTTTCAAGTACATATTCAAATTGTGTACTGAAATCGGCAGATGCAGGCTGTGCTTTGTCGAGTGTGTCGGTTTCCGTCGCGTAGCTGATGCTCTGCATGCCAACCAAACCGCCTGCACATAACAATGCACAGAGCACCCTTGTCCTGAAAACGCTCGAGAGAAAAGTTGATTTGGGATAATCAATTAAACACATCATGGATTTCACTTTTTGGGTGGTTTGGGGAGCTCAACGTTGGTGAAACGGTAGGTAACCAGAGTGCAGTCCGAGTTGAGCAGCATTTCTCCACCTTCCTTTTTCGGGGAGCTCATTTTGATATTGGAGACGGATACTATTCGTTCAAGTTTGCTGACCTGGTCAAAAAAGAAGCCCATGTTGTGGTAGGGGCCCCGCACATTAATGGTCACCGGGATCTCGGCATAAAAATCCTTTGGAATGTCGGCAAGTGGTTTGAAGGTCAAAAAATCAAGGCCGGCATTTCGACCCAGGG
Source organism: Desulfopila aestuarii DSM 18488 (assembly GCA_945863875.1). Lineage (GTDB taxonomy): Bacteria > Desulfobacterota > Desulfobulbia > Desulfobulbales > Desulfocapsaceae > Desulforhopalus_A > Desulforhopalus_A aestuarii_A. Next base: position 4,764 of record CAMBBS010000067.1, read on the forward strand.
CGGAGATGTCTTTGAGAAGTTTCGGGATTTCTTTTTCTTTGGGAAGCAGTGCCGCGGTCTCCAGGAATTGCGCTTCAGCATCTGCCATTTCCTTCTCAAATTTGGTGAGGTCAGCTGCCTTTACTTTTACTTCCTGAAGTTGTTGAGTGATCGTCACTTTTTCCTGGCCGAGGGTTTCTATTTTCTTGGCTTTTGCTTGATAGTAAGAAAAATAAAAAATCACCAGGGGCAGGAGAATAATTCCAACCGTAATCCCAAGCTTGATTTTTGGTGAAAGAGGTATGTATTTTTCATCAATGAAGGTTGCGAAAGCTGCGTTGCTCGTTTTCATACACTCATATTGGGGAAGTATTTTACGTTGCCATTCGGTGAGTTAGGTTATTACGTGTTTGCCATTATTGAACAGCTGGCTTTTCGGGCGCAGCTTTTACCGGCTGTGCAACAACACAATTTAATTCAAAACTTTTCAGGCTTCTTCCAGATACCATTTTCAGAGAAGAACCGGCCAAGGTGATGTCCTGGACAAACGGAGACTCTTTGAGATTGTCCATAAATTGAGCAATGGTCTGGTTATCGAGTGCCACACCGGTTAATTGTAAGGACGAACCCTGCTGGTTGAGGGATTCCAGCCACATCCGCTGATTATCTATTCGATTGGCAACCTCATCAAGAGTGTGAACAGTCAGAGAAGAATCCGTCTTGAGTTGCTTGATTATTTCCGTTTTTCTGACAAGTTCTTCGCGATCTTTTTTCAGTTTGGCAATTTTGTCTAATGTCGGCTTGTAGGAGTCCTTTTCCTTTTGCAATGCTGCAATATCGGTTTGCAGGCCGGAGATTTTTTGGGCCTGCAGAACACCGGTAGCAGATGAAAGGGCAAGAACCAGTATCAATAAAAGGAACATGCCGAAAAGCTGTTTTCGCGCCTTGGCTCGTTTTTTGAGTTGCCGAACAGGCAGCAGGTTAATTTTAAGCATACTGAACCTTTGACAATTTGAAGAATTATATAACAGAGGATCGGAGAGCTATTCCCGTGGCGATAGCCATTTCCGGTCCAATATTTTTGAGATACTCCGGATCAATTTTTTTATCGTTTGAGGCCATATTCAGAAACGGGTTAAAGAGTTCCACCTGTAAGTCCGTTTCCTGAGCAAGAAAATCTACGAGACCGGAAACCTTTGCGCCACCCCCACTCAGAATCACTCTTTGCAGAGGGTGGTCCGCATGGTTGGCATGGTACAGGTCGATGGCCTTCTTAATTTCAAGAATCCACTGCGTGCAGGTCGTTGCGAAAATATCTTCAATTTCCCCCCGTTTTTCCTCGTCCTGGGTGGCGCCGAGTTTAAGGGCTTCCGCTTCCTCGAAGTCAAGATCAAAAACATTTTGGATCTGTTCGGTTAATTGTCTGCTGCCGACGATTATGTCTCTGGCGACGACGGATATGCCGCGTGAGAGAATGTTGATGCTCATTTTTGAGGCGCCAATATCCACTAAAGCGACATTCTCATTTTTCGTGTAGTTATATTCATAGCTGTTTTCCAAGGCAAAGCCGTCAACGTCGACAATCACCGGGGTCAGCTTGAGGCTGCGGATCATATCCAGGTAGTCGTCGACAATTTCTTTTTTAGCAGCTACCAGCATAACGTCGGTTCTGTCCGTCTCTTTCACGCCGGTTTTCAGATCCTGAAAATCGAGATACACGTCTTCGATATCAAAAGGGATGTATTGCTCGGCCTCTGCCATGATATGCTCTTCTAAATGCGCATCATCCATGATAGCCAGGTTAACCTTCTTAACAATGACCGAGTAGCCCGAAATAGAGAAACCAACCTTCTTGTTTTTGATTTTTAAATTTTGCAGGAGATCGGAGATTGCTTTGCTGACGACTTCCGGATCGTTGAGGGTGCCGTCTTCCACTGCGCCTTCCGGCAGCACAGTACTGCCAAGAGTGACGATCGCGTAACCGTTTGAAGTTCGTTTCAGCTGACAAACCTTGACGGCATGGGATCCTATGTCAAGGCCAACTACCAGTTCATTTTGAGAGACAAACGGCAAATTCATGGCAGACGGATTGGAAGAAATGAATAAGTAGCCCAAAAGCACAAGCCGGGCTCGCAATAAAAATTGATATTTTTCGTATACATATCGATATTAGGTCATAGAAAAAATTTTTTGTCAAGAAAAAGAATGTATGCTGGTTTTGAAAAATGCCTATAAAAATGCATATTTTACAGGATGTTATAGGGGGAGGGGCCTGGTTGGAAAGAGAGCCTCTTCCACAATATATGGAAATATTGAGAAACCGAGGCTCATGATATAGTAGCGCTGGTGTATTTGATCGATGCCCAAGCGGCGGTTTTTTCGCCTCGCCGAAAAACGAACTCGCTTGTAATTAGTCTGTGTTTCAAGTACTTTTTGCGAGGCAAATATTAAGGAATTCAATATTCACATTAAAAGAGGTCAACTTGTGTCAAGACTAGGAAAAAACAGATCTGTTTTCAGGGAGTACTTTGAGGCGATTTGTGTCGCGATTATTTTGGCGCTGTTTATACGGACGTTTGTCGTGCAGGCCTTTAAGATTCCTTCAGGTTCCATGCTGCCGACTCTGCTGATCGGCGATCACTTGCTCGTCAATAAATTTATTTATGGCATCAGAATACCGTTCACCGGAAAAATTTTGATTCCCATAAAGAGCCCGCAGCATGGGGATGTCGTGGTGTTCCGTTTTCCAAAGGACCGGTCGATCGATTACATCAAGAGGGTTGTTGGAACGCCCGGTGATACAATCGAAATAAAAAATAAAAAAGTCTTCATTAATGGGCAGCCGATGCAGGACACCCATGCTCATTTCAGTTCCCCGGCTCTTTTAGACGCCCAGGCCAGCCCGAGGGACAATTTCGGCCCGATACTGGTGCCGGAACAGCGCATCTTTGTCATGGGGGATAACCGGGACAACAGCTACGATAGCCGGTTCTGGGGCTTCGTCGATCAACAGGATATCCTTGGCAAGGCCTTTATTCTTTACTGGTCGTGGGACATTGACAAACCGCTCCTTTCTCTTGAGCGATTTACCTCGATCAGATTTGGCAGACTTGCCAACTTCATTGATTAAGTTTGACAATGGTGGAAAAAGTGCAGCCGGATTACCAGTTTCAGCATAAACATATTTTCGGAATAGAGCAGCTGTCCGTTGAGGACATTGCGCATATTCTGGCCACGGCCCGGTCTTTTCGCGAGATATCAAACCGGCCGATCAAGAAGGTGCCGACTCTTCGCGGCAAGACCATTGTCAATCTTTTTTTTGAACCCTCGACGAGGACCCGCCTGTCCTTTGAGATTGCCGCCAAGAGGATGAGTGCGGATACCTTCAATATCTCCGCTTCCACAAGCTCGGCGACCAAGGGTGAGACGCTGGTTGACACCGCCCGCAACATTCAGGCCATGAGCCCGGATGTGATAATCCTGCGTCATTCGAGTTCCGGTGCTCCCCAGCTCCTTGCGCGACACATTGATGCTTCGGTGATCAATGCGGGTGATGGCGCCCATGAGCACCCCAGCCAGGGGCTTCTCGATATGATGACCGTTATGGAGCATAAAGGGAAAATTGCCGGGTTGAAGCTGGCGATTATCGGGGATATTGCGCACAGCCGGGTGGCCGTGTCCGATATCATTGGTTTTACGCGCATGGGCGCGCAGGTGTATCTTGCCGGTCCGCAAACTTTTATGCCCAAGGATATCGATAGATTGGGGGCGAATGTCTGTGGTTCCGTGCAGGAGGCGGTGCAGGATGCCGATGTGGTCATGACGCTGCGTATCCAGCTGGAGAGGCAAAATGACTCGCTTATCCCAAGTCTGCGTGAGTACTCGCGGTTCTATGGGGTCAATCGACAGCTCATGGAACTGGCCAAAAAAGACGCTATCGTCATGCATCCGGGTCCCATTAACCGGGGTGTCGAGCTGAACCCCGACGTGGCCGATGGCCGGCGATCGGTTATTCTTGATCAGGTCTCCAACGGCGTGGCGGTGCGCATGGCGTTGTTATATCTTGTTTTAGGTGGAAGTAAGGGCGGTGAAGGGCAGGGTGACGGTCGATGAGCAAGGTAATCGTTCTTAAAAATGGTCGTATCATTGATCCGTTACAAAAACGCGACGAGATCGCCGATCTCTGGGTCTGCGATGGCCTGGTAGTACCGGTTGGGTCTATCGATTCCGCAGGCGCAGATATCTACGACCTGTCCGGCCGCTGGGTCGTGCCTGGGCTGATCGATATGCACGTCCATCTGCGTGAGCCTGGTGAAGAATATAAAGAAACAATCGAGACAGGAACAAGGGCTGCCGCCGCCGGTGGCTTTACCGCGGTTGCCTGTATGCCGAACACCAGTCCGGTAAACGATAATGGCGCTCTGACACGGTTTATTCTTCAAACAAGTGCCGGCTGCGCCGCGCGGGTGTATCCCGTCGGTGCCATAAGCCAGGGGAGTAAAGGGGAAAAACTGGCTGAATTCGGTGAAATGAAGATGGCCGGTGCGGTTGCTTTGACCGACGATGGGCACCCGGTCGTCGACAGTCAGCTCATGCGCCGGGCGATGGAGTATGCCTTCTCTCATGACATGTTGATCATGTCCCATGCGGAGGAGATCGCTTTAAGTAAAGGCGGCTGCATGAATGAAGGGGAGATTTCTACGCGGATGGGTCTTGGCGGCATACCCGTTGCAGCGGAAAGTATCATGGTGCAGCGGGAGATCGCCCTGGCTGAACTGACAGGGGCCCGGGTGCATATTGCCCACGTCAGCGCCGAGCAGTCTGTCGCCCTGATTCGCAGTGCCAAGGCAAGGGGCATAAACATTAGTGCGGAAAGCGCGCCGCACTATTTCACCCTCACCGAACAGGCGGTTCTCGGTTACAATACCAACGCCAAAATGAGTCCCCCCCTGAGAGGCGAAAGCGATCGGCAGGCCGTTCGAGAGGCGCTGCGGGATGGTACCCTGGATGCGATTGCCACCGATCATGCGCCGCATTCGATTTTACAAAAAGAGGTCGAGTTTAATTTCGCAGCAAACGGTATCGTCGGCCTGGAGACATCGCTGCCGCTCAGTCTTGCACTTGTGCGAGAAAATGTCCTTGGCGCAGCCCGTCTTATCGAATTGATGAGCTGTGGTCCGGCACGCATTCTCGGTGTTCCCGGCGGCTCGCTGCATGTGGGGGCGGTAGCAGATATCACCGTGATTGATCCGGAAAGAAGGTTCACTTTTGCGGTGGAGGAAAGCTTTTCAAAAGGAAAGAATTCTCCCTTCGATGGCTGGGAGCTCCAAGGTAAGGCACTGATGACGATTGTTGCCGGTCGAATTACCCATAAAGATTCCTAGGGGTTATCTCGTTTTTAAAGCAGAGAAAAAGGCAGCGGCCGCACCAGGTCAATGCCCTGCGGACTGACCTCTGCCTGATAGACGAGCACCATGACTCCTTCGGCAGCTGCCAGGTGCAAAGCCTCACCATAGAGTGCATCGATGTGCGTCGCCGGAGAAAATTTCTCGGCATCCATTCTCTGCACAAGAAAAAAAATACAGGCTCGGCGGCCTTCGACCGTGAGTCGAACAAGTTCGTGCAGATGTTTTGCTCCCCTTGTGGTCACCGCGTCAGGAAACATGGCGCACCCATCAATGGCCAGGGAGCAGCTTTTCACTTCGATAAAGGTGGCGCTGTCACCTTGATTCACCTGCAGATCAAGTCGAGTGTGGGCGGAAGTCTTGACCTCGGTTTTGATCGTGTCGATATCCGGAAATTCCGTAATCTGTCCTTTTTCAAGGGCCTCTACCACCAGCTTATTTGTTCGTGCCGTATTCACCCCGACCCAGGTGGAATTGTCCTTGACCATCTCCAGGGTGTAGGGATATTTCCGCTGCGGATTGTCTGATCTGGAAAGACAGACCCGGCTGTCCGGTGCCGAGCAGGACAGCATGGTGCCGGTATTCGGACAATGAACGGTCATGATTTCGCCACTGTCCATGCGTACATCGGCCAGGAACCGTTTGTATCTTTTTATGAGGGTGCCTTGCACCAGAGGAAAAGTGAATCGCATAAGAATCAAGCTTGGTTAATACATCTTAAGGTTGCGTATCGATAGAGTTAGTGCTAAATATTTGTAATGAACATCTTCTGGTACGTGATAATCAAGAATCGTTTCTTTTAAACCAGCTTGAGCTGTGGGAAGAGACGGTAGAGACATTCCATTCTACTAAGAGAGGGGAGGCATAGCTATGAAATTAGGCATCAACGGCTTGGGAAGAATTGGAAAACTTTCAATCTGGCACCATGTTTCGCGCAAGCATTTTTCAGGAATTGTCGCCAATATAGGTCGGGAAGTCGGGCGCGGGCTTGAGGATCTTGCCGCGATGCTTGAAAGAGATTCGACCTATGGCCGTTTGGGGACCTATCTGCACGGCCATAAATCACCTCGGGTCATTGAGGAACTCAACGAAGAAAAAGGCACGATGCTGGTGAACGGCATTCCGGTCACCATATTGCGTTCCTCGAGAAATCCCAGCGATATCGCCTGGCAGGAACAAGGTGTGCGGCTGGTCGTTGATACCACAGGGGTCTTTACCGATCCGACGACGGACGCCGATGCGGCAAAGGGTGCTCTGCGGGGGCATATGCAGGCCGGGGCCGAAAAAGTTATTCTTTCCGCGCCTTTTAAAATAAAGTCAAAAGGGCTGGACATGCCGGATGATGCCATAACCACGGTAATGGGCATCAATGAGGAAATGTACAACCCAAGTCAGCACTCCCTGATCTCCGCGGCGTCCTGTACGACCACCTGCCTTTCCTATATGATTAAGCCGCTTATGGAAAAAATTGGTGCGGACAAGATACTCAGCGCCTCGATGGTCACCGTCCATGCGGCCACCGGCAGCCAGCAGGTGCTTGACAGGCTGCCAAAGGCCGGGGCCGTTGATATGCGGAAGAACCGCTCCATTCTTAACAACATAATCCTCACCACCACCGGGGCTGCCAAGGCGCTCGTGCTGGTTATTCCGGAAATGGCCTCTATTGGTTTTATGGCGGAATCGGTACGTATACCAACGTCCTCCGGCTCGCTCATTATACTCGTCCTCAATCTGCAGGATGACCTCGATAGCCCGATAAAGCGAAATGATATCAACACCATTTACCGGGAATATGCCGCACAGAACCGCTATCTGCTGTTTTCCGAAAATCAAAATGTTTCGTCGGATATCCTTGGAGCGCCGGCGGCAGCCGCAGTGATCGAAGGGACGGAAACCCATACCCGAACCGCGAATATTCAGGTCAATCTTGCCAAAGCCAAGGCGGCAATCCTCGCCCCTGGCGCTGATCCCATTCTGAACGTGCCGGTTACCCAGGCGGTAGTCTATGGCTGGTATGATAACGAATTGGGCAGTTACACCAATATGCTTGGCGATCTGACCGTGCAGATTGGCGAGGGGATGTTTTAACGTCTTTTGATAACAATACGACCGATGGTTCAGGCCGACCTTGGCGCAGTTGCAGCGATTGAACGCGAAGCGCTTTCATCCTGGTCGGCTCGATCCCTCGCCGAGGAGTTGCAGGTATCTCAGGCAAACCAAGGTGTCGCCGAGTCGGCAGAAAAGGAAATTCTTGGCTGGTATGCCTGCAGAGAGGTGTGGTCCGAAGCTGAACTCCTCAAGATCACTGTAAAAAAGGCGAACAGGGAACGTGGCGTCGGGCGTTTCCTGCTCGGGCATCTCTTTTTGGAGTTACAAAAAAGAAAAATTACCTGTCTGTTTCTGGAAGTTCGATCCGGCAACCGCACAGCCATACGCTTTTATGAAAAGAATGGTTTTCTGCAGGTTGGAATCCGACCCGGTTACTACACCGATCCACCTGACAGTGCCCTTATTCTGAAAAAGAATTTGTCCTAGTGCATCAAAGCCGATCAACAGGACATATGTCGATATTCCTTAAATAATCTCAAGACAAGAGAGGGGATGTGCCATGAAACATATCCAGGATATTCATTTACAAGCCAAGCGGGTACTGCTTCGCGCCGACTTTAATGTGCCGATGGATGAGCGGGGTCAGATCACCGATGATATTCGCATCCGCATGGTGTTGCCGACCATTCGCCATATTGTCGAGGGAAAAGGTCGATTGATCATCTGCTCCCATATGGGCCGGCCCAAAGGCCAACGGGTCGAAGCATTCAGTCTGGCACCGGTGGCCCGGCATCTGGAATTGCTCCTTGATCGCCAGGTGACCCTGGCCACTGACTGTGTGGGCGGGGAAGTCGAAGCGGTCGTGGAAAAAATGACCGATGGTGATATTGTCCTGCTGGAAAATCTGCGCTTTCACAAGGAGGAAACAGACAACGATCCGGCCTTTTCTGAGCAGTTGGCCCGGTTTGCCGATGTCTATGTGAATGATGCCTTTGCCTGTTCGCACAGGGCCCATGCCTCCGTTGTCGGGGTTGCCGGTCGCATTGGGGAAAAGGCGGCGGGTTTTCTCCTCCAGAGAGAGATGGACTATTTCCACAAATCCATGGATGAACCAGTACGGCCTCTGGTGGCGATCATTGGCGGGGCCAAGGTTTCTTCCAAGCTCGGCGCTCTGGAGAACATGCTGGGCAAGGTCGACCGGATGATTATCGGCGGGGCGATGGCCAATACCTTTTTAAAAAGCATGGGCGTCGATGTTGGGGCCTCCAAGGTGGAAGATGACCTGCTTGACAGCGCCAGGAAGTTTGTCGATGCCGCCGATGCGAAAGGAGTAAAACTCTATCTGCCGGTTGACTTTGTCGTCGCCGATAGATTTGCCGCCGATGCAGTAACGAAAAATGTTACCTTCAGGGATATTCCCTCCGGCTGGATGGCTCTTGATATTGGTCCTGCGTCGACCATTCTGTTTAGAGAAGTGCTTGATGACGCGAAAACAATTATCTGGAACGGCCCGATGGGCGCATTTGAAATGGACGCCTTTGCCCGGGGAACGATGGCCATGTGTCAAAACGTCGCTGCCGCGCATGCCCTGTCCATTGTCGGCGGAGGTGATTCGAATGCCGCGGTAAAAAAATCGGGCGAAGAAAGAAATATTTCTTACATGTCTACCGGTGGCGGGGCCTTTCTTGAACTGATGGAAGGGAAAACACTCCCCGGCGTCGCTGCCCTTGACCAAATATAATAGTATAAAAATCTGGAGACAGAGATGGGAAAACGAAAAGCATTAATGGCCGGTAATTGGAAAATGCATACAACGGCAGTCGATGGCTGCCAGTTGGCAGTCGATGTCGCCAGTGCCTGTGCCGACTTCACCGACAGGGAAGTTTTGCTGGCACCGCCTTTCACTATCTTGAGCGAAGTTTCCCATATCTTGAAAGGCCGCCCGGTCATTATCGGTTCGCAAAATGTCTGCTGGGAGGAGAAAGGGGCGTTTACCGGAGAAATCTCTCCGATAATGGTCCAGGCTGCCGGCGGGAGCGCGGCGATTGTCGGACACTCGGAACGGCGACAGATTTTTGGTGAGACGGATGAATTGATCAATAAACGCCTCAGGGGGGGGCTTTCTTTCGGCCTGCTGATGATATTCTGCGTAGGCGAAACTCTTGAAGAAAGGGAAGCCGGCAAAGCTTTTGCGGTCCTTTATGAGCAAATTAAAAAGGGGCTGGCCGATGTCGCTGCGCCCGATATGGCCAAGGTAGTTATTGCCTACGAACCGGTTTGGGCCATTGGCACTGGGAAAACTGCAAGTAAAGAACAGGCTCAGGAAACCCATGCATTTATCAGGGGAGTTCTCGAACAAATTTACGAAAAAAACGTTGCCGAGCAAACGCGAATATTGTATGGTGGCTCGGTTAAGCCTACCAACGTTGATGAACTCATGGCCCAACCGGATATTGACGGGGCGCTGGTCGGTGGCGCCGCTCTTGATGCGCAGTCCTTTGGGCGAATAATTAATTTTAAATAAATCTTAACTTCGTTATTGCATGGATACTCTACTTACAATTGTACACATTGTTGTCTGCCTCTTTCTGGTTGGCATAGTTTTGCTCCAGCATGGTAAAGGTGCGGATATCGGTGCTACATTTGGTGGATCCAGCCAGTCGCTTTTTGGTACGGAAGGTCCGTTGCCGCTGCTCAATAAGATTACTACGGCAGTCGCGATCATTTTTATGTTGACTTCCGTCACATTAGCGTATATTTCATCTCAGTCGAGTAGTTCTTCCGTAATGAGTGAGATAAGTGTCAGCCAACCGGCAGCGAAGGTTGAGGTTCCCCAGCCACTGGCCAAGAAGGAAGAGATGGCCGTGGGCAAACCGGCAGAGGAAGATAAAGCCGCAGGGAAAGATAAAGCGGTGGAAGTAAAAGCCGTGGAAGAGACAAAGAAAGAATAATATATGTGTGCCGAAGTGGTGAAATTGGTAGACGCGCACGCTTGAGGGGCGTGTGGGGAGACCCGTGCCGGTTCGACTCCGGCCTTCGGCACCATGACTT
>CAMBBS010000068.1 GCA_945863875.1 Desulfopila aestuarii DSM 18488
GGCATGCAGGCCTGCTATCTGGCGGCCGGATCCCGTAATACCCAGCGCCTTGATGACGATATCGACCTTGATCTGACCGGCAAGAAAAGAATAAACGTTTCGGGATGCGGCAATTGGGTCCCCATTAGTGCGCAGGTATGATGAGGCGAGGATCGCCTTGTCCTTTTTGCGCATTACGATGCCTTTCGTGCTGGTAGAACCAACATCGAGGCCAAGAATGACCTGGTCTCCCTGCATTGCCTGGCTATGGGGGAGTTTCTTGAAATGGACGAGATGATTGAATTTACCTAACGCCTGATGCGAGGAAAAATGCTGGATATCATCACGAAACAGCTCTTGCAGCCCGGGAAAAGGGAGTGTCGTGTGATCAACCGCCCAGCAGGCCGCTCCCAGAGCCTCCAGGTAGGGCGCTTCATCGGGAATAAAAAGATTATCTATCTTCTGACGCAGATAATGGACCATGCCGGTATTGCGGCCACAGCCGCCGATCAGGATGGCATTTTCTCTGGGCAGTTTGCCGAGCAGTTCGTCCAATTTATCGGCCATCATTTCGGTGAGTCCACCTATGACCGAAGTTTTCGGTACGCCTTTATTCAGGGCATGGGTACAGTCGCTTTTACAGAAAACGGAACAACGACCGGAGACCTTATATGATTTTTCCGGAACTTCCAGCCCGGCAATATCCTCAAGAGACAGATCCATCCTGTGCAGCTGTTGCAGAAAAAATTCACCAGTCCCCGATGCACATTTATTACCTGCCTGAATATGCTGAATAAAGCCGGATTCAGCTAGATGATAGACGATAAACGTTTCTCCACCTGCGCTGATAACTATTCTATAAGGATGGCTTTCGGGTAATATATGCTTAATCGCCAGTTCGACGGCTTCAGGTTCGGCTATAGAACTCAGGTGAAGAGCGTGTCGGAGTTTTCTTCCAGTAACACAGAACTTTGCATAAAACAGTTGCTCGTGCCGACCGAGGATGTCGAGCAGACAAAGCCGAACATTGCCAAGATGAGCTTGCGTTATGGTGTTAACAACGGTTATTTTTTTGCCGATCTCCTGCATTTCCACAAGGGAAAGTGTTGAGGCTCCAAGGCAGATACCGACAAAAGTGTTTCCAATATTCTTCAAGACTAAAAAAATACTCCAGTTTTCAATGTGTGGGGCAGATTTCAGGAGAGTTCATGGGAGAAGTTATTATTACTTTTGCCTTCGCATGTCAATTCCTGAAACCCCTAAGGGGTAAAAGAAAAAAATAACAACATTAATCTCGGCTTGGGCTTGACCCTCGAATCTGTAGGTGGACAAGAAAAACAAGTCAAGAAAATTATCCCTTAGTGGCAAGGAGTCGCCAAACCATCCACAACTGGATGGAGATCAAAAAGCATTTCGGTCGCGAAGGTTTGATTCTGGGCTATAACGTTGGAATGAGCAGGAGTCGGCGCAAACAACGTGAATTGCCTCAAAAGGAGCTGTCTTGCGGCAACAAATGAGAACAGGTTGCGAAAATTCTGGCTCAGGAGCGCGAGGCAGAGCAACAGGAGCAAGAAGCTGGGCAGCAGAAAACAGCTTTTGGCTTGGCAAAAGTTGGAAGTAATCCTGCTGAGCCGATCGAGCCGGAAGTTCAACCTCTCAGCGAGGAGCATGGCTGGGAGAAAACGCGCTATGCCGGGACGTTTCACTGTCTGATGCCCCTGATCCAACAATGGAATTGGCTGGATCTGGTAATCGGATATCAGGATTTTCATCGTTTTCATCTTGCACCAACAAGGGCCAGTATGCGCGCCGCCCACGCCGCTTCACCATATTCAGGCCGGAACAGGATCACCAGTATTTCATTGGCGGACACCAGAATACAGGCGACAAACAGGGAAATGACAATGCAATTTTGCCTGGTAAACAATATATACTGATCAACTAAGTGGTCCGCCTGCCCTTTTAGCCGACTGAAAGCGGGATAAGCAACATTCGTAACGACCAGAGACGTAAAACGTACCGGTTCCAGCACCAGTTCATAGGCAACACGATAGAGTCCGAGAGCCGCCTGACCAAAATAGATGGACACCACCCAGTAATCAAAGTTTGAATAGGCGCGACAGGCTGACTCGGAGGCAGAGGTTTTAATGCCGAAGAGAATATGTTCACCGGTTTCTCCGACCTTAAAGATCATTCGAGGCTGCCAGCCGCTCTGTATTTTCACCCCGATTCCTTCTATGGTCGTCCTCGCCAGAAGACCCCAGATAAAGCACCAGGGCCCAAACCCGTAGACAGCGGTAGTGACACGGACGAAAAAATCGGCCGAGTTGGACAGGAGCCGTATTATGGAAAGTTCTTTAAACCGCAATTCTCTCTTCATAAGGGCCTGCTGACAGGCATAGAGAGAGCGTAAAATAATATGAATACCGTACAATCTGAACAAAGAGGTAATTGCTTCATTTTTATGTAATGTCGCAAGCAAGGGCGCCGCCATGCAAATCAGCGCAAATACCAGCAAACCGAAGATAACATTAAGCCAGTAAATGGTTGAAAGCTGGTTCTCAGTTTGGTGTGCTTTCTGTATTACCGCAGAGGTGAGCCCTATTTCGGCAAACAGTTCGAGGGTGCCGTGAAACGCTAAAACCGTGGTGGCAACACCGAAACCTTCAAGACTGATCCAGTATTTCAAAATAAGAATCAGGGCGACGATATCCAGGAGAGCGACAAAGGAACTTGCCCCGGCAACCCAGGCAAGACCTCTGTTTAATTGATGTTTCAGGTTTGCCTCGGTCATTCGCTCAGGCCGTTATGAAGGAAAACTGCCAAAAAAGGTTCAAGGGGTTTCTCACCGGGACCACATCACTTGCCAAGGCCCATGAAAATGGTTAAAAAATATAAAAAAATCAAATCTATACCATATCGGAACAAAATGAAAATTGCAATTATCGGTGAGAATTACTATCCCACGGTAGCAGGGATCCAGGAGCATATGTATAACCAGGCGAAATGTCTGCGAGAGGAGGGGCATGAAGCCTGCATTATCACCGGTATGCCGGAAGTGGACAGATAAATAGGACCGCAGGATACCCGATGGGTATACAGGGTTGGCAAATCCGCCCGCTATGGAGTGATGGGGAGGGTGACCAACTTCACCTTTGGCCCGAAAACTGCGTATAATCTTAAAAAAAATCTTTGCATTACAGAAGTTTGATTTGATTCACGTGCACAACCCCTGTGATTTTGGTTTACCCCTTCTCGCCTACGGCCTCTTTAAAGGCAAGAAAGTCGCCACCTTGCATTCGGCGTTCAGGCATACGGTCGGTAGAACAATTGTGTCGCCCCATTATCGCCGCATCCTGCGACAGAGCCATAAGCTGATCGCTGTTTCTGATCTTGCCGCAGCATCTATGCAACGCTATGCGGACTTTGCCTAGGAGATCATCACCCAATGGGGTGAATGTAACAAATTTTTCTCAAGGGGTAAAACTTGCAAAATACGATGACGGCCGGAAAACCATATTCTTTCTTGGCAGATTCGAAAAAAGAAACGGCCTCGATAAGCTGCTCAAGGCTTTTCCGGAAGTTGTCACACAGTATCCCGATTGCCGGCTGCTGGTCGCCGGTGCCGCCCGTGACGGCTCAACAGCAGCGTACGAGCAACTGGTTCCCGAAACGTATGAAAAAAATGTCCACTTTCTTGGGCGAGTGGAGGACCACGAGCGGGCCAATCTCTATGCTTCAGCAGACGTCTTTGTCCTGCCTGCACGATTTGGAGGGTCGTTTTCCATAATGGTTCTTGAAACCTTGGCCGCAGGAACCCCAATAGTATCGACCCCTTTTGTCAGCAGCGAGCATAGGGGGGAACATTGGCAAACCGTCCATCTCTGCAATGACTACTCAGCGACTTCAATCGCCGCCAAGATCAACCATGTTCTTAGCCGGAACAATGCCGAATGCATTGAAAATGGGAAAAAAATTGTTGCGGAATATGACTGGAAAATGGTGACCAAACAATTACTGGCTGCTTATACCGAAGTACTGTGTACGTGCCGGTGATATGGCATTATCGAGTAACCGCGATATCTCGCCCGGCATCAATTGGCCGAGGACTTGCAAAACCCCGGGAGATTATTATTTTCTGTTCGAAGCAACCGTATTTCCCTCCAAACAAGAAATGCAAACGACAAAAACTTCACTACCGGCCGATAAATGCGTGTTCCCAAACCCCATCACCTCATCTACGGCAGCCTCAGAGATTATCTCACCGGGGAGGAACTGACCGACACCGACGATGAACGTATTCGGCAGGATCTCAGCCGCATGATGGTTGAAGAAAAGGGCTATGCCAGAGAATTGCTCGCTCCAAGGCTGAAGATTGAAACTCTTTTTTCCAGGTGTTTTGTCACCTCGACCATTGAGCTCACCGTCACCCTGCACGACAAACAGTTCATGATCATTCGTTACGGCCCGGGATCTCTCGTCAGTAGAGAAAGGCCAGCTATTGCCGCCGCCAGAGTCATCAACCCGGAGTACATTATTCCCCTTGCCGTTGTGACAAACGGCAGGGATGGTGAACTGCTGGATACGGCAACCGGCAAAATTCTCGAATATGGATTAGGCGCTATTCCTGACTATACTACAGCCGAAAAGATGTTTGCCCATCTGGTGTTCCTTCCCCCGCTTGAAGCCACGCGCAGGGAGCGTGAATTACGCATTCTCAATGCCTTCGATGTCGAGCGGTGTTGTTTTTAATACCGGCACTTTTTTCACGGGTATTGTAAAAGACACCCCAAGGGGCTACTATAGTACTCCCTGAGCAAACAAGGTAAAATTTACCCAATAATCGACTCCTGACCCAATCACCAAATAAATACAATTTTCAATCCGAGGGAATTATCATGCCGACAGTACAAAAGAACTGGACCAAATCAAGCTGGCACAATTTCACCGCCCTGCAGCAGCCTAGCTGGCCGGAACAGGCCGCGGTGGACAAAGTACTGACGAATTTAGCTACCCTTCCCCCGCTCGTCTTTGCCGGTGAGATACGTTCCCTGAAACAGCTGCTGGCCAAAGCGGTGGCCGGAGACGCCTTCCTGCTGCAGGGGGGAGATTGCTCGGAAAACTTTGCCCAGGTTACCGCCCCAAATATCCGCGAAACCCTGAAAGTCTTACTGCAGATGGCGATTGTGCTCACCTACGCCGGCGGCAAACCGGTGATTAAAGTGGGCAGAATTGCCGGACAATTTGCCAAGCCGCGTTCCTCTGACACCGAAATTATCGACGGGATTGAACTGCCGTCCTACCGGGGGGACATGGTCAATACTGCGGCTTTCACCCCGGAATCCCGCAAGCCTAATCCCAAATTCATGCTCAAAGGCTACAACATGGCCGCTTCCACCCTGAACCTGCTGCGCGCCTTTACCCGTGGCGGTTATGGTTCCCTGCAGAGGGTGCAGGCGTGGAATCAGGAGTTTGTCGCCCAATCGCCCATGGGACGGTCTTATGATCGGTTAGCCAAGCAGATCAGCCATGCCATCAGATTCATGGAGACCATCGGCATTTCCGCTGAAGCCCCGCAGATAAACCAGACCCAGCTGTTTACCTCCCATGAAGCGCTGCTCCTGCAGTACGAAGAAGCCTTGACCCGGATGGACACCATAACCGGTGACTGGTACGACTGTTCAGCGCATATGCTGTGGATCGGTGAGCGTACCCGACAGGTCGATGGCGCCCACATCGAATTTTTACGCGGCGTGCATAATCCAATTGGCTTAAAGCTCGGTCCCACCTACGATATTGACGATGTAAAACGCATTATCGAGGTCATCAATCCTGATAACGACCCGGGACGATTGACCATAATCACCCGGCTGGGCATGAATAAAGTAGAGAAGGCGCTGCCGCCGCTGCTGCGGGAAATGAAAAAAGAGGGTTTTAACATCGTCTGGAGCTGCGATCCGATGCATGCCAACACCTATACCGCTAAATCCGGCCATAAGACGAGGAATTTTAATGATATTCTCTCGGAGATAACCTGTTTTTTCGAAACCCATTGGTCGGAAGGCACCATCCCCGGAGGTATCCATCTGGAGATGACCGGCGACAACGTCACGGAATGTACCGGCGGCGCCCATAACATCGTTGACGAGGAACTCTGCGACAAGTATCTGACCAGCTGCGATCCCCGCCTGAATGCGGAACAGAGCCTTGAGGTAGCATTCCAGATAGCCGATATGATCCGCAGCTGACAGGCGCACCGCTCCTTCTCCTCGTACAACCGGGCAGCAAGTCGGCCAGAGTAGCTGAATTGGCTTGGCTACACTTGCTGCCCCTTCCTTCAAGATTACATTTCAGTAATCTTTCTTGACGGCACTTTTTTCACGTTTACTGTTGTGCAGAGAAACAGAACCGATGTGTTGTCTTCATTTTTGGATCGGAACACTGTCGCACTGCAGGCCGATTTTTAAATGATTTTTCCATCATCATCCAAGCAGGAGTCATGATCTAAAGGAGAATACGCATGAACATTAAAAAAGTACCTGTCCCTGTTCCAGGGATCCTCACCCTTCTGGTGCTCTGCCTGACGCTCATTGGCGGTCAATCTTATGCCCAAACCGACCCAAACGACGATGTGGCCATCCTCGACAGGTCCTCAAAGGCCTTTGTCAATGTCGTCAAAAAGGCCAAACCCGCCGTCGTCAATATCAAGGTGGAGAAAACAACCACCAGTCAGTCTCCCAGCCAGTTGACTCCTGAAGATATGTTTAACCACCCCTTTTTCGATCAGTTTTTCGGGCCGGGTTTTCGGCAGCAACAGCCAAAACCGAGAGAATACAAACAACAAGGACAGGGCTCCGGATTTATCATCAGCAAGGACGGTTTTATCCTGACTAATAATCATGTAGTGGACGGAGCCGACAGTATAAAGGTCACCCTTTCCGACGACCGGGATTTCGACGCCAGGGTTGTCGGCACCGATCCTCAAACGGATGTAGCTCTGTTGAAAATTGAAGATCCGGCCAACCTGCCCGTCCTGCCGCTCGGAGATTCCGCCAATCTCGAGCCCGGGGAGTGGGTTATCGCCATCGGTAATCCTTTCGGCCTCAGCCAGACCGTTACCATCGGCGTTGTCAGTGCCACCGGGCGATCGAGCGTTGGCATTAGCGATTATGAAAATTTCATCCAGACCGACGCGGCCATCAATCCAGGCAACAGCGGCGGGCCGCTCATTAATGGCCGAGGTGAGGTCGTCGGCATCAATACTGCCCTCTACTCAAGGACCGGCGGCTATATGGGCATCGGCTTTGCCATCCCTATCAATATGGTAAAATCTATTGAAGATCAGCTGCAGCGCGAGGGCAAGGTCACCCGCGGCTGGCTTGGGGTGGTTATCCAGAACGTCGATAAGGATCTGGCCGAATCCTTTGGCCTGAAAAAGGCCGGTGGTATCCTCATCAGTGAGGTGCAAAAAGATTCTCCGGCCACTGCCGCTGGCCTGCAGCAGGGGGATGTAATCCTGAAGCTGAACGATGTCGCTCTCATCGATGTCTCCGATCTGCGCAACCGAGTGGCTCTGCTGCAGCCCGGCACTAAGGCCATGTTCGACATTATGCGTGACGGCAGGCCAAAAAAGGTGCAGGTCTCCATCGGGGAACAGCCGTCTGATTTTGGTAAAGGAGAGCCTGGCGCCAGTGCTGATCAATCCATGGAGCAGTATGGACTCACCCTGCAGGAGCTCACTCCCGAACTTGCCAAGAAATTCGAATATGAGCAGGACAGCGGGCTGATTATCAGTGACGTTACCACGGGCAGCGCGGCGGAGGCGGCGGGTCTCAAACCGGGTCAGCTGGTGGAAGAGGTAAACAGAGAAAGGATAACGAACCTGAAAGATTTGCAAAACGTCCTGAAAAAATCAAATTCCGACAAGGTCCTGCTGCGGGTCCGCTCGGGCAGTTACTCAACCTATATCGTGCTGTCAACGAAATAATTCCCGCATCAAGGTCGCGTTCTTCGCTGTCCGATCAGGCGGAGAGCGCGGCCTTATCTTGCGGATGCACCGGATTCTCGGCTATCTTCAGTCGACGGGCAGTGGCTATCCGCTCAAATATCTTTATAATCACCGGCAGTTTGGTAAAGTCCTCGGTGGAAATTCTTCTTAAAACAACATCTGTTTTTGCCACAACAGTGGCCGTCCGTTTTTTCTCCTTGCCGAAATAGGCCATTTCGCCAAAGATCGTTCCCGCCTCCATGGTGGCAAGAAGTTCATGTTGACTATTAAACGCTTCCGTCGTGCCACTATCCAGATAGTATATCCCATCGGGAATACTGTCTATTTTTATTATAATGTCACCTTTTTTAGACCACTGCAGCTTGAAATATCGCTCCCATTTTGTGTCGACAACCAGGGCGTGATAAAAACTGGCGTCCAGGGCCCGCAAAAGCTCTTTTGACAAATGGAACAATCGTTCCCCAAGGGAATCCCGGCTTTTTTCCATCAACTTCATGCCCCGCTGATCGAAATCCTCCGCCGGAAAAGGTGTTTCACGGATATATTCAAGGATTCGCTCGGTACCGACATCTTCCCGGCCGGTCAATTCCTTGAAAAAATTCTGCGCGACAAGGAGTTCTTCACGGACCCGGGGAAAATCCGGTTCGACGCCAAGGAGTAAATTCCCGCTGAAAAATTCCATGGCGGCATTTTTCATCCGATTAAATTTCCGCAGTTCTGCTTCATCAACCTCTTGCGGGCAATTCTGGATGCCCGGTTTATAGAGGGTAAAAATATTCATCGGGTGCAGAACACTTGTCAAGCTGATCTTGGCTATTGTGACCAGATACTCTTCAAACCCTTTCTGATAGCGTGCGACCTCCCGGTCCATCAGCAAATGGGTGCCAAAATGGCCGCAAAGTTCCTCAAGACGATTGGCAACGGCAAAGCTTGCACCGAATTTGGCCATTCTGGCGCCAAGCTGCGCTTCGGTAATCCGACCCAGCAGGATGCCCATTCTGGTTGGGGCCAGACTCCCATCGGCGATGGCCTCAGCCATTCTCAGTGCCGCCTGCAGAGCCCGGGTACAGATACCTATGGGACCTTCTCCCGGTCGCTTGTCAAAGACGACCAGACATCCGTCTCCGGCAGAGGGTTCGATGTCCAGAGGTTGACTTTCTTCCCGGCAGACGATGTCATGAATCGTTCCGTGATAGTCGGTGAGAAAATCGCGGATTTCCTCCGGGGTCATCCCCGAGGATTTTCGCGAATACCTGACCATGTCGGTCATCAGAATAACAACTTCTCTTTCCAGCCCGTTCTTTATCATGTTTTCAGATCCCTCGGGAGGCAGCAGATATTCTTATGACAACCTTGGTGATTGATATCCGCAGCATAGCAAGACTCTCTGCAAATACTCAGTTTATCCAGCCGATAAAGGTAAGAGCAGCAATGACGGCGACAAAAAACAGGGCAATTTTTACGTTTACCGAGTTATCTTCGTGGTGATCATGGTGCGAATCGGACATAATCTTCCTCCTTTTGATGTTTATTTCAGTAATTTTATCAGGTAATTCACCCAAACACAACATCCATAAGCTCTGGCAGATTGGCCACCCCGATTAATTCAATTCCCGGCTGCCAGGTTATTCGTTCCTTATTACTTCTCGGCAGCACAAAACGGGAAAAACCTAAACGATGGGCTTCGCGAATACGCACATCGACATGACCTATGGCCCGAACTTCTCCGGCCAGACCGACCTCGCCGCACACGACCGTGGTGGAGGATATCGGTTTTTCCAACAGACTTGAGGCCAAGGCGCAGATCACCCCGAGATCAAGGGCCGGCTCATCAATACGCATGCCGCCGGCAATATTGAGAAAGATGTCGTTGCCGTACATGTCCAGGCCACCCTTTTTTTCGAGTACCGCACAGAGCAGAGACAGCCGCTGCTGGTCGGCACCTATGGCGGTGCGCCTGGCCGTACCCAGATTGGTCGGACTGACCAGGGCCTGTACCTCGACCAGAATAGGCCGGGTTCCTTCAACGCTTGGCAGCACCACCGAGCCTGGTTCATTTAACGGCCGCTCGGCCAGAAAAATCTCCGACGGGTTGCTCACCTGCACCAGCCCTTCTTCCTTCATCTCAAAGACGCCGATCTCGTTAGTCGACCCAAAGCGGTTCTTCACCGTACGCAAAATCCGAAAGGCATGGCTGCGATCTCCCTCAAAGTAGAGCACAGTATCGACCATATGCTCCAGCACCTTCGGCCCGGCGATAGCGCCATCCTTGGTCACATGCCCGACAAGGACGACCGGAATATTCTCTTTCTTGGCCATGCCGAGCAGCTTATACGCCGACTCCCGCACCTGGGTGACCGACCCGGGAGAAGAAGATATCTCTGCACAGGTGAGGGTCTGGATGGAATCGACGGCGAGCAGGCTTGGCCGCATCGCACAGGTCATGGCGATGATATGCTCGACCACGTTCTCCGTCGCGAGAAACTGTTCCGGATGAATGGCGCCAAGCCGCCTGGCGCGCATTTTTATCTGCCGGGCCGACTCTTCACCGGAGACATAGAGGACCTTCTTGCCATCCTGCGCTATGGCGGCAAGAAGATGGAGAAGCAAGGTCGATTTACCGATTCCCGGTTCCCCGCCGATCAACACCACCGAGCCCGGCACTATGCCGCCGCCGAGAACCCGGTCGAGCTCGTCGATATGCGTGCTGATACGTTCCTCGTCACCATCGGGGGCCAGATACAGCGGTAGCGGCTGGGCCAGGGATCCTTTTACAGAGATATGCGGGTTAATAATTTCCTCAACCAGGCTCTCCCATTCCCCGCATTCAGGACAGCGGCCAAGCCACTTGCCGCTCTTATACCCACACTGCCGACAGACAAAAACCGGCCGGTTCTGCTTCTTGCTCAGTACATTCATAAATTAATGTTGTGTTCTCCGTTGAAAATACATCCTTTTTCTGCCTTTACATGCAGTCGAAATGCTCTATACTTTCATGCACCCGGCATAAAGATCGTCAAAATGGTATCCTTGCCGGCCATCGGTATTTTTCTTTTAAAATAAACATAGATCCGCCTTCGTAAAAACATACTCGTTATACCAGTAAATACCATGCAAAAGCAACTCCATGTAGCACCCCATGCCGCAGAATGGATACCGCTGTCAACCTCATTTTCCCTCATGCTCCACCGAAAAAGGCTCTTTGGCTGGAGCTTTCTTCTCTTTCTGATAACCATTGCCCTCACCTGGATCGGCTTTCAGTTTACCGTCGATTTCATGGATCAATGGAGCGGAAATTTTGCCGCCACCGCCCCGGCAGCTGAGGGGGTTCTCGGCTGGATCAAGCACAAAGGCTGGCTGGTCGGCAGCTGGCTGTTTCTCATTGTCTCGAGGATAGTCGCCTTTTATCTCGCTTTTCTCTTCGCCTACAGCCTTTCCACTCCCGGCTATGTCTTCCTCAGCACAGCTGCGGAAAAGCTCCATGCCGGAAAGCATTTTGATGCCGAGGCAAACTTTTCCGTGGCCGGTTTTTTTTCCGACATCTTCGAGGGTATAAAAATTGCACTTTTCGGTATGTTCGTGACCCTTATCGCCCTCTTGGTTAATTTCATCCCGGGAATAGGTCAGGTGATCGTCTTGCTCCTGTATACCTACTATTCGGCCCTGCTGTTCATCGATTATCCGGCCTCGCGGCGTGGCTGGTCACTGGGCAGAAAACTTCACTGGTTGCGCAGGCACAGCAGCCCTGCATTGCGCCTGGGCGTTCTCCCCGCCCTTGTCAGTATGATCCCTGTCGTCAACATTTTCGCTATCGCCCTGCTCTTTCCCTTGCTCACCGTGCACACCACTTTGAATTTTTCGGCCATTGAACGTGCCAAGACTCCATCCACTCCCTTTTCTTGAAGGGTACTTTTACAAGGATACTCCTATGGGTAAAGAAATTGAAAAAAAATTCCTCCTGGCAAACGATGACTGGCGCGGCCTGGGAACAGGTGAACCCTATTGCCAGGGATACCTCAACTCCGAAAAAGGTCGAACAGTTCGCGTAAGAATCATCAACGATCGTGGAATTTTGACCATTAAAGGCCCAAATGTCGGGGGCACACGGCTTGAGTATGAATATGATATCCCCATCGATGATGCCCGGGAAATGCTCGATCAACTTTGCCAGAAACCCCTCATTGAAAAAACCAGATACAAGATTTCCCTCGAGGGGTTCGTCTGGGAGGTCGATGAATTCAAAGGAGAAAACGATGGTCTACTCTTTGCCGAGATTGAATTACAACACGAAGGGCAGAAATTCACCAAACCTGCATGGATAGGCAGAGAGGTCACCGATGACAGCAGATACTACAATGCCAATCTGGTCATCAATCCTTTTGCCAACTGGAAGGACCGGGAATGACGAAAGACGTCGGCAGAGACACCTTGCGACAACCTGAAATAGTTACAAAATCTGTTTTACTATTTCACCGTTACAGTCTAGTATAGCATGCAGTGGGTACCATAACAGTATACAAATCTATTGATCTCTCGGAAAAACAAAATTTTTTGAGCTGAGTAAGCGGGAGTGCGAGCGCAGATCCTCTGAGTGGGTCTGTTACTATAATAAAAAGAGGAGACCAAAAAGATGCGAAAAACAAAGAATCTGATTGCAGCATTCTGTGGTGCGACATTGTTGCTGGCTTCGATGAATGCCATGGCAGCACCGAAAACCCTGGTATTCTGTTCTGAAGGAAGCCCCGAAGGGTTTAACCCTGCCTTCTATACCGCGGGAACGACCTTTGATGCCTCCTCCCGACAGGTTTTCAACAAACTCTCCGAGTTTAAAAGGGGAACCACCGAGATCGGCCCGGGTCTTGCCGAAAAATGGGATATTTCCGCCGACGGCACCGAATACACCTTTCATCTCCGCAAAGGCGTAAAATTTCACACCACCGCAAAGTTTACCCCGAGCCGTGATTTCAACGCCGATGATGTCATTTTCACCTTCATGCGCCAATTTGACAAAGAGCACCCCTTCCATAAAGTGGGTGGCGCTTCCTATGAATATTTCAACAGTATGTCCATGCCGGAACTGTTGAAAGAGATCGTCAAGGTCGACGACTACACCGTCAAATTCGTCCTCAAACGTCCTGAAGCACCATTTATCGCCAATCTGGCCATGGATTTCGCCTCGATTTTCTCCGCCGAGTATGCGGACAATATGATGAAGGCCGGTACCCCGGACGTGATTGATTTCGAGCCGGTCGGTACGGGACCTTTCCAGCTGGTAGCATATCAGAAAGATGCCGTCATTCGTTATAAAGCCAATCCCGATTACTGGGCCGGCAAGGCACCTCTCGACAATCTGGTCTTCGCCATCACCCCCGATGCCTCCGTGCGCTATCAGAAACTGAAGGCCGGTGAATGCCATGTCATGCCCTATCCCAATCCGGCCGACCTGGAGGCAATGGGCAAGGATGCCGACATCAACCTCCTGCAGAAAGAAGGTCTGAATGTCGGGTACATGGCCTATAACACGAAAATGGCCCCCTTCGACAATCCCAAGGTCCGTAAGGCATTGAACATGGCCATCAACAAGCAGGGCATCCTGGACGCGGTCTTCCAGGGCGCCGGCAAGGTTGCCAAGAATCCGATCCCGCCGACTATCTGGTCCTATAACGAGGCCGTCGTCGATGATCCCTATGATCCTGCCGCCGCCAAAAAAGCACTGGCTGAAGCCGGTGTCAAGGATCTGAAAATGAACATCTGGGCCATGCCGGTACAGCGGCCCTATAACCCCAATGCCCGCCGTATGGCCGAAATGCTCCAGTCGGACTTTGCCGCGGTTGGCGTGAAAGTGGAAATCGTTTCTTATGAATGGGGTGAATACCTCAAACGTTCCAAAGAAGAGACCCGTGATGGCGCGGTCCTCCTTGGCTGGACCGGCGACAATGGTGACCCGGACAACTTCCTCGCCGTGCTGCTCGGTTGTGACGGTGTCGGCGGTGCAAACCGCGCCCAGTGGTGTCATCAGCCCTTCGAAGATTTGATCCAGAAGGCGAAGATTGTTGCCGATCCGGCGGAACGGACCAAGCTCTATGAAGAAGCTCAGCTCATTTTCAAAGAGCAGGCCCCCTGGGCGACCATCGCCCATTCCGTGGTGTTCCAGCCGGTACGTAAGGAAGTGGTCGATTTCCGCATCGATCCTTTCGGCGGCAATGTTTTCTACGGCGTTGACCTGAAGTAAATGATCCTCACAGGCCGGGCAGAGACAATCTGCCCGGCCTTTTTTGTACCGCTTACCCTACAGAGACCGTAAACATTCGGTTAATCCCGTTACTCGAAATACGCAGTTAGTATTTTTTTGAAGTTTTTGTTTAAAGGATAAAGCCAGATATCTTTGATCGGCACGCTTTGCTTACCTGACGGTCCGAGTTTGCCGCGACCTTTCGTGGTCCCGAC
>CAMBBS010000069.1 GCA_945863875.1 Desulfopila aestuarii DSM 18488
CCCGGCTTTTTTTTTCGAAAGATTGCCGGTTAAATCGCCGCATATAAAGGGACGATAGCTCTCTTTCGTCCACGCCGCTTTTACTCTGCCCATCTGACAATTGTGTGAAAAACACGTCATAATCAGACAAATGTGTACTACTGTAACATGTAATAAAGCATGTAAGGCTATATAGCGACAAGGGGCCACAGTGGGTCATATATGGCACTGTTTTTTTTGTCGCATAATAACAAGCGGATATGTGTAAATGTAAGCAATTGCAGTGCGGATTTGACCCAACCTGAGCCCAATTTATGAGTATTGCTTCTTGAATATTGCTTCTTTATGAATTGACCAGGGCTGCCCTGAGGCAAATGTCAAGTCCGGCAACGTTTGCAGCTACCGGTGTTTCGCACGGCCTGAAAATGCCTTTTCCCGGACAGCCTCCTGGAAAGCACCCGGTCAATAAAAAAAATTCGCTTGATATACGAAGAGGTCAGGTAAGATAAGAGCTGCAGTGGTCTCTATTTTGCATATCAATATGTGTTTATTGCAGTGTGGGCTGGAGGATTTTTGCCCATGATAATCGATAAAGATTGATAATCAGGAACGAGAAGGATGATAAAGTTACCGGCATCAGTTGATGAGCCAATCACTCAATGGAAAGGAGGAAACAGGATGAGGAAAAATCTAACGTTTGCTGCGAGTATCATGATCGCCTTTGCTGTAATTATGAGCATGGCTATTGGCCACCAGGTCGATTCTGCACAGGCAGCGGACAAAGTCTATCGCATGAAGATTCAGTCACTGTTTCCTCGGGGGGATCTTTCTATGGAGACGCTGAAGGTTTTCGCTGATTCAGCCGCAGAGCACAGTAAAGGTCAATTGCAGATAAAGGTTTTTGCGGAGCCGGAACTTTCCCCAGGGGATCAATTGTTCGGTGCCACCAAACAGGGGGTAGTCGACATGCTGCAGGGAATGGGCGGCATGTGGGGTGGTATTGTTCCGATCGGCTACATTGAGTTCAATCTTCCTCTTGCCTTTATCGCTCCGGAAGCAGATACCTTTAAGGCTAAAGCCCAGGTAATAAGAGACTTTTTCATAAAAAATGGCTTTATGGATCTCCTCCGAGATGAATATGCCAAACAAGGATTGTACCTGTTGGATATCCATACCTATGGTCCGGTGCCTTTTGTGTTATCCACCAAACCTATAAAAACGTGTAATGACCTGCAAGGCATGAAGATTAAGGCTGACGGCGGTAATATAGAGTACCACACCGGGGTTGGCATGCAGGGGGTACAGATTTCACCAACGGAAACCTATATGGGGCTGAAACTGGGTACCATTGATGCGGCGGAATGGGATGTCAGCGCCGTCACCGGTTTGAAGTGGAATGAAGTGGCACCATATTGGGTAAAAGGCATGGAGTGCGATCATACTACCGGGCACATCCTGGTCAGCTTGAAAAAATGGAATGCGTTACCCGACGATCTTAAAGCCGCGATGCATGCGGCAGGCGAGGCTTATTGGCATGCCACGGTAGATGCCTACGAAAAAGAGATGGCAGTCGTAGATAAACTGGTTCAGGAAGGAAAAGTCGTAGTCAACGACCTCGATCAGGAATGCCGGCAAAAATATGCCGATGTTGCCCACAAAATGTGGGAAGACTACGCCAAGCAGGACGAGGCCAGTGCCAAGGCTATTGCTATGATAAAAGAGTGGCGCGGAGTTAAATAAACCTGAACCAACAAACGGAGGGGCGGCGGGAGGATAGGAAGTGGATTCTCCCGCCGTTCTAGGGTAGTTGCCAATGAACACAATATTAGACGGTATCACCCGTGTTATCAAACTGGTTGGCGATGTGTGCAGCCTATTGATTCTATTGTTAATGGCTGTTGTAGCCTATGAGGTTGCGGCCCGCTATGTTTTCAATTCACCGACATCATGGGCCTGGTTGGTCAACAAACAGATTTTCGGTGTTTATGTCATGGCCGCGGGCGGGTATGCGCTTGTGCACAATAGCCATATACGCATTGAGATGCTGTATCAGCATTTCCCCCGGTCGGTAAAAAGAGTGGTTCAATGGTTGACGCTGCTGGCGGCTTTCTGTTTTCTCGGTGCGCTGCTGTGGAAAAGCTGGGTAATGGGCAGCGAGGCATGGGAGACAAAGGAGGTCGCCATGGGCGTTTTCAAATTGCCCCTTTATCCCCTGAAGCTTTTTATGCCTTTGGCTACGCTCCTGTTCCTTTTAGGCTGCTTCGTTGCCGTTTTCAGGAAAAAGTGACACCAACAGGTTGTTATTTATTTTAATCAATCAGAATTGGACCATGACTTATGAGCATAGAGCTTATCACAATAACTCTTTTTGGTGGTTTGTTAATCCTGCTGGCTTTGGGAATACCGGTAACCTTTGCCCTTGGTGCAATAACTGTTGCCTTTACTTTCTTGGTTGAGGGGCCGGATGCTCTCTATACAATAGCAACCACGACATATCAGCAAATCACCAGTGCAACGCTGATGACCATCCCGCTCTTTATTATAATGGGCAATTTGCTGGTCCAGTCCGGAATATCCGAACGTATGTTTAACGGTCTGAACTATTGGCTTTCCGGGGTTCGAGGTGGTCTGGCCATTGTTTCCATCGTGGTCTGCGTGGCGCTGGCCATGTGTGGAGGTTTTGGTCCCGGCATTCTGACCATGGGGCTGGTAGCGGTTCCGGCAATGCTCAAGCACAACTACAGCAAGAATATTGCCCTGGGCTCGGTGATGGCCGGTGGCGTGCTGGGTGAGATTATCCCACCGGCGATCATCATGATAATTTTTGCCTTTATCGCCCGAATTTCAATAGGCAAACTTTTCTTTGGCGGCTTAATACCCGGCTTTCTCCTGGCCCTGCTCTATATCCTCTATGTCGTTATTGTTGGTATTGTCAGTCCGAAATCATTGCCGAAAAGCACCGAGACGATAACCTGGGCCATGCGCTTCAAGGCACTCAAGGAGATCTTTTTACCGTGTATGCTTGTGGTGCTGGTCCTTGGTTCAATTTTCCTGGGTATTGCCACACCCACGGAAGCAGCCGGTGTAGGTGCCCTGGGTGCAATGGCAATCTGCGCATTGCACGGCAAGCTTACCTGGCTGGTGATCCGCGGTTCCTGTTCTGAGACCTTGAAAATTACCGGGATGGCTCTCTGGATTCTGATCCCTGCTACCCTGTTCGGCGTTTTCTATTCGAGTGCCGGAGCCCAGGATATGCTCATGTCGTTTATTGAATCACTCGAGGTCAGCCGTTACGTGGTGCTTATCTGCATGATGCTGGTCCTGATGGTCTTTGGGATGTTCATGGACGATTACGCAGTGGTGACCATATGTGCCCCAATCATGCTGCCTATTGCGTTATTGCTGGGCTTTGATCCCATTTGGTTTTCCATACTGTTTATCCTGAATATGCAGATGGCCTACTTGTCTCCACCTTTCGGCTGGGCCCTGATTATGATGAAAGGGGTTGCCCCACCGGACGTAACCACCCAGGATATCTGGCGTGCGGTGCCGCCTTTTATGCTGATTCAACTTTTTGTTCTGATCTTGGTAAGTTTCTTTCCTGCACTTGCCACCTGGCTGCCGAACAAGGTTTTTTAATCCGCCGCAAAGACGTCAAGATGAAGAGGCTGGCATCAGCGAGTCTCTTTGATGGTCAATATGCATTCATCCAGTAATACCGCATGCCGGACAACGTCGGCTTCAGTGACAAATGGGCACATCAGGGCCATGTTGTGAAAGGGCGTCAAGAGTATTCCCCGGTTCAACAGGTAGAGATGAATATAGGCTTCAAGCAACGGGTGACGGCCTAAATGGGCTTCACCACCATTTTTCGGCGGGTGATCGAGAAATAAATATTCCGTGCGGGCGCCGATGCGGGTGACGTGCCAGGGCAGCTGATGTTTTCCGATAACCGCTTTCGTCCCGACCTCAAAGTGACTGGCCATTTTCTCCATGTGAGTGAAGTTCTCTTCAGTCATGATCTCTTCGAGAGTCGCCTTGAGCGCCGCTAATTGCAGCGCGCTGCCGGCCAGAGTGCCACCGAACCCGTAATGATTGATTGGGTCACCCGGTTTGAAATGCGGCCGAACCCGCCAGATCCTTTTTGCCATTTCCTCACTGGCGCCCCAAACGGCGATGGGAACTCCGCCTCCGATTGCTTTGCCGAGGACAAAAAAGTCCGGCTTCAGTCCATGCTTACCGGTATAACCGCTGACACCGGTGGAGATCGAATGGGTTTCATCGATGATCAGTGGGACATCGAACCGGCGGGTCAGATTGCGCAGAGCCTCGTGGTAGCCGGGTTCCGGCGGCACCATGCCGATATTGGTCATCACCGGCTCGGTCAGCACGCAGGCCACATCTCCATGGCTTAAGGCCTCTTCCAGTGCGGCTGTATCGTTGAATTCGACCAGGCGCGTCGTCTGCTGGTGATCGGTACCATTGGGATGAACATCCTCGCGGGGAATCATGCGTTGACCGGCATCCAACTCCACCTGGGTTTCATCGACACTACCATGATAATTCCAGTTGAAGGCGACGATCTTGTTCCGCCCGGTGATCATGCGGCATAGCCGCAGCACAAAGCGGTTGGCATCGGTCGCCGAACTGGTAACCTGCCAGTAGCGAAGGCCAAACCGTCTTGCCAGCTCCTGCCCGACCCAGAGACTCTCCTCGGTGGGCAACATAAAAGTAGAGCCGTTGGCAAGCTGGGTGCAGATCGCTTTAACCGTTGCGGGATGAGCGTGGCCGTACATGGCCCCGGAATCGCCGAGGGCGAAATCGATATAGCTATGGCCGTCGACATCCTCAAGTGTTGCCCCTTGTGCCTTTACCACATAGATCGGATAACTGCCCGGCCACTGTTGCATCCAGTGCAGGGGCGCGCCGTAGAGATAGTGCTCGAGACCCTGTCGGTAACATTCGGCCGAGCGGGGATGAGATTTGTTGAATTCCAGCAACTCATGCTGCAGGGCCGCCGCGGTTTTGCGCAGATCAACTCCTGGCATCATCGTACCTCGTCTCGTTTTTCAAGGTAAGATAGGCACCGACCGGCGTGTTGCAGGTGGCACCAAAATCCGCCGCCTGGTAGCCGAAGATTTTGCCGCTGGTCTTGCCTCGCTGGAAATCGATCATAATCAGGCCAATGGTGGGAATGACTTTTTCCAGCCAGACAAACAGATAGACTGCATCCGCCACCTTGTAATATTGGCAGTAGTCGGTATCGGACAGGCCGGCCTCAGGCCCCTGGATACAGTGCCAGGTATAAAATTCACGGCTTAAATAGATATGCTCGTAAGAGTCATTGGGGCCGTACTGGTAGCGAACCCGCTTGCCGACCAGCTCCTCGGTCGACTCATGTCTTGGGGTTTGCTCAGAAAAGGGGCGGTCGATGGCGCCGTGGGCGATTACCGCACGCATCGGCGTTAGTAATTCCCGGTCGATAACCCTTTGAAACATCGGCTTGAGGGTTTCTGCACGGGTCGGCATGGTCGCCACAATGGCTGTGGCGATATTTTGCACCAGGTCGAGCAACAGGCTCACCGTCTGCGTCGGTTTGCTGCGTTTGATGAAGTCGACCAGATAGTAGCCTTGACGCAGGCAGGTGGCGCGGTAAGTCTCCAGATCTTGGTTCGGAGCCGCCGGATCAGAACCAGAGCCCTGCAGCATTATCCATTCCATTTGGCCGCCGGGACTGAAGCTGAAACGGAGCACCCAGCCATTATCGAATGAGATGTCCATGGATCTTCCGACGAGATCGTCGGTGTGCTCCAGTTCGTTGCCGCCGAAGCTGGCGACGAAATCACCAACCTGCATGAATGGAGTATGTTTTTGTTCTGCCATAATCAAATGCGCCCTCTATTTGATATTCCATTTTTTGGTTTCAAGGAACTTACAGAGTTCAGAATAATCGATCTTCGATTGAAGTGTACATTGTGGCCGGCGACCGGGGAGAGAGTCCGCTGCCGGCCAGGTTGGGTGGGGCTAATTAAAAGACATAGCCGAGTTTGATATAGGCCGAGTCGCCCATAGTGGAATTCTCCGAATCGACATCGTGCATCCAGCGAAAACCGACCGAGAGATTTTCGTTCAACGCATAGCTCAGGTTGAGGCCGAGTTTGAAAGTCATCGGCTCACTGTCGGGTATGGTTGAGCCGTTGTCTTTCGCGTCTTCCACGCCGATCCAATAGGCGGCGTTCAGGCCGACACGAAATTTTTCCGTTACTGCATAATGTACGACGCTTTCTAATTCCAAGGCATCCGGTTCGTCATAGCTCAGCTCATCACTCTCTAAGAATTGAAAATAGTTGATGTTCGCGTCAATGCCGAATCTGCCGGGATACCAGCCGAATGCCAGCTGATGCTGAAACCAGTAGGCGTCCCTGCCGATATTGACGGCATTATCTTCGTCATAATCGCCTGTGGGCACAAAAATAAATTCCCAGAAGGATATGAAAAACTGTGACTCCTGGTTTTCATACAGGAAGATAAATGGGCTGATACCGATGTCTCCAAGACCGAACTCGTTGCTCGATGGCGCACCGAATGCATTGTCACTGTCCAGACTCAGATGGACGGCGGGAATAATGGCGTTCACACCGTAGGTGAATTTATCTGCTACCTGGCCAATGAAATATACCGGACGAATAACCAAGCTGCTTGCTTCCAGGCCGAAATCATATTCATTTCCATCCTGATCGGTGACGTCGGGGACGCTGTTGTGTCCGGTATAAGTGACCAATGCAAAAAGTCCCGGGGGGGCGGCGGCATTGTCGAGCGGATCGATCACATCGGCTGCGGTAATAGCTGCAAAAGATAAGATTGCTAGGGACAAACAAGCTGCCAATGAACTTTTTTTCATAACCTCTTTCCTCCGTAAAGAATGTTTATAAGGTTCTCGCAGGGATCTGCAGAGAACGGCTGTATGGCGACTTTTGCAGGCCGGCCATTATCGGGCGATGGGATTATTGCTCCAGCAGAAGATCGATGGAAGTGTATGGCATATCAAATGCCTCGGCTACACCCTGATAGGTGATATGGCCATCGATGACATTTGCACCTCGCTTGATTTCCTTATTGTCAAGCATCGCCTGTTTCCAGCCCTTATTGGCGATCTGCACTGCATAGGGGAGTGTGGCGTTGGTCAAGGCCAGGGTCGATGTTCTGGCAACGCCGCCCGGCATATTGGCTACGCAATAGTGGATGACGCCGTCGACGGTATAAATTGGATTGCCGTGGGTGGTAGCTTTCGATGTTTCGAAACAGCCACCCTGGTCGATGGCTACATCGACGATCACAGATCCTGGTTTCATGGTTTTGAGCATATCTTTCGTGATCAGCTTCGGAGCCTTGGTGCCGGGAATAAGCACCGCGCCGACCACCACATCGGCTTTTTTCGCCAGACATCGAATGGTTTCCGGGCTGGACATCAGCGGAACACAGTTGCCAGGCATGACGTCGGACAGATAACGCAGTCGGTCCAGGTTCATATCCAGGATATACACCTTCGCACCGAGACCACAGGCCATCTTGGCAGCATTGATACCGACAACACCTCCACCAATAACCACAACGGTGCCGGGATCGACCCCGGGAACGCCGCCAAGCAGAACGCCGTTGCCACCCTGGGCCATTTCCAAGTATTTGGCGCCCTGCTGGATAGCCATTCGACCGGCGACCTCGCTCATGGGGGTCAACAGTGGGAGTGAGCCATCCTCCTTCTGGATTGTTTCGTAGGCGATATTGATAGAACGGCGATTGATTAAAGCCTCCGTCTGGCGTTGATCAGCTGCGAGGTGGAGATAGGTGAATACAATCTGACCTGGGCGAATCATCGCGTATTCAGACGGTTGCGGTTCTTTGACGTGCATGATCATGTCCGCCTCGGCAAAGATCCCCTGGGGGGAGGCGACTATCCTGGCACCGGCGTTGCTGTAGGCTTCATCTGCAAAGCCGCTGGCCTTGCCGGCACCTTGCTCTACCAGTACGGTATGGCCATTTTGTTTAAGCACTTCGACCCCGGCAGGGGTCATGCAGACGCGGTTTTCTTCCGATTTGATTTCTTTGAGAATGCCGACGAGCATAATGTCTCCTTTATTGTTTCTTGATGATATTAAATTGCCTATGACAATGCATGTAATAGTAAATGAGAATGAGCAAATTTTGTACCAACCGTTACGTTCTGAATGAAAATGCGGCTGGCGGGTCCGGCTATGGACTTGAACTGTCGAATTTTCTCCTTGGTAAGTCCCAGGTTGGGTCATAAAAATCCATACTGTTGCTCTGGTGGCCCATAATTGTCTTGCCCAATCATAAAAAATGCTGAAACATGATGTATGTAATGTGAGGGGAATTTCGTGGAGATTCGAATACGGGATCAACAAACGGCAGAAATGACAAGTCCGCATTGCTCTGTTATTTGGGTCTGCTCATTTGGTCTGCAAATTGTTTCATCGAAAATTTGGAAAACCGTTTGCATCTCTGCCCGCATCCTCGAAACAGGGTCATCGACAAGATCCCTTTGGGCAGGAAGTGAAGCCGATATGCTACAATTCAGGAGGTTACTATGGTGAATACGCAGACAGCAACACAGCCTCAGTCTCTGAGAAAAGAGCTTGCGGCAAAGGTGGCTGAAAACGAAAAACTTGCGCAGGCGCTGCTCGAGAGCGAAGGCCGCTACGCCAGAATGCTGGATAACCTCAAGGAAGAGTTTCTTTTTTATCGCCATGATACGGCAGGCAAGTTCACTTTTATCAGCCCGTCCTATGGCAATATTCTCGGCTTTGCGCCCGAAGAATACATTGGCATGAACGCCTCTGAACTGTGGACGCCCAATGAGATCAATAGGCCGGCGGAACAGTCTACAAAGCTCTCCTGCGAGGGGCTACGCCAACCGCCTTATGAAATGGAGATTTATCATAAAAGCGGGGCATTGAGGCGATTCGTGACGATTGAAACGCCTCTCTTTGATGAAAATGGCCAGGTCATTGCAGTGGAGGGAACAGCCAGGGATATCACTGAAAAACGAAAGATTGAAGAGCAACTTGATAAATACCGTCTGATGCTTGAAGACCTGGTTCAGCAACGGACCATGGAATTGGAAGCATCGCGAAAGCAATTGGCAGATATCATAGATTTTCTTCCTTATCCCATCTCGGTTGTGGACATCAAAGAAAGAATCATCGCCTGGAACCGTGCCATGGTCGAAATGACGGGAGTACCGAAGAGCATGGTTATCGGCAATAATTTTAAACCCTACCTGGAAAGATTTTATAGCTCCACGGAACCGCTTTTACTGCAGCTGGTGCTGGACGGGATTTTTCAGGAGGATGCTCGGGAGTCTGATAAGGTTATGCGGCTCCTCCGTGATCATGCCATCCAGATTGAGGATAAAAAAATCCTCACTGAGCGATTTATCCCCGTCCTTTATGGGGGGGAGGGCGGAGAGGTCTGGGTAACGGCCGGACCGATTCTGGACCATGAGAATCAGGTGGCCGGGGCGATTGAATCTATTCGGGATGTCACCCAGGTCAAGCAGGCGGAACGTCGCGTGTTGAAAAGCGAGCGCCACCTCTCGACCCTGATGGGCAATCTGCCGGGCATGGCTTATCGCATCACGATATCGGAAAACTCCTGGCGGGTGGATTTCGTCAGTGAAGGATGCCGGCAGATCTTCGGTCGGGAACCATCCTTTTTTGTTGGCCGTAGCTTGTCAGAACTGAAGCACCTGATTCATCCTGATGATCTGGTTCGATTGTTTGAAACTTCTCGTCTGGCGGTGAGCGAAAAAAAACCTCTCGAATGTGAATACCGGATCCTGACCGCGGAAGATGAAACAAAATGGGTTTTCGATAAAGCGCAGGTGCTGTCACGGGATGT
Source organism: Desulfopila aestuarii DSM 18488 (assembly GCA_945863875.1). GTDB lineage: Bacteria > Desulfobacterota > Desulfobulbia > Desulfobulbales > Desulfocapsaceae > Desulforhopalus_A > Desulforhopalus_A aestuarii_A. Next base: position 9,898 of record CAMBBS010000069.1, read on the forward strand.
CGAAGGAAGTGTCTCGGTTGAGGGCTTTATGGCCGATTTCACGGTGTTCAAAAGCATGGAAGAGAAGCTGCGCAACGAGAATATTCTACTGCGATTGACAATTCGTGATCGCTACAAATTCAAAAATATTATCGGCAATTGCCAGGCCATGCAGGATGTTTTCGAACTTATTGTCAAGGCGGCTACCTCGGACGATAATGTCTTTGTCTATGGCGAATCAGGTACCGGCAAAGAACTTGTTGCCCAGGCGATTCATGATACCAGCGACCGTAAGGGCAGAAATTTTATTGCGGTCAACTGTGCGGCTATTCCGGAAAGTCTGATTGAAAGTGAATTCTTCGGTACCGCCAAGGGTGCCTATACCGGGGCGAATGCCGACAAAAAAGGCTATCTTGAGGCGGCCGACGGGGGGACGCTGTTCCTCGATGAAATCGGTGATATCAGCCCGAATCTCCAGGTGAAGCTGTTGCGGGCCATTGACGGTGGAGGATTTTCACCGGTGGGGAGCAGGCGCGTGGTCCGACCTGATCTGCGAATCATCGCCGCATCAAACAAGGATCTGCAGCTCCTGGTCGGCACCAACAATATACGGCAGGATTTTTTTTTCAGGATACATGTGATCCCGATTCACTTGCCGCCTCTGCGGGAAAGGGGAGATGATATCTTTATATTGATCAATCAATTTTTGAAAGAATATGGTTCTTCCCACGGTATTGCCTCGTTCTCCCGTGAAGAGCTTGAAACCCTGAAAAATCATCATTGGCCGGGCAACGTCAGGGAATTACAAAATGTCCTGCGTCGTTTTATCACCATGAAGAATCTCCATTTTATGCAGATTCCCGGGCTGCAGAAGAAAAAAGAGGTGGAAGTTATCGATTCTTCGTTCGAAACAAATGGTCAGGATCTGAAAGACACCATGATCCAGGTGGAAAAGAAGGTAATTTTAAAAGCACTCGACCAGGCCAGATGGAACAAATCCAAGGCCGCCAAGGAATTAGGGATATCACGTAAGACCTTGTTTCGAAAAATGAAAGCATGCGGGTTGAAATAGAGGCAATACGGGTCATACGTGACCCGTATTGTGCTTTGTCTTAATATATCAAATATTTGTATGGAATGCTCGGCGTTGGTGGGCGAAAGTGACTCACTTTCAGGTGAAATCAGATCTTGCCGCCGCGCACCGTGTAACTGTCTGTATTCTCTTTCTTAGCGGATTGTAAGCCGTTAACATCTCGAATTTTTAAAAATATCCTCCTGCTGAAATATTGTGGCCGATCTGTCCCCTGCGGCGGCGAGGGATTATAGAAAAAATAGCATCACTGCAATTAACGGCATTGATGTTGCAAATCATCCTGAAAAGGCCACCCATCCGGCCGAAAACCTGCACATGATCGAAAAACTTCTCCAGGAGGAAGGAAATGGCTAATATCCTTAGGATCCGTTTGGATACAAAGACGTATGATATCACCCCGGTGCCTGACAAGTATCGTAATCTTGGCGGGCGGGGATTAACGTCAAGAATCATATCCCAGGAAGTTCCTCCGGATTGCCACCCTCTGGGCGCGGATAACAAGCTGATCTTTGCGCCCGGTATTCTTGCCGGCTCGAGCGTGCCGAACAGCGGCCGGCTTTCCATAGGTGCGAAAAGCCCTCTGACCAAAGCAATCAAGGAAGCAAATGCCGGTGGAGCCGCCGCCCACATGCTGGCTCGCCTGGGTATACAGGCAGTCGTCCTGGAGGGGTGCGCCGAACAATGGACCGCTTTGAAGATTGACAAAACCGGTCTCACATTTTTTCCTGCCGCCGCTCTGCAGGCGAAAGGGATAAAGACGTGCATCGATTCCATGCGTGAAATTCACGGTGATTCCGTCAGTGTTATCTCAATCGGGCAGGCCGGCGAAATGGCATTGACTGCCGCCGGCATAGCTGTAACCTCGCCGGATCATTTTCCCCGCATGGCCGCTCGTGGTGGGCTTGGCGCCGTAATGGGGTCCAAAAAAGTCAAACTTATCGTCATCGATGATGCAGGGTGCACGCCGCCTGAAGTCAAAAATAAAGCGTTGTTCATGGCTTCCGTCAAGGCCTTTACCCAGGGGATAACCTCCCATCCGCTAGCTGGAGGATTAAAACGGTTCGGAACACCGATGCTTGTCGGATTAATTAACGAACTGGGGGCCATAAGCACAAAAAACTATTCACAGGGCAAATTTGCCGGAGCGGAGAAAATTTCCGGCGAATACATCGCAGGGCTGCTCGACTCACGCCCTAACGGTGAAAACAGCCATCGCTGCATGAAAGGCTGTGTTATCAGCTGTTCGAATATTTACACCGATGCGGCAGGCGAGGTGGTGGTCTCGGGATTGGAATATGAAACGCTGGCGCTGATGGGCGCAAACTGCATGATCGACGACGTTGATATTATCGCGGCCATGAATGCCGTCTGCAATGATTTCGGCCTCGACACCATGGATGTCGGGGGCGCAATCGCCGTGGCCATGGAAGCCGGAGTTCTTCCCTGGGGAGACGGCCCCAAAGCACTGCAAATGGTGTTTGAAATTGCTGAGGATACCAAGATGGGGCGGATGATCGGCAATGGCTGTAAGCATACGGGGGAACAGCTGGGGATTACCCGTCTTCCGGTTGTGAAAAGCCAGTGCCTTTCCGGGTATGACCCGAGGGTGCTGAAAGGGACGGGAGTAACCTACGCCACATCCCCCATGGGTGCCGATCACACCTGCGGCAATGCCCTGCCAAGTCCGGCCAATCCATCCTATGATCCTTCGGCCGCTTCGGGACAGGCCCCGGTTTCCCAATTCCTGCAGCGTTATTTTGCGGCAATCGATACCCTCGGCCTCTGCCTCTTTGCCGCTTTACCGCCGCTGGATATGCCGGAACTGCAGAAGCACCTCATCGATTGCGTCAGTGCCATTCTCGATGAATCGCTCGAGGAGCAATATCTTATGCGGCTGGGGGGAATGGTTAACGAGGAAGAACGTAAATTCAACAAAGCAGCCGGCCTGGGTCGCCAGGACGACCGTCTGCCGGCATTTTTTAAGTCGGAACCCCTGTGGCCAAGTGGAAATAGATTTGATGTTTCCAATGATGAACTCGACTCTGTGCATAATTAGTCACATTTTCCAAAGGAGAAAAAAATGATCAACGAACAAGACCTCGCAAAGCTTTCTTATGCGGATGCACCAAAAATCGTCACAAAAAGTATGCCCGGGCCAAAGACCCAGGAGTATCTCGAGAATTCCTTCAACTCCGAATCCATGGCCCGTGGAGGTGGAAAGTTTCCCTTTGTCTTTTCCGAAGGAAGGGGGGCGACCGTCAAAGACCCGGACGGCAATGTGATGATCGATATTACCGCCGGTGTGGCTGTTAATGCCGTGGGACGCTGCCACCCCCGTGTCATCGAGGCCATGCAGAAGCAGATGGGGACGTTGATGCATGCCAGCGATATATCCAACGTCAAGCGGACCGAACTGGCGCAAAAGATAGCCACGGTTATGCCGGCCGGGCTGCGTGACAACTGTATCACCTATTTTACCCAGGATGGCAGCGGTGCTGTTGAGACGGCGATCAAGTTTGCCCGGAAAATTACCGGTCGTACGCAGGTCGTCGCCTTTCATGGCGCTTATCACGGTGTGTGGTGCGGCGGCAACTCGCTCACCACCGGTGAGCAGTATCGGAAAGGATACGGCCCGTTTATTCCCGGTGTCATTCACCTGCCCTATCCCTATTGTTACCGCTGCCCCTTCGGCATGACCCATCCCCGCTGTGATCTGCAATGTGCTAAATATGTCGATTATGTCCTGAATACCCCCTATACCGGTGCTGATGATGTCGGGGCGCTGTTCATCGAGGCACAACAGGGCGAGGGCGGCTATCTGCCACCTCCTCCAGGCTACCTTGAGATCGTCAAGAAGGCGTGCGAAAAACATGGGGCACTCTATATCTCCGACGAAGTGCAGTCCGGCGCCGGGCGAACAGGTAAAATGTGGTGCATCGAGCATACCGAGGTACAGCCCGACATGATCACCTGGGGCAAGGGCATGGGCGGTGATGTTCCCATGGCCGGCTTAACCATCCGCAAGGATCTGGCCCTGCAGATCAATGACCATTCTCAGCCGAATACCTGGGCAGGTAATGCAGTGGCAAGTGCCGCCTGTTTGACAAATATCGAAATCCTCACCGAAAATGACAGTGCCTTGATCAAACGAGCCGGTGAGCTGGGGCAAGAGATTAAGGAGATGATAAGCAAAGGTGCCGAGGATATCCCGATAATCGGTGATGTCCGTGGACGGGGCTTGATGATCGGCATTGAAATGGTCGAAGACAAAGAGAGCCGCACCCCGCTCAACGGCAATGCCGTCGGCGGTATCATTATGGGGATGCTG
>CAMBBS010000070.1 GCA_945863875.1 Desulfopila aestuarii DSM 18488
ACTTCCTTGAACGCTGCATCCTGTGCGGCATATCCTTCCATAACTTCGTCGGTGGCTTTCTTCATTGCTTTGAGAACCGGTTCCGGGAAGATCATAACCTTGATATTTGGAAATTCTTCCTTCATTTGTGCCCAGGCGCGGGCACTGGAGTCGAAGTTATCCCCCAGCATATCGGCGGATACGGCCTGTATGGCGGTATGCAGTATCGTCTGGTATTCCTTTGGCAACTTGTCGAATTCACGTTTGTTGATCAAAAACTGCATATCAGAGGCAGGCTCGTGCCAGCCGGCGTAATAAAAAGGAGCGACCTTATGAAAGCCCATCTTGATGTCCATGCCGGGTCCTACCCATTCCAGAGCATCGATGGTGCCGCGATCAAGCGAGGTGTAGAGCTCTCCCGGGGCGATATTCGTTACGTTGACGCCGAGTTTGGCAAATACCTCACCGGCGAGGCCGGGAATACGCATCTTCAGACCCTGCAGGTCGTCGAGGGATTTGATTTCCTTGCGAAACCAGCCACCCATCTGCACGCCGGTGTTGCCGCCAGGGAAGGAGTAGACATCAAATTTATCATACAGCTTCTGCTGCAGTTTCATGCCGTCATCGTAGTAGAGCCAGGCGAATTGCTCGTCTGAGGTCATGCCGAAGGGTACGGTGGTGAAAAAGACCGAGGTGATATCCTTTCCTTTCCAGTAATAGGAGGCGGTGTGTCCCATTTCGAACTGACCACCTTTTACCATGTCGAGAATACCCAGGGGTGCTTTGTGTTTTTCAGCGCCTTCCACCCTGATTTCGAAGTTTCCTCCGGTCATCTCGCTGACGAGTTGAGCAAGTTTCGGCGCGGGCGAGGCGAGCGGAGTCAATGTGCTTGACCAGGTCATGGCCAGTTTCCAGCGAACCTTTTTCGTCTCTGCAAGGGCGGGTGAACCTATCAGCATGCAAGCTGCGAGCACAAGGACGATTTTCCCAACAGATTTCATATTCTCCTCCAATACATAAATGAATGTTCGTTGCCCCAAAGACACCTGGGGCGGATTGCCTACTGCCTGCGTAGCTGTAACGTCGTATCAATGCACGATAATTGATTCATATTTAATACGCGAAACGAAATAAGGCAACATCCGATAACAATTCGTATTTGAGAGAGATGAAAAAAGGAGAATCGGCCCTTGGTGACTTTTGGGTAAGAAAGGGAGGCACCGCAAAATCCGAGGGATATTATGGTGGATCTTGTTTGTCAGATGATTTTCTTACCAAAGAGCGAAGAGACGAGATTTACCCCCATCTGCGCCGTCCGATTCTGTATATCGAGAATGGGGTTGATTTCCATGATATCGATGGAGTGCAGCTTGTCGGTATCGGCGAGGATTTCCATGATGAGCTGTCCTTCCCGGTAGGTCAGTCCGCCCTGGGACGGCGTACCGACCCCCGGGGCATCCAGGGGGTCCATGACATCGAGATCAAGGCTGATATGTATGCCGGCAAGATGATTAAATTTTTTCATGATTCGCTGCAATATCTCGCGAATGCCGATTTCATCCACATCGCGCATGGTATAGACCGTACAGCCGGAAGCCCTGATCAAGACCTTCTCCTCGTCGTCGAGATCCCTGATGCCCAAGAGGACGACATTGTCCGCCTTCATTTTAGGGCCGGGCCTGCCCAGATGAACCAGCTCATCCGGCCCGAGACCAAGTAGTACCCCCAGGGCCATGCCATGCACGTTCTGGCTGTTGGAGGTTTCCGGCGTGTTAAAATCGCCATGGGCGTCGATCCACAGCAGGCCGATCTCGGCGTCATGGGTGACGCCGCCGACCGTACCGATGGAGGCGGAGTGATCGCCGCCGAGAAAGATGGGGATTTCCCCGGCGGCAATAGCCTTTCTGCCGAGCTCATAGGCACCGAGGCAGGCCTTGCAGATAAGGGGTAGTCGTGCCTGCAGGCTGGTGTTGGCCAGGGCGTAGTGACCGGGGATGGTGATGTCGCCGCTGTCACAGGTTGTGTGGCCGAGAGCCCTGAGGTTACTGGCCAGATTGGCGTAACGGATGGCGCTGGGTCCCATGTCGACACCCCGGTGGTTCTGGCCGAGGTCCATGGGTATGCCGATGATGCGGACGGATTTTTTCATAGGTTGAGCCTTTTCAGCTTTAACACTTGTGTGCTACATTTTTTGAAAGATGGTTCCATAAATTGACGATGAAATCCTGCACATTGGTGAGGATGGCCTGCGCCTGGGCGGAACCCCGGTTGGCCAGTTTGTCGGCACTGAACTCGGACATATCCACCACATAGAAATAGACCGGCCGCACCGAGCCATCTTCTAAGACCTTGTAGCCCGGGGTCATGTTGCCAAAGGCAATGGAATGCAGTTGGGTGGCCATGGTGATCACCGTGGTAGCCCGGCGGGCGTGGAACCGCATCTTATCCTGGGATTCATAGACGTTGCCGATGGTTTCCGGGAGCGGGCCATCGTCGCGTATGGAGCCGGCGAGGACATAGGGGATATTGTTTTTCTCGCAGGCGTACATGATGCCGTTGTCGATATTCAGGGTATCGATGGCCTTGGCAATGGAACCGGCTTGGCGAACTTCATTGAGAATATCGAGATGGTTGTAGTGGCCCATCGGTTGGAGGATCTGGGTATAGATGTTTTGGCCGAGCCCGGTGTTGTAGATTGCCGCCTCGATATCATGGGTGGCCAGTGCGTTGCCGGCCATCAGGGCGTGGCAGAAGCCATTTTCGATCAGCCCCTGCATCGACGCCCTGGAATCTTTGTCAAAGGCCACGGCTGGGCCAAGCACCCAGACGATATGTCCGTGGTCTCTATCGTGTTTGAGTATTTCGTACAGCGAGTCGTAGGAATGGGAAAAGGGCGTCTCGCGGGTACCTCGTGAGCGAAAGGAAAATTTATCTTCATTGGCGGCGTTCTGTGCAAATCCTTTTTCATGCACCAGGATACCGTCCTCGCCGTTTTCGGTGCGTCCGGTGACCACCATATCGCCCTTTTTGAGGTTTCTCGCTTCAATCACCTCAATCCTCTTATCCTTGACGACAAAAACAGCGTCCATCCGGCTTTCCGGGGCAAGAATCCAGCGGTTGCCGTCAATTTTAACATACTCCGGATGATTGGATGTGGCGTGATAGTTCGCTGGAGAAATACCATCGGCCGGAGAGGGTTGCAGTGTGGCCGGGGAGCTGTTTTTTAAATGCGGTTGCCCGAAATCCGGCGGAGTATAGGTGAAATCCAGCTTCATAAATGACCTCAATGTAGTGGTTTTTCTGATTGTATACAATTGCCGCTAGTATAGGCCGGATGCTGATAAAAAGCAACCTGAGTTCCAGGCAGTATCGGTTGATTTGCTTGACCCTGGGTAAAAATACTTCTACAATAGAGATATTAAAACGTTTCAGTTATTTAGTCCTTTCTCGAGAAAGCCTTTAGTAAATAACAAGAAACCTGAAGACGCCTTTGAAATGAAGAACTTAAAGTAACTACCAAGGCACTTATCCCGGCTTATTTCCCGTTTACCGGGGTTTAATAACTCCGGAACAGAAAATGAACCGATCAGCATATTTCACAACCGGTCTGGCGATAAAACTTCTTTCCCAGCTCTCCCGGGCGTCCATCGTCGTCCATGGCAAGGAAAATATCCCGTCAGGGCCGACTATCTTTGTTGTCAATCACTTCACCCGGGTTGAGACTTTTCTGCTGCCGACCTATCTTTATAACCTGAGTGGTAAGCCAGTGCTGTCCCTGGCGGCCTCTTCGCTGTTTAAAGGCGGCCTGGAGAAATTTCTCAATCTGGTCGGGGCGGTTTCAACAGCGGATCCGGAGCGCGATAGCCTTATCTTAAAAAGCCTGCTTATCGGCGAAGCCAACTGGGTGATTTTCCCCGAGGGAAATATGGTCAAGACGAAAAAGATCATGGACGGCGGCAAGTTCATGATCGCCAGCAGCAGCGGTATGCACGCCCCGCACACCGGGGCCGCCGCGCTGGCCCTGCGGGCCGAACTCTATCGGTTGCATCTGCTGGCAACGGCGCAGGGTTCTCCATCCAAGCTGCCGAAGATGCTTAAGGCTCTGGGGGTGGAGAGTATTGACGATATCCAGCTCGAACCAGTCACCATTCAGCCGGTGAACCTGACCTATTATCCGATTCGGGCGGCAGAGAATATCGCCTTGACTATCGCCTCGAAACTGGTCAAGGACATTTCTGAGAATATGGTCGAAGAGATTATGGCCGAAGGCACCATGCTTCTCACCGGTGTCGATCTGGACATTCGCTGCGGCAAACCCATTCCGATCGCCGACTATCTTGCCGGTAGCTGGTTGACTGAGGATATGGTGCGAGACGGCATCGACGGTTTTTTCGTGTCGGCCGAGTTGAAAGAAAAGATGCGTCAGGCAGCCTGTGACGTGATGCAGCGATACATGCAGGATATCTATGCCATGACCACGGTTAACCAGGAACATCTCTTTGCCTCTTTTTTGCGGATGTGCCCGTTCACGCGTATTAGCGAACTCGATTTTAAGCGGCGGGTTTTTTATGCCATCTCGCTTATTCGCGGCCAAAAAGGGGCCAATCCGCTTTTCCTGCACAAGTCAATTACCGAAAGCCAGACCCATCTTCTTACCGATGATCGCTACGGTAAATATGAGAATTTTCTACAACTCGCCCTGGAAAAGGGGATTGTCAGAAAAGAGGGAAACTATCTTTTTCGCGACCGTTCCATGTTGTCTGTTCCGCTGAGTTTTCATAAGGGACGCCTGAGTAATCCGATCGAAATTATGGCCAATGAGGTCGAGCCGTTAATTAATTTTCTGTCGACCCTTAAATCCCTGTCCTGGCAACCAGGAGCTTTGCTGAGGTTTTCTCTGGTCAGACATCTGCTCCGGCAGGAAATGACCAGGTATAAGCTGGATTACCTGCAGAGTGGTCAGGTTGGTCTGACTGGAAATAACAGAGCACAAAGGGGTGGAAAACCCTTTCTTCTGCCCTGCTTGAGCCGGAAGATCGGCGTCGTGCTTATCCATAGCTATCTAGCGCAGCCGGAAGAGGTAAAGGCCTTGGCCGGATATCTTTGCCAGCGGGGCGTATGGGTCTATGCGCCGCGATTGCCGGGGCACGGCACCTCTGCCGAGGATCTCGCCGGCAAAAAATACCACGAATGGGTGGAAGCCGTTGAGACAGCGTATATATTGATGAGTATGATCTGCGAACGGGTCGTTGTCGGCGGCATGGCGGTCGGCGGCAGTCTGGCGCTGGATCTGGCTGGCCGAGTCGGCGGCGTGGCCGGTGTTTTCGCGGTCTGTCCTCCTTTGACGCTGCGCAATTATTCGACAAACTTCATGCCGGGAATCGATGTATGGAACCGTATTCAGAACAAAATAAAGCGGGGTGAGCAGAATAATCAATTTATCGAATTTCCCCATGGCAATCCCCATGTCAACTATCCGATGAATCCGGTGGCCGGCGTAAAGGAAGTGGGTGACTATCTCGAATCGATCGAAAATGGATATGCCGCAATCAACCAACCGGCGCTGATAATCCAGGCGGATAAAAATCCGGTCGTCAATCCGAAGGGGTCACAGCAAGTTTATGAAAATATCAGTTCCTCTGACAAAGAATTCTGTCTCCTCAACTATGAGCGGCACATTCTGGTCAACGGCGACGGGGCGGAGAAGGTTTTTCAAAAAATCGGTGCTTTTGTCGGAAATGTATAAACGGTCTGACGGCACGAAGAAGTAAGGGAGATGCTATCTTGGATGCAGAAAAAGAGAAATGTCGTGAATGGTCGGAGTACTATCGGGAGTTTCCTTATCTTTCGGCTCAAAGAGTAAGACCGGGCTGTCATCCGGGAAAATTGCTCCACGCCGGTCGAACTGAAAAAGCCATAGTCCTCGTGCACGGGCTGACCGATTCACCCTACTATATGATGGCTATAGCAGAATATTTTCATGAAATTCTCGGCTATAATGTCTACCTGCCGCTGCTGCAGTGTCATGGTCTGAAGCAGCCGGAAGGCATGGCCGGGGTTTCGCTTGCGGAATGGAAAAAAAATGTCCGCTTTGCCTTAGGTACCGCCGCGGCAAACGCCGAGCGGGTCTCCATCGGCGGACTGTCCACCGGAGGGGCGCTGGCGTTTTATCTCGGTTGCACCGACCCGGCGGTGACCGGTGATATCTATCTGTTCTCGGCTGCTCTCGGCCTCTATGCCGGGCGTCTGGGGGTTTTCGGTGGTTTCCTGGAGTTTTTGGCGCGCCTGCCCTTTGTCCGATTTCTCGACAGCAATAAGCCTCTCGTCGGCAAGCATCGCTACCGCTATGACCGCGTGCCGTTTAACAGTGCCGGGGAGCTCGCCCGTTTGATCCAGGAAATTGACGGGCTCCTGAAAAAAACAGACGATACGATACGTGCTCACCGCATTTTTGCTGCCTGGTCGGAACACGACAGGGTGATTAACATTGAAAAATTAAAAAAGCTGCCAAGTCGTTTGATGAAAATCCCGTTCGTGTCTTTCACTATCCCCAAAGCTGACCGGGTTGATCATGCCTGCGTCGTGCTGCGGGAGTCGCTCTACGCAATGGATAGTCAATCGGGGCAAGCCCCCCTGGAACGGGCTAATCCCCGTTTTGCGGAAATGCTCGCTGCCGTGAACAATTTCGAATCAGCCGCCTGAGGGTTCAGGTGCAAGACACGGCAGGGTGTAGTATTACTTGTCGTATATTCTCTTGATCTCATCCTCCATGTGCTTCTCAATGGCGGTTCGCTTCAGTTTGAGGGTCGGGGTCAACAGGCCGTTTTCCACCGTCCAGGGGGCGAGGCTGAGTGCGACTTCTTTTATAAAGACAAAACCTGGAAACCGGGAGAGAAGTTTTTCGGTTCTGGCCAGGACGGCCTGGCGCACCTCCGGCAGATTGAGTGATTCCGGATTGGGCGAGACGTCGAGCTGTTCGGCAAGTTCTTCCCAGAGTGGCCCGTTGAGTACGCCGATCATCGAGAGAAAAGGCCGCCCCTCACCGATGACGACGTTGTACTCAAACAGGGGATCCATGGCGATGGCCATTTCCAGATCTGTCAGGGCGACCTTTTCGCCGTTACTGAGGACGATAATCTCTTTAAGTCGTCCGGTTATGCGGATATGACCATCTTCCAGGCTGACTTGGTCGCCGGTGTGCAGCCAGCCGTGGCTATCGATGGTTTTGGCGGTTGCCTGTTCATTTCTCCAGTAGCCCTGCATGACACAGCTGCCGTGGACAAGAAGTTCGTTATCCTCGCCGATCTTTACCTCAACGCCCGGAATGGGTTTGCCGACGCCTTCCGGGCGATTGTCTTTCGGTCGATTGACGCTGATGACTGGGCTGGTCTCGGTGAGGCCGTAACCTTGGAAAAGGGGCAGGCCGAGACCAATGAAAAATTGGGAAATTTCCGCAGCCAGCGGGGCGCCGCCGGTTATAATGACCCGTAATCTGCCGCCCAGTTTTCCTCGTACCTTGTTGGCAACCAGGGCATCAAGAAGGGGTTGCAAAAGCAGTGAAAATGACCAGGGACCGCGTCCCTGTCTGTAGAGAAAATTTTTCCAGCCGGTATCCACCGCCTGTCTAAACAAGGTTTGGAGCAGTTTCGGCCTGGCGGCCATTGTGCTGATTATACCTGCGTGGATGCGTTCGAAGATTCGTGGTACGGCTACCAGTACCGAGGGCTGCACGGTAAGCAAATCCTCGGCGAGATCGGGAATCGATCTGGCGAAGGCGACTGTAGAGCCGGCCATCATCGGCAGATAATACCCGGCGGTTCGCTCGAGCATATGCGACAGGGGGAGAAAAGATAAAAAGATGTCTTCCGGATAGATATCAATACAGAGCAGCCCGCCGTAGCTGTTCTCCAGAATGTTGCGATGACTGAGCATCACTCCTTTTGGCAGTCCGGTGGTCCCCGATGTATAGACAATCGACGCGGTTTCATGGGTGATTGGCGACCAGGATGATGGACTATCCGCACCATCGGGAAGCCAGTCGGCGATGCAGGTAATTCTTGGGTCGCCTTGCTGTACGGTTGCACGATTGATGGTGATTATTCTTTGCAGGCTGGGCAGCCGGTCGAGTACCGGGGCCAGATGCCGCCAGGTGTCGATACTCGGACAGAGTAAAATCTTTGTCTCGGTGTTGAAAAAAATATGGCCGATGTTTGCCGGCCGGTCGTTGGCAAAGAGCGGGACAACGATCAGTCCGAGGGACAGAGCCGCCTGGTCAAAAGCGACCCAATCCGGGCAGTTGGGCAGCATGACCGCGACCCTGTCGCCAATTTCCAGGCCTTCCTGCTGCAGAGCCTTTCGCCATCGGTTGACAGCCTGGCCCATCTCCTGCCAGGTGATTGCCTGCCAGGTATTGGATGTCTTGTTGTAATAACGATATGCTGTGCCAGTGGGGCTTTTTAATACTCTTGAGAGAAAGAGTTCGCCAAGGGATGTGCAGGATTTGGGAGGAATATAATCGGTGGCGGCTCTCATCACTGTGCCTCCTTATCCCCGGCAAGGGGACTAGGCCGGCTGCTGTTCGGGGCATCGCACCGGCCAGGTTGTTTCCAGGCGACCATGAACGGATTCTGTCTTATGAAAAAGGTCTGGATACCTGTATAATAGGTCTTATCGGTACTCTTTGGCAAATTATATATGCTGTTCTGGTTGTAACAGGAGCGATTGATTTTGAGATTTCCGGGAGAGCACGGTAATGTGTTGTTACGATTGCCTACAGGTGCTATGCCGCCGGTAGGCCAGCTTTCTGCAACTCGAACCAAGATGTTGTCGGTGGAAATGTATTTATTAAGGGAAATAATAAGGGGATGAGATGACAAAGACAATTCTGATTACCGGAGCAACTTCAGGATTTGGCAAGGCCAGCGCGGAGCTTTTCGTCAGTAATGGCTGGAAATTAATTCTCACCGGAAGGCGCCAGGACCGTCTGCAGGAGTTGCAGGAACAGCTTGGCAAAACAAATGTGCACATCGCTGCCTTTGACGTGCGAAACAGACAGCAGGTTGAGGCGATGATCAAGGATATTCCCAAAGAGTTTGGCAATATTGACATCCTCCTTAATAATGCCGGTCTTGCTCTTGGGCTCGGGCCCGCCCATGAAACGGACCTTGATGAATGGGAGAATATGGTTGATACGAACATCAAAGGGCTGCTGTATATGACCAGACTGATACTGCCGGCCATGGTTGCCCGTAAGACGGGGCATATTATCAATCTTGGTTCGATAGCCGGCTCGTGGCCTTACCCCGGCGGCAATACCTACGGCGCGACCAAGGCCTTTGCCCAGCAGTTTTCCCGAAATCTGCGAGCCGATCTCGCCGGAACCGGCATTCGTGTGACGAACATCGAACCGGGCCTGGCCGAAAGTGAGTTTTCTATTGTCCGGTTCGGCGGGGATGTCGAGAAGGCGGCAAAGTTATACGAAGGGACAGAGCCACTTACTCCTGCAGATATCGCTGAAATAATCTATTGGACGGCGAGTCGGCCGGCCCACGTCAACATCAATGCCGTTGAAGTCATGCCGGTTTGTCAAAGTTGGGGAAACTTTGTTATCGATCGTAAAAAATAATTTTATCTAGGTAAACCCCCGGCTTTGCCGGGGGACAATAAAAGTTTGACGGTTCCTGAAAAAAATGAAGCCTCACTTTCCTGGGATCCGATCACAGTCATGAGGAAAAGGTTTCATGAACAACACGCAAAGCTTAAACCACTCGAAATGGGAATGCAAACACGCATGGCGCGGAGCTCTGTGGGTTAAAAGAAAAAATATGCAGGGATGAGTTCTTGGGCACGGGTTATTTCGTTTGAACTGGTGGTACCGGTGAAGAGGTTGTATATGTGCGTAAATAAGAGATCAAGAAAAATAAGATCATCATATTGAATAACTGTCGCTATTTTAGCAGACGACCACCGAATGGTGGTCAGTGAATCTTTTTAACATACCGCTTTGAGCGGTTCACATAACATTCAAATTGTCATAAGATGAATTAGGATATCTATCCCTAACTCCCGAGCAGATGAACAGCTTCTTCAAGCTCATGAAAGAACGCTACGAAGCAGGCCGCCCAACAATCATCCACATTAAATGTCGCGTTCGAGTACTGGTACGACATCCTCCAACCCAAAAGTATGGCCGATGCGTTGCTCGACCGCCTCCGGCATCGCTGCTGTATAATCCAGATCGACGGAGAATCTCTCCGCACATAATCCGCCCAGCAAATCTCAGCAAACCTACCCACCCGCATCGCTCTTTCGCATCCCCTCAAGACACTCCTGACCGCGCACTCTCTGGCTCAGTTTTCGTTAGTAGAAATGGCTTAATTCCTGTTAGCGCCGAAGGCCGTATCTCCTAAGTCGGCTGCGAACTTAAGGAAACGTCTTTTTTATGTAAGTATAAAAATAGCTCGGATCAGCAAATAAGGGTGGGGAATGTGAGATGGAACGTGCTCTTCTCGCCATGGGAAAGGATAGAGAGAGTGTTTTCCATCTTCTTGATATATGCCGGGGAGGGATTAGTTTCCGGTATATCGGCAATAAGTGCCGTACCGCTGGGGTGGACAGGGTTGATCTCTACCATCACGAGGATCTCTGGCTAGGTGGGGTACCGGTTAAATCGGTGGAGGATCTGCCCCTGTCGAACGGGACTATATCCTATCGCCGCTGCGGTCTGCGCTTTGCGGAGTTGACTAACGAGCAGATTGAACGGCTGGAGTCGTTTATGGGGAAGATTGTCGTTGATTAGACAAAAAGTCTTGCAAATCGATCTTCCAGGATACGAAAATATTTCTCTTTCATTTCAGCCGATAGGAAGCTCCGGGCATGTAATTCTTCCCAGGCTGTACGAGCCTCCTTCAGCTCCAGTACTACTTTTGCAATGACCCGTTTTGGCAACTGCAATCGTTTTCCGCCAAAATAATCGATAAGGTCTCGTCGCTGCAGATTGTTCTTTTTCCCGTTTAACGGTAGAGCCAGTTCTTCTTTAGGGTTGGCCAGGACTATAGTCGTGTTGAGTAGGTCATAGGCGGGGGAGAGTGCGATAACATTATCTCGATGAATAATGGAGAAGTTTTTAAGATGCATGTCTTCGTTGCCGACAAGAAAACAGAACAGGATAAGACGAAATAGTTTCAGCCTTTCAACTGCGGGGAAGGTGCAGTGCTTGTTGATCAGAGCAACAACCTGCTCCATGCTGGCGCGATATTTTGTCTCACGAGATAGCGCAGCGAGTTGGGCGAAATCTTCTACATGAATTTTGTCCTTTCTACCTATCCGGTCAAAACGGCGAATAAAATATGTCAAACTGTGATCGCGACCATACAGTAAGCCATGCACTGGGACTTCTATGCCGGCCGCCTGTGCACAGCGCATTGTGAGATCTTCATTTTCCGGTACTTCAGGGTAATCTGCCGTTTGTGGTTTGAGAATATAATGGCCTCCCTGGTCAACAATTGTGAATTGCTGCTCTTTAATGTTTAATTGAGCTGAAAGTTTTGGTTGAACACCCTGGATGGACATTTTACCTGCTCGGGCGGCTGCCTCCTGTCGCAACTCTTGGGCAGAAAACGGTAATTCTCTCAATCCCGTCAAGCGACGAGAGAGAAGGTTCAACCCTGTCTCGGAATACATGCTTTGACAGGGTTGATAGGTAAGAGGGCAGCGGTTCATGATTTAATCATGATGGGCAAATACCGTTACCGCACCGACGGTATCCGCTCCAACCTGCAGGAGTTGTCCGAACCTGTCGTCTCGGTCCAACTTTCTCTGGCGTAACAAGGCTTCGAGTTGAAATCCTTCCGGCAGCAAACCGTCAAAAAAAGGTGGAAAACCGTCAAATTCATAGACCTCGCGCTGCACCGGCATGGTCTGTGAAATTGGCTTTCCTGTGTAACCTTCGGCGTATTGAAAGCAATACCTGTCACCGTTTTCCGCCTGTATCAGCTGTCCTGCCGGAATGTTGTTATAAAACACATCAGCTATCCGCATCATCAGGATACTCCTTTAAGAAACTTTCATACAGGGGGCTTTGGAAACTGACATCAATGTTGAGCACCTGAAGAATTTTCAGCAAATTGTCAAAGTTAATACTCAGCTTGCCCTTTTCGACTTCGTACACCAGGTTTTTGCCGACGTCAGCCATTTCAGCAAGCTCAAGCTGCGTTAGTCCACTCAGTTTTCGGTGGAATCGAATAATATCTGCTATCTTTTTTTTCATGACATCTCCCTTTAAAGCGGGGGAAATTGGTGATAATGCTTGGATGGTAGCCGATATGACAAGATAATCAAGGTTTTTCCCTTTTTGTAGGGGAAAAACTGAGTCGTTTATTTCTACTTTGGGGATCATGTTACTAGGCGCAACAGCCCCTCTTCTTGTCGTTTTCTATAGGCGAAGTCGATTGACGCCCGTCTTTTTCGGTGCCTGACTTCGAGCTGCCATACTATTTCGTATTTAGTGATGTCTCTTCCTGGCAGGACAGATTTGAGCAAAGTTGCAATATCTGCACAGCTCAACAATGGAATGTCGGTCCGATTTTTCAACCGCTGCTCAAGCATAAACAACATAGCCAGCATCACTATTGACATTGGTGGTGCCAGGCGAGCCAACCACGAGCCTGATACTCTCCAAGTCCACATTGGTTTTTTGTATCCTGAAATGGCCGTTCCACCCAGTATCGCTGAGTTTGCATGAACGCGAGCCTTTTGGTCGGGGTGTCGCTGGGAGCATCACTCAAGCTCTACCTGATTTTCTCAGGGGAATTTATTTCACGCCGCACTACCAGATGCCATTTCCTGG
>CAMBBS010000071.1 GCA_945863875.1 Desulfopila aestuarii DSM 18488
GTTGGCAGGGGCAGTCTTTTCAGCATCTTTTTGCCCGTCTGTGAGAGGGAAATTGTCCCTGAAGGCAACAGGGTGCCCGAGGAACACGAGATTACCGGAGGTGGCGCTGTGCTGGTAGTCGATGATGAGCCAATGCTCTGCGAAATTGCCGAAAGTCTGGCCGTCATGAGGTGCTGAGGTGATTGAAGAGTTTTTACGACGCCAGCATTGGAAGAAATACACAAGGAGGTGGACTATGGGCGAAGACGATGTTTATAAAGAAGAAAAACTTGAAGAAGAAAGGAGGGAAGTATGAATATATCCCTAACCCCGCCGATACCGCTGATCGCCGGTATTCTCATTTTGGTTGTCCCGCGCCTGCTCACCTACATCGTTTTTATAGGCACGGAGAAGGAACTGCCGCTCTTTCCGGGACTGAGGGAAACACCATTTTAAAAACCGGTAAAGTATCAGTCGGATACGGTGTCGGGGATTTTGTGCACATAGTAATAGGTGAGGCCGGTGGCGACGAGCACCACCCCGGTGGCAAAGATATAGAGTGGTTCCAGTTCGTTGTAATCGAGAATTATAACCTTCCGGGCGATGGCCATAAGTGCCGTGGAAAGCACTATTTTCACATGGATGACGTCGTCTCGGAGATACAGAATAATGTTTTGAAAAATCTCAATGGCGATGAGAACGACCATGAACGCGCCGAAGGTTGCAAGGATGTCGCCGATGGTCAATATGAATACAGGGGGAGCGATGAGTCGTTGATACAAGGTCCAGGCAACATCGATGACGCCAAATAAGATAACCGCAACCATCAGAAGACCTAATGTCTTGAGACAGAGGTGGATGACATTTTTCAGCAGCCAGAGAAAGAAGTCATCGGTTTTGTTTACATTTTTCATTTTTCATTCTACCGATAATACAGGCTGGGGCTGCCCATGGTCAGAAGCGCCTTGTGCAGATTTCTCCTGAATTCCCGCCGATCCCATATACCCTGTATATGCCCTCGTTTCAGGGCGTTTCTTGCAGAATGGTAGTCGGGCGGTATGTCCGTGCCGGTGGTTTCGCGGATGACCCGGGGACCGGCAAAACCGACTCGGCTTGATCTGATGGCGAACTGGTAGGGGGAACAGCCAAGAAAGGAGGCCACCGGTCCGGCGTAGGAGTTGTTATCGTACACCACCAGGTATAATCCCCCCTCGTCGATATATTCGCGCACGGCCATGGTACATTTGGGCATCTGGGTGACGCCTAAGGTACCTTCCTGGATGCGAATGCCGCCGGTTGTATGGATATAGGCGAGGAACGGGCGTTTTTTGCGTTTGGCCAGGGCACAGGCCTGGACAAATTTTTCACCTTCCGCCGAGCCCACGGTCCCGTTGCGGAAGTCGGAATAGAGCATGGCGACAATGATTTTGATGCCGTTTATCTTGGCCTGAAAGGTCATGTTGCCTGAACGCCGTCCGGTCTTATCCTTGGCGAGTTGCAGCCTTTCGGTAAACCCCGTGTAATTGAGGGGATTACCGGAGGATATATCCGTGTTGAACTGTCGAATCGAGTTGGGGTCGAAGATATTTTTCAGATACCACTGGTGCTCCAGAGGGAAATGATGGCCGCATGTTTCGCAGACTCCGGCAAATTCGCCATACAGATCAGGGATCCACAGGTCTTTGCAGCCGTATTTGTCGGCATTGGGACAGCTTACCGTGCGGTCTGCGTTGGCCAGAGGGCTCGTGTAGGTGTCGGTGAGTTCCAGCGGATCGACGCGGCGTGGTTTGCCTTCCGGCTGATTTGTTCCCCCGGAATAGGTAAGCAGCCGCTGTGGTTTTTCGGGCCTTTTCTTGCCGAACAGGTCGATGAAGGCGGTTATCGGTTCGGTAATCCGCTTCAGCATAACCGAGCCCTCGCCCGACACGTCTTTCAGGACCTTGCTGACCTGACGCTTATGATTTTTCATAATATCATAGCGCAGGGTATAGTAGATCTTTTCGGTTTTGACCTTGGCCAGGTTGTAGAGACCTTCTTCCGCTTCGGCCTGCCCCATGAAGCCGTTTTTACCCATGGCCAGATATTTTTTGGAGCGCAGATCAAGAAGTCTTTTGATTTCATCCTTGCTGAGATCCCAGGCCACCTCCATCTGCAGCTCTTCCTCCGTGGCCGGTTTATGCTTCTTGCTCCTGATCTCGTAGGTGCGCAGGGCGCTGAAACTCTTGGTTGAAAGGACTATTTTGTCCGTTGCCCGGAGCACCTCGGCACGGAGTTTGGCGAAAAAAGCGAAGTCGTCTCTTCTGGCACCGAGCAGCGGCTCGTAGATGATCCGATCAATAGTTCCCCTCTCCAGGTTGTCCTTTGCCGTCAATTTGAGCCGATCGGCGCACACCTCGATCAGCTCCTTGGGAACCTTTGAACCTTCGCGGATCTTCCCTTCAATAGCCGCGGCCCCTTCCGGGGATATCACCGAGTAATAGCCGTGGGATGCCATCATCCTGTAGTCGGAGAGCCCTATCGCTTCGGCACCTCCGGAGCCACCCTCGGAGATCATTGAGATCATCGGAACCCGGAGCTTGGTCATGGCATAGATATTTCTGGCGATCTGCTGGGCCGCCCCTGAGCCTTCTTCGACGGGGTAGGAGCCGGGGGTGAAGATATAAAAATGGATGGGTATCCCTTCGGTTTCGGCCACCTTCATATAGCGCAGGGCCTTCTCGTTGCCTTGAGGTTTACACGAGCCACCGTTGCGGAATTCTTCGCCATGGCCGGTTTCCTGGCCGATGACCATGACCGAGGCGGTGTAGGGTTTGTTTTTGATCCGTCTGGTGATGGTCGCTTTGGCACAGATCATTGCCGGATCAACATTGGCATCACCCTCGCCCCCGAGCTCGGTGTAATCCTCGTAGACGTTTTCCAGGATATCTTTCAGGCTGAACCGCTGGATAGATCGAACGATGCGAACCCTTTCCATCGGGGTGAGGTGTTCCTCCGCCCGTTCTTCAAGAAAACTGATTGATTCGTTGAGCTTGCGGATCTCTGCCGACAGTTTTTCTTCCGTGTGGTCATAGATGCCGAGCTTGAGCTGGTCGCAGTTCTTTTTGAAACCGTCGAGGTTCCCCCAGTTCGAGTAATCCTTGACTTGAAGCAAGTAGTTGATTCGTTCTTCTATTTTGAGAAGCTTCTTAAGTAATTCATTCATGTGGAAACTATATTCTCGGATTAGAAAGCCAGCAGGCGATCCAGATTGTTTTTAAGATATTCGAGATTGGTGATAATCGGTTTGCCGCTTGAATCGTTGCCGCAGATAACCGTTTCGTCGATAAAACGAGCGGCTTTCATCTTTGCATCGTCCATGGAATCCCCCCAGACGAGCGCAAGGGCGAGGTTTGGGTCAAAATCACTGGGGATGGGGTAGGGGCGATCGCCAGGGACATGGGAATAGACCACGGACCAGGGGTGATCTGGAAATTTGAATTCGGTTATCGTGCCGATCCAGGGCGCAAAACCACGTCGGGTATCCTCGGCGACGATGCGCAGTTCAATGGCGGCACCCTTGAATTTTACCGCACTCTGCTTGTAGCCGAGCCTGTTGCCGAGACCGAGGCGGATCTGCTCCCGAATGAGATTCGGATGTTCCCCGCCGATATAACTGATTCTGGCGGAGATATCGTTTTCCACCTGAATACGGGTATTCACTTCAAGAAGGTAGGGTTGGCCGGATCTGCTGATGATCCACTCCCAGGTGCCGACGTTATCATATTTTACGTAATCCGCCAGCGTAAGAGAGTATTTGACGATCTGATCGAGCAGTTTCTTTTCGTCAAAATCGTACTCGAAACAGGAATCATGAAAACCGGGCGCCGCTTCGACGCGCTTCTGGCGGCCTGTCGACTGGATTGTGCAGTTTCTTGAACTGAAATGGATCCGTTCCCCATATCGTGAACAGACCAGCTGCACTTCAAGGTGGTTGTAATCGCGCAGACACTGTTCAATAAGGACACCGCCATCGCCGAACTGCCGCTTGGCGTAGTTCTGCAATTGCCGGTAGACTCTTCGGAATTGTTCAATTTCGGTAACCTCTTCAATGCCCATGCCGCCGCCTCCGGCGGCGGCCTTGACGAGAATTGACGGGGTGTCAATGCCGGCACGGCGCTGGTCATCAAGAAGCCCGGCGGCAATTTCTTCCGCTTCCATCTCATTATAAATCGGGGCATCTGTTCCGGGAATTGTCGGAATCCCAAGTTTATTGGCGATGCGCTTGGTATTGATCTTGTCGCCCAGGTCCCGTATCACTTCCCAGTTCGGACCGATAAAGGTGAGCGGCCGATCACGGATGGTTGCACGCCGTGCAAAACGAAAATCTTCCGAGAAAAAACCGTACCCGGGATGAATGGCGGTGCAGCCGGTATGATCGGCTACGGCAAAGATGTCATTAGGTTCGGTGTAACTGGTGATGCGCCAGGCGTTTTGCTCCGGACCGCAGGTGATATTGCGCCGTACATGCTCTGAATCCTTGTCCGCTTCGGTGAAGACAACGACATAGTCGAGATCGAGATCCTTGCAGGCATTCATGATCCGAATAGCTATTTCGCCACGGTTGGCTATGAGAACCTTTCCTTCCAAGCTGTTCCTCGTAAAGTCTCACCCCGCGGTAAACGGGATGCTTGGTAATGCCCCGTAAGGGACGTATCTACCTTCGCGAAATTATTTCCTGGAGACGAGAAAAGAATTTATAAATAGAAGGTAGTAGAGATGATGGCTTATTTGTTGTTTTTTCGTTATTTCTTGCAAATGCACGCTCAATGGAATAGAGAACATCTGAAATTGACGCTACTATAGTCATGCGGTGTCGATTAGAAAAGTAAAATTATACATTCTGCACTGGTTTTACCCTGAACCACGCCACATCCGACGGGATATTCCCCTTTCTTCTTGACAGCATGACAGTCTGTTGAAGGGGTATGAGGCCGAAGATTTGTCGCGAGAAGATTGCTTTTTCCGCATGTGATGTTATTACATTAGGAACATATATATTTGCCAGAGACAGCGTCCCTTTTGTCTTGTCAAGATTTATTAATAACTGATGCCGGCTATTAAGACGCCGCACGGCCACTCTGTACGATGAACAGCGATACAACATCTGAAGAACAGGACTCGGAACAGGAAAAGGGTTTCTTGAGGAAACTATTATCGTCGATTAATTTTCGAAAACCCGGCACAAAAGAAGATCTGGATCATGACATCCAGGAGCTTCTCGAAGAAGGGGAGGAGCATGGGTTAATCTCGCAACTTGAAGAGAGAATGATCAATTCCATTCTCGAGTTTCGTGAAACCTATGCTTCGGAGATTATGACCCCGGCGGCGGAAGTTGTCTCGTTTGACGAGAGCGCGCCGATGTCGGAACTCATTGAAATTGTCATTGAAAGCGGTTTTACCCGCATTCCGGTGTATCGGGAAAATCCTGACCGGGTTATCGGTGCGATCCATGCCAAGGATCTGCTCAGACTCTGTGCCCGCCCCAACGCCGATCCTCCAGACCTTGCCGCTTATCTACGCCCGGTCTACTTTATTTCGGAAAAAAAACCGATTGTCGATTTGTTGCGCGAGTTTCAAAAGCGCAAGCTGCATATGGCCATGGTCACCGATGAGTTCGGCACGGTGCGCGGCCTGATCACCCTGGAGGATATCCTGGAAGAGATTGTCGGGGAGATCGACGATGAATACGATGAGGACGAGCATATCATCGAAGTTATCGACGAGCATACCATTCAAGTGCACGCCTGGGTTGATATAGAAAAAATCGAGGATTATTTCCATATTGAACTCCCCGATGGCCCATATGAATCAGTGGGTGGCCTGGTCATTCATCTGCTGGGGCGGCTGGCGGTTACCGGAGACAGTGTTGAGATTGCCGGCTATCGATTCGAGGTGCAGACTGCCACTCCCAGGCAGATCAAGATGATCCGCGTCGGCAAAATCCAGAAAGAAGTGTAACAATCGTGTTGCTTTCGCGCCGCAGCGCTTTTTTTTTCTCTGTTCTGACCGGCCTACTTCTCTGGGTGTCTTTCCCGGGGGGTGGTGAAGTTCGGCCGCTGCTCTTTGTCGCTCTTGTGCCCTTTCTTTTCACTATAAGCCGTGTCGGGTGGCGGGGGGCGGTCTTTTCCGGGCTCATCTGTGGGCTTGTTCATTTCACCTTGCTTCTCTACTGGATAGTCATTGTCCTCGGCAGGTATGGTGGCCTGGGCTGGTTCATTTCCTGGCCGGCATTGTTTTTACTCGCCCTGTACATGAGTCTTTATTTTATCCTTTTTGCCTTGCCGGCCCGGTATATCCTGCTCAGTTTTCCGGCCGCTGCTGCCTTGTGGCTGCTGCCTGCTCTCTGGGTCGGCATCGACTGGCTCCGCAGCGTGCTTTTCACCGGTTTTCCATGGATGGATCTCGGTTATGCGCTGTACCAGGTGCCGTGGCTGCTGCAGATTGCTGATCTTGTCGGCCATCACGGCGTGACCTTTGTCATTGTCTTTGTTAATACCGGCCTGCTGCTGCTTGTCATGAAAAGGCGCACTCTGCCTGGTTATCTGCTTTTGCTTGTGCCGTATCTTCTCTTGCTTGGTGCTGTGGCGATGTATGGCACTGCCAGATATGCGGAGGTGCAGCAGACGGTAATGGCCGGTGATGTATCTCGAATTACCGTAGGCATTGTCCAGGGGAATATTGATCAGAGTGTCAAATGGTCGCCGGCGCAGCAGCAGGCGACCGTGACAGGGTATATTGCCCAGACCGGATCGCTCTTTGTCTCGGCCCGGCCATCACTCGTCGTGTGGCCGGAGACGGCTCTGCCTTTTTATCCGCCCGCCAATGACCATATGCAACCGCTCCAGGAACTTGTCGCGGCACACGATTTTGCTCTGCTGACCGGTGCTCCCTGGTATGAAATTATCGATCGGGAGGCGAGAAAGGTGAATTTTTTCAACAGTGCCCTTCTCCTGCAGCCGGACG
This sequence comes from Desulfopila aestuarii DSM 18488, assembly GCA_945863875.1. Lineage (GTDB taxonomy): Bacteria > Desulfobacterota > Desulfobulbia > Desulfobulbales > Desulfocapsaceae > Desulforhopalus_A > Desulforhopalus_A aestuarii_A. Next base: position 6,982 of record CAMBBS010000071.1, read on the forward strand.
GATCGTTTGGCGGGAAATATTACAAAAGTCATCTTGTCCCCTTTGGTGAATATATCCCGCTAAAAAAATATCTCCCCTTTCTTGCACCTCTCGTCGAGGCGGTGGGGGATTTCAGTTTCGGGACCATTGAGCAGCCTTTGAGCCGACGAGAGGCCCGGGTTGGGGTACTCATCTGCTTTGAGTCTGTTTTTCCCGAGCTCTCCCGTCAATGGGTGGCGGCAGGGGCGAATGTGCTGGTTAATTTGACGAATGACGCCTGGTATGGTAAGTCAAGTGCCCCGTGGCACAGCCTGGCCATGTCCGTGCTGCGGGCGGTAGAAACCAGGCGCAGCCTGATACGCTCGGCAAATACCGGCATTTCAGCTTTTGTTACACCGCTGGGGACGATTACCCACCAATCCGAGCTGTTTGTCCCCTGGGCGGCGGCAGCGGAGGTGGTTCTCTCCGAAGAGCTGACGATATGGGCGCGTTATGGCTATCAGTTTGCTCCTGTTTGTCTGCTCCTGGGACTTTTCGGTGGGCTGGCGGCCGGAATGAGAAGACGATGGCTGTGACGGTTCACGGGGCAGACAAAATCGGTTATACTGTTTATCATTTAAAGTGACGTGTCGGCACGCTTTCCGGGCGGGCATACTCGTTGTGACAACATATTAAAGTCTTAAGGTAGAAAACATGGCAATTGAAACCGGTGCGGCAGTATCGAAACAGAAACTCGTTGATCTGAAAGTTCGCTTGCTTGCTCTCAAGGAGCATCTTTGACTTAGCCGTAAAAAAGGACCGGCTTGGCGAACTGGAACGGCAGACACTCGCCCCTGGCTTCTGGAATGATGCCGAAACGGCAACGGTCATTCAAAAAGAGTACGGTCAACTGCAGGAAGTTGTCAACGACTGGGAGAAACGGTGGAAAGAGGCGGAGGAGACCGAGATGTTCCTTGATATGCTCATGGAGGAAAAGGATCCCGAGCTTGAGCTGGAAATTTTCGAAAAAATTGTCTCCATGGAAAAAGAGCTGGCCCTGGCCGAGCTCGAGTGCATGTTTGATGGCGAGCATGACAGCAGTAACGCCATCATGTCCATCCACGCCGGGGCCGGGGGCACTGAGGCCCAGGACTGGGTGGAAATCCTTATGCGCATGTATCTGCGCTGGGCGGAAATACGTGGTTTTAAAACTGATATTCTTGATTATCTGGCTGGAGACGAGGCGGGTACAAAGAGTGTCACTATCATGTTCAAGGGGAAAAACTGTTATGGCTACCTTCGGTCCGAACTGGGCATTCACCGGCTGGTGCGCATTTCGCCCTTTGATGCCAGCGGACGTCGGCACACTTCCTTTGCCTCGGTGATGGTCTTACCCGAGCTGGATGATTCCATTAATGTGGACATTGATGACAAAGATCTGCGCATTGACACCTACCGTGCCAGTGGCTCGGGGGGGCAGCACGTCAACAAAACCGATTCGGCTATCCGGATAACCCACCTGCCGACGGGGATAGTTGTGCAGTGTCAGAATGAGCGGTCCCAGCATCGCAACAAGGATACGGCGATGAAAATGCTTGCCGCCCAGATGTATGAGCTGGAAAGACAGAAGCAGGCGGAGCAGCACCAGGACTTGTCCGGCGACAAGAAAGGGATCTCCTGGGGCAGCCAGATCAGATCATATGTCCTCCAGCCCTATCGCCTGATCAAAGACCATCGTACTGATCAGGAAACCGGCAATGTCGATGCGGTGCTAGACGGCAACCTTGATCCATTCATCAAGGCCTATCTGCTTTTGGGCAAATAGAGGATTCGGGTTTTTACGAGTTTATCACCTTTGGTTACGCAGGAAAAAAGGGCCGACGCGGCAATGCGTCGGCCCTTTTTCTGTTTTTTCGGTACTGTTATTTCAGGACGTCGGCAACCGGGGTGAAATCCATGCCAAAGGCTTCGGCAACCGCCTTGTAGGTGACCTTGCCGTGGACAATGTTCAGGCCGAGGGCAATTTCCTCGTTGTCAAGACAACTCTGCTTCCAGCCTTTGTTGGCGATCTGCACGGCATAGGGGAGTGTCGCGTTGGTCAAGGCCAGGGTGGAGGTTATGGCAACCGCCCCAGGCATATTGGCCACACAGTAATGTACAACGCCGTCAACGGTAAAGACCGGATCGTCGTGGCTCGTGGCTTTCGAGGTTTCAAAGCAGCCGCCCTGGTCGATGGCCACATCCACCATAACGGCACCTTTTTTCATACCTTTCAGCATGTCTTTGGTGACCAGTTTGGGCGCTTTTGCACCGGGAATAAGTACGGCACCGATGACCAGATCGGCTTTGGCCAGGAGCTCGCGTAATTTTGGCACGCTGCTCATGATCGGGTAGCAGTTGCTCGGCATAACTTCGCGCAGATAGCGCAGGCGATCGAGATTGGTGTCGAGCAGATAGACCTTGCCGCCCAGTCCGCAGGCCATGAGGGCGGCATTGACACCGACCACGCCACCGCCGATGATAACTACCGTTCCCGGCTCAACGCCCGGCACGCCACCAAGGAGAATGCCACGGCCGCCCTTGGTCATCTGCAGGTAATTGGCACCCTCCTGCGCCGCCATCCTTCCGGCAACCTCACTCATCGGAGTGAGCAGGGGCAGGGAGCGGTCTTTTTTCTGGATGGTTTCATAGGCGATATTGATCGAACCGGCCTTTATTAAGGCTTTGGTCAGTTTCTTTTCAGCCGCGAGATGCAGGTAGGTGAAGACAATCTGGTCCTTGCGGATAAGGTCATATTCCTGTAGCTGTGGTTCTTTGACATGCATGACCATGTCGGCCTTCTTGTATATCTCCGCAGCGGTATCCACAATGGTCGCACCGGCTTTCTGGTACTCGGCGTTGGGGAAACCGCTCCCTTTGCCGGCGTTTTTCTCAACAAGTACCTGGTGCTTGTTGTGTACCATGACCTCAACGCCTGCAGGGGTCATGCTTACTCTGTTTTCGGCAATTTTAATTTCTTTGAGGATTCCGACGATCATTTTATTCTCCTTCGTTAAGCATTTCCCCTTTTGTGGGCTTTAGAGTATATACGGTACCTTCAGATTATACCCCTTGTAGACGATAAAGCTTTCGACTGTCTGTACATCTTCTATCTTTGCCACCTGTTCCGTGATGAATTCAAGCAGGTTGTAGTCGCGGCCAAGCAGGACCTGAAGTATAATATCGTATCTCCCGGTAACTATGCCGGCCGAAACGACCCCTTTTAATTTACTGAACTCCAGGGCCTTGTGCTGCAGGTCCATGGACTTCAGTTTAATCCCCAGATAAAGCAGATTGTGTCCGGCAAGGGCGTCAATCTGGACGCTGCCGGAAAACTTCAGTATATCTTCATCAATCAGTTTATTGACCCGGCTGCGGATGGTGTTTTCCGTCAGCGACAGGGCTTCAGCTATGAGCTTGTAGGATTTTCTGCCATCTTTCAGATGGCGAAGTATGGCGATATTGGTTTCGTCTATGTCCATAGGTTTTCTCTTTGTGTTGGGAATATGACACAGATGGTATGTTGGACTTGTGAATTAAGTACTGTTTACATTACACATTGAGGAAATGTCAAATGGAATGAAACATTATTTTGCAAAAACGCAAAATAGTCCGGTCGTGCAGGTGGCGTCGGTTGCCGTGCAGGGCTGTAGCGTGTTGCTGAACAGTTCAGCTCCTGCCGTGTATGCTTTTCGGCATGAACCCACAAAGCCAAATAAAACGGACCCTTTCGAAGTCTAGTAATATAGAATACGTTCGCAGCCTGCTTGAGCGCAACGACATTTTTAACAGAAGTCAACTGGCGGAGGCTGTATGTGACCAACTTGGCTTCCATGACGTCCGAGGTGAAAAGCAGCTGAGCGGCTGCTTGAAGGCATTGCGCACGTTGGAAACAGCCGGTCATTTTGTTTTGCCCGAGAGCCGCCAAACAACCGCCTCCGGCCCCGGCTCTCCGCGGCGTTTACCAGAGCCGGTGCCTTTGTCCGTGGATGTTCCCGCTCGAGTCGATGATGTCAGTGGACTTGATTTGATATTGGTGACAAACCCTGATCACATGCGGATCTGGAATGAACGGATGATTGGCGAACATCCTCAAGGTGCAGGGCCTTTGGTGGGACGGCAGTTGCGCTATCTCATCGCCTCAGAA
>CAMBBS010000072.1 GCA_945863875.1 Desulfopila aestuarii DSM 18488
GACATTGATGACGATAGCGACGATTCTTTAGCCGATCAGGATGGTTTTCCTTGATGGGCTATCGGTGGATGAGGACGATAATCAATTTTTGGTTCAGGCGAGGTCGGCACCGGCGATGATATTTTCATGGGCGCGGCCAGGAGGAAGGGTACAGGCGGCTGGTAACCAAGATGTGGTAGCCAGGCTTGTGTCCATGGTTACTCCCCAAAGAAGCCAAAGGGAGATCTGCACCAAGCACGGCATCGAGTACCGGACGGAGCAGGCGGATGTTGCCAACAGAGACGAAGCTGTTCTGTGGATCATCAAGAACCAGCTCGGACGACGAAATCTTCAGGCCATTGATAGAGTGCCTTTGGTCGAGCGCCAACGCGGGATTTTGGAGGCACAGGCTAAGGCTCGGCAGGTTGCACACTTGGCGAAAGGGACCGAAATCCCCGTTGTGATACTTGTATCACAACGGGACGACGGAAGAGTCAGGGACAAATTAGCCAAGCAAGCCGGGGTGGGGAGAACAACCTATGTTCTCCTGAAAGAAATAACCGAGAAAGGAACACCTGAGCTTGTGGAAGCGGTCAGGAATAAAGAGATCAGCGCAAAAAATGCGGCAACAATAGCATCATTACCAAAGGAGGAACAGAACGAGCAGATACCTCTCCTTGACCGGCAGCTCGTCACAGTATAACGGCGCCAGGTGCGATCATGGCAGCAATGCCGATAGTGCCTACCCGCCTGTAGATAACTCTCTATGACAGACATTCCAGACACTTACAGGCGAACAACCGATTGCCGGCAAGTGGTAATGGCTCGTAAGTGGTTGGAATACTGTGCTTCCATGGATGGTAGAGGGCATCGGGCCCAAGATGAGGTTGAAGGGGATCGTTGCTGGAAACGATACTCGCAAAAAGACGAATCCGATACTTTCTTACCGTTTTCGGAATGGTGGGGACAATGGCGGGACAACAGAAACAACCTAAAAATAAGCACGGAATAATGAGGACATAGCAATACTATTGGCGGAGGAGCAGGGATTCGAACCCTGGGTGGAGTTTCCTCCACAACGGTTTTCGAGACCGTCCCGTTCGGCCGCTCCGGCACTCCTCCGTCCGACGACATTGATACCAATATTTTTTTGGTTCTTCAAGCAGATTAAATTGTTTGGTAAATATCCCCTCGCCTTGCATTAATAATTTGACGATTCAATCGGCCGCGTTACTATACTCTTACGTACCCACGAGGCACTGCACACGATAGCAAAGGTGCGTCAACTACCCCGCCCTGAAGGACGGAGCTTGTGCAAGCAAGTTCCTCTGTTGACCAGGCACAGCCAGGGCCGCAAGGCTAACAGGCTACGTTATGAAAGAAGAGAGAGGCACTCTGGAATACTCCACCAGTTCCAGGCTCTGCGACAAGTGGTTAAACAGGTTGAAGGGGAAAAGCCGCTGTCTATAAAAGATGTTCTTTTAGGATCATTTTCAAAGAAAAGAGCGGCAGTGATGTTCAAGATCTTCAGTGAAAGCTCGATCCAGGGAGCAAGACGACAAACATTGCCCAGGTGGCAGAGTGTCAGCAAGGCAGAAAGGTTGTTTGGACCGGAGAGCTTACTCACTGTGGACAGGCCATGAGAAATACTCTGCTCTCCAGGCTGGACTATGTTTTTACCTGGGCGAAGCGTCCCATAACCTTTCTCCAGTATCCGGGATTGTCGTTGAAACAGTGCGTTTTGATACGCAGCGCATGCAGCATCCTGAAGCGTGTCCATATTCCGCCGGGACTGCAACCTCTCCATGTTTCTGCTACTGGCAGAGGATTACGGCAGATGTGCCGGGTGGATAAATATGGTTTTCCTCGAACGTCAGCGAAAGCAAGAAGAGTTGTCAAGGGATGTACAACCGGGGATCTGGTCAAGGCACTGGTCAACAAAGACAAAGAGCCCGGGACGCATGCTGGCAGGGTGTCTGTGCGAAAGCCCGGCAGTTTCAATATCAAGACAGAAGCGGGTACAATACAGGGGATTGCATGGAAACATTGCTCTCTTTTGCAGCGTGCCGATGGTTACAATTACTACATGGGAGACAGCGTTTCCTCCTCCACCTGAAGGAAGAGGCAGCCGCGCTGTAATTTTTGATGAAATTACAATTATACCTGAGCTTATTCCTGTTTACTTTTTTTGCCCACCAATCCTTTGCCGGTTCGGTGCCGGATGTGCCGCATATCGTCGTTACCGGTGAAGCGGAACTGCGGGCCACGCCGGATATTCTTACACTTTCGCTGGGCATCACAGAAACCGGCCTTGAAGTGGCTGCAGCCAGAGACAGTGTTGAAAGCCGATCGATACAGCTGATAAATGCCCTTGCGGCGCTTAACATTGCCAGAGAGGATATACGTTCCGCCCAGTTACAGATCACGCCACATTACGATTGGAACAACAAGGCCCAGATCTACGTCGGTACCGAGGTCTCAAGAATCGTCGACGTGACGCTCAGGGACCTTGGCCGTTACGACAACCTTATTCGATCAATTATCGACGCCGGGGTAGCACAGATACATTCCACCCGCCTCAGCTCCTCGAAAGAAAAAGAATTGCACCAGGAGGCACTGGCTGCGGCAATCGCTGACGGCATGGAGAAAGCCCGGATCATGGTGGCCCATCTACCGGAGCAAATCGGTGCTGTCTATTCGATAGCACCACCATCATCCAGCACACCTTTTCTGGAAGCCAGGTACCAGATGGCCGCAACGGACAGCGAGAGTGCTTTTGAACCGGGAACCATACTTTTTAAAGAATCGCTGCAGATAGTTTTCTACCTGGTGCAGGGGAAATAACCCGCCGGTCGGTTCCCCCCTCACCGGCCTTGCCTGCCCGCCAGAAAGGTGCGGACCACCTGCTCCACCGCATGGCTCAGCAGGTTAAAACCGTCCTGCATTGCCGAGTCGAGGGTTTGCGGTCCCGGACAGATGGAAAAGACGGCATTGATGCCGTTTTCATACAATTCATCTATTCTCTCGCCCACGCTGCCACAAACCGCGATACAAGGTACGCCGGCCTCCTGGGCGGCGCGGGCGACACCGGCCGGGGCTTTATCGTATTTCGTCTGGAAATCAATCCGGCCTTCAGCCGTCAATACCAGATCGGCACCACGGATTTTTTCTTTCAGGTTGACGAGATCGATGACCAGGTCAATTCCCTTGCGCAGCTCCGCCCCCAGAAAAGCATGCAATCCACCGCCAAGACCTCCGGCGGCACCCGCTCCAGCCATATGACGGATGTCGATGCCCAAATCCCGGTCAATGACCCAAGCTAAATTTTCCAACCCGGCATCAAGCTCTTTAATCTGTCCCGGCGAGGCTCCTTTCTGCGAGGAATAGACAGGCGATGCGCCATTCGGCCCGACCAGCGGATTGGTCACGTCACAAACCCCTTCAACCGTCACCACCCCTAACCGGTTGTCCACCTCAGTTCTGTCAATGGCATGAATCAGCCGCAGTGAGCTGCCGATCGGCACAAGCGCTTTTCCCTCCTTGTCGAGGAAGGTATAGCCTAAAGCCGAGGCCATGCCGATCCCACCATCGCAGGTGGCGCTGCCGCCGAGGCCGACGATAATGCGCCGCACACCTTTGTCCAGAGCCGCCAGAATCAACTGTCCGGTGCCGTAGGTGGAGGTTTTTGTCGGATCCTGCTCGTTTTTCGGCAAAAGAGCAAGCCCGCTGGCCCTGGCCATTTCAATGACCGCAACGCCTTTTGCCTCGGCCAGACAAAAGAGGGAAGAGAGCGGTTCCAGCCTCGGCCCCAGCACCGTCGTCTCAATGAGTGTCCCTGCAAGAGCCTGTGCCATGACTTCGGTCAATCCATCCCCGCCATCGGCAACCGGAACACAGACCACCTGGCAATCCGGAGTGGCCGCCAGGATGCCCCTTTTCATAGCCATGGCCGCATCAATGGCGCTCAAACTTCCCTTGAAGGCGTTCGGGGCGGCAATAATTCGCATACTCACTCCTGATTCAATTTTTTTTTGATATACTGAAATTATTTGCATATTTCTTCAACAAAGATATGATTACCTATTCTTCTTTGCTCTACAACAGGTAAAAAATGGTAACAGACATTTCAAATAATGAGCTCCAGCGCCTGATCGGCGAGCAGATCAATCTGCCGTCGCCGCCGACAATCGCCGCGCAGATCCTTAAAACCATCCAAAACAAGGAGAGCTCTCTCAACGATCTGGAAAAAATAATTTCGATGGATCCGGCACTTACCAGCAAACTGCTGCGTATTGCCAATTCGGCGTTTTATGCACTGCCTTATGAAATATCCAATGTCAACAGGGCCTTGTCCATCCTCGGCACCAACGTCATTAAAAACATCGCCCTTTCCTTTGTCATCGCCGGTAACCTACGCGGGGAATCGGACTCCTCTTTTGATTTTGAATATTTCTGGCGTCGATCGGTAACAGCGGCGGTGGCGGCAGAACTGGTTACCGGCTTGCTGCAGGAAAAAGATGAGGATATTTTTGTTACCGCACTTCTTCAGGATATCGGGGTGTTGATCATGTTCCTAAGTAAAGGCCCGGAATATGTTGCCACCCTGGAGCAATGCAGCATGGACCGGGCGACAGACCTGATCTGTGCAGAACGAAAGATGTATCAGTTTGATCACCAGCAACTTGGCTGCACGCTCCTGGAAAACTGGGGCATCCCGCAGTCCATTGTCCGGCCGATACGCTACCATCACGAACCGGCTGTCGCCCCCGAGAAGGATCGCCGAACATCTTCCGTGCTCAATGTGGCAAATCTGCTGTCGATAATTTACAGCAATACGGAAACCGCCGAAAACGTCCGGGAACTACAGACAAAGATGGCCGATTTTTTCAATATCACCGCCGATCAAACGAGAACGCTTTTGGACAATGTTGCCGAGAAGAGCCTCGATATCTTGCAGATATTTGAAATCAATCCAGGCCAAATGAAGCCCTATTCGCAAATGCTGCAGGAAGCCAATGACGAACTGGGCAAATTGAACCTCTCCTATGAACATCTGGTGCTCGAACTCAAGGAATCGAAAGAAAAATCGGAAAGATTTGCCAATGAACTGCGCAAAGCCAATATCCGGCTAGAGGAACTGGCATTTCGCGATGGCTTGACCGGGCTGTACAACCATCGATATTTCCAGGAAATTCTCGGCAAGGAAATGACCCGTGCCCAACGGTACAAGCACTCGCTGAGCCTGATCATGTTTGACATCGATTTTTTCAAGAATGTAAATGATACCCATGGCCATCCGGCGGGTGATCAGGTCCTGATCAGTCTGGCCCGCGCCATCAGCATGGCTGTCCGGCCAAGTGACATTATCACCAGATACGGCGGCGAAGAGTTTGCCGTCATACTTCCAGAAACAAACCAGACGGGACTGAAAGTTTTCGCCGAACGTCTACGGCGCTGTGCCGAGTCCATAACCACGATGAGCAAGATCGTTGCAATTAAAATCACTATCAGTTGCGGCGGTGTCCATTTATCACCACATGACAACGTGAACCAGCAGGAACTGATAAATATCGCTGATCGAGGACTCTTTCTGTCGAAAAAAAATGGTCGCAACAGAGTGACCATCCTGCCCATAGAATCACCTGCCAATTAAATAAGCAGTAAAAAAGGGAAAATGCGTTTATCCAGGTCCGAACATCAGCTTTATAGAGAGCAGCAGCGCCTGCTCACTATAAATTCAACCGGGCCAATTCTCACTTCCACGCTCATCGCTGGGTTTCTCTGCTGGTATCTACGCCACGGCACGGCACCGACAATACTTTTTTCCTGGCTGTCGTCCTTCATTCTTGTCGCGGTCGGGAGGCTTTTCCTGGTCGTTTTAGCCAATCGAGCCGAGAAGACCGGTCGACATGACGGACAGCTGGACCTTTTTTTCCTTGGTGGAATCTGGCTTGCAGCTCTACTCTGGGGCACGGCATCTTTTTTGCTGTTTCCGCATACATCGCCTCTGCACCAGACGGTTTTTTCCATAATCATTACCGGCATCTCCGCTGGCGCAATTGCCTCTTTGTGCCCAAACCGGCCGGCGATCGTCGGCTTCCTGACGTTTACACTCCTGCCGCTGTCGGCAAAATTCCTCATGATTCAGGAACAGAATGGACTGGTTTTAGGTATTCTGGTCATTCTCTACTGGCTTGTCTGTCTGTCAGGTGCACAGAAACTACACAAAAACATAACCGAAAACATCTCGCTACGCTTAAAAATAGAACACCAGGCCAGCTTCGATTCGCTTACCGGTCTGCCTAACCGCAGGCAACTGCTGAAACAACTCGAACAGGAACTGTCACGGGCCAGCCGCCACAAGCAGAACGGCGCCGTACTTTTCCTCGATCTGGATAATTTCAAGACCATCAACGATGCACTCGGCCACAAGGCCGGCGATGCGGTCCTAAAGCACGTGGCGGAACGGCTCGGCCTCAATCTGCGCAAAGAAGACATCATCGCCCGCATGGGAGGAGATGAATTTGTCATCCTTCTGCCCCATCTCGACCACAGCATCGAACGTGCCGCACAAAAGTCCCAGGAAATCGCCAAAAAACTCGCAAATACCCTTTCCGCCTCTTTTTCAATCGACAGCCGGGAAATAAACATCACCCCGAGCATAGGTATCTCTCTCTTCCCCGATCAGGAAAAAGCTGCGGATGACATTCTGGAACAGGCTGACACGGCGATGAATCAGGCAAAAACGGCGGGACGGAACACGGTACGGTTCTTTCTGCCTGGTATGCAGGAGGCGGCGGACAAACGATTACGCCTGGCCAACGACCTGAAAAAGGCCATCGAGAACGATGAATTTTCCGTCTATTTCCAGCCCCAGGTGCAGGCCGACGGCACCATCGTCGGTGCCGAGGGGCTCGTACGCTGGATGCATCCGACGCGGGGCATGATTATGCCGGGAGAATTTATCTTAGCCGCCGAAGAGAGCGGCATAATTGTGGATATAGGTAATTGTGTCTTGCGTAAAATCTGCCAGACCGTTAAAGCATGGGAAGAGAATCATCTTCTTAAGGAACATCAGACCATCGCCGTGAACATCAGCGCCAGGGAGTTCTCCACCCCTGACTTTGTCGACAGAATCGTCGGCACCCTGACGGAGACTGGGATAAAACCACACCACCTGGATATCGAACTGACCGAAGGCAGCCTTATATCCTCGGTGCGTGACACCATAAAAAAAATACAGGCCCTGCGTGATTATGGTATTAAATTTTCCGTCGATGATTTTGGGACAGGCTATTCATCACTCAGTTACCTGAAAAGTTTACCGCTGCACACACTGAAAATCGACCGGTCCTTTGTCAACGACATTCAATCGGTCGGCAATGGCGTCAACCTGGTTGAGATCATCATTACCATGGCCGGCAATCTCGGCCTGGAAGTTGTCGCGGAAGGAGTTGAGACCGCTGAAGAACTCAACTATCTTGCCGCCAAGGGATGCCGTGTCTACCAGGGCTACTATTTCTGTAAACCCGTTCCCACCGCCGAATTCAGCACAATGCTGCAATCCGGCAACGTTGGAAAATAGGCTGATCCCAGCTCCAGACTGAATATCTTTCACGGCAAAACCTCTTTAAAAGAGTCCAAAAACTATGAAAAATACATGCCGTTTTTTTACCCGGTACCTCTTTGTGCTTTTGACCTTTCTCGCCTTCCCGGCCTTCTGCCCGGCAGAGGTACAAACCAGAGTGCATTCCTGGGAGGAAGCAGTAAAAGCCGCCCGCGGTCAGACTGTCGACTGGTACATGTGGGGTGGTTCCCCGGCCGTCAACCAGTACGTCAACGGATATCTGGCCACTGAACTGAAAAAAGAATACGGCATAACCCTGCGGCAGATCCCGGTCAAAGATATTGCCGAGGTAGTCAGCAAACTGGTCGTGGAAAAACAGGCGGGCAAGGACAGTGACGGCAGCGTCGATCTCATGTGGATCAACGGTGAAAATTTCCGTACCTGTAAACAGCAGGAACTGCTGTACGGCCCTTTTGCCGACAAACTGCCGAATCAGCACCTTGTCGACTGGGCAAATCCATCAGTAAAAAACGACTTCGGCACGCCTGTCGAAGGCCTGGAATCGCCCTGGGGCAGTGCCCAGATGGTCATGATCCACGATTCGGCGAGAACGCTCGAGCCACCCCGGTCAATAGAGGCTCTCCTGGCATGGATCAAAACCAATCCCGGGCGATTTACCTATCCTGCGCCACCGGATTTTACCGGTTCCGCCTTTGTCCGGCATATTTTTTATCACGCGGCAGGAAGTGTCGATACCTGGCAGGGCGAGTACTCCCAAGCTACATTCACCAAGGCGGCGGAGGCCACCTACACTATCTTGCGTGATCTGAAAAAATCTTTATGGCGACAGGGGGAGACCTATCCGGAATCCCCGGTGAGGATGAATGCCCTTTTTGCCGACGGTGAAATTGATTTTTCCTTTTCCTATCACCAGGGCGAGGCGTCACGAAACATTTTGGACGGCCTCTTCCCGACGACGGTACGCACCTTCGTCTTCGACGAAGGGACCATCGGCAATACCCATTTTGTCGCCATTCCCTACAACGCAAAAGATACCGCGGCAGCGATGGTCGTGGCCAATTTCCTCCTCTCGCCAGCCGCCCAGCTGCATAAGGCAAGCCCGCAAGTCTGGGGGGATTTCCCGGCGATTGCTGCAGCCAGGTTGCCATCGCCATGGCAGGAAAATTTTGCTACCCTGCCTCGAGGGCCGGCAACACTTGACGATGCGGAACTCCAGGCCCATCAATTGCCCGAACCGCCAAGCAAGATCCTTGTTGAACTGGAAAAAGGGTGGATAGAACACGTGCTGAAAAACAGATAATGCCGCGTTTGCAATCCTCTGCCATGCCACCTGCAGGGACGAGGCGCAGGACATCGGCCCGGCGGCTGTTGGTCCTACTCGGCCCCGCCTTGGCCATCATCCTCCTGCTTTTTGGCGGAGGTCTGCTGCTCGGCCTGCTGCAGGCCCTCGGCCAGGTGCCGTCACAGACTTTGTCGACCATCGGCGGCCAACATTTTCTCCATGTTCTGCAAGACGCCGATTTCACAAAAAGCCTTACGCTCACCCTGTATATTGCCATAACCTCGACTGTAATAGCCGCCTGTATCAGTGTCGTGCTCGCCCTTGGCCTCATGCGCTGGGCGGCGAACAGCCGGGCGATCAACTTCCTCTTGCAGATCCCCCTCACCGTTCCCCATCTGGTGATTGCGCTTTCGGTAATCCTCCTGCTGACACCCTCTGGCCTCTTCTCCCGGCTCTTCTCGTATCTGTCAATCATCTCGACACCGGCGGATTTTCCACTTCTCGTTAACGATGGGTGGGCCATCGGCATTCTTATTGTCTATGTCTGGAAGGAGGTACCCTTTATTACCTTCATGCTGCTCTCTGTCCTCAAGAACATGGGCGTGGAACTGCTCGAAGCAGGATCGACCCTCAACGCATCGAGAGGCCAGCGCTTTTTTTATATCATTCTGCCGATCATCGCCCCAAGCCTCGGGGCCGCCTGCCTGATAGTCTTTGCTTTTACCTTCGGCGCCTTTGAGGTGCCCTATCTGCTCGGCCGCACCTACCCTCTGGCTCTCCCCGTCTGGGCCTACAAAAACTACAGTGATATCGATCTGCTGGCCCGGCCGGAGGGAATAGCCATCGGCCTGATCATCGCCGCGATCGTCATTCTGGCGATCATTTCCTCCCAGCTGCTCCTGCATTTCGGCCGCAAAAGAGGGCTCTCGATATGAGACCACAACGCCTGTTCCTGCTCCTGTCACTGCTGTTTACCGTGCTGCTGCCCTTTTTGCCTCTCGTCCTCTGGTCAATCAGTGAAAAATGGTTCTATCCGGACCTGCTGCCTCAGGCCTTTGGACCCCGGGCCTGGAGTTACGTTTTCGGTACCGCCGGCGACCAGCTCGTCTTTGGCCTTTATATAAGTTTTACCCTGGCCCTGGTGACCACCCTGGTGTCACTCGTCCTCGGCATCCCGGCGGGAAGGGCCCTCGGCCTCTATGACTTTGCCGGCAAGAAGCTGATCTCCTTATTACTTATTCTGCCGATAATCGTCCCGCCGCTGTCCGTTGCCATGGGGCTGCATCTCTGGTTTATCCGACTGGGACTGGCCGAAACCTTCATCGGGGTGGTTCTCGTCCATCTCATTTTCTGTCTACCTTATACGATCTTTGTCCTCTGGGGCGTTTTCACCGACTACAATCCGGAATTTGAAGAGCAGGCCCGATCGCTGGGCGCCTCGCCGGTCAGGGTTCTCCTGCAGGTAACGCTGCCGATGATCCTGCCCGGGATCACCGTGGCCGCTTTATTTTCATTTCTTCTTTCCTGGTCGCAATACCTCAGCACGCTTATTATCGGTGGCGGTAAAATGCTCACCCTGCCGATCCTGCTCTTCTCACTGATGGACAGCGGTGATCGCCCGGTAGCCGCCGCAGTCAGTCTGGTCTTTATTCTTCCGGCCATGCTTGCACTGCTTGCCAGCGCCCATAACCTTGGCCGTCATGGCCTGCAGGGAGTGCGGTGATGGGACGACTGCAACTGCGGAATCTGACCATCCGCTACGACAAGAAACCGATTATCAGCGATCTTTCGCTGGATATTCATGACGGCGAAATGGTATCCCTGCTTGGCCCCAGCGGTGCAGGCAAGACGACGATCTTAAAAGCAATCGCTGGCTTAGTGCGGCCAGCCTCCGGAAAAATTATCATAGATGGCGAAGGTGTCGATCATTTGCCCGCCGAGAAACGCGATTCGGTGCTGATCTTCCAAAAACCCCTGCTTTTTCCCTTTCTGGATGTTGGCAAAAACATCGGCTTTGGCCTGAAGATGGCCAAAATATCCGGGCCTGCCGCGGAAAAAAAGATCAACAGGATACTTGCCATAACCGGCCTGGAAGGGCTGAAAAACCGGAAAATCCACCAGCTTTCCGGCGGGCAGCAGCAGCGGGTGTTCTTGGCGCGTGCGCTGGCCCAGCAGACGAGTGTGTACCTCATGGACGAGCCC
>CAMBBS010000073.1 GCA_945863875.1 Desulfopila aestuarii DSM 18488
CCCGGCTGTTGACAAACCGAACCCATCCTCTTTTGGGCAGGAAAACCCGAGCCCCATCCAGCTTGAAACCTTGCGGGTATCGAAAGGAATCGATGCCCTGGCCTTTTTTTCTTGAACCGGGGAAACCGCTGCGGATTCTTTTTATCGAACGCCTCCTTGAGAGCCTTGTCGAGAAACATCATTTGATAAATTATACTTTGGTCTATGGAGAAAGACAACGGGATTCGAACCGGAAGACATTGCGTTTTCAATATGCACGTTCCTCTGGTGTTTGTGACCAAATACCGGAAAAAAGCGTTGGACGGAAAAGCTATCGAAGCGTTATCCCGGGATAGCCGAAAGGTATGACAAAGATGTTCTTTGCAGTCCGAGCTGCTTTGCCGCTTCCTGCGGCGGTGCGCCGATCTCCATTATCGGCCCTATGTCGAACAGCAACAGACACCGGATAAACAGCTTACCCCTTGTTGCCCCGACCTGAAGGACCGGGCTTTACGGCGCGTTTCTGGTAAAGACAGAAAAATTACCCCCAAGGGCATCTGCCTCGGGCGAACAACGAAGCAGACGAAGAGTTTTTACGGCGCCATCAACAATTTGTCGATCATTTGATCCGTTTCTTCAATATTTTTCTGTATCGTCTCCATCCACGCCTCAATCTCATCCGGCTGCACGTCAGGGGGAACCTTGAAAGGTTTGCCAACACCAAGCAGGATGCGGCTGAAAGGCAGAGGGATCTCCATTTTATCCCACCTCCCGCGCATGACGATTTTAGGATGCGCGGCAACAGAGAGCGGCACCACAAGAAGCTTCAACTCCGAGGCGAGACGAACCAAGCTCGGTCGCACCCGATGCAAGGGTCCCAGCGGGCCATCGACCGCGATGGCGAGACAGGGGTGTTTTTGCAGTAGGCCATCAAGCAGCTCCTGGAGTTCCTGACCGTGCTTACAATCGAGGAAAATACTATGATAGCCGAAATGCCCCGCAAGGGCGGCAATCACCTGTCCCCGGAAGGATCTATTGGTAAGAATCCAGGCATCAAATCCCTCCACCAAGGGGAAAAGTGAGATATGCTTGGCGTGCCAGAAAACAACGAGTAACCGCTCCCGCCTTGCCAGAGCCTGGTCGACGACTTCCATACCGACATGCCCCCGGCGCCAGGAAGCCCTCGCCAGACGCAGCACAGCAGCAAAGACCGCCGCTGTGCCCCGGGTTATGATCGATGAAACGTCTTTGGCCATGGGCAAAGCGTCTCCACCAGGTTATGGGTTAGAGATCCTTTTTTGTTTCGGCCGGTTTTTCGTCAGCCTTTATCAGGGGCAACCAATGGATGGTATCTTCTATGGCGTGACCATAATTTTTCAGGATCTCGAATTCCCTGCTGATTCTTTTTCTCGCCTTCTGCCAGCGGCTCTCGGCAATTTGCGGCAATGCCGATTCCGCACGAATACGCTCGTAATATAGCTCAAGCATTTTCCCTACGCAGTTTACAACGGAAAGCTGCTCGGCGCTCTGCAGGGCATTCTGCCGCAGTTGCATTCGTCGTTCCGCCGAAAGCCTGGCCACCCAGCACAGGGCTTCGACAAAACTGTCGATCACCTCGAGCGACAGAAGTCGGCCGTTATGGGTGTCGACAACAATATCCCGGACCCCCGGCGCATCGACAGCCACCACCGGCGTCCCGGCGGCCATCGCCTCGGCGAGCACCAGCCCCTGGGTTTCCGATTGCGAAGCGAAGGCAAAAACATCCATGCAGTGATAGGCGCTGGTCAGGCTTCGACGATCGAGGATGCCCTGCAGGTGCAACCTCTGCTGCAGGCCCTGGCGGTGAAACTCGGCAACCATTTCCTCCCTGGCGCTGCCTTCCCCGATGAGCAGGAAATGGGCAGCAGGGTTTCCCAGCAAGAAGCGGCAGACCGCCTGGCAGAGAAAGGGCAGATTTTTTTCCGCCGCCAGACGACCGACATGCCCGACGACAATGGCATCCTCCGGGATACCCAGGCGATGGCGCCAGGCTCCATCTTCCGGTTCGGCAAAATAGAGCGGATCGACCCCGGTGGGGATGACCTCAATCGGTGAAAGCACTCCCTGTTTGAGCAGCATATCGGCAATCGACCTGCTCGGTGCGACCACCGCATTACAGAGATTGCAGTAGCCATTGACCAGGTCAATGACGAAGTGCTTCAGCAGATCAGAATCTCCGGGCAGGTAATGTGTGTACTGTTCATACCGCGTATGATGGGTGAAGATGACCGGCGCATCACAGGAGACGGCAATGCGCAAGGCCGTCTCGCCAAGGAGGAAAGGATGGTGACTGTGGACGATATCCGGCTGGAAATCCTTCAGCAGGTGGGATACTTTTATCGGCAGCACCGGCATAGGCAGGGAAAAATCGCTGCCATTGAAGTTCTGTACCGCCGGGATGCGCAGGACATCGGTTTCGTCCGGCGCAACGTTCTCAAATTCGGGTGCCACCACCAGAACATGGTGACCGAGCCGGCGCAGCTCATCGACCAGCCCCTGGACACTGCGGGCGACACCACCGACATGGGGGGTAAAGGTATTGGTGAACATGGCAATTTTCATCTTCGCTCACTCCTTTTCAAGGTCACGGTAGAGGCGTCAGCCTTCACGGTCAGCACTGGAAAATGAGGCAGGCAGACACATACTTCCGGAGCCGCACCACGCCATTCCCCTTGCCAGGCAACGGTAATCTGGTCGTCTTCCGGGGTAATCGACACTGTTACCGGACCAAAGGGCGTGGATGTCGGACCAAAGGATAATGGCTTTGACTGGGTCAGCCATTCCGGAAAGAGACCGGCGCCGAGCACCAGACGTGCCCCTTCTTCGCGGACAAAACAGTTTCGCTGCATGACCACCCACTCCGCCGAAGCCCAGACATGATGCCCATCCCCCATGCAGCCACCAAGGGTGCGCGGATGGATGGCCTCCGGCCACTGACCGGTTGGCGAGGCCAGTTCGGCGACGGTACGAAACAGTTCAAGGGCGCGGATGTCCCCCGCCCGCAACAGGACTTGCGCCATATGCAGCGTCAGGTAGGCGTTAATGCCTGAATGGATGACATCTTGAAAAAAACCACCGCGAAAAGTGCATTTTTCCAGGAGAAAATCTACAGTCGCCAGCAACCACTGATCATCGGCGGCAAAAAGCTGCAGCGGATACCCGGCGACCAGGGAACCGATAGCCCCCGGATCCATCCTGCGAAAAGGAGAAGCGGGCATTCCCTGCTGATTCAGCCTCTGGGCTGCATCCGCCAGGCTTTTCCGCACGCACTCAAAGAACTGGTCCGCCTCTTTGCGGTAGCGCTCGGCATGGGCTACTTCTCCGATACGGTCAAACCATTCGGCTGCCGCACGTAAACCGGCCACGCCCCAGAAATCATCCCAGTAATAGTAGTCGTTCGGTCCGAGATGTTCCGCCGAAAATCCCGCCGGCAGCAAGCCGGAATAGGGCGCATTACTCTCCGCCGGCAACCGTTTATTGACGATCCATTCCGCGCCGCGATGAACAGCCTTGCTCCACTGCGCCCGGGGGGCTTCCCCCGATAATTTACAATATTGCAGAAACATCCACAGGACTTCGCCGTTGGAATCCCATTCCCCTTCCTGGGAGTGGAAAAATCCGCTTCCTGCCTGACGGTCGGGAAAACTGTCGAGGAGACGTCCGACCCGGGAGAGCAGACCTGCCGCAAGCATGGCGTGCAGAGCAAAGACCGCATCGCGGAACCAGAATCGTTTATAGGTAAAGGGACCGGGATAGATTTCCGCCGGAGAATGCAGCACCAGTGATCGTAAGGCGGCGTCATAGAGATATTGGAACAACGGTTCCGGGACGTCAAGCCTCGCCGCCTCGGTGAGCACCCCGGACCAGCCGGCAATCGATTCCGCGGCGAGGTGTTTATCGGTGGTCAGGGGAATTGCCGCCTGGACGGCAGTACTCCCTTCAGAGACCCGAAACAGGGCCGCGGCGGTGGCCATCCCGACACGGCAATGGACGTCGAGCAGGTCATGGGAGGTAAACAGGTGGGTTTTCACATCACCTTGGCGGTAATAGGAAAAGCTGGTATGATCTGGATTCCGGGAAAATATGACCTGGCGCTGGTTGTCCACCAGCCAGCCGTTATTTTCCGGCAGCAAACTGATATCACTAATAAAACTGACGCCTTCAGGATTATAGGGCCGCAAGGCGACAACCAACCAGGCGGGGTCCGGACTGCTCACCGACAGGTCAATAACACAAGCGGGTGTCCCATCTTCCTGCAGCAGGGCCGTCACCCGGGAAATCAGCTGCAGGCTCTTGTGGTTGGCGACCGTCACCACCGCAACACGGCCTGCCATATCCATATACTGGGTAACAAAACGGAGTCGCGACGGATAGACGTTTTCGCCGTGGTCCGTGACAATCCAGGCGTCGACGGACCAGCTGTCCCAGAAGGGGGTCACCAGGCCCCGGGGATCGACGATCGGCAGTTCATCGAATCCCGGAATGCCGACAGCAGTCCAATTCCGGCTGGTAAGGTTCACATGGGTTATGGAAAACGCCCGGGGAATAAAGGCATCATCGTGGGGATTGTACTGACGTTCGACCCAGTACGGCCAGACCCAGTCAAGGTTGTGCTGGATAGCGCCGGTGTTGAGCAGTCCACGGGCATGGAAGACCAGACCGGCGCGCAGCAATTCCAGCGGCTCGCGAATCTCCAGCGGCTGCCCGAAGCCCTCGAGGCGGGACAGCAGCGAGACCGGATCGATGAATCCACGGGATCGTGCAAGCGAGCTGATTATCTGTTTCCAGGGAAACCATCTGTGCAGCATCATGGCAAGTCCTCCCATAGCAAAAAGAATCGGCTTTTCTCTTGTGTTTCAGGTATCAATTCCTCCAAAGGGGTACGACAAAGAACAAGGCTTGTTTCCCGTTTACCGGGGTTAGAGAAAAACCGGGCATAAATTCTCAGAACAAATATCTATTTTTTTCTCATTGATAAGGTACAGACACGCATCAACGCTCGGGGCGTGGTAGCGGATTCCCCTGCCTGAACGGATTTCGTCAAGGGCTGCGGTTATACCCAGTGACGGCCGGTAAGGGCGGTGGGATGACATAGCCTCCACCACGTCGGCGACGGCAAGAATCTTAGCTTCCAGGAGGATATCTTTGTCGGTCAATGCCCTCGGGTAACCCGAGCCGTCCAGATGTTCATGGTGCTGGTAGACAATTTCCGCCACCGGCCATGGAAAGTGGATGGTTTTTAATATTTCATAGCCCACTGCGGAGTGGCATTTCATGATTGCCATTTCCTCTTTTGTCAGTTTTGTTGGTTTGGCAAGGTATTCGGATGGCAAGGTAATTTTTCCTATGTCATGCAGCATGGCGGCAATATGGAGTCCCTCAAGCTGCTGTCCAGGGAGTCCCATTTGCTTGCCAATTGCGCAGGCGAGGAGGTCCACCCGCATCTGGTGCCCGGCAGTATAGGGGTCACGTTTTTCGGCGGTGGAAGCGAGCGATGCCACGGTTTCTTCCAAAGAAGCGTGCAGATCATCCCTGTTTTTCCTGATCGTCTCCATGGCAATTCTTCTTTCCGTAACATCCCTGGCGATACCGCGATAGCCAAGAAAAGCCCCCTCATCGTCAAAAATCGGCACCGCGTTATTTTCCAGCACGACCACCTGACCGCTCTTGCCAAGACAGGTGTTCTCCAGGCCGTTAATGGGTTTCTGGGCGTGCAGCAGTTCCTTATAGGCCGTATAAAACGTTTTTTCCTGGTGGGGAGAGACTATATCCATCAGCGTCTTATTGAGCATCTCGTCCGGCAGATAACCGAGCAGATTGGTCACTCTGGGGCTTGAATAGATGTATTTGCCGTCCCAGTCGCATTCCCATATCCAGTCACTGGTCGTCTCGATCAGGTTGCGGTACCGCTCTTTACTCTCCTCCAGGGACTTCAGCAGGCGTTCCCGTTCCAGAAAGATGGCCAATCTTTCCCGATCTGCCTGCATGGTCTGGCGAATAGAATATAGCGCCAGCAGGGTGACGAATAAGAGAATGCCCAGAGAAATCACCGTAAGCTTTTTGCCGATCCTGCCGATCTCGGCCTGGACATCATCGATATACATGCCGGTACCGATGATCCACCCCCACGGCTCAAATCCTTTGATGTACGACATTTTCGGGGCTATTTTTACCGGGTCATCCTTCCACTGCCACATGTAGGTGACATATCCTGCACCCTGCTGCTGCACCACCTGGACAAATTCGTTAAAAAGATATTTCCCTTTCGGATCTTGAAAACTCGAAACATCCTTACCATTCAGATCTGTCCGGTAGGGGTGCATGATCATCCGCGGCACCATATCGTTGATCCAGAAGTAATCTTTTTTTTCCGGTCCATAGCGCAGATTGCGGATGCGCAGGATGGCCCGCTGCTGCGCCTCACTCCTGGTGAGTTCACCGGATAGCTCCCGCTCATGATACGTTGCCAGCAGGCTCCAGGTCGTTTCCGCCAACTCCCGGATCATTTCCTGTTTTCTGGCGAGAAAGCTTTCTTCAAGCTGCGGCAGGAGAACGAAAAAAATAGCAGTGACAAAAAGGAGAATAGTGCAGAAGGCCGGCAGAATTATACGGCGTGAAGTTTTGTTGGACAATACTGCTATCTTTTTTTCAAGCATGGTGGCACCCCGGCAGAGGATACGCAAAAAAACAGGCCAGCTTGTTGATGTGATGCGGAACAAATTGACAGATAACGCTGCTGCAAAAAGATACTTGGTTATTGATCAATAATTATAACCTGATTTCTCCTTCGTCAACAGCATTATCGGCAGGCAGACGATGCATACTACCAGGACCGAACCTTTCCGGTATCAATGTGGACAAAATCCGACTCGGCGTAATAGCCTACACCGCCGGCGTTAAGCGAAATGGCGACATCCCGCAAATCAGCCGTGGGCAGATCAGTAAGGCGAATATCAATCGCCTTGCCTTTGAGATGCAAACTCTTTTGCGCCACCCCTGTGCTGTGGGATCGTAAAGATTTGTTGGTTCTTGGTGACCTGTAACCGGAAATGACTTCATACACGCCTTTGCTACCAGTCTTTCGCTGAATTTTAGCAAGTATTTCCATGAGACGTAAATCAATGGTATGCACATCACCAGTGCGAAAATCGCGCAGAAAGGAAAACAGTTTTCTTCTCGCGGCAGGAGGACACCTTGGCCCGTTATAAGGCAAGTGGAAATACTCTCCCGTATGGGTGTGGAAAAACGATAACTTGTTGTTGGGAATGGTTTTTGACAACACCTCGAGGGGTGAAAGAACACTAAGGCCGACCACTACCTTTGCGGCTGAGAGGAGAAAACTTCGACGATTCATAAGATACAAGCGGCTCTGTTTGGTCATTTGGCGATGCCTTTGAGTCGTTTTTTAATTGAAAAAGACATTATAGCAACGCGTTATGCAACGAGACATCACGCAAATAAATGTCCCTATTAAAATGCACTATGCCACTTTTGTCAACCCACGTCGTCAGGTAGGTAATATACACCGGGAGTGGGGACGATAATCGTATAACCTTGCGTAGCTCTTGCTGGTAGATTTCCTCGATTTTTTCCTTGGGCCAGTCATCAGGTTGATTTTCAAGGACAAAAATCGCCAGAGCCAATGGGTCACTGACCCGGATACAGCCGTGACTGAAATCTCTCTGGGTTCGGTTGAACAGGTTTTGCGCAGGAGTACCATGCATGTACACCGAATAACGGTTTGGGAAAGAAAACTTTATTTTCCCAAGTGCGTTCCACGGACCTGGATCCTGCCTGAGTTTGTAGCCTGCCATCTGGCCCCTCGAGACATTGTGCCAGTCCATGACGGTAGAGTCAAGCTCTATAGCGTCGGATTGCCAGCCGGAGAACAGCCGTACATGTCGATTAACGAGATAATTTTTGTTTTTGCGAAGTTTAGGTA
The DNA here is from genome assembly GCA_945863875.1 of Desulfopila aestuarii DSM 18488. Taxonomy (GTDB): domain Bacteria; phylum Desulfobacterota; class Desulfobulbia; order Desulfobulbales; family Desulfocapsaceae; genus Desulforhopalus_A; species Desulforhopalus_A aestuarii_A. The sequence continues at coordinate 7,961 of CAMBBS010000073.1, forward strand.
ACTCCTCATCCTGAGCAATGCTCGTTGGTATATTCCAGAACGGATTGAAGTCGAGATACTTAATTTTACTGCTGAAGACCGGCGTCTGGTGCTGCTCCTCGCCGACGATGACCGGCATATCGAGGACGATGTCCTCACCCTGAAAAGCTTTCAAGTTAAAGGCGGCGATGTTCACCAGCACGTACTGCTCGCCGAGATCGTGGTCGTGCCAGCGCCAGCGAACCATGTTGAGACGAATCGAGTTCACCCTATCAGCCGCGGGAATATTCATGGCGGCAAGGGTATTTGCTCCGATTATGCCGTCGACCAAGAGCCCGTGCCGCCTCTGGAAGGCCTGAACGGCCTGTTTAAGAAGAGTATCGTAGTGCGTTGACTCGGTATCGAATCCCGTTCCCGCTGGACCCTCCGTGACTTGAAGACGTTTTCTGACCAGGATGATCCGCGGATCGGTATCATCGGGGCGAAGGCTTGGTCCCTGGGGAATGGACGGCCAGCCCCCCTGCTCGGCTATATTGCGATAGCGTTCAAGGGCCACCTTGAGGGCCGTGTAATGATAATGGTGCGGCGGCAGAGCTGCGAGGAATTGATCAAGGTCACTGGTTGAGAGGATATGCCCAATAGTCAGCAGTGGATTGAAGCTCAAGTCTCCTGCCTCGGCAAACAGTGCAGGGTCCGACGCCAGTGGTTGCAACCGCCCATACCCGATGTCATGAACATATTTCACCAGGTTGTATGTCAGAAGAGTTTCGAGCATAGCAAGTTCATCGGAATCTTCCGAGTCCCACAGCTCAAGTATCCTGTCGACCTTGTATTCGTTTGGATCGAGACCATGCCGGTAGGAATCTTTCAGGTAGCCGAGGATGATTTTACCTTGTTTAGTCGGGCCATCGCCGGTTACCCAGAGTGGATGAACACCTGTCCAGTTATAAATTGCGGCCAGACACAGGTCTTCAGTTGCCAGGATAGGCAGCTGCTGTTCCATCTGCAGCCATTCCAGCGGAGTGCAACTGAGATATTTCACCATTGAGGCCGAGATGTCGGCAGGGGTAGGACGACCGTACCCGGTGGTGGCAGATATCAGGAGAAAAAAAACACAGCAAATAATAGTTTTCATGAAAAAAAGTTTGCCGACAGATGAATACAGCTGAGGAACAGAAGACATAATTTCTCAATAGAATTAGTGCAGGTTAGCCCACAAAAAGAATGACGACCCAAGCTTTTGTACCATTACCAGGCAAATTTTGCAAATCAGTGGTGTGAAATAACAGAAAATTTGTTTACGAACCACAAACTTCTTACCTTACAAACTTAACCTCGAAGAACTGCGATAAGTACCAGTTAAAACATACGAAAAAAGAATTGAACGATCAAAGCCACAGCAAGGTGATGTGCGTTACAACCGAAAGGTGGAATTGTAGCCCGAGTTTCCCGCTTCTCATTAAAACCATGAGATTATTGCAGCGTAATTTGAATTAGTTAAAAATGGTAGCGCCTTTGCCTAAAACACTGTTTTCTTCTTGTTTGAGCTGTAAAGTTGACATTAGCTCCTGTTGCACATTTGAGAGCTTACTTAGTGTTGCTGTCATTTTTTCTTTTATGGACCACGCTTCTTGGGGTAAATATTTACAACTTCTCTGATCTCATCTAATTCCGTTAGAGTCCTCTGCATTGAGAGAGGCAGCCCGGAAGTCTTTACTCTACGATACATTAATGCTCTTCTCAGAAGGGCAATTGTGCAGTAAAGGCCATGGACTCGCATCTTAGAGTCGGTCCAATCAAGCATCGGCCACCAACTTCCCGTACCTCTATCTTTCATTTCTTTAATTCTACTTTGGGAATCAAATAAATTGACATTTCCGCATAATATTTAATAGATAGTTATATAGGACGTTGAATCCAGGGCAGGACGTATACCCATTACAGCTGCCAAAAAAAATAAACCTCCATTGAGGAATAATTCCCATGTAAGGCTCCACTTGCTGGCGGGCCTGGCCCGTCGACCTTTGTCTTTTCATGGAAGATATCATATGTTTTTTCAAAGACATAGTGACAAGCTGCTTGGAGGGTATGATGACAGTGCCTTGTCTATCGACGAAACGGGAATTCCTAAGAAGGGTACAATGTCTGTTGGAGTTGTCCGACAAAGGTGCGGGCAACATGGCAAGGTCGACAATTGCCAGGGAGCGGTTTTTGCAACTCTCGGCAGAGGGCACTTTTCAACTCCGATTGATTGTCGGTTATTTATGCCCGGGGCCTGGATAAAAGACAGCGACCGGTGCAAGAAAGCCAAAATCCCCGAAGACCGGATAGTATTCAAGACTAAGCATGAACAAGCGCTGGAGAGGATATTTTCCGCGAGGAAGAATGGAGTTCGATTCAAGTGGGTTGGATCCGATGGCTTTTATGGAGACAATCGTGCATTTCTCCGAAAACTCGCCGATAATGGCGAAGAATTTATGGCTGATATTCACAGGGATCATCGAATTTATTACGAGGATCCTCAGCCGGTAGTTCCGCTTCCAAAATCAAACAAGGGGAAAAAACC
>CAMBBS010000074.1 GCA_945863875.1 Desulfopila aestuarii DSM 18488
AACAATGGATGCGACGTGGGTTTTCCTATCACCCCATATGTGTTCCGTCACAGCAAAAGCGTTCATTTACTTCAATCCGGTGTCAACTTGATCTACCTCAGGGATTTTCATGGACATAGCGATTGTAGCACCACTCAAATTTATGCCAAAGCGGATAATGAGAAGTGGAGAAAAGCACTGGAGGCGGCATATATTGACATCCTGCCGACAAGCGAACTCCCGGATTGGTCCGATGATAAAAACCTGATGGAGTTCCTTATTTCACTTGGCCGTTAATGACAAAATGGTGAGTGAATCGATGAGCGATTCGTCTGTTTTGCAGGTTTGCTGTCGTTTCTCACCATTTTATATCTCTCACCATATTGACGGAAATGGGGATCTCCCCATTTTCGCCATTCTCCTGCTCTCGGTATTTCTGTTCACAGAAACTGTCCCTAGCTTATCATTCCCATTATGATATTTTGACATAACGCATAGTCAAAAATAGGGTTTGCAACGCAAAATGCAGGCCAAATATAAAAAATATGATATGACAGACGAGGCCAAGGGAAAAAATTTCGAATATATTGAAATACTTGACTATCGCTCAGGATAAGCGCGTGGGGAATGTGAAACCAAGAACCTCCACTGTTAAGGGAAATTTTTTAATGGCTGGCGGATTGAGCGACGATTTTGTAGTGAAAAGACAAAAAAGTCCTCCATATTTGTCTGCGCCACTCTTTTAGCGTGGGGAGATTTCCACCTTGAGAAGCATTTTTTCCAAAGTAGAGTAGCATCGGAAGTATGGAATAGACAAATGGTATGGAATTTGAGAAAGACCTGTTTTCTCCCGTGCAGATGGAAGACAAAAAAGATTTCGTGCACCTGCTGGATAAGGCCGCAGCCTTTCATGGCCATCTGTGCAGCGGCCAGATCGTCGGAGTAAGGATCGCCCTGCTCGGACTCCGCGAACTTGGCATTCTCGACCCATTAGGTGTGGATCAGAAAAAGATTATCGTTTTTGCTGAAGTTGCCCGCTGTTTCGCCGATGCAATTATGACCGTCACCGGCTGTCGGGTTGGTAAACGGAGTTTTAAAATCTTTGACCACGGGAAGGCGGCGGCAACATTTTTTAATATGACATCAGGCCGGTCCATTCGTGTCGGTTTACTGACCAACCTGCACAACAGGCCAATCATATTACTCCCTCCATTCGCCCGTGCGTCTTTCTTTGCCCGGCTGGTGCAAATAGCCCAATAGCCAATAACCGACGACTGCGCGTTATTACCAGGAGATGGAATGATTGGATTGGTTCAAATGCATGAAAAATTCAAAAGGATCGTCTCAGCCTATTACCTGCAGTCGAGAAGTCTCCTCGGCAAGAAAAATGTCGAGACGATTGAGAAGGTCGGTGAATTCTTTTACCGCCAGTTCACCAGCTTCGGTCAGACCGGCCCCACCACCGCCCTTTCCTCCCTTGCTGGTGGAGACAAGTGGCTCCCTGGCATGGCGGTTCATGGAATCAACCAGGTCCCAGGCGTGCTTATAGGACATCGCCATCGATTTTGCCGCTCCGGAGATCGAGCCGAATTCCCTGATTCTCTCAAGCAGAACCATTCGGCCGAAGCCGAGATAGGTCTCGCCGTCTTTTTCGATCCAGACTCTTCCCCGGCAGCAAAGCCCCTGGGGTGCCTTCTTCGGATGCATATTTCCGCTACGATGCCTTTTCATGCGGGGTATTTACATATAAATCGCGAACAGTGTCAAGCAATTCAATGTTTGGCCTTCTCATCATTTCCAGGTTTACCGTATGGTTGTATCGAGGCCGCCTGTTCTTTCCGGGAGTACGGCTGGTCATGAAACCACGGTAATCCTGCTGTCACGATATTGAGCTTGCATTTCGATATGTTTTTTTATATATATCGAATGCAGTTCACGCATAATTTTCACGCTGAAACAAAATAACAGCTCTATCGGCTGTTTTTATTTTGCCTGTCGATATATTTACAAAAACATAACGATCAAGAAGAATAGAGGATGAAGAACGTGGGCTTTGAGAAAGCTGTAATGTGTTCAGCCGTGACGGTGGCATTGCTGGCCGGCATAGCATGCATCGCCATGGCGGCAGATCCGGTGAGTGTTTTCACTCTTGGCGAAATCGAGGTAAGCGTCAAGGTTGACGAGGACACCACCAATCCCACCGTAGATCGTATATATGCGGATGAACTGCGAGCCTTCGACCGAAATACCATTGCCGATGCTGCAAACCTCCTGCCTGGTGTGACATCGTCGGTGACGGGAGCGCGAAACGAGCAGACCCTCTATGTCAGGGGTTTTGATATCAAGCATGTCCCGCTCTTTCTTGATGGGATTCCAATTTATGTGCCCTATGACGGCTACCCCGATCTCGGTCGCTTCACCACGTTCGATCTTTCAGAAGTGGTCGTTTCCAAGGGTTTCACCTCGGTTTTATATGGTCCCAATACCATGGGCGGGGCCATCAATATGGTATCCCGCCGCCCGGAGAAGGTCTTTGAGGGCGAGGTCGGGGCAGGATATGGTTCGGGCAATACCTATAATGCCTACACCAATATAGGGACAAATCAGGGCAGTTGGTATCTGCAGGCCGGAGCCTCCTACCTGAACAGCGATTATTTTTTGCTCTCCGACGACTTTTCCTCAACCAAAGGGGAAGACGGTGATCGTCGAAATAATTCTTACCGGCAGGATGAAAAGATAAATGTCAAGATTGGCTATACCCCGAATAAGGATGACGAATATGCCTTCAGCTTCATCGATCAGCACGGTGAAAAAGGCACTCCACCCTATGCCGGCAACGATCCGACGGTAACGGTTCGCTACTGGCAATGGCCTTACTGGGACAAACAGAGCTACTATTTTTCTTCCAAAACGGATTTGCCTGGCAAGGCGTATATCAAAACCAGGGCGTACCACGACATCTTCAAGAATTCCCTGTACAGTTACGACGATGACTCCTGTACGACTATCACCAAGAAATATGCATTTCGAAGCTGGTATGACGATTATACCGACGGGGCTACGGTGGAACTTGGATCGTCACTTCTTACCAAGAACCTCATTAAACTTGCTCTCCATTATAAGCGTGATGTACACCGGGAGCAGGATGAAGGAGAGCCGCAACTGACTTTCAAGGATCAGATGTTTTCGGCAGGTTTGGAGGACACCATCACTTTCTCCGACAAGTTTTATACCATTATGGGGATCAGTTATGACGCTCTGGATACCATACAGGCGGAAGAGTTGTCTCCGGTCGGGGCGATTGCCGACTTTCCAAAGGGAAGTACCTCCGGGGTAAATCCTCAAGTCGGACTCTTTTATTCGCCGGCAAAAGCTGACACCGCCCATGTCTCGATTTCACGCAAAACTCGGTTGCCAACGATGAAGGACAGATATTCATATCGCCTTGGTACGGCTATTTCCAATCCGGACCTGGATCCGGAAGAATCGATCAATTACGAGATTGGATACGAAAGTAACCGTTTCGAGCCCTTACATTTGAAAGGAACCATTTTCTACAATGATGTATCTGACTTCATCCAGTTTAAGAATGTTGCTGATCCGGACAATCCTGGAAAAACGACCAGCCAGAATGAAAATATCGGTGAAGTCGATCTATCCGGCATTGAACTGGAGGCGTCAATTCATCTGCTGGATACCCTCGAAGTAGGCGGCAATTACACCTACACCCATGTCGATAATAAGACTGACGAGACGAAGTTGATCAATATCCCGGAGCACAAGGCGGTAGCCTATCTCAGGTATACGCTGCTGGACAGATTGACCGGCCAGCTGGATACCGAATACGACTCAAAGCGTTATAGTTCGTCCGGTGGTGTTCAGGTAGCCGATGCATTTTTTGTGGCCAATATCAAGCTCGGCTGCGATTTTGGTAACGGTTTTCTGGCTGAGACCGGAGTGGCCAACGTTTTAGACGAGAACTACGAGATTCAGGAAGGCTATCCGGTGGCGGGCAGGACCTTGTTCGCCAACGTCCGTTACACCTTTTGACGGTGACTGATTATGGGAAAAAATAACAGTGGTTTTTTGACGTTACTCGACGAAGCTGTCGGGTTTCACGGACATCTCTGCGCCGGCCAGATTATCGGCGTACGGATCGCCATGCTCGGTCTGCGGGAACTGGGTATAACGGACCCCAAGGGAAAAGACCGGAAGCGGCTGATAGTGTTTGTCGAGATCGATCGCTGCGCTACCGATGCGATCATGACCGTCACCGGTTGCCGGATCGGCAGGCGCAATATGAAGGTCCTCGATTACGGTAAGATGGCGGCAACCTTCGTCGACGTTGAAACTGGCCGGGCGGTACGCATCGTTTCGCTGCAAACGGCACGTAAAAAGGCGGCAGCCATGTATCCGGGTCTCAGTGACAGTGCGGCACAGATGAAGGCTTATCGTGAGTTGGACGATGGCGATCTCTTCCAAGTACAGGATGTCGCCGTATCCATTCCGCCTGAGGATATGCCGGGGCGCCCGCTTGGTAAGGAACAATGTGTTGTCTGCGGGGAAACAGTTCTTGATTGCCGCGAAATGCGAAAAGATGACCGGGTGCTTTGTCGGCCCTGTGCAACGAATAATCGGTATTATAACGAAATGGCCTTGCCCCGTCCACCTCTTCGGGCAAAGGAATTGCTATGATGAATTCATGTGTAGTGGCTCAAGAGCAGGAAAAGGGTAAGTGGGACCAGGTCTGGAAACAGGCCTGCCTGCGACGAAAATCAGAGCGAAACGACAGGGAGTTCTGGAACAGGCGCGCGCCTTCGTTTGCCGAACATGCCAGAAAAAGTTTTTACGTCGACGGTTTCTTGAGGATCATGTCACCAGAGCCCCAGTGGAGCGTGCTTGATGTTGGGTGCGGCGCCGGCACGCTGGCACTTCCGCTGGCCCGGAGAGTGGCGCGAATCACCGCGATTGATTTTTCCGAAGCAATGATTGACATCCTGGCTAAACGATGCCGGGAGGAGTCTCTTAGCAATGTATTACCCCGCATCCTTGATTGGCAGGACGACTGGGATGCCGCGGGCATTGAAAGGCATGATGTGGCCATTGCCTCGCGCAGCCTGGTGGTAGAGGATTTGCGCGCGGCAGTGACAAAACTTGCAGACAAGGCCCGCCGCCGGGTAATCATCTCATCCCTGGTTGGGGATGGGCCCTTCGACCGAAAAATTTTCGAGACGATCGGCCGCGAGCTTGACCGGGGGCCGGATTACATCTGTGTCTATAATCTCCTGCACGAGATGGGCATCCTTGCCGATGTTACCTTCGTCACAAATCAGGAGCATGCTAAGGTTCCTTCAGATCCCGACAAAGTTTTTTCAGATATCGAGGAGGCCGTAAAGAGCTATCGCTGGATGATCAGCGAGATGACCATTGAAGAGGAGGCGCGGCTGCGGGTCTTTCTCGAAGGTCATCTGGTGAAGAAGGTGGGCGGCTATGCCCTTTCCTATCACCATCCGGTTCGTTGGGCCATTATCTCATGGAGCAAATAATGACTGCTATGCCGGTTCGTTGCTTGCAAAACCTCCCTCCCTCGCATGGAATACAGCTGAGCCGATTAGGAGTGCTGGTATGTATTGCTGTCTTTTGCGCGGCTTCCCCTGTCCTTGGCCGGGAAATAATCGACATGAGCGGCAGGAAAGTGACAATACCGGATACGATTACCAAGGTAGTCGGGATATCGCCGCCGGCGACCTATCTTCTTTACGCCATCGATCCGGCGGTGATCGGCGGATTAAATTTTCCCTTATGGGAGAATGAAAAGAAATATACCATCGCAGGGTACGGCAAGCTTCCGGTGATCGGCGGCATGGTCGGACAGGGGCGAACCATAAATTTGGAGGTACTGCTCAAGGTCAATCCGGATTTTGTCCTCTATTGGGCCGGGCATAACGGGGCGTCAAGCAGCAAGTTCGAAAAGGCAATGGCGCAGCTTACCGTTCCCCGGGTCGCCGTGCGCCTCGACAGCATTATGGACTATCCGGCGGCTCTGCAATTTTTGGGAGATGCACTCCAAAAAGGGGAGCGGGCGAAACAACTGCAAAGCTACGCGACAGCGGCTCTTGCTGAGGTGGAAACCGTGGTGGCGGGCATCACCGCTGACCAAAAGCTCTCGGTGTACTACGCAGAAGGACTTGATGGTCTCAGTACGGAAAAATCCGGTTCCAGCCATGCTGAGCTTATCCCGCTTACCGGGGGGATCAATGTGCACAAGGGAGAGGAGGTAGGCACCTATGGCATGGAAAAGATCTCCATGGAGCAACTCCTACTCTATGATCCAGAGGTCGTCCTGGTCAAAGAGGAGAGCTTTTTTGCTGATATATTCCTTAATCCCCGCTGGAGAAACATCCGCGCCGTGAAGAGCGGCCGCGTGTATCTTATCCCACATGAACCGTTCAATTGGTTCGATCGTCCTCCTTCTTTCATGCGGATATTGGGGATTAAATGGCTTCTGAACGTCCTTCATCCGCACCGCTATCCAATCGATATGGTGGCGGCAACAAGGGCATTCTACCACCTCTTTCTCAGAGTCGAACTCAGCGGGCAGGATGCTCGGGAGATTCTAAATTGATGAAAAAGCCGGTTCATTTTTTACTTGCCTCGCTGCTTGTTGTCGCGGCTTTGTTTTCGCTCACTCTCGGACAATATCACGTACCGATAAAGGATTTTCTGGCGTTAGCCGGGTGGCGGATTTTCGGCCTTGAACAACTCCACCAGGAAAAAGCGGCCCTTGTGAAAAATATTCTGTTCAATATCAGATTGCCACGTATCATCGCAGCCATGCTGATCGGTGCCTCCCTGTCCGTTTCCGGTGGTGCATTTCAGGCGCTCTTTATTAATCCCCTGGTTTCACCGGGATTACTGGGGGTACTGGCTGGCGCATCATTTGGGGCGGCATTGGCAATGGTTCTGTCGAAGAGCTGGGCACTGGTGCAGCTCTCCACCCTGCTGTTCGGTTTTGTTGCCGTCGGTTTTGCCATCGGTATTGCCAAGGTGTATCGAATACATTCCGTCATCATGCTGGTGCTCGGCGGCATCATCAGCGGCGCTTTTTTCACGGCGCTGCTTTCTATCATTAAATACACGGCTGATCCCTCCGATCAATTGCCGGCCATCGTCTATTGGCTGATGGGAAGCCTGTCGGCCGTCGATCGCGGAACGGTCAGCATCATCAGTGCTCCCCTGCTGATCGGGATTCTGGTCGTTATCTTCCATGGCAGACAGTTGAATATCCTGAGTATGGGGGAAGAAGAGGCGCAATCGCTGGGAATCAACGTCCGACGAGTGAGGTTGACGGTGATCTTCTTTGCTACCCTTATCAGCGCCCTGACGGTGATGGTCGGAGGCATGATCGGCTGGGTGGGTCTGATTATCCCTCATATCTGCCGCATGATCGTTGGCCCGAACAACCAAACGCTTCTGCCGGCCACCGCCTTCATGGGGGCACTGTATCTGTTGCTGATCGACGATATCTCCCGGCTTCTTTTTACTTTTGAGATTCCGATCGGCATTGTCACCTCGCTGATCGGGATTCCCTTTTTCGCCCTGGTTCTGAAAAATGCCCAGCGAGGATGGCGATGAGCGCATTGATCACAGTGGAACAGGTTGGCTTCAGCTATCGGAAAAGGCAGGTTCTCAACCGGGTGAATGTTAGCTTCCGGAGCGGGGAAGTAGTCTCACTGCTGGGACCGAACGGCAGTGGCAAAACAACACTGTTAAAGGTCATGCTCGGTCTTCTGCAACCGGATACCGGTGAAGTGTTCTTTGCAGGTCGTGCGCTCAAAACCGTTTCCCCCAAGGTCCTCGCACGACGGATCGCCTATGTCCCGCAAATACACAGGGAGGCTTTTGCTTATACGGTGGAGGATGTTGTCTTGATGGGGAGAATGCCTTACCATACCTTCTTCTCAACAAATTCCCCTGTAGACCGGGAGATAGCCGCTGCAGCCATGGAAAAACTCGAAATTGCCCACTTGCGGGACAGACCATACACGGAGGTCAGCGGCGGTGAGCGTCAACTTGCCCTGATTGCTCGTTCCCTGACTCAGGGTGCCGATGTTTTTATTATGGATGAACCGGTGAATGGTCTGGATTACGGCAACCAGATGCGGCTGCTGAGCGGTATCAGAAATTTAGCAAAAGAAGGGTTGACCTTCATTATGACCACCCATTTTCCAGATCATGCGTTGATGACCTCCGATCGTGTCATTCTCATGCAACAGGGGGCCGTTGTGGCGGATGGGCTGCCCGAAGAGACCATCACGCGGGAAACAATTTTTGCCCTCTATCGCATCGATGTCGATGTCGTGGCTGTAAATGGGAATGGCCGAGTGTGTATGCCGGTATGGTCGACCTATGGAAGGGCCAAAAACTGAGCGTTTGATAATAAAGAGCAATGAATTTGTATCTTCGAGCTTCTGTGTATTCTTTTTTTCTGCACGTCATGGTTTTTTTCGGCGCCTTCCTCTATCGTCAATCCAGTGAATCACCGAGAATTATTTCAGCGGAATACCTCGCCGTAACCACCGTAAATATAGTATCTGAAAACCTTGCAGCTCAAACTGCCTCAGCTTCTGATGGCATGTCCCCGACTGTTAACCTTTCCGCAGAGACTGCTGTCAAACCAGTCCATGAAAATATCGAGAAAATCGAGAAATCGGCACCAGTCAAGATAATTGCCGGGCAGCGGAAAATCGAACGGCTAAGAGAGTCAACCCTCGATTATGAGGAGGCAGATACGGAGAAGGAACACAAAAATGGCGCAGTTGCACCAACCGTAGAACTGAATGACCGAACCTCGCAATCGCCTAAACTGGCCGGCAGGACTGAACTTTCACCCGCAACGGTTGCAAATGGTCCTGGAAAGGAAAAGGCAACCGAAGGCAGCGACGACCCTGCCATTCCAGGAAACAACAAAAAACTCCTGGATCTTGATGGCCAGGGAGTCACCCGCGACCTTATGAATAGTCCCAAAGACATATATTTCCAGAGGAATTATGAATATATCCGTAAGATCATCGCCCGTAATATCTCCTTTCCTGCCTCAGCGAGAAAAAGACGACTTAGCGGTAAAATAGAGGTATCGTTTCTTGTCGGAACGGAGGGCAGCGTTGCGGATATTCGCATTATTTCAAGCTCAGGCCATGCCTTACTTGATAGAAACGTTGTTGAGGCAGTGCAGCGAAGTGCTCCTTTTCCCGCATCGCCGGAATTGGCCAGAATAGTTCTGCCTATCGTCTTTAGGTTGAAATGAATCCTGCCGCGGCATTTTTCGCAGTAACTTTTGTGCATTTTATCGGCAAATCGGATCAGGCTGTGCCGTTTTGTCATCTGTCATAAATCAGCCATGGAGAGGAAAAATGAATATTACGGAAAACCTCATCGAGATTGCAGCACCGCGCTCTACAGGCCGCACTATTGCCGATGTACGCCTCGGACTGGGCTATACCCTGGTTGAGATAAACGACGGCAGTGCCGGTCTGGCCTGGACCCCGGACAAAAAGCAGTCCGGTTCCTGTACCCATCTCCGCAAGGCCGGATGCCTGGTGGGGATGGAAGCGGGGGAACTGCTCAGCTGGTTGGACAGTGAGAATTACCTGGAAAGGGCGATTGGCCTTGCGACGTTTAATGCATTGAACAGCAAAGTAGATCGAAGCCTGCTTGATGAAGAGTCAATTTCTTTGCTGAAAGTACAAGCCACTGATCATGTTGCCATGGTTGGCTATTTTGCTCCGCTTATTGCCAAAATCAAAGAAACTGGTTGTCAATTAACAATCATTGAGCTGGATGGCGAGAAACCCGGAGTAATTGCCGCCGGTCCGGGCATGAAAGCCCTCTCGGTGTGCGATGTGGCGATCATCACCTCCACCAGCATTATCAACAATACCATCGATGGTCTGCTTGCAGCCTTGAGCGGAAACCGAGCTGCGGTAATGCTCGGCCCCTCGACGCCGGTGTGCCCCGAAGCCTTTGTCGGTACGGGAATAACGCAATTCAGTGGGGCGTATGTCGTTGAGGTGGAAAAAGCAAAGATGATCGTTTCCCAGGGTGGAGGGACCATGCTGCTGAAAAAATCGCTTAAGTTCGCCACGGCACAAATCTGAGGTAGGTTGAAAATGTTTTTCGGTCATTTGCAGGAATGAACATACTCCCGGCAGAATAATTAGTTTTAGGAGCCGTTACGATATAACCCGGCTATTTTCCATCCATGTCGTTGCGGCTCCTTATGCCGTTCCGGGTTTACCGTTGGTCATGTTATTTTTCGATTAAACTTAAATACCACACATCATGCGAATGTTTATCTTCATAAGATGTTAT
>CAMBBS010000075.1 GCA_945863875.1 Desulfopila aestuarii DSM 18488
TTTTATTGTTCAAAATTTCATTCCCCGTATTATTCCCCGCACTGAAGAAGTTCAAGAAGAGAGTTTTATTCTCAAGGCAAGCTTTCCATTGATCAGGTGTTAAACGCCCCCTCCGGACTACAGCTCCGGCAGAGATCTTTCATTTGCCACCGTCGCCCCTGGTAAATCCGCTCAAGTTGGAGCTCTGGCCATAACCACAGGTGGTTTTGATGGTGAAACAAGCCCGTTGTTACCGGCTTGGTGTTCAGCATTGTTTCTCCTTTTTCTTTAATGGTGATATTCATCAATGAATCCATTGTTAGTTTTTTAGTGCTCAGGAACTACTCTTTTCAGACCACAGTGGAATTTCAAGACACCGCCCAATCACTGCTTGGGCAACCATGCCGACAATCGATCCCTTACTATCAGCTCCCGCCGACTATTGCTTCTTCCCGGCCTAGGACCTGGCGGGACGATCTTTCTTGACGATGTGTTTTTGCCGGTCGGCGGAGGGCAGCCGCAGGTCCATAATCAAACCTTGGGTGGAAAGGATGAGGATGCGCGGCTCGTTCTCAATCCTGATCGGCTGCGGCAGGACGCGCAGTTGCAGCAGGGCCTGAATCTGCCTGGGCGCAAGCGTGACTCCTCTGCACTCTGCTTCAAGGACAAAGGGACAACCTTCTGCCCAGCCGGAGCAGCCGTAGGCACGTTTCCCTTTGATTACCTCTTTGCCGCAGATTGGGCAGCTGCCCCAGCGTGCGGGATCAAGCCGCCGGGTGGAGCTGTGCTCAATCAGGGTGCGGATATAGTCGCTAATTCCGGCCATGAAGATATCGGGATCGAGTTGGCTGCGCTCAATTTTTTTTAATTTTTCCTCCCATTCCCCAGTCATCTCCGGTGATTTGAGTAGCGGGTCCTGGATGAGGGCGATCAGGGTGCGGCCCATGTCGGCGCAGCGCAGTTGTTTTTTCTCGCGCTGGATATAGTCACGGCGGAGCAGGGTTTCGATGATGGCAGCGCGGGTGGCTGGTGTGCCGATGCCCCTTTCTTTAAGCGCCTCACGCAGGGCGTCGTCTTCGACAAACTTGCCGGCGGCCTCCATGGCGCCGAGCAGCGAGTTTTCGGTGAAGTGACTGGGAGGCTTGGTCTTGCCTTCGCGCAGGGATGGCTCATGCGCTCCGGTTTCCCCTTTGGTAAAGGCGGGCAAGGCCTGGTCGTCGGCAGCGTCCTGACTCACCTTCTTTTTCGGGAAGAGAATGGTCCAACCCGGCTCAATAAGCTGGGTCCCTTTGGCCTGAAATTTTACCTGCTCACTGACGCCGTCAACCGTGGTCACATGTTTGACGCAGACGGGATAGAAGGCGGCGATGAACTGGGTGGTGATTGCATCATAGACGAGCTGGTCATGAGCGCCCAGGGTGCGCGGCCTGACGCCTGTGGGGATGATGGCGTGATGGTCGGTCACCTTGGTGTCGTCGATGATTCGGGTGGTGAACGGAAGCTTGGCGAGGTTGAGCGGTGCGATCTGTTCAGCCCGCATGTCCTTGAGTTGTTCCATGATCTTGGCAACGCGCGGTTTCAGATCTTTGCTCAGGTACCGTGAATCCGTACGCGGATAGGTAATGAATTTTGCCTCATACAATTTTTGGGCGGCGGCAAGGGTGGCGGCCGCCGACAGGCCGCGCTGCTTGTTGACCTCGCGCTGCAGGGTGGTGAGATCGAAGAGCTGCGGCGGTTGCTCCTTGCTCTCTTTCCCGGCAATGCCGGTAATAACAAAGGACTGGCCGGTTATCTTGTCGAGCAGGGTCTGGGCCTTCTCCGGTTGCTCGAAACGCTGACGGCTGTATTTGAACACCACCTCGCGATAGCGGGGAGTGAGCTCCCAGAACGATTCGGGACGGAACTGAAGAATGGTATCATCCCGTTCGACGATCATGGCCAGCACCGGCGTCTGCACCCGGCCGATACTCCAGAGGACGCGATCACTGCCGCCGATCTGACCGTGCCGGACGGTATAGTAGCGAGTGGCGTTGAGTCCGACAATCCAGTCGGACTCGCTGCGGCAGCGGGCGGCGGCATAGAGCGCGTCGTAATCGTGACCGTCTTTCAGGTCCTTGAATGCTGCCTGAATGGCCTCGGCCGTCAGCGAGTTAAGCCAGAGGCGACGGATTGGTTTGTCTTCGCAGTGGCAAAGTGCCAGGATGTAACGGAAGATCAGCTCTCCTTCCCGACCGGCATCAGTAGCGCGGACAATTTCCTCGGCCTGTTCGCATAAGGCCTTGATCAGCTGGAACTGCGCCGCGACGCCATCGTTTGTGATCAGGGTGAGCTTGAATTCGTCAGGCACAAAAGGGAGGGTGTCAAGCGACCAACGCTTGAGCGCCGGATCATATTCGCCGGGCTCCTGAAGGGTTACCAGATGCCCGAAGGCCCAGGTGACCGCGCAACCGCGGCCCTCGATATACCCTTTCTTTTTGGCAGTAATATTGGAAACTTTGCAATATCGCGGGCCACGGATGGCTTTTCGGTAATTACAACTTTCATCAGACGATTTTATCGTGATCTTTGGTTACTTCTTTTACGAAGAGGGCCGCATATTAACCGATCTCCCCTCCCCTCACTCATCAGCAAACCTTGCAGCTGGCCCGGAGTATCGGTAAACGGTTGCAGTAGGCAATACCATTATAACGCTCTCGTTCTCTGAGGTGAATACCTTTAAATAGTACTCATTGACAATGAAAAACATGACCGATAACAAGAAACAAGAGTCAGATCAGGTCTGTTATTCGCTATTCCAACGAGTTTTTTACCTCTCCTTGGAGGAATGAAATCCCAGAACACAAGTCATTGAGAGAAAGCTGCTGCCAACTGCACGCAGCAGTACGCAGCAGCTGTTCAGAACTATGTCCTTTTTCCAAACCAGACGACTCCCGATCGGAATTCTTGGCTTGTTGGGTTTTGGGCAACAAGGATTTGACTTGTTCAGTTCAGTTCAGTTCTGTTCTTCTCTACTCTTGTCTTGTCTGTTCTCCTGCGTGACGTCACGTGACGCCTTGATACCTGCTCGGACGCGGGGAAGGCTCGCATTTAATCTTAAATTATCTTCTATCTGGTTTTTGCTTCATCGGTTATGATCTACAGGAGAACTGAACCGCTGCGCGGACTGGTGGTAGACCATGGAAGTGATTATTTATTTAATAGTCTC
Source organism: Desulfopila aestuarii DSM 18488 (assembly GCA_945863875.1). GTDB lineage: Bacteria > Desulfobacterota > Desulfobulbia > Desulfobulbales > Desulfocapsaceae > Desulforhopalus_A > Desulforhopalus_A aestuarii_A. Next base: position 3,185 of record CAMBBS010000075.1, read on the forward strand.
CGTTGTAAAAAAGTAACCACCTGCGTCATTTAGCTGAAAGTGATTGCTATTGGAACTCATCATGAGGTAGACGTTTACCTACGTCTTCGAAATATTGAAAAAGTCCGAGGAAGTTCGCCAGCCATGCTCTCATTTTTTGGCTGGAAAGAAAGGGGACGTTGAAACTCATTGTTGTAAGAAAGACCGCGTACGTCGGACGCAGGTAATGTACTGGAGCATACAATACCCGTATTTGCTGTTGGTGCGTCCTTTTTTCGGCATCCCACTGCTTCAGAGCCCCCCATTCCTCTCTATCCACTTAAAATCACTCCATTATCCGAATAATACTCCTGGTTGAATGTAATTAAGAGGAGCTGGTACAGTTCTTACGTTTTATCAATAATTACGCGAAATCTTTTTAAACCTGTACCGTTCAATAATTGCGACAGTTTAGCGGAAGATTGACTCATTTCCTCGGGCGTAACAATTGATAAAACGCTACACTATTTGAGATGTTGACTTTTAAAAATTTGAAAAAGCTGTCTTCCACAACACCAAACCGTCCTGTGCGCTGATAAAGATTTTCTTTGGTAAGCTCTTCTTTACAGTTGCTCCATTTTTGAGCCTATCTATTGAGATAGGCTGTTCCATCCATTAGGAGCAAAGTTAAGTTGACGGTGGGGCCAGGATGTTGATATTGGCATCACGTACCTTCAGCATTCAGATGCACATGGAGGTTGCGGCATTAATAAAGCGCTGCCCGCGAATGACAAACAAGACAAGAGTTTCTATTTGCTCTCAAAATCAGATCCGCTTGCTGTGATTAGAGTCGCTATTCGGCGCACGATCTGCGGTTTTCAATAGCCATTGCGGCATACCGAAATCTACTAATCCAAGAGCCAACCAGACACTTCCAATCTTCATTCCTTTTTGGTCACCATTTTAATAAGTTACATCTATAAATGCCAGCAGTTCAAAATATAGAGTTGCACTGCGATTGACCCATGCAAATAATATTGGTATGATATAATCATACTCAAAAGGAGGGCAATACAATGCAACAAGAAAAAGCGGAACGAATTACAATTACTCTACCCCCGGAGATGCTTTCCTCAATCAAGCAAAAGGTGAAATCTGGTTCCTATGGTTCTACCAGCGAGTTGATAAGAGAAGCGATGAGGCTCTGGCAGAAGAAAGAAGAGGAACATGATGCACGTCTGGACCTGATACGTACTCGCTTGGAGAAATCCAAGACTAGTGGTAAACCAGTACCCATTGAAGAGGCATTTAGCAAAATTGAGGAGTTACACAAGCGAAAAATGAAAGGGAATATTTAATGGATAAATATCGTGTCTATTTTATGCCGGATGCGATCAAGGACCTTGAAGATATTTATCTTTATATAGTTGAGCAGAGTGGTTTCCCCGAAAGGGCTTGGAACTATATGGAAAGGCTCAAATCCAAGTGTCAGGAGTTGGAAACTTTTCCAATAAGAGGTCAATTACGGAGTGACCTGATGGATGGGTTAAGTATTTATCCTCTTGATAACAAAGCAGTTGTTGCATTCCTTGTATATGAAGCAGATTTGACGGTACAGATTTTAAATGTTTTTTATGGAGGGCGGGATTATGAAGCCCTCTTTGATCCGTGATATCCTTATCTTTGGCAAGCTACAGTCTGTTGTTAGTCCATTTTCGCTCTATTTCAATGAAATGCCGAGTTCTACCATCTCAGGAAATATCTACACTATGTCATATCGACGAATGTTTGGTATTGCCAGTTGCCACCTTAATCGTTCCCCAATTCTTTCCAACCGAGTGAGGCCACCTCTCCCCCCGCAAAACGCTGGCGCGATACGCCGACCTTCTGGCTTTATTACACAAACAGTGATAACTAATGTGACGTCTATCCCCCTTTCACGTCCAATACGGATGGTGATTGCCGGATGAGAGCCACATAATTATGAACGCCACATATGAACTGAAAGCCGGTAGATTCGAACCCGGACATGTCAGTCAGCAGAACTTTTACCTCAATGTGGTGGATGATCTGTTGTGGCATCCCGATGGTCCAAGCACGCTGGAATATACCGTTTCGGTCAACAACGAGAAATCTTCATGCCTATTCTCACCAGTCCCATCCTCATTGTCGAGGATGATCAGAATACCTCGAAGCTCGTGGCAACCTATCTTGCACGCGAAGGCTTCACCACCATTGTCGCCTGTGACGGCGAGGAAGCACTGCGTCAGGCACGCATCCACAAGCCGGGTTTCGTCATCCTTGATGTGATGTTGCCCAAGGTTGACGGTTGGGAGGTCTGCCGGCAATTGCGCAAATTTTCCGACGTGCCGATTCTTATGCTCACCGCCCGCGAGGAGGAAATTGATCGGGTCATGGGGCTGTCTCTCGGGGCTGACGATTATGTGGTGAAGCCCTTCAGCCCGCGCGAACTGGTGGAACGGGTCAAGGCGATACTCCGCCGGGTCCAGCCCGGACCAGCGCGAGAAAAGAAGATCATGTTACATGGTGGCCTTGTCCTCGATCTGGAAAAACACAAGGTGAGCGTTAATGGTTTTCCGGTCAACCTGACATCTTCGGAATACAAGCTGCTCCAAGCCCTCATGTCCTCGCCAGGGCGAGTGTTCTCCAGAAACGAACTGCTGGAGCGCTTCTACGAACATGGCGAGACGGTCATCGACCGGGTCATCGATGTCCATATCGGCAAGCTCCGGCAAAAGATCGAAGACGATCCCGCCAATCCCGAACGAATTCTTACCGTCCGCGGGTTCGGCTACCGCTTCGCTGAACCTTGCGAGGAGTGAGAAGATGCGTAACCGTCTGCTCTGGAAACTGCTCCTGACCAACATCTTGCCGGTGATCGGCGTCATTTTCTTGGTGGTCTGGCTGGCGATCGATAAGCTTGCCGCCAAGTATTTCATGGAACTGATGAAAATCTACGATGTCTCTCCCAACGACATCCATCAAATGTTTCTGACCTCCATTCATCAGTACCTGGTGTGGGCCAGCTTGGCCGCCTTGTGCCTTGCATTTGTCCTCAGTTTTCTGCTCACCCGCCGGGTTCTGCGGCCTCTTTCGCAGATGACCGCCATAACCAAAGAAGTCGCTGCCGGCAATTTCTCTTTACGGGCTGAGGTCACTACCGGCGACGAGGTCGGCCAACTCGGCATTGCCTTCAATAATATGGCCGACCGCCTAGGCAAAATCGAACAATTGCGCAAAACTATGGTGGCGGATGTCGCCCATGAACTGCGCACACCTCTCACTAATCTGCGAGGTTATCTTGAGGCACTTAACGACGGGGTGATACCACCAACGCCTGAGACCCTGCAGATGCTGCAGCAGGAGAACCTCCGGCTGGTCCATCTGGTCGACAACCTGCAGCAGCTGGCCCGGGCCGACGCCGCCAAGGCCTATCTGCAACGTGAGGATATTTTTTTGATCGATCTCGTCAAGCAGATGATCGAACTGCACCGCCTCAATTTCCATAAAAAAACGATCAGGGTCGAAACCAGATGGGAGGACGACCAGGTACAAGTCTCCGCCGATCGCGATAAGCTCCTCCAGGCCATGCAGAATCTACTCGACAACTGTTGCAAATACACACCGGAGAACGGCCGGGTGGGGGTTGCCATAAGCCGGGTGCGAGCAGGGATGAAGGTCGATTTCCACAACAGCGGAGCAGGAATTGCCCCAGGCGACCTGCCCTTTATCTTCGAACGCTTTTTCCGCGCCGACCGTTCCCGGTCACGCGATGCCGGCGGTGCAGGCATTGGACTTGCCATTACTAAGGAGCTGATCGAGGCCCACGGTGGTTCGATCGGCGCCAAAAGCAGCCCGAACGACACCCACATCTGGTTTATCCTGCCTTTCTGAGCACTCTCTTTACCTAATCTTTACATTGCCTTTATTGTTCCTTTACACAAGGTATCTAATGTGTAGGGCAAGAGGAAGAACCTCTTGGCAAACACAATCCCGATAAGGGACGAGCAACAATTGGAAATGGAGGTAGCGTAATGAAAAAATCAATATTTATTTTAGCGATACTCCTGCTTAGTGGGGCAATAGGTTCAAAGGTATCCACCAATGAAGCCTTTGCGTCTCTGCAAGAAGCGATTTTTGTTGTCGCCTGATACGATGTCGGCAAAGACGCTCTGGATGGGCGAGAGGGTATCGTGCGGGTAGACAAAGGAATGCGGAACTATAGTGAAATCAACACCGTGGGCTTCGATCCGGAGAAGATACAGATGAATGAGATGGAAGAAGCCTTGAAAAATGCCCAGACCTATATTCGCACTGTTCCTCCTAACAGCGATGGGAATAATTCAGGTACAGCGCAGTAACATTCAGAAGAACGAGCAACAACGACAATCTCTATCAGAGAGGAAGACAATGAAAACATTTTTTATCATGACAGGACTCTTGGCACTGGCAACCATAGCAGGGGCAATAGCCGATCAAACGACCAGACCGGTTGCAGCCACCGAGCAGATGACGACTGGTGAATTGGCCAAGGCGATGTTTGCCGGCGGTTGCTTTTGGTGTATGGAAAAGCCCTTCGAGAGTTTAGATGGGGTAGTGTCTGTGGTCTCCGGTTATGCCGGGGGGACATCTAAGAATCCGACCTATGAAAATTATATTGGCGGCGGGCATATCGAGGTGGTGGAAATCACCTATGACCCCAAAAAAATAAGTTACCAGAAGCTCCTTGACGTATATTGGCACCAAGTGGACCCGACCGATGCCGGCGGGCAGTTCGTCGATCGCGGCTACAGCTATTCAACGGCAATTTTTTACAACAGCGACGAACAGCGGCGTCTGGCCGAGGCCTCGAAAGCAGATCTTGCTGCTGGCTCCGTTTTTAAAGGCCCGCTCGTAACCCCGATCGTGGCCTACAGCACCTTTTACCCGGCCGAGGAGTATCATCAGGATTACTATAAAAAAAATCCCGTTCGCTACACCTTCTACCGAAGCCGATCCGGCAGGGATACATTTCTCGAAAGTGTTGACTGGAACAAAAAAACCATGACAAAACAAAGCAGTAATGAAGACTTAAAAAAGCGGCTCACCGCACTGCAATACGAGGTAACCCAGGAAGGCGGCACGGAACCGCCCTTCAAAAACCAATACTGGGATAATAAAGAGGCAGGCATCTATGTGGATATTGTCTCCGGCGAAGCACTTTTCAGTTCGCTTGACAAATATGATTCAGGCACCGGCTGGCCGAGCTTTACCCAGCCGCTGGTCAAGGAAAACATCGTAGAGAAGGAAGACCGGAAGTTCTTCTCAGTGAGGACTGAGGTGCGCAGCAAAAAGGCCAATTCCCATCTCGGCCATGTCTTTGAAGACGGGCCACCGCCGACAAAACTGAGGTATTGCATCAATTCCGCAGCATTACGTTTTGTGCCAGCGGCCGATCTGGAAAAGGAAGGATTCGGCAAGTTTGGTAAATTGTTCTCCCGTTAGTTATCATTTTCTGTCATAATTCATGCGGGTCATTTACCCCGCAACCTTGGGCCCCCCGGCAGCAAGGTTGCGGGGATTTCTGTTCAGTAAACTGCTGGCTACAAAAAAATGTCCGGAATATGAAACTTGCATAGCTGAGCAACATTATAGAGCCAGTGATACTGATTATCCAAAAGCCGATCGGCAATATTGATTGCCCACACTTTTCACTGTAAAGCCATTGATAGATGAAGCGAAAGGTGAAAACACACTGGCCGATGACTCCCTAAACCATAAGACTCGAGGAAATCTCCCTGTTGGTCAACAGCTTGTAAAGCTGTTATATGTCTCACCTGTAAAGAGCCAACAGAGTGCAAATTCTGGAAAAATAAAGACAAACAGCCGTACAGGGGGAGAAAGTTTTGCCCAAAATCCATGGTAATACAGATTCCGGATATAAATCCCGTAGGTGAGAACTTGGCCGAGGATGATAACCAGATCGTTGCACAAAATACCGTAGACCATCAACAGAAATGAGGCGAGGATGCTTAGGAGCTGTTCAATAATTAAATGTACTTTGGGGGAGTGATAGAATAATTCCACTCGCCATGAAAAGACTCAGGGTGATGGTTAAGTTCCTTCATTTCGACATCACCGATTTTAATCCCCCTTGGATAGGAATTGGTGTCCAGAGTTGCTCTTACCTTTAGGCCGGTCCTGGTCTTGATGGCCTCAATAAGATTTACTATCACTTCATGACTTATGAGTGGGCGGCCACGCCAATTCCGGCTGATAGCACTGAACAATCGATGATCTATCTTCAGAACTCCTTACTTGTAGGAAATTTCTCTGGCACCTAAACCAGTTTTATAACCATTATATTACTCCAAGCTCATAAATGACTCGCATGTCCGTACCTGGGTAAATAATTTCGGCTTCGTTGAGTTTCTCAAAAAGTGATTGGAGAGA
>CAMBBS010000076.1 GCA_945863875.1 Desulfopila aestuarii DSM 18488
TATTACTGGCGTCCCCAACCGGATTCGAACCGGTGTTGTCGGCGTGAAAGGCCGATGTCCTGGACCTGACTAGACGATGGGGACAATATTTCTGGTGGGTCGTGCGCGATTCGAACGCGCGACTCTCTGATTAAAAGTCAGATACTCTACCGGCTGAGTTAACGACCCATGGAGGAAGTCTTTATACAAGGTCGGCTATTTTGTGTCAATAGGTTTTTTATTCTTTTATTTCTTTTATCACTTGTTTCGGGATGCGTCAAGTCCAGCAGGTAATTTGGACGGCTGTATTGCCGACGGTCGGTATAAAAAAGTTGAGACACGGAGCAAGGAATGCTATATGAAAGAACTGAGTATATACTGAAGCAATCAGAGGAGTCCCGGATAAATTTTCACGAACGGACTGTAGCGCGAAAGGACATCCGCTGCTTGATATGGCAAACAATTTTCACCAATCTCTACCGATCAGTTTTTTATGGGTTTTCTATGGGTCTATTGAAGGGTTCCGCAAGTTTTGTGAGGTTTTCTGTTCTGGGGGAGTTACCGGAAAATACGCTGGACTTTATCGCAGACAGGATAATCGCCTTTTCCTTCCAGGATATTGACGACAGCTATGATGAATACTCTATCGGCTGGGTATCCATTCTCAATATGTTTGATTCGCAGTTTCAGTATGCATCCTACGCTGCCGGGGATTATATCACCCTGACAATGCGCGTTGATGAGAGGAAGGTCTCACCGGCAATACTGAAAAAAATTGTCCAGAAAGAAGAAGAACGGGTGCGGCTGGAACGGCAGCTGCCGAAGCTAAGCCGCCCCATGAAGGTCGAGATTAAGGAGCGTGTTCGAACAGACCTCATGCGCAAGGCGATACCGATCCCCTCGATCTTCGAGCTGTGCTGGAGTCTTTCCGACGCGACCCTGCTCTTTTTTTCGACCAACAAAAAGGTGCACGCCGTCCTGGAAGATTTTTTCAAAGAAAGTTTCGGCCTGCTCCTTCGACAGCAGATTCCCTACACAACGGCAGAGCATCTGGTCGACGAAGATCAGTTGGCGATGTTGGAGCGAATATCTCCCGATATTTTTGTGTGAAACAACCAGGTCTTTAGCGAGACATTTTGTAAGGCGGCGTAATAGTAATGGATTTAGTTGATCTGATAGTTGAAAAACGATTCCTCGGCCAGGAGTTTCTTACCTGGCTCTGGTGGAAAAGTGAAGAGCGTGGCGGCAGTGTCGAGCTTCCCGGCCAGGGAGACATAACGGTCGTTTTTGAAAAACACATGCTGCTCGAATCCGGAGAAGGGGAGTCGACAGAGAAAATTGTCTGCACCGGCCTGCAGGCCGAACTGCAGGAGGCGCGGACCGGTCTGCGTATGGGAAAAAAACTGGAGCAGGCGCGTATTGTGATCGGCCACAACGACTACGAATACAGTTTTACCCTCGCCGCGGCGTTGATGGAGTTTAGAAATGTGCGCCTGCCGAAAACAGAAACAACGGAAAATGATAAAAGTGACAGTCCGGAAGAAATAGAGGGAATGACCCTTGAACGCATCTACCTTTTCGAGGAGCTTATCAAGCTGGTTAATGCCTTGTTCAAAATGTTCCTCGACGTGCGCTTGTGTGCGGCATGGCGCGACGAGCTGCAGAAAATCAGGGGGTGGGTTGCCAAGTCAGCCGAGGTCGGTTAAGAGGCACTACAGTGTCCAGAGGAACAATGTTCTTACATTAAACCATTTTTGTGCCACTACGTATTCAGGGAAGCCATGGAGTTTGAAACGGTGATAGGGCTGGAGATTCATGCCCAGCTGAAAACAGCAACGAAGATTTTCTGCGGATGTTCGACCAGATTTGGTGCACCGCCGAACAGCAACACCTGCCCCATTTGCCTTGGCATGCCCGGCGTGCTTCCGGTGTTGAATAAAAAAGTAGTTGAATACGCTATTAAGCTCGGTTTGGCGACAAATTCAATAATCAATTGTTTCAGTCAGTTCGCCCGGAAAAACTACTTTTACCCTGATTTGCCCAAAGGCTACCAGACCTCACAGTTTGATCTGCCAATTATCGGCCGCGGCGAGATTACCATCGAGGTCGATGGTTCGAAAAAGATCATCGGCATAACCCGTATCCATATGGAAGAGGACGCCGGCAAGTTGATGCACGATGAGGTGGAACCGGTCTCCCATGTCGATTTGAACCGTACCGGCACGCCACTGCTCGAGATAGTCTCCGAGCCGGATATCCGCTCGCCCGAGGAGGCATCCGCCTATCTGAAAAAAATCCATGCGATCCTGCGTTATCTGGATATTTGCGACGGCAACATGCAGGAGGGAAGTTTTCGCTGTGATGCGAACATCTCCCTCCGTCCTGTCGGTGAGGAAAAGTTGGGCACCCGCACGGAACTGAAAAACATGAACTCGTTTCGCCATGTCCAGAGTGCTTTGGAGTATGAGGTCCGCCGGCAGAGGGATATTCTGCTTGATGGGGGGAAAATACTTCAGGAGACGCTGCTGTGGAATCCCGACAAAAACTGTTCGGAATCCATGCGTGGCAAGGAAGATGCCCACGATTACCGTTATTTTCCCTGCCCGGATCTGGTCCCTATTGAGATCAGTAACGAGTGGATTGACGAGGTGCGTGGTTCCCTGCCTGAATTGCCTGATCAGCGGAAAGCCAGGTTTGCCCGGCAATACGATCTGCCGGAGCACGATGCCGTGCTTTTGACCGCTGACCGGGAAGTGGCAGACTATTTCGAGGCAACCGTCAAGGGCGGGGCACAGCCGAAAAAAGTCTCTAACTGGATCATGACGGAGCTGTTGCGCGAGCTGAAAGGTGAGGAAATATCCTCCTGCAAGGTTGCCGCCCCGCAACTGGCTGCTCTGTTACTCTTGGTCGATGAGAACACTATCAGCGGCAAAATTGCCAAGACCGTTTTTCTCGACATGATGGCCAGTGGCAAGGACCCGCAGACTATCGTGCAGGAGAAAAATCTGCTGCAGCTTTCCGATGCCGGGGAGCTGCTCTCGCTGGTCCGGGAAATCATTGCCGCTCACCCTGCGCAGGCAGAGGATTATCGCGCCGGAAAAACTAAGTTAATGGGATTTTTTGTCGGTCAACTTATGCAGAAAACCAAGGGAAAGGCCAATCCGCAACTGGCCAACGAGCTGTTGTCCAAAGAACTTTGCGGCTAAAAAACGGTATGTGGGGTGAATAAAGAGTTCTGGCTGAAAAAGGGAGAGGGCCATCGGGCTTGCTTACGTGATCGATTCCTGGACAAGGGGTTGGAAGGCACCGATCACCTCTCGACAGGAGATCAACGGGGTGGCGGATTATCTGATAATCGATGACGGCTCGTACAGTTTAGCCGACAACGGCTTAATGGAAACCGTCAGGGCGGAGTGTCGGGTGGCCATGGATAACTTCGGCGGATAATGACCGCCCTCTATCTGCATATACCGTTTTGCCTTGGTAAGTGCCGTTATTGTTCCTTTCAGTCTATCGCTGCGGGGGAAAAGCTGTATGGTCCCTATGTTGCGGCTCTGACCCTGGAGTTGACCCGTCTTGCGGAAATACATGCTGCAATAAACCGCAGTTCAAAGCTCAGCACCCTGTTTGTCGGCGGAGGCACACCGACCTGCCTGCCCGTGGAGCTTCTGCAGGGTGTGATCCACTCTTCTCTTGCTTTCTTCGGCGCGGAGCCGGATGTGGAGATCAGTGTTGAGGCCAATCCCGGCACAGTGGACGTCGCCTATCTGGAAGCTCTTCTGGAGGCGGGCGTGAACCGGCTCTCTCTTGGTGTACAGTCTTTTGATGACCGGGAACTCGGACGTATCGGACGTCTCCATGATGCGCAGGAGGCCTGCTCGGCCATCAAGGCTGCGGTTTCCGCCGGGTTTCGCAATATCAATCTTGATCTCATGTACGGCCTGCCTGGCCAGACGCCCTTTTCCTGGCGATATTCCCTGGAAAAAGGGCTGATGTTTCATCCGGCACACCTCTCGTTATATCAGCTGACGGTTGAGGTCGACACGCCGTTTTTCGCCCTTGCCGCAAACAACACCCTGTGTCTTCCTGAAGAAGAGGCAATCCTGGAAATGGACGAAATTACCACACAGCTGTGCAGCACCGCCGGACTGCATCAGTACGAAACGTCAAACTATGCCGGCTATGGCCACCAGTGCCGGCACAATATCAACTATTGGCTCAATAATGATTATCTGGCGGCAGGAACTTCAGCCGTGAGCTGTCAGCACGGCGTGCGCGAGCGGCGCATCGCCGACCCGGCAGAATACATCCGCCGGATACACGTGCAGCAATCGGTCATCATCGAGACGGAGCAGTTGTCCCTTGAGCGCTCTTTCCGGGAGACGGTGATTATGGGCCTGCGGATGGTTCAAGGAGTTTCGCGCAGAACACTGTATGAAAGGTATGCCATTGACGTTCAGGAGTATTACGGCTCGACCGTGGAAAAACTCGTTAATTTCGGTTTTATCGAGTTTACAGCGACCCACCTCCGTATCACGGCAAAGGGACGGCCCCTCGCCAACCAGATTATGGCCGAGCTTGTTTGACAGCAGGATAGAGCTCTTTCTCGGGGTTAAATCGAAAGATAATCCTCAGGTAACTGACCGGCGGTCTCCAGTCCGCTGATCGCACTGTTGATATGCGCTATCACCGCTGCGCCGGCCCGCTCGACATCGTGGTTGACAATGGCGTCGACAATAGTCTCATGTTCTTTTGTTGGATAGTATTCGATTTTGTAGAAAGGGTCGTAGAGGATGAGGAAGATCCTGGTCCTGTCGAGCAGGTCGTGGATATACGAATAGAGTACACGGTTGTCGGAGAATTCGGCTATTTTCAGATGTAAGGTGTCGTTTGCCTCATAGTACTCGTCCAGATTGTTTTTATCAAAGCCGCTGTTTTCCTGCTCGACGAGATCAAGGAGGACCTGGCACTGTTGTGGGGTGATTTTGGTTGCAGTCAGCCGGGCCGCCATTATTTCCAGCTGGGCGCGGACCAGAAAGGTCTCTTCGATCTCCCTCTGGGTCGGAGTGATTACAAAGGCCCCCCGGTTTGGAATACTGTTCACCAGCCCTTCAGCTTCAAGTCGTTTAATAGCACTTCGCACCGGAGTCCGGCTGACACCGAGTTGTTGGGCCAGGGTGACTTCCACCAACTGGCTTCCCTGTCGGATGTAGCGTTTACGTATGGCCGTCTTCAGTTTTCGGTAAACAGAATCCTCAGAATTAACCTTCCGCATTTGTCCCATTTCTTTCCTGCTCATCGCTTCATTGTTAATCGAGTACTTTCATTCCGCAAGGGCAAATCACCAACCCAGCAAAATAAACTATTTTAAAAATATAAACAAAAATAGTTGAAACCGGTGGAGGATCTCAATCCCAAGCGAGAGCATGCACTCTTTATACAACCTGTTGTATTGGCATTGTTTTATTGATACAAACATTGCATACCATGTCGGTATACCTTTATCAACAACGTTTTAGTGTTGAACTCCAGAAAGCCTGTCACTCAGTTGGTTACACCTTGGGGGTAAATAATAAGAAACCTGGAGACGCATTTGAGATTAATAACCTAAAGTAACCACCAGGGCTCTGGAAATCGATTGTGTGGCGTGTTACAAAGTGCCACAACTGGCTTGAGGTTCCTGTCCGCCAGTTCACTACTGCCTGTTTTTCGGTAGATATTTTTATGTTGAAGAAACGGCAAATATTGTATACATAATTTGAATACCTTGTTGGTGTGCAACGGGCGTGATCATGAACCAACCCCGATAGAAAGGAAATAAGCCGGGATTTTTTCAGTCCCCATGCTTGACGACGATAAGCGCCGAGGTGGCATGATCAACTTCTAATGTTAAATGGTATTCTTCGTTTTCTGGTTTTATACCCCTCAAGGGGGGTACTGAAATAAGCATCCCGCAAGGGGGTCCTAAAGTGAGTGACACTATTTTAGGGGTAAGGCACTAATAATCAGGCGGTGACGTATGAAAAAAATGAAGGAAGACAGGTTGCGCGTTCTCAACATTCTTTGTGATAATCTCAGAAATCCGCAGCCTCAGGTTGTGGGTATCGAGAAGATTGCCGAAGAACTGCAGCAGAATCAGAAAGAAACCAGACAGCTTCTCTTGAGCATGAACAAGGCCGGTGAGATAGAAAGTGATCTGGAGGGGCGGCACGCTCTTATCACCCGGGCCGGCCTGCATCTGCTCAATTCTATCCCCCCTGTTGTGGTGGCGGAGAGACTGCCATCGGCCGGCTGTCCGGTATGATCTTTTTCTGTGGTTTTGGAAAATAAAAAACAATTTTTATCATACCTCCAAAAAGAGTTGACATGTTGCGTGTGAATGTCTTAACTGTCTATTGTGTGCAAAAATTGGATACAATTTTTTTGGGATAAGTAGGGAGCCTCTCATCCGGGCGCAGAAGATATTAAAAAGAATAATCTGAACAGGGGATTGCTATGTTTAACAAAATGATTGCCGGGCTCTTGCCGTACATGCCGAAAAAATTAGTGTGGATATTTTCCAAGGAATACATAGCAGGCGAGACCCTGGCTGAAGCGATTGTCAATGCAAAGAAGCTGAATGCGGAAGGAATAAAAACCACCATCGACGTTTTGGGAGAGTTCATTACTACCCTGGGTGAGGCGCAAGCCAATAAGGAAGAGTATCTAGAAGTAATTGAAGAGGCGGAAAAAGCCGGGGTTGATGGCAATTACTCTTTAAAACCGACATTCTTTGGATTGCTGCTCGATAAAGACGTTGCCTACGGCCATATCCGTGAGGTTGTTGCCAAGGCTGCCTCATATAATAATATGGTCAGGATTGACATGGAAGATTCTCCCTGCACGGACATGGAGATCGATCTCTACAGGAAACTCAAAGCAGAGTTTCCCGCCAACGTCGGTCTTGTCGTACAGGCGTACTTGAAGAGGACGCGCAAGGATATCGAAAACCTGAAGGATTTGAACATACCGGAACATCCGGTCAATCTGCGGGTCTGCAAAGGAATCTATGTTGAACCTGAAGCAATCGCTTATAAGAGATACCAGGAAATAAATGACCATTTCCTTGATGACATCGAGTACATGTTTCAGGAAGGGATGTACCCGGGCATCGCAACGCATGATATACCGATAGTTGAAGGTGCTTACAGACTTATCGAAAAGTACAAGGTTGCACCGGACAAATATGAATTTCAAATGCTCTACGGCGTTACCCCGGCCCTGAGGAAATCGATTATCGACAAGGGGCATCGTATGCGGGTGTATGTTCCCTTCGGTAAACAGTGGTTTGGTTATAGCACCAGAAGACTGAAAGAGAATCCGAAGATGGCCGGTGTTGTTATCAAGGCCCTCTTTAAAAAAGGATAACAGGTGGAGAGTGAAAAAATGAATCTGATGAATAATGCGGTAATCAGTACACCGATACCGATAAATGAAGCTATTTTAAACTATGCCCCTGGGAGTCCGGAAAAGGCAGCAATAAAAGCGGCTCTAGCTGAGATGTCCGCCAAACAGCTGGAGATCCCACTTATTATCGGCGGCAGGGAAGTAAAAACGGGTAATATGGGCCAGGTCGTTATGCCCCACGACCATCAGCATATCCTGGCAACCTACCATAAAGCCGGGCCCGAAGAGGTTAAGCAGGCAATCGACGCAGCGGTGGCGGCCCAGCCTCTGTGGCAGTCTTTTCGCTGGGAAGAGCGCTGTGCTATCTTCCTGAAGGTGGCGGAACTTCTCGCTGTAAAGTATCGGGCGCAGATAAACAGCGGGGCCATGCTTGCCGGCGGCAAAACCGTCTATCAGGCGGAAATTGACGCAGCCTGTGAGTTGATCGATTTTTTGCGTTTTAATGTGCGCTATGCCCAGGAAATCTATGAGAAACAGCCCGAATCATCCCCCGGGGTTTGGAATTTTCTCCAGCATCGTCCCTTAGAAGGCTTTGTCTTTGCCGTAACACCTTTTAATTTTACCGCCATCGCCGGAAATTTGCCCACCGCGCCAGCCATCATGGGCAATACGGTGGTCTGGAAGCCGGCTTCCTCGCTGGTGTACACGCCGTATCTGATCATGCAGATCCTTGAAGAAGCAGGATTGCCTCCGGGAGTTATTAACTTCGTCCCGGGGGCGGGTGCCAGTGTCGGTGATATCTGCCTCGCCGATCCGCATCTGGCAGGAATCCATTTTACCGGTTCGACCAGGGTCTTCCAGCAGATGTGGAAAACTGTCGGAGAAAATATCGGCAGGTATAAGGCCTATCCGCGAATCGTCGGTGAGACCGGCGGCAAGGATTTCGTCTTCGCCCATAACAGCGCGGAAATTAAGCCGCTGGTGACCGGCCTGGTCCGAGGAGCGTTCGAATACCAGGGCCAGAAATGCTCCGCGGCCAGCCGTGCCTATATTCCCCGTTCTCTCTGGCCGTCGGTTGAAGCTGAGCTAAGGGAGCAGGTTGGGGCGATCAAGATGGGTCCGCCCACCGATTTCCGTAATTTTTTTGGGGCGGTTATCGATAAGGCGGCATTTACTTCCATTAGCGGCTACATTGAATACACCAAAGAAAACGAAGGCGGCGGCGTTCTCATTGGTGGCAACTATGATGACAGTGTCGGTTATTTTGTCGAACCGACGGTCATTCTGGCCGTTGATCCCCATTTCAAAACCATGGTTGAGGAAATTTTTGGGCCGGTCCTCACCATCTATGTGTATGAAGATGAAAAATTTGAAGAGACCCTGGAGCTGTGCAACACCTCTTCGGTGTACGCCCTGACCGGAGCTGTGTTCGGCAGGGACCGAGTGGCGGTCAGCATGGCCATCGCTCGGCTTGAACATGCGGCGGGGAATTTTTATATAAACGACAAGCCAACCGGTGCGGTGGTCGGCCAGCAGCCTTTTGGTGGCGGCAGGGCTTCGGGAACCAACGACAAGGCCGGTTCACAGGCGAATCTCATGCGCTGGGTTTCCACCCGGACCGTCAAAGAAACATTTGTACCACCAACTGATTTTAGGTATCCTTTTATGGATGAAGAATAGGAGGCGGTGGAGAAGAGACAGCATGTGTAAAACGGGGCTGATCAGACCGCCTGCACAGTTGTCGCAAACTGTAAACGTTGATTGCCGTTAATCAACAGTCAAGAGGATGACATGGCCAGGCAGAGACTAAAAGAAATCATCATCAACCGGGACTGGTGCAAGGGCTGTGGCATTTGCGTCAGTTTTTGCCCAACCAAGGTACTGGAGCTGGACGAGCGGGATAAAGCCACCGTCGTTCGACCGGAAGACTGCATCTGCTG
>CAMBBS010000077.1 GCA_945863875.1 Desulfopila aestuarii DSM 18488
AGTTTTTCATATAAAAAATTTGCTCATTCAGTCGCTAACGTCTCGGTACGGTTTCAAGATGAGGTTGCCGGGCAGATACAAGGGGTGACAAGGGGTTTTTCCATCTATTGCCAATTTAAGACAGGAAAGCCCTGGATAATTCGTCAACAGTCCGACAATTTCTTGTCCCCGCTTCTTGAGCTTTTTTGGCGGTTGGCCATAAGCAAGAACAATTGTTTTGGCCTGACTCGCCATGCGAAGAATCGAGGTGTCATTGTCCGGCCCGACGGGGTCATCGACCTCCAGCAGCCTGTTTTTATCGGTGACGCGATAGGCATAAAGATTGCCGATCAGTTGACCGCCATAGCCCCATGTACGCGAGAACTTACCAGTCTTTCGCAAGGTAGGGTCTCTGTAGTCCCCGCATGCAACGCTGGGATTCATGAGAATCCACAAGACAAGCGGCTTACCTGCATCCCAAACCTCTGCAAGCTCATAGCGATATTGCCCACACTGGGAAAAACACGACGTGATGGTGGAATCTGCAGGCCAGGCAGGGCAG
Organism: Desulfopila aestuarii DSM 18488; assembly: GCA_945863875.1. Lineage (GTDB taxonomy): Bacteria > Desulfobacterota > Desulfobulbia > Desulfobulbales > Desulfocapsaceae > Desulforhopalus_A > Desulforhopalus_A aestuarii_A. The sequence continues at coordinate 542 of CAMBBS010000077.1, forward strand.
GATTTCCCACCAGGATTATGAATCCTCTCTATTATGCCCATTAGGTCGGTCCCTGTTCCTTGACAAAACATGTCTTACCAGGGAGCAGAACAGCAATACTTCCCCCCGTTTGTGCGTGTGCTGGGGTTCCCTTCCTGAGATAACAACATGGGTTGCCCTGCAAAAGTCACAAATTAACATTTAGATACCGATTTTTACCGTAGAACATCTCGTTTGTCCAGGGTAGAGTTGCAAGATGTTACCTCTTTGGCATCTACCGATCCTCTTGATTTTATTCTCCAAATTTGATCGCCAGATTAGACTGAAACAAGTAATTTGTTTTAATGAAGTGCAGCGCCTGTTCAGCTGAGCAGAACATAACACCAAAAAGGAACCCACCATGAAAATCGGCAGAATGAACAACCCATCAAAATCGGTCTACGAGGAAGCAGCATTCTGCGGCAAGGCCGGATTCGATTTTTTGGATCTAACCATCGAAGGGCCGCATGCCGCCACTGTTGATATTGACAAAATGCGGCCGCTTCTTGATGCCTATGGTCTCGCCATCACCGGCCATACCGACCCTTGCCTGCCCTACGCATATCCGCTCCAGGCCGTCCGCGATGCCTGCCTTGTGGAACTGGAGCGATGCGCCGATATTTTTTCCGCCCTGGGGGCACAGGTAATGAATATCCATCCCTGCTATTTTTGTCCGCCGGCGATGAAAAAAGATGTGCTGGCTTTCAATATCGCGGCATTACAACCGATCGTGGCAATGGCAGCCTGCCGTGGGCTGACGTTGGTCTTCGAGAACTACAGAGCCCCTTTTGACCGCGTCTCCACCTTTAAAACCATGCTGGCGGCGGTACCCGGTTTACAACTGCATCTTGATTTCGGCCATGCAAATTTTGGCCTCGACAATCATGAGGTTTTTTGCGGCGAGCTGGGCGAACATATCCAGCATGTTCATTTTTCCGACAACCGGTCCAGATCCGATGATCATATGCCATTGGGCGTCGGTAGTGTTGATTGGAAAAATGCGGTGCAATCGTTAAAGGCAGCCGGTTACGACAGCACCATTACCCTGGAAATATTCTGCAATGCTCCGGATATGCAAGAAAAATACCTCGACATGAGCCGGAAACTGGTTCTCGCGCTTTGGGGGTAATTGCCGTCCGTTTTCGGTCCGCACTATTTGACTCAGGTCAATGCTTTCCTGGAGGTTCACAGTTTAAATGAAGCTTGAAGGTCCAACAAAACGATGCCGGAACCGATCGTCCGGGTTCCCGGCATGTGAATCCCTGCACCGCATGGCCAGATTATGAGCACAACGATCCTTACACTTCCCAGCGTCCTTTTTCTCGCCGCCCATGCCTGTCGGCTGGGCAGCCCCGGCGGAGCCGTCTTCTGGCTTATCGCCGGATTTCTCGCCGTTGCACCGGTGCCCTGGAAGAACTGGGCTCTGGCCGGACTGCTGGCATTCGGCGCCTGGCTCTGGGGAGACGTCACCCTGGCCCTGGTGCAGCAGCGAATGGCCCTTGGCCTCCCCTGGATGCGTCTGGCGGCGATACTTGGTGCGATCTCCCTGCTCAGCCTGACCGCATCCCTCATGAACGGACACCGGGCTTACGCCAACAAAAAGTCAGGTTGCCCCGTGCAGGGGTTGGCCTTCCTGCTGTCGGTTGCCGGTCTGGCCATCGCCAGGCAGAAAACATCGTTGGACATTATTCTTCTCGACCGCTTTTACCCCAGCGGCGGCTGGATTGTCGTCATCCTGCTCGGCTGCTACGCGGCCTGGACCGCCGGCAAGATGCTCCAGCCGGGCAATTCGGCCAGATGGCGGCGCATCATCTGGACAATTTTTTCGGTGGTGTTCTTTCTCCAGCTCCTGCTGGGACAGCTTGGCTTTGAACGGTTTTTAATGACCGGCAGTCTGCACCTTCCCATCCCGGCGCTGATCGCAGCCGGCCCATTGTACCGCGGCGATGGCTTCTTCATGCTCATTCTCTTTGCCGTCACCCTGGTTCTGGTCGGCCCGGCCTGGTGCAGCCATCTCTGTTATATCGGTGCCTGGGACAACCTGGCAGCCACCTGCAAGCCCCGGGCCGGTACCCTGCCCGGATGGACCAAGACCTCGCGCTGGCTGATCTGCCTGGCAGTGCTGGCCGCTGCACTACTGCTTGGCAGAAGCGGCCTGCCGGTCTCTTTAGCCATCACGGTGGCAGCGGTCTTTGGTCTTGCCGGTGTTGGAATCATGCTTTTCTGGTCACGACGCACCGGCATGATGACCCACTGCACAAGCTATTGCCCGATGGGCCTGCTTGCCAATATCTTTGGAACAATAAATCCGTGGCGCATCCGTATGCAGAGCGAATGCTGCGCATGCGGTATCTGCAGCCGTTACTGCCGTTACGGAGCACTCTCCGCCCGAGATATCGAAGGCCGCCATGCGGGGCTTAACTGCACCTTGTGCGGCGACTGCATCATTGCCTGTCCGCACGGCCACCTGCACTATCGTTTTCCCGGCCTGAGTGACAATACCGCCCGCTCCGCCTTTATCGTCGTCATAGTTGCCTTGCATGCCATTTTTCTTGGCGTTGCCCGGCTCTGAGCTATCAGTCCATCCACTCCTTCTTGATCGCCAGGATTTCGTCAATATTGGCGAAAAACATATCAATTATCCGAGGATCAAAATGACTTCCCCGTCCCTCCAGGAGAATTTTCTGACAGACGGCCTCGGACAGAGATTTTTTATACGGCCGTTCACTGCCCAGGGCGTCATAGACATCAACGACGGCAACGATTCGGGCAATTAAAGGAATCGTTGTTCCAGACAGGTTACAGGGATACCCCTGCCCATCCCAGCGTTCGTGGTGACAGAGGGCAATCACCATGGCCATCTCCAGCAAAGAGAGTTCTCGAGTGTCATCGGCCATACTGATTATCTCGGCAAAATCTACTTTTTCATGCTCTTTCGCGGAAGAATAATGGCGGAGGATATCACAGCCGATCTCGCAGTGTTTCTTCATAATGTGCCACTCTTCCGCACTCAGTTTGCCCGGTTTCAAAAGAATTGTGTCGGATATGCCGATTTTGCCTATATCGTGCAGCGGTGCTGCCTCCGCAAAGGTTTTTGCCAAAGAAGAATGCAGCCCCATGGCCCTGGCGAGAAGCAGGCATATCTTGCCGACCCGGATAACGTGTCTGCCGGTCTCATTATCGCGGTATTCTGCTGACTTGCCAAGACTATACAGAAGCTGACGCTTGATCTCCTCCAGTTCGATTGTCCGCTGTTCGACTTTTTTCTCGAGATTCTGTTGATAGTCCCGGTTTTGCCTGACGAGTTCTGCGGCCTCAAGCGCTTTTTCAATGGTGTTTTTTACCAGGGAAAAGTTCTCAATTGGTTTGGTTATGAAGTCACGGGCACCTATGCGCAGGGCATCAACCGCCTGATCAACCGCACCAATGCCGGAGACCACGACAATAGGCATATCCGGCCACCGAAGCACAGCTTTTTCGATAAAATCATGACCATTCATGACCGGCATGTTCAGATCAACGGTCACGAGAGCAGCCGGCCATTGTTCCAGGAGAAAAAGGGCGTCCAGACCATTTTCCGCAGTCTTGGTCTCATAGCCGTTTGTTTTCAGGAACCTGGAAAGCATGCTTCGTATTTCTGGCTGGTCTTCAATAATCAAAATACGATTGTTGCTTCCAGCGGATGAATCGCCTTGATATATCCCGTCGGACACGCTCATTCTCCTTCCTGCCCAAGTGCAAAGAATCCTGTTCACACCCTTTTGTTTGAGTATACTTATAGGAAAATAAATTACAAAAAAAGATGAGCGTGCGGCACAAAGAGTTACACGCGCATCAATCACCTAAACAGGTACCGACATTACGGGCGGCGCGAATCCATGGATGATCGAGCGGCACCAGTTTTTTCTTACCGACAACATCTTTCAGGGGAACGTTTTTTGTACCTTCCCCATGGACGGCAATCATAACGCCGTATTCTTCCCTTTCAATACAATCGACACAGGCACTGCCAAGCCGGGTTGCCAGCATTCTGTCCGCGGCGGAAGGGGTTCCGCCCCGCTGGTAGTGACCAAGAATGGTCAGCCGTGATTCGAGTCCGGTCATGACTTCCAATTCCTGACTCAGTTTGAGGGCGCTATTCCCCTGTACGCGGTTAAACTCCAGCAAGGCCTCTTCCGCTTTTTTCAGCGCCTTGCCGTCTCCTTTTTCCTTAGCTTTGGCCTTTTTTTCCTGCAAATTTGTCAATACCGCATAGTCACTGACGCAAAGAGCCCCCTCGGCGACGGCGACAATGCTGAAGTTGGTGCCGCGCTGCTGGCGCTTGCGAATGGCGTTGGCGGCGGATTGCAGGTCATAAGGGATTTCCGGAATTAAAATGACATCCGCCCCTCCGGCAACTCCGGCACCCAAGGCGAGCCAACCGGCGTTATGACCCATAATCTCCACAACAATTATACGATGGTGGCTATGGGCGGTGGAGTGGAGTCGGTCAATGGCCTCGGTGGCTATCTCCATTGCGGTATGAAAGCCGAAGGTTACATCGGTCATGGCCACGTCATTGTCGATGGTCTTCGGCAGAGTCAGGATATTCAGTCCTTTCTGGGCGAGGCGATAGGCATTTTTCTGCGTTCCTCCACCGCCGATGCAGATCAGGGCGTCAAGGCTATGCCGTTTATAATTATCACAGATAACCTCGGTCATGTCCATTACCTCGCTGCCGACGGGCATCTTGTGCGGTTTATCACGGCTTGTCCCAAGAATGGTGCCTCCTCTGGTCAAAATCGACGAAAGAGTCTCCCGATCGAGTCGCATCGTCCTGTTTTCCATAAGCCCCCGGAAACCATCACGAAAGCCGACAATATGCATCTTGCCCGTGGCCAGGGCTGATTTACCGATCGCCCGAATGGCGGCATTCAGCCCAGGACTGTCTCCGCCCGCAGTTAATATACCGATATGTTTACTCATCTTTCCTCTTCACTGATTGACTTACATCTAAAAAGTCCGAAATAACATTATCTGCATTATGACGGTTCTACACAATAACATCAAATAATAGTTTGTTATTTATGACATGAGCAATGATCCTTTTCCTCTTTTCGTCCCTGGTACTCACTGCTTTTCAGGGGTCTGTCGACAGAGGGAAACGGACTGATAAAAGTAGTCGGCTCCGGCTTGGCGCCAAACTTTTTCCGCATTGTTGTCATCAACGGCTTAACAGAAAGGCCGAGCAGCAGGATAACCGCCGGCAGCTTGACCGTATCCGGAACCAGCTCCGAGGCCTCGCCAATAATTGCCCGGGGTGAGATGCCGGCCATGTGATACAAAATGTCGATACCAAGGCCAAAGAGTACCGCACATACCGACAGAACAGTGAGATAAAGCAACGTGCTCCTTTTCCCCAGGATACCTGTTAAAACGGAAAGGGAGGTAATATTGGTGGCTGGACCGACCAGCAGAAAAACCAGCGCCGCACCGGGACTGACCCCCTTCATGATCAGCGCCGCGGCCACAGGTGTCGAGGCGGTGGCGCAGATATAAAGCGGCACCCCGACCACGAGCATGACCAGCATGGAGCTGAGGCCGCCGCCGAGCAGGGTTGCCATCAGATCCTCGGGAATAAGGGTGGTGATCAAGCCGGCCAGAAAGACCCCGACAAAAAACCAGCCGGCGATGTCTCCCCATACCTCCCGGTAGCCAAAACGCACCCCGGCGGCGAGTTTTTCGCCCAGGCTATGATGGTGGGCATGGACCTCCTCGGGACAGTCAAGCCCGTCGCAGCAGCCGTCTACCGGACAGCTGCGATCCACCACTATTTCCGCTTTGTTTTTCTGCCAGAAGAACAAGTTTTCCGCCAGCCCCGCGACCATCGCGGTGAGAAATGCGGCCACCGGACGAACAACCGTCATCACCGGATCCAGAAGAGCGTAGGTGATGGCGATGGAATCCACCCCGGACTCGGGGGTGGAAATAAGAAAAGCGCTAACGGCGCCCTTATTGGCGCCCTGCTTGCTCAGTGATGCTGCCGCCGGCAGCACACCACAGGATCAGAGTGGCAGCGGCACGCCAAGCAGTGCCGCCTTGACGACAGAACTATATCGGCCCCGCCCGAGATGATTCAGGACGGTATTCGGGTTAAGGATTACCCGCAATAAACCGGCTATGGTTATACCCATCAGGATGTAAAATGATGAGTCCAGCAGAATATGCCAGATTTCCAGTAGTGTTTTTATTATTATCTGCAAAATAGTAATCCTCTCTTTCCGATGAAACGCATTTCCTGTGGGTGGTCAACATATACCCGGATTTTTCATCGATGACCTTCCAGCAGCGAACCGGCAAAGCTGATCAACTCGATCAATCGATTGTCCACGGGACGGTAGTACAGCACCGTACCCTCGCGCCTGTTGACGACCAGACCCATGGTGCGGAGCAGCCGCAGTTGATGGCTGACCGCCGACTCGGACACATCGAGCAGCGCGGCCAGATCGCAGACACACATTTCCTGCTGCAGCAGGGCATGCAGAATCCGCAATCTGCCCGGCTCGCCAAAGGCCTTGAACAGCTGACACAATTGCTCAACCCGTGCCGGATGGAGGTCTCGGCATCTGGCCAGATCGACTTTTTCCTGATGAATAATGCGGCTGCCGCAGCGATCATTTTGCATGCCCTCTCCTTATTGGTATATGATCACATACTCATATACATGCCTTTTGTACCCGTCAAGAAAAGCAGATGCAATTTTTCCAGCAATTGAGCATACTGTACGACATTCCTTTTCTTTACCTTTTATTATAAGTGAGCCTTTATGCCCTCTGCTGGACAACAGAAATCCGGAACGCTGTATATCGTTCCCACCCCGATAGGTAACCTCGAAGATATTACCCTGCGCAGCCTTCGCATACTCAAGGAGGTTGATCTCATTGCCGCGGAAGACACCCGGCATACGAAGATACTGCTCAACCATTTCGGCATCCACACCCCGCTGATCAGCTATTACCGCGAAAAAGAGGTGGAACGGAGTGAAGAGATCCTGCATCGCTTGCAGCAAGGGCAAAACATCGCCCTGGTCAGTGATGCCGGCACTCCCTGTATTTCCGATCCGGGAGCAATTGCCGTCAAGCTTGTCCACGAACATGGCTTGACCGTGGTGCCGCTGCCCGGTGCATCGGCCTTGACGACCGCCCTATCCGCCTCCGGCATCACCGCAACCAGCTTTCTGTTTGTCGGTTTTCTGCCCTCTAAAAAAGGCCAGCGACGCAAATTGCTCGCCGCCCTGGCGGCAAGTGAACACCCTATAGTCCTTTACGAATCGCCGCACCGGATAGAATCACTCCTCAGTGACGCCCTGGAAACCCTCGGGGAACGACAATCCTTCTGGGCGCGAGAATTGACCAAAACTTTTGAGGATCTGCAGCATGGCCCCCTGAGCGAGCTGCTGGCCAAAAGCCGGGCAGGCCGTAACCGCGGGGAATTTGTGGTCATTATCTGGCCCGGCGTGCAGGAAGAAGTCCAGGGGCAGACGGTGGAAGAGCTTCTTCTCTGGTACCGCGACAACTCCGATCTCTCCCTGAAAGATGTCAGCCGGCGCCTGGCCGCCGATCTTGGCCTGTCGCGGTCACAGATCTACCAACAGGCCCTCACCCTCTGGAAGGAGGCAGACTGAAACAGTGTCAACTACCCCGCCCTGAAGGACGGAGCTTGTGCAAGCAAGTTCCTGTGTTGACCAGGCACAGCCAGGGCCGCAAGGCTAACGGGCTACGTTAAGAAAGAATATATAGGCACTCTGGGATGCTCCACCAGTTCCAGGCTCTGCGACAAGTGGTTAAACAGGTTGAAGGGGTTAAGCCAGTGCCGCTTGTACAAAACCTTTCATTAACATTGCCGAGGTGGTTTTTACTCGCGAAAGTGAAGAATTTTAAAGGTAACTTTAAATGCAGCATGTGTTGGTCATAGACAAAAACAAAATGCCCTTGATGCCTTGTCATCCAGCAAGGGCGAGGGAGCTTTTGCGCAAGGGAAAAGCTGCTGTCTATAAAAGATTTCCTTTTAGTATCATTTTAAAAGAAAAGAGCGGCAGTGATGTTCAAGATCTTGAGTTAAAGCTCGATCCAGGGAGCAAGACGACGGGCATTGCCCTGGTGGCGGAGTGTCAGCAGGGCAGAAAGGTTGTTTGGGCCGGAGAGCTTACTCACCGTGGACAGGCCATCAGAAATAATCTGCTCTCGCGAAGGCAGATAAGACGAAGCCGGCGCAAGAGAAAAACCAGATACCGTCAGCCTCGGTTTCAGAACCGCACAAGACCTCAAGGCTGGATGGCCCCATCTCTTCGCTCAAGAGTGGACAATGTTTTTACCTGGGCGAAGCGTCTCATCAACTTTGCTCCAGTATCCGGGAT
>CAMBBS010000078.1 GCA_945863875.1 Desulfopila aestuarii DSM 18488
AGCCTTGGCATGTTGTGGGAATGCTCCCCGGTCATTTACGCCGGCGCCAAAACCATCAATGCCCTGGAAGGACTTTTCCGAGCCGGTTTACCCAAGGGCAGTGTTATTCAGCTTATCTTCCAGGCCGACTCGAACATTGAGCCAATCCTTCAGCAGTATCAGCAGAACAGAACCAGGAGAAACCCTCTTGTTCAGTCAAACACCGGGGCGGTGGTCAAATTTCTTACAAAGGGGCGAAAAGGATTGAGCGCCTGCAGCAATGTTCCCGTGCGCAATTTCCGCCTATTCGTCGCAGTCAATCTCCCTGGCGACTGTCCGGAATTGCCCACCCCGGATGATCTTATGAAGGAGGGTAAAGCGGCGCCTCTGCTGGATATAAAACGCCAGATAAAAGAAACCCTGAAGGCGGCACTACTCTTTCCTCGGCATCTACAAGCCGAGGACCTGTTGGAATGGAGTCGCCGGCTGCTGAACAGCTATCCGGCGGACTACCCAACAAAGAATATCAATTCCTGCAATCCAGACATTCCCCTGCGCAAACAGATCATCAACAGCGATACCGTGATCACAGAGAAACAAGATCACCTGCGGATAGGCGACCATTATTTTTGCTGCACCACGCCAAAGGTTGTGCCAAAGGAAATCGACCCATTGCAAACCAATTCACTTTTTGGCGGGATCTGGGGTGTGGTTTCAGATGCCGACCAGATCAAGACCGATTTTCTCTATACCTTTAATATCGTCTTTGAGGCAGGCCTGGAAATGAAACTCCACGCCAAGTGCAACCTGATCCTCAACCAGCAGGCGGTTGGTTCCCTGTCGCCAAGCCTGCGTCGAAAACAGGAAGAGTACCTGGCCGCCACCGACAACCTGGAACGGGGTGAAAAATTCGTCAAAATAATACCAATATTCTGGGTGTGGCATGAGGAACTCGAACAGGCCAGGGACTCCTGCATCAGGGTAAGGAGGCTGTGGGAGAACAATGGCTACGTCATGCAGCAGGATCACTTGATCTTGAAGGTTCTCTTTCTCTCCGCCCTGCCCTTTGGTCTCTATACCACCGGCCGGAACATCGACAACCTGGAGAGAGACTTCATCGCGCCCATCACCTCGGTTGCTCCGCTCCTGCCGGTGCAGGGTGATTTCGCCGGTTCAGGCGGCGCGCCAAAGCTGATCTTTACCGGCAGAAAGGGACAGCTCATCTCTCTCGACTTTTTTCATCCCGGCGCCACCAATCAAAACGTCTTCTGCTGTGCAACCTCCGGTTCAGGCAAATCCTTTTTAGTCAACTTCATTGCCTTTAATTATTACGCCTGCGGCGCATTGGTGCGGATCATCGATATCGGCGGCTCGTATAAGAAGATGGCCAATATGTTCGGCGCACGGTTTCTCGATTTCCAGCCGGACAGCCATATCTGTCTCAATCCATTCACCTCCATCCGGGAACCGGAAGAGGAATTGAAAAGCGTCGCCGCGGTCTTTGCCCAGATGGCCTACTCCAATTCCGATAACGCCAAATGCGACGACACCGAGATGAACCTTATCCGTAACGCTGTCCGCTGGGCCTGGCAGCAAAAAGGGCAGAATGCCGATGCCGATACCGTCTATGCGTTCCTGATGAAGTTCCCCGTGGCTCCCGGCGCCAATATGGACGAGATGGCCGACAACCCAAAACTGATCGAAACCGCGAGAAAGCTCGCTTTTAACATCCGGGAATTTACCAGCCATGGCTTTCACGGCCGTTTTTTTACCGGGCCAAGCACCTTTGCTATCCATAATGACGAGTTTGTCGTGCTCGAGCTGGAAAACCTCAAGGTCCAGCCGGACCTGTACCGGGTGGTGACGCTCTTGATCATCAACGCGGTCACCCAGGACCTCTATCTTTCCGATCGTTCCCGGCCCCGGCTGATCATCTTCGATGAGGCATGGCAGTTTCTCGATAAGGGTGCGATGATCGCCCCGGTCATCAACGAAGGCTATCGCCGGGCGAGGAAGTACAACGGCAGTTTCATGGTCATCACCCAATCCCTGCTCGACCTGGACAACTTTGGCGAGGTGGGCAGTGTCATCAACAGCAACTCCGCCTTCAAGATCTTCCTGGAATCGACGGATTTCGACCAGGCCAACAAGAAAGGGCTGCTCGATTATGACGAATTCACCATGCGCCTCTTGAAAAGCGTCAAATCCAATCCACCCAACTACTCGGAAATCTTTTTTGACACGCCCTTCGGGGTTGGCGTGGCCCGGCTGGTGGTCAACGACTATGCCTATTTTATCTATACATCCAAGGCCAGGGAAATCGCCATGATAGAACACCTGGTCCAGGACGGGAAAACCTATCATGAGGCGATTGAGGAGATGGTCAGACGGAGGCAGCAAGGTGAACTGTAAAGCGGCCATATCCTCCATGATCGCCTTGATATCTGTCGCTCATTTTGCCGGGGCAACGCTACATCTCGGTACGGTTGGCGAAACATATCCGGTCATAGAAGCGGATGTGGTGGCGGAACTACGGCAGGAGGCGGCAAAACTCGCCGCCAAGAATAAACTCCCTGTCTCCCGTCAGATGAAAACATATCAGCCGGCCAATCTCCATCCATTGCCCCGCGCCACGGCAAACAGATCGTTTGCGGTCGATATGAGCTACACCCTCAGCCAGGATCTCCTCGATGGCCAGGACAGAGTCCTCTATGCCAAAGGATATACCTTCAATCCCTTGGACTACATTGCCTTTCCCGGCGGCCTGGTGGTCATCGATGGTGCGGATGCACGGCAGATCGAGTGGTTTAAGAAAACTCCCTATGCCGGTAACCACCGGGCCAAACTTTTACTGTCAAACGGTTCTGCCTTTGAGCTGACCGAAAAGCTCAAACGGCCGGTGTTTTACCTCACAAACGATATAGCCGAGAGGCTGCGACTCGAAGCGGTCCCCTCCATTGTCGTCCAGAAAGAAGACAAGATGCTGGTCCAGGAAATAGTACTGCCTCGTGACAAGCAGGGAAGTGCCTATGCTAAAGAATAAACCGCTGGAGACCTGTGCCCTGCTGCTGACGCTTCTATGTACCCCCGCAGCAGCCGAAAAGTCCGGGGACCCTTTTAATTCAGTCACCGATATCCACTGGGATGAAATAGAATTTAAAATCGAAGGGATATGCATTTGTCCGCGCCCGCCCCCCGTCTTCTTTGAAACGGGTATCATCATCAGCTACTGGGAACCCTTTCTGCTTGAAGATACCGTTTCTGTCGCCAATTACTCCACCTATCTCGGCGAACCCATCGGTGCCTCGTCGACCGAGGAGCTCGGCGGGAAAAACAACAGCTCCGATGCGGTGGACATTGCCAATGAATCGACCTTCGCCCAGGCCCATGGCTACCTCCTTCCCCTGATGTATGGCATATGCGATCGCAACGATTACGGCATGTGGTGGAGTGAATATGATGCGATGTGGCAAAACGACGAACTTTCTGCCGTCATCCACCCGGAGGCGAGTCTTTTTGCAAACAAGGCGATGCAGATGACCTGTATGGCTGATGCCACCGCCGTAAACCTTGGCTCCCCCCTCGACTTTATGCCCTGGTGCATCGGCAGTGGCGGATCATCCTATCCGATGACCGGCCATGTCGACAATGACAACATCGTGCAGGCCAACAATACCGTGGCTTCCCGGCTGATATACAAATTAAACAGGATCATGATGATCTGTGATCCTGCCGACAATCTCTGCGGCTGCAACTACACCCCGGTCTGGATCAAGAGCCATTACAAGATGCACGTGGTCAGACCGGCCGACCGATCACCCGCCTATCCTGTCGGCAAATCGGCAAAATTTTACGACTCTGGCCTTAACCCTCCCTACCAGGGTGACAAGGGCTCCAACGATGAATTTCTCTGGGTTGTCTACAGAAAACAGAAGTGCTGTACCTGTTGCCAATGAAATCCTTGGTGCTTTTTGCCGTGCTCACCCTCGGAGCCGGCCTCACTCCGGCGCAAGCAGAAGAAGCACGCTCCATTATGGCGCAGGCAAGAAAGGATGCCGGTAAAATGACCCTGCCGGTCAACAAGTATACCGAAGAGGGATTGCAGGCTGCACAAGAGACCTCGGATCATTTTCATTCTCCAGAGTTCCAGGAGAAGATCCAGTGTGAAACGCACCGGCTGGCAAGCGAAGTTTTTGCGGATGCCATAACTCCGTGGCAAAAGAAGCAGCAAATGGTGAAAGAGCGGGCAATAGAGGACGGCGGTCTCACCGGCATGGAAAAGGTCTACCTCTTTTTCTCAAGCTCCGTGCCGGATGAAACCATGCAGACATACATCTCAGCCATTGCAAAAGCTTCTGACCCGAATGTCATCCCGGTGATGCGCGGTTGGCTGGGCGGCATGACCGACACCAGGGCCAATGCAACATATTTCAGCCGGATATTACAAAGGGACCCTGCCTGCCGGAACACAAGCGAACCATGTCAACATTACCAGGTGGAAATCAGTCTATTGCCGGCTCTCTTTACCAAATACACCATCACCCGGGTACCTGCGGTGGTCTATGCAAATGGAAAAGACGCCTATTTGATCCAGGGAGATGCAGGACTCGATTACCTCCTCGAGCGAATCAACCGGGAAGCGAAGAGTACCGCCCTGGCCAACCTGATAAAGAAAATGCGAGGCGCATATTGATGGAGGACAAACAACAACCGAACCCCCGTTTTGGTCCAGGATATCTGGAGGTAGTGCTCATTGCCTTGATGATCGCGGCGTTAACAATCTTTGGCTACGACAACTACCTGGCGCAAAAAATCTCTGTGCTGGACTTAAAGGGCTATCTCAGAACACAAAAGGCCTTACTGGTGGCGGGGGAAATCAGTGAAGAGGAGTGGCAGGCAAGCGTCAACAAGCTTGAACACGCTCTGAACAAGGCCGCTGCCGATCCTACTCAGGTGGTTCTGTTAAAGGAGGTGGTGCTCAGAAATGGAAAGGAAATCGATATCAGAGAGCAGTAAAAAAAGGCCGTCTCATAACCTGACCGCCCGGGAAAAGAGTCTCGCCCTGGTATTTCTCGCGGCTCTGCTGCCTGGGCTGTGGCTGCCGCCACGGATTATCGTTGCAACCAGTGCGTCCCTCAACCATAGACTATTTTTTCTGACCAAGATCAGAAACAACATCAAGACAGGGGATTACCTGGTTTTCAGACACCAGGACAAAATGAAAACCTTTCTTCAGCAGGGACTGAACAAGGAAAATGACCGTCTGATCAAGCAGGCAGGCTGCAGCCCCAAGGAGATGCTGACAAGAGACGAAAACAATCAGTTTTTCTGTGGACAGACGCCGTTAGGCAAGGCCCTGGCCAAAGACAGCCAGGGGAGAAGCTTACCGCAATTTCATTTTATCGGTCCGGTACCAGACGACAACTATTTCATGGTGGGAGCAAATCCCCGCAGTTTTGACTCCAGATACTTCGGTTTGATCCATGCAGACGAGATTTTATACAAAGCCTTGCCACTCTGGTAATCATCTGATCATGTCGACACTCCTGACCCTGTGTCTCCTTGGCACATCCGGGGCAGAGGCTGCCGACAACAATTTCTACCAGGACACCAGGCACGGCTGGTTCTGGTACGAAGATCCCCCGCCGCAACCGGAAGAACCGATCATCACCCCGGAGCCGGCTGTTACACCACGGTTAATTCCATCTCTGGAACATTATACCATCGATGAGCTGTGGAATCTGCATCCGGACGATTTTCAGCAGCTCCTCAATGGCCTGCAGAAAAAAGCGGTCCAGACTCCGGATGAGCAAAATATCATGGAATATCTCACCATGCAGGATCTCGCCAGGCGCAAGGCCCTGGCCTACACCAATGCCACCATGTATGTCACGCAGAAATACGGCGAACTCTTCAACGTCAACCAGGTGTATCCGCTGGCAGGCCCCGGCATCAACGCCAGAGTACAGATCCAGCAACAGGAGATTTCACAAACTATCAACCAGGCAGGAGAAAACCATGCCCTGCTCTTTTTCATCAGCCCCGGCTGCGGGTTCTGTGAACAGCAATCACACATCCTCGCCTATTTCGTCGATAAATACGGCTGGCAGATCAAGAGCGTCGATATCAATGCAACTCCCAACGCCGCCAACCGGTTCAACATCACCACCGCCCCTACCCTTCTTCTCATCAAGAAAGGACAAGACGATTATATGACCGTGGCCAATGGGGTGATCAGTTTGACCGAACTGGAAAGAAAACTCTATCGGGCTATCCGTTACCTGCAGGGAGACACCACAGGTGACAACTTCCTCATGTATGAATTCCAAAAAGGCAGTGCATTTGATCCAACTTCCATCCTGGAAAAAGGAGAACAGCCATGGCGACAAAGACAGTGAAAATCATGACCGCAACAATTGCTCTTTTCTTTTTTCTCCCGGCAATTGTCTCAGCCGCCTGGGTTGACGACTGGCTGCAGCAGAAAAACACCACTTCACCGAACTATTTTTCCGGACAGCAGCGGGGATACTATTCCGGCGGTTCGTTCAATGCCCGGTGGCCAAACACCAGCACTTACCCGGTGACAGTAGAGATACCGCGGATCAAAAGCGGTTGCGGCGGTATTGACGTGTTCACCGGTGGATTTTCGTTCATGAATACGGACTACCTGGTCAATAAACTCCAGGGGATTTTAACCGGCGCGGCGGCAGTGGCCTTTGATCTCGGTCTGAAAACACTCTGTGAGCAATGCTCCAATACCATCAAGAACTTTGAAGCGCTGTCCGACAATCTCAACTCCATGCAGCTCGATGAATGTGCGGCGGCAAAGGAGCTGGTTGGCGTGGTCATGGATGACAATGGTTTTCATTCAACCGAGGTCATGCGGGAAAAGCTCGGCACCTCCATTAAGGAAAACAAGTTGTCCCAGGGCGTCTCGGAGATGTGGGATATCGTCACCAGGGAAGATGAGGCGAACAACAACATGCCTCAGGCCGGAGATGTGGCGCAAATAACCAGCGGCTGCAATGGAGATATCCAGAGCACCTTCCTCTCCGGAGGCTCCCTTTTGGCAAATGTCGGCAGCAAAATGGGCCTGCCGGCAGATTATACCGATCTTATCCGCGGCCTGGTCGGAGACGTAAATCTTGAAGGCCCGGCCAACGCCTACAGGGTCTCCTATGAAGCGCCCTGCCCCCAGAATAATCCCGATGACATCAAAGGCTTTGCCGGCGGCAATATCTACGCCAAAGCAACGAACGGCATGTGCAACCAGATCACCGATACCAACCGGGACCTGGCGCAATATGTCCGGGATACTTTGATGACCATTGCCGGCAAGATTGAAAGCAAAACCACCCTCAGCCCAGCCGAACAGAGCTTCCTGCAAACCAACCCGCTGGCGGCCCTGCCGATACTCAAAACGGCGGTAACAATGGATATGAAGGATGCCGCCGTGGCCGGTCTTGCGGACATTACCGCCAACGCCTACGCCCTGCAGATCTTGTCCGACCTTTATCTCCGGGCCGAGGTGGTTGCCAAAAAGGCCAAGGAGATGCTTGAAAAACAGGCCGGAGCAACTGCCGGTCAGCCGGTGGAGAACTGCGCGGCCGTGGTCTTTGCCCAGCATGCCGATCAGGATATCTCGCTTATGCTGCACAGGATCCAGCAGGTCCAGGAGGCTGCCCGGGCCAGCTACATAGCCTCGGCAAACGAGATGAGCACTATCATGACCTACCTCGAGCATATGCAGAAAAGTGAAGCACAGATGACCGCGGAGATCACCCGCCGTTACGGCAAAGATATTGCGGCCAGGCTGCAGATGTAAAGGGCGTGATAACATGAAAAAAGCCTCAGTCGCCATCATCACCGTCGCCGGCGTTGTCCTGCTGCCGGTAGCCCCCGCCCTGGCGCTGGATATGGAATATTATACCTATGGCGGCTTTAACCCGATCAGCCAGGCGTTCACCAAGATCGCGCTCATCTTCAGTGATTCGGGGTACCAGGGCCTGCTCTTTGTCGTCACCGTGCTGGGCATTCTTGCCGCCGCCGGTGGCTGGCTGGCAAGGGCCGCGACCGGAGCACGCATCATCCCCCTGGTCTGGGCGGTGCCGGTGCTGCTTGGCGCGGTCATGTATCTTGCCCTGTTCGTGCCCAAAGGCAACATCACCGTCTATGATCCGGTCCTGAACAGATTCCAGACCATTGGCGGCATTCCCGATGCGGTGGTATTCACCGCCGGCTTTCTCAACAAGATCGAGAAAGGCATGGTCGATATCATCGATACTGCCGCCGCCCCTGATGCCGCATACCAGACCAATGCCGGGGGGATCGGCTTCAAGGCATTGGAGTCCGTCAAGGGCTCCTCGCCAAAAAACAACTTTGTCAGAACGAGCATGATCCGCTATGTCAAGGACTGTGTGACCTTTGAGCTGTTGCGGCCGGGGACCGCTTTATCCCTTGATAATCTGCGCAACACGACCACCGATTTCCTGCCTGACCTGGGCCAGGCGGTCAATCCGGCTGTCTATACGGTGTACTATGATGCCGCTGCCCCGGAGGGAAGTGCGGTCACCTGCACCGAGGCCTGGAACCTGTTGCAGCCCATCTATGC
>CAMBBS010000079.1 GCA_945863875.1 Desulfopila aestuarii DSM 18488
TTACGTTGGGATATCGGGAATATACAACATTACCCCCGAAGATCATAACGGCCTGGGAGTCGACTCAATGGTGATGGTCCAGGTCAAAAACGGCGCCTTTACTTTAGCGGAGTGATCGATACCGACAAGCATGCTGGAGATCAACGACAATTCAAGCCAACATCTTGAATTGTCGACTATATTTTCAAAACATAGCAAGCCGGACAGACAGGGCCATCCGCCAATGAGCAAAAAAAGTGGCCAAAAGTATTGCGGAGCCGGCCCTGCTATGATATAAGGCACTCGTCTGACGCGGCAAATTCAACGCCGAGCGGCGATCGTCCATCGCCCAACCGGTGCTGAGAACAGCAAGCCAAGAAAGACGCTGAGGCCCAAGCAACCTGCCTCAGCCCCCGATTGCCGGAAACGGTGATCGCCGGTCGGGTTTCGGAAACCGACCAGACTGAACGGCCAAAAGGCCCTACAGGCGTGTAGCTCAGTGGGAGAGCGCCACCTTGACGTGGTGGATGTCGTGGGTTCAATCCCCTCCGCGCCTACCAAAGATAAAAGGCTAAAGTGGGAACACCTTATAATTCGGGTGTTAATTCTTTAGCCTTTATTTTTATATAGAATAATCTCATGACGAACATAAATGTATCCCTTAATGGAGAAGAATCCGTCCCGGTCCCGAAAGGCACGACCGTACAGGATGCCCTGGCCGCACTTCTCTCCAACAAACAGCGTAAAATCACTGTCGCCGCCAAGATAGGCGATGCGCTTGTCGATTATACTACGCCCCTGCATACAGATACTGTTCTCAGCCCGGTTCAGATTGGTTCAGACGACGCTCTCGATGTCCTGCGGCACAGCACCGCCCATATCATGGCGCTGGCAGTCAGGGACGTTTTCGGCAAAGACGTTAAGGTCGCCATTGGTCCCTCTATTGAAAACGGCTTCTATTATGACTTCTTAAGAAATGAGCCGTTCAGCCCGGAAGATTTCGACAAAATTGAGGCCAGAATGACCGAGCTGGTACGCCAGGGGCTGCCCTTTATGCGTACCGAACTGCCCAGTGCGGAGGCCATAAAGAAATTCCGCGACGAACAGGAAAAATTCAAGGTTGAACTTATAGAAGACCTGCAGACCGACATTGTCTCCCTGTACCACGTTGGCGAGTTCACCGACCTGTGCCGTGGGCCGCATCTGCCGAACACTTCCTTCATAAAAGCCTTCAAGCTGTTGCGCGTGGCCGGTGCCTACTGGCGCGGCGATGAAAAGCGGGATGTCCTGCAGCGCATCTACGGCACGGCGTTTTACGACAAGAAAGACCTGAGCAAACACCTGACCGCTCTTGAAGAAGCGAAAAAACGCGATCATCGTAAACTCGGCAGGGAGCTTGAGCTTTTTACCATTCAGGATGCCATCGGTCCGGGACTGATACTCTGGCAGCCAAAAGGAGCACAGCTTCGACGACTCATTGAAGATTTCTGGAAAGACGAGCATTACCGGCATGATTATGAGCTGCTCTACACGCCGCACATCGCCAGACAGGATCTGTGGAAGACGTCCGGCCATCTCGATTTCTACAGCGAGAACATGTACTCGTCAATGGCCATCGACGAGGTACAGTATCAGCTGAAACCGATGAACTGCCCTTTTCATATCGGCATCTACAACAGCCTGAAAAGAAGTTATCGTGATCTGCCCATTCGCTGGTGTGAACTGGGTACCGTCTACCGTTACGAAAGAGCCGGTGCCCTGCATGGCCTGTTACGGGTGCGCGGTTTTACCCAGGACGATGCGCATATTTTCTGTCGCCCCGATCAGCTTGAAGACGAGATATTCAATATCCTCGATCTCAACCTGCATATTCTCAAGTCTTTCGGCTTTGAGGAGTATGATATATATCTGTCGACCCGTCCGGCAAAATATGTCGGCAGCGATGCCAACTGGGAGAGAGCAACCGAAGCCTTGAAACGTGCGCTGGAGAAAAAGGGTCTCGGTTACATGATTGATCCCGGTGAAGGCGTGTTCTACGGCCCAAAAATTGATATTAAAATCAAGGACCAATTAGGACGTTCCTGGCAATGTTCGACTATCCAGGTTGATTTTAATCTTCCCGAACGGTTCGAAATGAGCTATACGGGGGCGGACAACACCGATCACCAGCCGATAATGATTCATCGGGCTCTGATGGGCTCTCTTGAACGTTTTATCGGCGTGCTGATTGAACATTACGCAGGGGCCTTTCCCATCTGGTTTGCCCCGGTACAGGCACGGATCCTGAACATCACCGACGACCAGGCGGTATACGGTGAAACCGTATACCAAGAACTCCGTAAGGCCGGATTGAGAATTGAAAAAGATTTACGCAACGAAAAGTTGAACTATAAAATCAGGGAAGCCCAAGTTGCCAAAATACCATACATGCTTATCATCGGTGACAAAGAAATGGCCGATGGGACGGTAACTGTTCGTCTGCGCAGCGGCGAAAATCTCGCACCAATGCCCATCGCGGACTTTGCCGCAAAAATCGCCGACGAAGTCCGGGAAGGTCGCGGATACTGATCAATTTTGAAAGGGAATGTTGCCCAGGACTGTTGCAGATGAGTCGCACAGACGGGTTATATCACAATATTAAGCTCGTAGAATCGGGGAGGTAAAGTTATTAACAGAAGAGGAAAGACTGGACCGGTACAACGTGATGAGAAGGCATTGACAAATGATGCGATCCGTTTTCCAAACGTTCGACTTATAGGTGACGACGGAAGCCAGCTTGGTGTTGTTTCAGCAGAAGAAGCACGAAACATCGCCTACGAAGCAGGGCTTGACCTGGTCGTCGTCTCGGAAAATGCCGACCCGCCGGTTTGTCGGGTGATGAATTACGATAAATTCCGCTACGAGCAAAAGAAAAAGACGCAGGAAGCAAAAAAGAAACAGACGACGGTAGAGACAAAAGAGATTAAATTCCGGCCGAAAACCGATGAACATGATCTCAACTTTAAAATTAATCATATTAAAAAATTTCTCGCCGCCAAAAATAAAGTAAAACTGACCATGCGTTTTCGAGGACGGGAGATCGTCTACTGCGAGACTATCGGTGTGGATGCCATGAATAAGGTCGCCGAAGCCCTTGCCGATGACGCCGTCATCCTGCAGGAGCCGCGCATGGAAGGCCGCCAGCTGGTGATGTTTGTAGGTCCGAAAGGTTAAGTTGCGCATAAGTTTACAGTAAGAGTCCAAATCAGTTCTACCATATGCTCTCTAGGACTCGATTTTTTATAGATAGATTGCTGTTGAAGAGTCTTTTTTCATCAGCTGATAATTTGAAACTACCTTCAACAGCAGATTATATTGAGGTGTAAAGGAGTCACGTCATGCCGAAGATGAAAACCAATCGAGGCGCAGCCAAGCGCTTCAAACTGACCGGATCAGGCAAAATCAAACGTAACAAAGCTTTTTCCAGTCATATTCTCACCAAAAAATCGACGAAGCGTAAACGTGGTCTGCGACAATCCGAGCTTGTCGATTCCGCGAATTACAAAGGAATCAGGCGGATCTTACCTTACATGTAATTGATAGGTTGCTTGTTTCCCCATTGAATTAAAAAAACGCTTTTGTGTACAGTAAAAGAACCTGCTGCAGCAGAGCGGCAGGAATAGAAGGAGTTAAGAGATGCCACGCGTAACACGAGGTTTTAAAGCCCGTAGAAGAAGAAACAGGGTTCTGAAGCTAGCTAAAGGCTTCAGAGGTGGTCGTTCACGTCTTTATAAGACCGCGACCGAAGCAGTTGACCGCGCATTGGTCTATGCCTACCGCGATAGACGAGCCAAGAAAAGAGATTTCCGTCGTCTCTGGATCGCCCGAATCAATGCAGGCGCTCGGATGAATGACATCAGTTACAGTAAATTGATGGGTGGCCTGAAAAAAGCCAATATCGATCTTGATCGCAAGGTGCTGTCTAACCTGGCCATCCTCGATGCAGACGCTTTCACCAAAGTAGTGCAGATAGCCAGAGAAGCAAACGCATAACCACGGCTCTGCCCGTCAATATTTTTTTATGTGTGCCGGTTTTGGTTTGACGGCCCCGCTTAATGGGGTCATGACCAAAAACCGGCATGTTGTTTCTTTGAGCATCAACTTTCACATTCACCATGGAACAAGAGTTACAGAGCCTAGAAACCGAAGCCCGGGAGAGTCTGCAAGGACTGAGCGACAAAAACCTGCTGGAAGATTTCCGCATCCGCTTTCTTGGGCGTAAGGGAAAATTCAGCACCATTATGCGCCAGCTCGGTACCGTCTCCGCCGAAGACCGACCGCGCGTTGGTCAACTGGCGAACAGCATCAAAGCGGATATCGAGAAACTGTTCGAGGAGAGGCAGCAGGCCCTGGACGCCACCGCCGGCCGCTCGAACTCCCAGGCCGGTCCGGATCTTACCTTGCCGGGGCGCTATCCTGCCGCCGGCAGACTGCATCCGGTAACCCAGGTGATGCGCGAAACCTGCGCAATTTTTGAAAATCTTGGTTTCTCCGTCGCCGAAGGGCCGGATATAGAACTCGATTACTACAATTTCGAGGCCTTGAATATCCCCGCCCATCATCCTGCGCGAGACATGCACGATACCTTCTATATCAGTGATTCAGTGCTGCTCAGAACACATACCTCCCCGATGCAAGCCCGCATCATGGAAGTGCAGCAGCCGCCCCTGCGCGTCATCGCCCCGGGGAAAGTCTATCGCTGTGATTCGGATATAACGCATACGCCGATGTTCCATCAGGTTGAAGGGTTTCTTGTCGACAAAAATGTTTCCTTTGCCGACCTCAAAGGCGTTTTGACCGTCTTTACGCAAAAGATGTTTAAAAAAGATCTCCCCTTACGCTTTCGACCTTCCTTTTTCCCGTTCACCGAGCCCAGCGCCGAGGTCGATATTGCCTGCGTGATGTGCGAAGGAGCCGGCTGCCGGGTGTGTAAAAAAACCGGCTGGCTGGAAATACTCGGATCCGGCATGATCGATCCCGAGGTATTCAAGATGGTCGGATATGATCCAGCGGTGTACAGCGGTTTTGCCTTTGGCCTTGGTATCGAAAGGATCGCCATGCTCAAATACGGCATCGACGACATACGGCTTTTTTACGAAAACGACCAGCGGTTTCTGTCACAGTTTTAGTACCCCTCACCTGGGTACTAAAAAAAATCCTGTTTTCCCGTTTACCGGGGTTAGTCAGTCTCACTACAAATAAGAATACTGCCATGAAGTTTACTCTTAACTGGTTGCAAAACTATATAGATATTCAGAGCCTCTCTCCGGATGCGCTTGCCGAACATCTTACCATGCTGGGTCTGGAAGTCGATGCAGTATACCCTTTGTATCAGGATCTCGCTGCCCTCAAGACCGGCCTGGTGGTCTCTGCCGAGAGGCATCCCGATGCCGACAAGTTGACGGTCTGCCAGGTACGCATCGGCGAGGAGCTTCACCAGATAGTCTGCGGTGCGCCGAATGTGCGTCAAAATCTGGCTGTAGTCGTCGCCCTTCCCGGCACGATCCTTCCCGGCAATTTCAAGATCAGCAAATCAAAAATCCGCGGTGTCGAATCCTGCGGTATGATTTGTTCGGAACGTGAGCTTGGCCTGAGTAACGAGCATGACGGCATCATGGAACTGCCCGAAGGTACGGAGCACGGCCAGTCTTTTATCAAAGCCATGGCGCTTGATGATATCTTTGTCGAAGTCGATCTGACCCCCAACCGTCCCGACTGCGCCTCGGTTATCGGCATCGCCAGAGAAATTGCCGGCGTGGTCCGGAAACCACTCACCCTGCCGGTGCAGAATGCGGTAATCAATACAACCTCCAACGATTTTTCCGTGGAAGTTGTCGCCAGCGAACTCTGCCCCCGCTACACCGCGCGCCTGATCAAGAATGTAATAATCGGCCCCTCGCCCTGGTGGCTGAAAAAATGCCTCATCAACGTCGGGCTCAGGCCGATCAACAACATCGTCGATATAACCAATTTTGTCATGCTCGAATACGGCCAGCCCCTGCACGCATTTGACTTTGACACCCTTGCCGGCGGCAGGATTGTTGTGCGCACACCGGCAGCGGATGAGATGAGCTTTGCTACCCTTGACGATGCGGGACGACAGCTTGATGCCGACATGCTGATGATTTGTGATGGCGAAAAGCCGATCGCCGTCGCCGGCGTTATGGGCGGTCTTAATTCAGAGGTGACCGCAGCAACCGTTAATATCCTGCTTGAAAGCGCCTGCTTTCAACCGGTCTCCATCCGCAAAACGGCGAGAAAATTGAATATGGCGACCGATGCCTCGTACCGTTTTGAACGCGGTGTCGATCCGGACGGCACGATCAATGCGCTTAACCGTGCCGTCGATCTGATGTGTTCAATAGCAGGCGGGCAAGCTGCCGATGATGGCATTGACTGCTATCCCGGCAAAAAAGAACTGGCGCCGATAGCCTTGAGTGTGGCTAGAACCACTGCCCTGCTCGGCATCGAACTTGCGGCAATCCAGATCAAGGATCTGCTCGAATCGATAGGCATCACTTGTCACCTACAGGACGCGGTCCTGCTGAGTGTTACCCCACCCTCCTTCCGGGTCGACATCGAACGAGAGGCCGATCTCGTCGAAGAGGTTGCCCGCCTGTATGGCTACAATCACATCCCGGCCACCCTGCCGGAA
Organism: Desulfopila aestuarii DSM 18488; assembly: GCA_945863875.1. Taxonomy (GTDB): domain Bacteria; phylum Desulfobacterota; class Desulfobulbia; order Desulfobulbales; family Desulfocapsaceae; genus Desulforhopalus_A; species Desulforhopalus_A aestuarii_A. The sequence continues at coordinate 6,674 of CAMBBS010000079.1, forward strand.
GTCAAGCTGAGTTATCCGGAGCAAGACAGTGATCGACTGAGACGGTTGGCCATAGCCGAACGTCTGACCGCCATCGGCTACACCGAGGCGATCAACTACAGTTTCATGTCCGACAAGCATGCCGAGATGATGAATATCCCCGCCGGCGATGAGCGTTTCGACGCGGTACGGCTGCTCAACCCCTTGAGTGAGGAACAGTCGGTTATGCGGACCATGCTCCTGCCCGGCCTCCTCGACAACGTCAGAAGAAACATCAATCACCAAAAGACCGCGGTGAAGATGTTCGAGATCGGCAAGGTCTTTACGCCGGTCGGCGTCAATGTCCAGCCACGGGAGATGACCATGTTTTCTGGAGTGCTCTGCGGTAACCGACACGGGGAAAGCTCGCCCCTGCATTACAAACAGGAACCGGTTGACATCTTCGATGCCAAGGGCAGCGTCGAATTCATCATCAGAGAAATGGAAATCGGGCGCATTGGCGAAGACGAATCGGTTCACTTCGTTGTGCCGGAAAAAGAAGGGGGAGAACCTTTTGCCGAAAACGGTTATTTCCTCGATATCCTCTTCGGCAAGGTGAAAATCGGCTCACTCGGCAAGGTCAAGACAGAAGTGCTCCGTCGTTTCTCCATCAAACATGATGTCTATTATTTTGATCTTTTGTATGATAGCATCTGTCAGCAGGACACCCTCAGCAAACACTTTGCTTCCTTGCCGGTCTACCCGGCGGTTAAAAGAGATATCGCGCTGGTTGTCACCGAGCAGGTTTCCGCCGGCGAACTTCTCACCAAAGTGAGAAACAGCGGTGATAAACTTATCGAAAGCTGCGAGATCTTCGATGTGTTTCAGGGAGCAAAGATACCCGAGGGGTATAAGAGTGTCGCACTGACCATAACCTATCGATCACCAACCAAAACGCTGACGGAAAAAAATGTGGAAAAGTCCCACTCTAAAATAGTACGTTTGCTTACCGATGAATTTGGAGGAATTTTCCGCAATGCTTGATGCCAACGTTAACAACCTTACCAGAAAAGAACTGACCGAAACCTTAGCGAACCAGCTCGGCTTCTCCCAGAGCAACTGTGCGCTTATTGTCGACAGCTTTCTCGACAGCATGAAGGGCTCGATGATGTCCGGGGAATCCATTAAACTTGTGCACTTCGGTACCTTTACCGTGCGAGACAAATCGCCGAGGAAAGGCCGCAATCCACGAACTGGTGAGACCATCACCATCAAGAAGCGCCAGGCCGTAAGTTTCCGGCCCAGCAAAAAGCTCAGGGAGCAGGTAAACGGCTAGTAATTTTTTTCTCTGATCCCTGGCGTAGAGATGAGGCTGGCACAATGAAAACGAGTATACCAGACAAGCTCTATTTTAAGATCGGTGAAGTAGCAAAAATGGCCGATGTGCCGACGCATGTCCTGCGGTACTGGGAGTCGGAATTTTCCGGAATCTGCCCGAAAAGGGCCAATTCCAAGCAACGCCTCTACAGAAGACAGGATGTTGAACTGATCCTCAATATCAAAACGCTGTTGCATGAGCAGGGATATACCATAGCCGGGGCGAGAAAGATGCTGGAAAGCGGTGCGAACCCGAGCCAGGCAACGGCTGGCGTAAAACCGACACCGGCCAAGGTATCAAGCACCCTGCAAAGCATCAAGCAGGAACTGAAAGAGCTGCAAGATCTGCTCACCAGCAAAAAAGAGCAGTGAAACCTGTCTGATGTTGTTGACAGCTTTTTCAACAAATGGTAGATACACAGCACGAGTCGGGATGTAGCGCAGTTTGGTAGCGCACTTGTCTGGGGGACAAGGGGCCGGAGGTTCAAATCCTCTCATCCCGACCATTAA
>CAMBBS010000080.1 GCA_945863875.1 Desulfopila aestuarii DSM 18488
AAGGTAACTTTCAATGCAGCATCTGTTGGTCATAGACAAAAGCAAAATGTTCTTGATGCCTTGTCATCCGGCAAGGGTGAGGGAGCTTTTGCGCAAGGGAAAAGCTGCTGTCTATAAAAGATATCCTTTTACTATCATCTTAAAAGAAAAGAGCGGCAGTGATGTTCAAGATCTTCAGTTAAAGCTCGATCCAGGGAGCAAGACGACAACCATTGCCCTGGTGGCGGAGTGTCAGCAGGGCAGAAAGGTTGTTTGGGCCGGAGAGCTTACTCACCGTGGACAGGCCATCAGAGATAATCTCCTCTTGAGGGTGGACCATGTTTGCACCTGGGCGAAGCGTCTCATCAACTTTGCTCCAGTATCCGGGATTGTCGTTGAAACAGTGCGTTTTGATACGCAGCGCATGCAGCATCCTGAAATTTCAGGTGTTGAATATCAGCAAGGGGAATTGGCCGGATACGAAGCCAGAGAATATCTTTTGGAAAAATGGGGTCGTAGGTGCGCTTATTGCGGAACCGGGAATGTGCCCCTGGAGGTAGAGCATATTGTCCCTCGGGTACAAGGTGGCCCCAACCGGATAAGCAACCTTACCCTTTCTTGCAAACCATGCAATCAGGCCAAAGGCTCAAAGGATATACATGACTTTTGTGACCCTAATCGGTTAATCAACATTCTTGCCCGGGCCAAAGCACCGTTAAAGGATGGTGCCGCAATCAATTCGATTCGCTATGCCACCGGCGGCAGGTTGCAGGAATTCGGCCTGCAGGTGTCCTTCTGGTCCGGAGGAAGAACCAAGTATAACCGGACGAACCAAAGCGACGGAAAATCCCATTGGCTTGATGCCGTTTGTGTCGGCGAAACAGGCGGGCGTGTCCATATTCCGCCGGGACTGCAACCTCTTTATGTTTCTGCTGCTGGCAGAGGATCACGGCAGATGTGCCGGGTGGATACATATGGTTTTCCTCGAACGTCAGCGAAAGCAAGAAGAGTTGTCAATGGATGTAAAACCGGGGATCTGGTCAAGGCACTGGTCAACAAAGGCAAAAAGCCCGGGACGTATGTTGGCAGGGTGTCTGTGCGAAAGTCCGGCAGTTTCAATATCAAGACAGAAGCAGGTACAATACAGGGGATTTCATGGAAACATTGCTCTCTTTTGCAGCGTGCCGATGGTTACAATTACTACATGGGAGACAGCGTTTCCTCCTCCACCTGAAGGAAGAGGTATCCACGCTGTAATTTTAGATGAAAATTAAAGGATTTTTATTTTCCGCCGTGCAGGCAGGCATACGGTATGCGGACAGGTTGGATCTCGGACTTGTCTACAGCGAGACCCCCTGCGTAACGGCAGGATTGTTCACCACCAATCAGGTCAAGGCGGCACCTGTAGTCATTGACAGAGAACGGCTGAAAAGTGGACATGCCCAGGCCATTCTGGTCAACAGTGGTTGTGCCAATGCCTGTACCGGCACGAAGGGCATGGAGGTGGCCAGGGCAACGGGCAGTCTGGTTTCTGAAGCGCTCGGCATCGCCGATGATTTGGTTCAGCTCTCCTCAACCGGTGTCATCGGCGAACAGCTGAACCTCGAACCCTTTGCGCGGAGTATGCCGGCACTTGTCAAAGGGCTGTCTGCCGATAATTTTGAAAAGGTCGCCGAGGCGATAATGACCACCGATACCGTCCGGAAAATTGCCGAAACTACGGTGAATATCGGCGGCAAGGAGGTCAAAATAATGGGCATGGCCAAAGGGGCGGGAATGATTATGCCCAACATGGCGACAATGCTGTCCTTTGTTTTTACCGATGCCCGAATCAATTTTCCGGAACTGCATAAATCTCTTACCAAAAGCGTTGAACGGACCTTTAATCGGATAACCATTGATGGGGACACCAGCACCAATGACATGGTGCTGGTCATGGCCAATGGTGCCGCTGAAAATCCCTGGATCGACGGCGATTCCCCACAGGACCGGCAGCTTTTTCAGGATGGACTCGAAAATGTCCTGAAGGATCTGGCCCTGCAGATAGTCAGCGATGGAGAGGGTGCGACGAAAACTATCACCATCAGGGTCTGCGGTGCCAAAGAAAATGAGGATGCAGAAAAAATTGCCAGAACCATCGCTACCTCCAGCCTGGTGAAAACGGCATTTTTCGGAGAAGATGCCAACTGGGGCAGAATTCTTGCGGCCATGGGACGGTCCGGCGTACGATTTTCTTCCGACCGGGTTGATCTGGCCTTCGGTCATGTGCTGATTGTCAAGAATGGTCTGTCGTTGGGAGCGGAGGCCGAGGCCGCCGCTACGCAGGTTCTGAAGGAGAAAAGTTTTGCCGTTTGTATCGATCTGAAAGACGGGCCGGGCTGTGAAGAAATTTATACCTGCGACTTCTCCATCGACTATGTGAAGATTAATGCGGATTATCGGTCGTAGCGGCCATAATCAAATCTTTACATATTCTTTCAGACTCTTGGCAAGGATGGCCGGACCAAGCCCTGGAAGACGAGACCTTAACGACCGGATTTAAGTGCATTCTCTGTGTTTGAAAATAACCAAAGTGTTGTTTTTGGGGCAGTGTTCAGGTTGTCGGGTACTTCAGGTGCTGGCCGGCAGTCGACTCCCTTGTTGCCACCAGGGACGGTTTCACAGCTTGGCTATGTGTCACGGATGTTGTCCATCCTCGATACACCCTGCCGAGGGTGGCGGACCTGGCAAGGCCCCGGCCGATCCCCATCCAGCCTGAAACCTTGCGGGTATCGAAAGGAATCGATGCCCTGGCCTTTTTTCTTGAACCGGATGACATGGCGTTTTCAATATGCACGTCTATCTGGTCTTTGTGACCAGGTACCGGAAAAAAGTGTTGGACGGAAAAGCTATCGAAATACTCCAGGAAGCGTTATCCCGGGACAGCCAAAAGGTATGATGTTCTTTGCAGTCCGAGCTACTTTGCCGCTTCCTGCGGCGGTACGCCGATCTCCATTATCCGGCGCCATGTCACACAGCAGCAGACGCCGGAGTAACAGCGTACCCCCTGCAGCCCCGACCTGAAGGACCGGGCTTTACGGCGCGTTTTTGGTAAATGTTTTCATTTCTGTTCCTCCCTAACAAAGTAGATGGTTAATGAACCGTTAATCCATACAGAACAGATCTTCTGTCAGAACGAACGTATGAAAAACATGCATGTTTTTTTGGTAATGAAAACGAAGAAAAGCCGAGCTGCACTTTTTCCAGGCAATCCGGCTTTCTTATGCAGATCCGTGGTTTTCCGTCCCTGTGATAGAAGCAACACGGTACAGATTGGACGTCTTGGATGAGGAGAACGGCAGGATAAGCGGAAGAAGAGTAACGAGAAACCAGATGGTTCGATAATCACCTTTTCCCGACACGGCATATTCGGCTTTGAGTTCGAAGACCGGGGAGTGTAGTATGGGAACGCGAGGCTCCTCTGGTATTTTTTGCGGAAAAAAATGATCTGAGTTTATCGTATTACACCAAATAATTTGTTTTTTTGTTGTATCAACATGAAATTACGAAAATCAATCATTTTAATTACCGGGCTTTGTTTTGGCGTGTTGATCACTTTTCTTTTTGTGATGACCCGGACTCTTACCTATGAAAATTTAAGAGACCTCGAGGAAGATTTAATCAAGTCTAATCTGAGGAGAAGTAGCAACGCCGTTAAAGGCAGTACGACGAACCTTGATTTGCTTGTTGCTGACTGGTCAAACTGGGATGACACCTATAAATTTTTACAGGATAAGAACGAGGCGTATATTCGTTCAAACCTGTCGGTTGAGACATTCAGGTCTCAGCAAAACAATCTCATAATCCTGCTAAACCCCTCGCGAGAGGTTGTCTGGGGACAATATTTACCGCCTGCAGAAGAAAGTCTCGTGCCACCCCCGCCGGGTGCGGAAACAATGATACGCGCTTTGCTCGGTGACGGCAGCCTCAACAGGGGGGGAAAAGGTTTCAGCGGGATTGTTTCGATATACAGCACGCTTTTTGTCATTTCCTGTAAACCCGTTCTTACCAGCAACTATACCGGGCCGTCCACCGGCTGGCTAGTTATGGCCAAAGAGCTGAGTGCTGGCGTAATCGAAGAATTCAAATTGCGGACTGAACTTGACCTTGAGGTTTTTGCTTGCAGCTCACCATCCCTGCCCAAAACCATTATCGAAATGATGCAAAATGGTTTGATGGAAAAAGCTTTCCCGTTCATTGAAAAAACGAAAGATTCAATTCGCTGCACGGGTCAGCTTTATGATGTTCGGGGCAATGGCGTAGCTTTTATGCAGGTGACCTCGCCACGAGACATTTACAACTCAGGAGTGCAGGCCTCCCAGAGACTTCTGATAATCATCTTGGTGGCAGGGGGGATTACTGCTGGATTACTGCTTTGGCTTCTCGAAAAAAAGATCCTGAAAAGAATTGCCCACCTCAAAGAACAGGTTGATTCTGTTCATGACACTGAATTATCAAGCTTCACCCCTCTTACCGGTAGGGATGAGATTAGCGATCTTTCCCGAAGTATCCTGAACATGCTGCACGGTTTACGTAATAATTTCTCCGAACTCCAGGTCATGCAGAAATTTCTGTCATCATCTGAAGAGAGGTACAAAACACTCTTCATGAATACCGGTAACGCCTGTGTGGTTGTCGCTGAAGACACTGCAATTCTATTGGCTAACCAGGAATTCTATAAAATAATGAAAATTCCCGAAGGGATAACGGTTGAGGGAAAATTATGGGTGGAATTTTTTCATTCTGATGAAATTGAGATGATGAAAAAATACCACTATTTAAGACGTCAAGATCCGTCAATGGCTCCGCGAAAATATGAAACCCGATATCAAGATTATACTGGACGGATACGATATGCCATTCTGACGGTAGCCATGATTCCTGGTACTCGGAACAGTTCATGCTCTCTGCTCGATATTACTGACCAGAAAAAAGCAGAAGAAGAGCTTAAACAAAAGGCTTTTTATGACTCGTTGACGGGGTTACCCAATCGACAGTTATTCCATGAACGCCTGAAGCATGCGATCGATAACGCAAATCGTAACACGGAGCTCATCGGCGTTTTACTCTTGGACATCGATGAATTTAAAAACGTCAACGATACCCGTGGTCACCATGCCGGTGATATCGTTTTGCAGAGTATTGCCGGCAGGATAAGCAAATGCATTCGGACGTCGGATACTCTGGCCAGACTCGGCGGAGATGAATTTGTTATTATCGTTGAATCACCTCAAGATATTGATTGTCTATGCCTCGTTGCCGATAATATCATATCTGATTTCATGACTCCCTATGTGGTTGAAGATTCGGAATTTTACCTGGGAGTCAGTGTTGGGATTACCGTGTATCCTGATGCGGGAAAAAATCCGGAAGTGCTTCTGAAAAACGCCGATCTGGCCATGTACGAATCTAAAAAGAAAGGCAAAAACAGGTATAACATTTTCACCCATGTTCTCGATGATCTGGCCCAGCGCAGATTAACATTAGACAGAGATATTCGTCAGGCCTTGGCCAATGATAAATTTGAAGTTTATTACCAGCCTAAAGTGATTCTTAATGATGGCCGAATTTATGGAATGGAGGCGCTTGTGCGAGGGAAAAATGATGATGGCAGCATAATACCACCTGGCGAATTCATTCCTTTTGCCGAGGCCAATGGCCTGATTATCCCTATCGATCTGTTCGTCATGAAAAAGGCCTGCAGACAAACCGCACAATGGATAAGAGAAGGGTTCGGGCACATGACTATTTCAGTCAATATCTCGACTAAACATTTCCGCAAAGATAATTTTGTTGCGCAAGTGCATGGTATCCTGGAAGAAACAGGTCTTTCTCCCTCGTGTCTTGAGCTGGAAGTTACCGAAACGGCGATGATGAAAGACTTCGATCAGACAATTTCCTTTCTGAAGAAGTTGCGCAGCATGGGCATTGCCTTTTCTCTCGATGATTTCGGCACCGGGTATTCTTCTCTGAATTATCTGCATAGCTTGCCGATTCAGACATTGAAAATCGATAAAAGTTTTATTGAGCATATCTGCGATGACGCTTCCGGCACTCTCGAGCTGGTAAAGATCATCATTTTACTCTCCAGGGCTATGAATATTGATGTTGTCGCTGAGGGCGTTGAGACCCTTGATCAGCAAAGAGTATTGCAATCCCTGGGCTGTGAACAGGCCCAGGGATATCTCTTTGCAAAGCCACTTCCCCATGAACAATTCCGTGACCTGCTGGTTGGGAACGCGAAGAGGTTTCCATTGCCGTCCGCAATTAAGCAAGGAAAGGCATAAGAATTTTCTTCGTGGAATTGATGGGAGAGATGCACGAAAGGCTGGGGAACTTCCATCCTTTTATTGACGGCAATGACCGAACTTCACGGCCCCCCCCCTGTTAGGTTGTAAGCCCGCCGTCCCGAAAAGCGGTTGCTGTTGATTCCTCGATGGCAAGGGAAAAGTATAGTTTCTTGTCGGAAATCGGTGGATTTTTGCGGTATGAGTGCTAAATCAGAAAACCGAAAGTGGCCTTCAAGGACTTCATGGCCCCGTCGGTATTGTTCATCTTCGCTTCCATAGTCATGGCCTTGTTCTCCCTAAGACGGTCTGACCAAGAGGATGGCCACCGACGAGACGCTCTCTGTCGTCGGTGCCGTGAGTATCATCACCCGCCTTGGTTCGGCCAGCGCCGCGGCCGGTATCGCGTTTTTAAGGAAATGACCGGCAAAGATATCAGTTTTTTCGAACTGACCAATTATTGGTCGCACTCCTCTGGCAAATGATGCTGATCCTCTGGTCGTTCTCACCGTAATTGTTATCATTGCTGAAAAGGCCGGGCTCCTGCTCTGAAGACCATCCTGCTCTCCGGCGGAGCGATGCCGATCGGTCTTTGTCTCTGTTTCTAATCTTGCAAAGTAATACCTCTGGGTGATGCGTGAAATTGTCGCTCATGTAGGGGCCAGAGCCGTCCGCAACGCTTCGGTGACACGCTCTTTTTTTGCCTTTAACCAATAAATGGCAAGGTGGATGCATTTTCGATTTAATCGAATTTGACGCCTGCTATTATCTATTTGTTATAAAATACTCTTCTGGTTAATGTGCACACATCCGAAGAACGACAACCTGTCAACTAGCCTTGATGGCTGACAACCAAAAATTAGAAATGGAGATGAAAAAAGGACTATGGCAATATTATGGAAGAGATTTGCACCGGTTTTTTTGATGCTTGTCGCGTTCACCCTCATTGAAGGTGGGGTGATGGCGGATTATGCTGATGCCCGCGCCAAGTTGGGTGGGAAATCCTTCAGTTCAAGCCCCGGTAAAGCACCGGCAAGTGCTCCAGCAGGTGCCCCTGCAACCGGCGGCGGTTTCGGGCGAGGTATGATGGGCGGTCTTCTCGGCGGTGCTATCGGTGGAATGCTTTTTGGCTCGATGTTCGGGGGTGGAGGTTCCGGCATGGGAATTCTACCCCTGTTGGTTCTTGGCGGCGTAGCTTTCTTCCTCTACAGGAGATTTGCCAAAGCCCGACCAGGCAATGAGGTACCTGTCCCTCTCCATTCCCGGCAGGGCGTTCAGCCATCCACCACCTTTGGTGGAGGCAATGATACTCTCACCCGGCCACCGCCTCCACTGATTATCGGTGAAGATTTGCTGGGTGATGGCCTAAGCCGGATCCAGCAGACCGACAGGGATTTCGATCCGGCTTATTTCATCGAAGTCGCCTCCGACGTCTTTTTCAAAGTGCAGGCCGGATGGATGCGCCGCGAGCTTGATTCCTGTCACCATCTCCTCGGCGAGCAGCTGGCCCAGGAGTATGAAGAACATTTTGCCGAAATGCGCGGCAATGGGCATATCAATAAATTGGAATCCATTGCCGTTCGCGGAGTTGAGATCATTCAAGCGGGCAGTGACGGCCGTGAGGACTTCGTCACAGTGCTGTTCACCGCCAATCTTCTTGATTACACAATCGATGACAAGAGCGGTGAACTGCTTTCCGGCAGCATGACCAATCCCGTCAAGTTCCGCGAGGAGTGGAGCTGGGCTAGAGCTACCGGTACCCAGAATTGGAGGTTAGAAGGCATAAAAGAAAGCTGATCGATACCGCCGGCATAAAATCCACCCTGTGCCGGCGGTTTATTTTTGAGGCCACCTGGTCAGATGGCTCTTCACAAGGGGTTTTTCTGGTCGACCGGAGAATAGGTACGTATAACGTAACTACTCACCCCCCCCCTCCTACCTTCATCCAGCTCGTAGCTGCCGTATGTCAATAATAATTGCTTGACAGCATAGATCATTAGCGCTATTCTGGACTCCAGCAAATCAACAATGGAGCCACTCACATGAGCAGTTGCTTTGGATCGAAGGCGACCTCCGGCTTATGCCAGGCGATCATCGCCCTGATGCCGCCGCACGACACCTATATCGAAACCCACCTGGGCGGTGGTGCGATCATGAAGCGCAAGCCGCCGGCGTTGCACAACATCGGCATCGACCTCAATA
>CAMBBS010000081.1 GCA_945863875.1 Desulfopila aestuarii DSM 18488
CAGGCCGAATGCCTGCAACCTGCCGCCGGTGGCATAGCGAATCGAGTTGCTTGCACCACCATCCTTTAACGGTGCTTTGGCACGGGCAGGAATGTTGATGAACCGTTTACAAAGATCAACGACAATGCCGGATACTGGAGCAAAGTTGATGGGACGCTTCGCCCAGGTAAAAACATTGTCCACCCTTGAGCGAAGAGTATTTCTCATGGCCTGTCCACGGTGAGTAAGCTCTCCGGCCCAAACAACCTTTCTGCCCTGTTGACACTCTGCCACCAGGGCAATGGTTGTCGTCTTGCTCCCTGGATCGAGCTTTAACTGAAGATCTATAACATCACTGCCGCTCTTTTCTTTTAAAATGATACGAAAAGGACATTTTTTATGGACAGCAGCTTTTCCCTTGCGCAAAAGCTCCCTCGCCCTTGCCGGATGACAAGGCATCAAAAACATTTTGTTTTTGTCTATGACCAACACAGGCTGCATTGAAAGTTGCCTTTAAAATTCTTCACTTCGCGGGTAAAAACCACCCCGGCAATGGTAATGAAAGGTTTTGTACCAGCACCACCGGCTTAACCCCTTCAACCTGTTTAACCACTTGTCGCAGAGCCTGGAACTGGTGGAGCATTCCAGAGTGCCTCTCTCTTCTTTCTTAACACAGCCCGTTAGCCTTGCGGCCCTGGCTGTGCCTGGTCAACAGAGGAACTTGCTTACACAGGCTCCGTCCTTCAGGGCAGGGTAGTTGACCCAGGTAAAATTGACCACCGCGTCTTCAGTGCAGCGCCTGATCCGGGCAGCTGATAGGCTTCCCGCATCTCGTGAATTTCCAGCAACCTTTATGCGCACTATATCAGCGAGGCATTTTTTATCCATCAAAAAAACAATATAGCCAGGGAGGGAATATCTCCAGAAATGGTGAGCTTGATTTCGCGTTTGGGTGATCGAATACCTTGGCCTGTACGACGGTGTACAATGGGGGATGTGACACTGATCGTGTACTGTTATAAACCGAGCTGGCAATTTTTTCTGGAAGGGGCTCCACACTGCAGCACGGTTACTGGATGCACCTTATGAAAAAGGCGTAAAGGTTTGTGGCGATGAAAAAATAGACCGTGAAAACGGACTGGATCGGTCATCCGCTCTTAAATGGTGGGATATATCAATCTCGCATAAAACGGTAAAATTATACTTTCCATCCACCTAACCTGCAGCGTCCGTCCAAACAAGGTCTTTGCCCTGGTGCAGCAGAGATTGTCAGGAATTAACCGCCATCGGCAAAAGCACCACAACTGCTTGCCATTGTCAATGACTAGCCCCGCTGATACATGTTGTTACCTTTCAATGATTGATACAAAACGTGTCCCCGAATGTGATTAGTCTGAAAATGACAGCTGAATTTGCCGTTAACCAAGGGTCTCAAGTGACAAAAGTGTATGGATATCAGCCAGAGAAATATTACGCTTCCTCAATATCCTGGACGAAGCGACTTTCAGACTGTTCACCAGGGCAGAGACTGGCACCTTGGGCGTATAAAAAACGAGCAGAGGAACATGGTCCTCTGCTCCGATCGTCTCGATCAGATCTGCTGCAGACTTCCGGCAGATCCCAGCAAAAGATTCCCGAAGTATTTCGATAGCCTTTCCGTCCACCACTTTTTTCCGGTATTTGGCCACAAAGACCAAGGTCACATAAGATCAAAAGAATCCGAAGCGGTGTCCCCGATTCAAGAAAAAAGGCCAGGGCATCGATTTTCCTTTCGATACCCGTAAGGTTTCAAGCTGGATGGGCATCGGCAACAAGCGAGGCACCGGGTAAGAAGGTCCGGGCCAAGTCCCGCTTGAACAGCTCCCTCCGGTAAGTTCGGCAAGCTGTCCAGACTTAGCCCCCTGCTCTCCGGCACTGTCCTCAGGTTTTCCGCTGCTGCGGCAATCTCCTGTTCCATATTACATCCGTATTGACAATATATTGAACAACGCTGTATATTATTGCGGCCGTTTGGCCGTTATAATACGTGAATGACGTTGAATTTTCAAGAGAAGTTTCGTGAAAGTGCGCGGACACGGACCGCCATCAGGCGACGTCAGGTTGCCAATAAGGGGAAATGTAGATGTCCGGACTGACAGGAAAAAACAGGTATGTACCACTGGCAGCTTTCTTTTTGCTCGGACTCATATGGGGGAGCAATTTCATCTATATGAAACTTGCATCAGAACTCATCACACCTCTGCAGATTGTCTTCTTTCGCGTTCTGTCCGGCTTCGTGCCGGTATGTATCTATGCATATTTTTCACGGACCTTAGCCTGGCGCCATCTTCGATACAGCATCCACTTTTTCGTCATGGCTCTTATGGCCACGACCCTCTACTACTATGCCTTTGTCAAAGGAACTTCACTGCTGCTGTCCGGCGTCGCCGGAGCGGTCTCCGGATCTATCCCGTTATTTTCATTTGTCCTTGCGGTCATTTTTCTGCCGGAAGAGAAAATCAACCGATCAAGAGCAGTTGGCTTGATCATCGGCTTGATCGGCGTGGTGATGATTGGCCGTCCATCCGGAGAAGATCTGCTGTCAACGAATCTTGAAGGAGTCCTCTATCTCGCCGCAGGTTCGCTGAGTGTCGGCGCCTCATTTGTCTACGCAAAAAAATTTATCACTCCTCTGCACATTCCCGCCGCTGCCCTGACCACCTACCAGCTGGGCATTGGCCTAGCGTTATTGGCACTCGTCACCGATTACCACGGCATCGGCAATATATGGACAGACCTGCATGCCTCGATCGGTCTCGTCATCGGCTTAGGCCTGCTCGGCACCGGCGGCGCCTATATCATCTATTATTTTATTGTGGAAAACCTTGGTGCCGTCACCGCATCATCGGTTTCGTATATCCCTCCGGTTATTGCCCTGCTGATAGGTGCCTTCCTCGTTGGCGAGCCAATAGAACTTGTAGATTATCTTGCTACATTTATCATTTTTATCGGGGTTTTTTTATTGAAACGACGGTAAACCCGAAACTGCATAAAGAGCCGTAAAGAAATTGGTGAAAATAAGCGGGTTATTTCGTAACAGACCCTCAGTGACAATCGGACCGCCTCAGGCAAAGATGCTTGTCATGACGTCCGTCGGCAAGAGTCTTACTGAAAGCCGCTTTCCCTGTGCTTTTGCGCAATGGCGTCGGCCAGTCGATCCAGGGCCGTAAAAGCGGCCTGATCCGGCATACCCTTGCAGAGCACCGGCTCCAGCACCTCGACCTTGAGATTGGGGATCATCCCCGCCAGGGTTTCCACAGTCTTGCCGCCCCAGCCATAGGAACCGACTATGGAAAGATATTGCGCCTTAGGCCGCAAGGCATTGGCCAGAAAAGCAGCATAGGCCGCAAGGGGGTGCGGACCGGTAAGAACGGTCGGCGTGCCGACGATAATGGTGCCCGCGTCCACCAGGGCCATGGCCAGTTTGCCGATATCGGTGACGGTGAGGTTGAAGAGTTCGACCCGGATGCCGCGAGCAACCAAAGCGGCGGTCAGATGGTCGACCATGGCCTGGGTGCTGCCGTGCATGGAAACGAAGGGAAACACCACCAGATTGTCGGGCGGAGACAACACCCAGTCGCGATAGGCCTCAAGAATCCACTCCGGCTTGTCATAAATCTGGCCATGGCTCGGGGCAATCACGTCCACCGCATAGCAAGCCAATTTTTCAAGATTCTTGGCGATGACCTTGCGAAACGGCATCATGATCTCCCCAAAATACCGTTTCGCCGCTTCATACACCCGTCCCTGATCGGTGACATACAGGTCGCTGGAGGCGATGTGCGCGCCGAAGAAGTCGCAACTGAACAGAATTCTGTCTTCTTCCAAATAGGTGACCATGGTTTCCGGCCAATGTACCCAAGGGGTATACACAAACCGCAGCGTCTTATCCCCGAGCGACAGCGTCTCACCATCCGCGACCGGGACAATGCTGCTCTCCGCGAGGTGCAGGTGATCGAGGAGCAGGGTTTTGGCCCTGGGGGTGGTGATCACCTTTGCCTGCGGGAAACGTTCAAGGACGATGGGAATAGCCCCGGAATGATCCTGCTCGGCATGGTGACAAACAATGAAATCAATTTTCGCCGTCCCGTGCAGCTGGGCCATGAGAATATTGGCCATGGCCGGATCGACCGCATCGAGCAAGGCTGTTTTTTCGCTGCCTTCAATGAGATAGGCGTTATAGGTAGTTCCATCGGGAAGCGGGACAAGCGAGTCAAAAAGACGCCGATCCCAATCAATCGCGCCCATCCAGAAAATTCTTTCTTTGATCTGTCTTTTTTCCACCGATGCACCTCTTTATTTGGTTGTGGGGAACGTAAAAACGTTTACTCCGCTATAAGAACAACGAAATGATATGAAGTTCAAAATTATATGGACAATTTCAACCAGCTCGGACAAACAGCGTCAGGCCATGCTCGCTGACAACCTGACGCTGTGCGGTATTTTCGCTTTTTCATCCTGGAGTCGAAAGAGTTGCCGCCAGCCGTTCTTCCCGGTATTGATCACGCATTTTCCGTTTGAGCATCTTGCCGGCGACATTGCATGGAAAAGATTCCATGATGACCACATCATGAATCCGCTGAAATTTTGCATCCACCTTACGGTTCGTCCAGGCAATTAATTGCTCCGGGGTTACCGTGGCATCGGGAAGCAGCACAACAGCTGCAACGGGAACCTCTCCCCATTTTTTATCAGGTATGCCGATTACGGCCACATCGCGAACGTCCGGATGTTGGATGACCACTTCTTCAATGTCTTTCGGGTAAACGTTTACGCCCCCGGAAATAATCATATCCTTGATACGATCCACTAAATAGAGATAGCCGTCCTCGTCGACATATCCGGCATCCCCCGTATGCAGCCATCCATTGACAATAGCCTTTGCGGTGAGCTCCGGCTGCTTGTAATATCCAGGCATCATCATCGGACTTTTGCCGCAGATCTCACCAATCTCTCGAGGCGCACATTCTTTGCCGTCGATGTCCAGTATCCGAAGCTCCATAAACGGTGCCGGAATGCCGACAGAACCGACTTTTCGGATGGCGTCGTGCTTGTCGAGCACCGTCATAAATCCTTCCGTTAAACCATACAGCTCATAGAAACGTCCCGGTAAGTATTTGTTGAGCCGGTGTTTATGCTCCAGCAAGAGCGGAGCGCCGACATTATGTATCATTTCAAGGGATGCGAGCTTTTCCGGGTCGAAGGCCGGACTGTTTAAAATGGCAATGATCTGCGCCGGCACCATGACAACATGGGTGACCTGTTCTTTTTCGATGTCAGCGATGACAGCTTCGGCGTTAAAACTTTTATGGAGAATATATTTGGCACCCAAAAACATCCAGGGCATGAGATCGAGCATGGCACCGTTAAAGACAATGGCCCCGGCGTGCAGAGCCACACTTTCAGGAGTCATTCGCCATGAGGCGGCGAAAATGGTGCAATACATGGCTCGAACATAATGCGTGTGGACGATTCCTTTCGGCGCGCCCGTAGTGCCGCTTGAGTACATGATGTTGTACATATCATGATCGTCGATAGGGATTTCCGGCGGGTTCTCCTCACTTGCCGAGCCGACAAATTCGTCATAACTGCAAAATCCCTCGGATTGCTCTTCACCATTGACAAGGATATAGCGATTATCAGCAATGGCCGGCAAACTTCCGCGGATGCCCTGCAGTACCTCGGCAAAGGAAACGTCGGCGATGACCAAAACCGTATCGGAATTCTTCAGCAAGGTGACAAGTCCGCTTTCATTGAGCATGGTACTGCTGGGGACAATGACCAGGCCCGTCTTTGCCGCCGCCCAGTAGGCAGCCATCAGCTGGGTACAATTGGGCAGCACCGTAGCAAATTTGTCTCCCTTGACCAGCCCGATAGCCAAAAGCGCATGAGCCAGCTTGTTCACATACGCATTGAAACTTTTATAGGTGAAACGTTCTTCACCACAGACGAATGCCGGATGGTCCGGACGATAGCGTCCATGATGAGGTAACAGGCTGCCGATGTTCATTCCTCTCTCCTTTTCATTGAAGACGAATTGAAAAATATACCACGCTCTGAATTTACAACAAATTACTGCCTCATTTTTCATACCAGACTGGGAGTTGCAAATAGCTTGAACTATACTCCATTGTGTGGAAAATTTCGACAGACTCCTGGCAAAAAAATATCTCTTTCAAGAAATTGGTTTTTGAGTTAATTTTTCTTCAATGAAATTCGTTCAACTTTTTCAGGTAAACTAAAATGGAGGGGGGTATGGATTTTCTCGATCAGTTGCAGACACTCACAAAACACATTAAAAAGCATCATTGTAATGTAGTTACGGAAGAAGCCACCAGAAATGCATTCGTCCTCCCTTTTCTACAGATTCTCGGTTTTAACATCTTTGATCCAACAGAGGTCTTGCCGGGGTTTACCGTTCATACCGGCGGCAAGAACGACAGGGTTGATTATGTGATTTTCATAGATAAGAAGCCCACCATGCTCTTTGAATGCAAATCTTGTGATTTTGACCTGGATAATGCAGATGTTGGCCAACTCAGCAGATGCTTCCGTAGTACATTAGCGACAATTGGCGTTCTAACCAACGGGGAAAAATACTCTTTCTACTCTGCCCTTGAAAAACAACAGATCATGGATGACCAGCCGTTTATGAAATTTGATCTTTGTGATATTGATACGCCAACTGTTTCAGAAATAAAAAAACTTTCAAAAAGATATTTTTCACTTGATCAGGTTCTTGCGGCTGCCAGAATGTCGAAGTGCATTCAAGCAATTAAAACCGCATTGCTTGCAGAATACTCCTCACCATCTTTGGAATTTGTCCGTTTCTTTGCACAGCAAGCTGATCCTAAAATAACAACAGTGCAATCGCTTGAGCAGTTCGCCCCAACGGTTAAAGATTCTTTTCAACAGTTTGTCGAAGATCGTATCAATGATCGCTTAGCTGAGAGAGTTGAAGGTAAGCAAAAGAGGAGCAAAGGTACTTTTATAGAACACCTTCATAACCCGATGATCACCGATGAGGAATTTGAAGGATTTTTTGTGGTTAAGGTAACCTGAGGCGGTTAATTGCCACCCCTGCCTGGAAAGCAGGGGTGGGGGGTGGCTTGGCCAGGACACTACAGCGATAGACTTGTCCCCAAGTTTTTTTCTTGCGCAATTTTTAAGACGAGGTCGGCGGTTATCAGGTCCTGCACAGCAAGTCCAACAGATTTGAATACCGTTATTTCATCATCGTTTTCTCTCGACGATATTTTACCTGTTACAAGTTCACCGAGTTCCCCATGGATATGATCTTTCGTGATAATTCCTCGCTGAATCGGCTGTATTAAATCTCCGGCTTCCGCTAAACATCCTTGAAGCTGATCGACAACGACTTTTGCTCTGGCAATGGTTTGAGATGGAATTTCAGCCATATCCGGCTTGTACGAACCAACACCGTTAATATGCGCACCGCTTTTAACATGCACATCATCAAACACGGGACTATTTGAGGACGTTGATGTACATATAACATCAGCATTCAGAAGAGCTGCGGCAGATTCTGCAACAACCACCTCGATATGCAGCTTCTCCTGCATTTTCGCCGCAAAGGCCCGCGCTCTGCCTGTCTGTAGGTCGAAGACATATATTTTTCGAATAGCTCTTACCGTGCATACCGCCTCGAGTTGCGTTTCCCCTTGATGTCCTGTGCCGATGACTGCTGCGATAGAAGCATCTTTTTTGGCCAGCAGGGATGTCGCTAAGCCCGATACCGCTCCGGTTCGCATGGCGGTGATGACTTCACCGTCCATTACTGCCAGCGGCATCCCGGTACCCGAGTCAAATATCATCATCATCGCATGTATCAGGGGTAGGCCCCATAGCCGTCAAGCTAACGGATAACTTATTGAATGCACTAATTTATTTTGACACGACAAAGCCTTTGGGGCTTGAACCCCAAAAGCTTTGTAGCCTCATAATGGCTCCCCTGTTTGGGTCGGCTATTTCATTGAAACTTGGATAA
>CAMBBS010000082.1 GCA_945863875.1 Desulfopila aestuarii DSM 18488
TCTTTCAGCACCCTTCGGCTCAACAGGGCGTCGAGTTTGATGCCGGATCGGACCAGAAGCCGGGAGCGGATAAATTCAAGGCCGCTCCAGGTAACGAGAGCGGCGAGCGCCAGAACGGTGACGGCAGCGAGCGTGGAGAATTTGTTCCCATCCAGGACATTGTCGTACACCGCCAGCATATAGATGGAAAAAGTTAACTTCAGGGTATTGATAAAAAGGGAAAACAGGCCGGCAAAAAAGAAATACCTGGAACAGCTGCGGAGGAAAGTAATCATGAAGAAACCCTGCCGGAGGCTGGAAGGCCAATAGGTGCGGTCGATATCGACACAGGTTTTTCGTTCAGCCTGGCAAAGACCGCATCCCGCGGGCCAAACAGGGCAACACGGCCGTCCCGCAGCACCAGTACCTTGTCCATTGACTGTAACAATGACGGCTTGTGGGTGACCATGATGCAGGTGCAGGCCCTGGTCTGCTTCAGGTGCAGCAAGGTGTTTAATAGCTGCTGTTCTCCCTGCTCGTCAAGATTGGAGGTCGGCTCGTCCAGGACCAGCAGCCGCGGCTGTTTATAGACAGCCCGGGCCAGGCCGATCTTCTGTCTCTGTCCGCCGGAAAGTTTCAGTCCTTTCGCTCCTTCCAGCTGCGTCTGCAGGCCCTGAGGGAGATTCGCGACCATCTCTTTAATGCCGCAAAGGGCAAGTGTCTGTTCCAGGGCCGCCATGTCGACCTGGTCAAGCCGGGCAATATTCTCGGCCACGGTTCCGGGGAATAATTCTATATCCTGGGGCAGGTAGCCGATATATGGCCCGATCTCTTCCTTGTCCCAGGAAAAGATATTCTTCCCGTCCAGTGAGACCTTGCCGGCCAGGGTCGGTAAAATGCCGAGCAGCAGGCGGCACAGTGTCGTTTTCCCGGCACCGCTCGGCCCGATAATGCCTAAAAACTCCCCCGGATTAAGCGCAAAGGAGACACTGTTTATCAGCACCCGGTCGCCGACCCTGAAAAAAGCCTTGTCCACATTGATATGGCCCTGCGGTTTCGGCAGGGCCATGGCCACCGTCTGCTGCTCATAAAAGGATAAGAAGCCTTCAAGGCGTCGGTAGGCCTCCCAGGCCCGGTGGGTCAGCTGCCAGGACGACATGAGCTGTGCCAGGGGCGCCACGCCCCGGCCCATGATGATCGAGGCGGCAACCATGAGGCCGACGTTGAAACCCTGGGTTATGGCGTAATAGGCCCCGGCGCAGTAAATCAGTACTTGGATGCCGTTTTGCAGAGGCTTGATCATCGCCTGAATGGCCCCGGCATAATTACTGGAAATCGTCTGGTTCATCATCACCTGATTGTTCGCCACGACAAACCGGTCGCTGATGGCGTTAATCATGCCCATGCCGTTGATCACTTCGCTGTTTCGTAAAAAAGAATCGACAAAACGCAGGTTGTGGCTGTTGATGTTGTTGGCGTCCCGCATGCTCTTGCGGATCAGCCGCTCCTGCAGCGCACTCAGGCCGACCATGATCACCGCGCCAAGGGTGGCAATAGTGCCAAGTACCGGGTGTATGAGAAAGATCAGGGCCAGAAAGAACGGCGCCCAGACGCCGTCGAACAGGGCGTAAATTGCCGGAGAGGCGAAATATTTCTGCAGGGTTTCGAGATCGTTCATCCCCCCCTGATAGGCCCTTTTATTGTCGATGACGCATCCCTTGACGACATTGGCAAAGACGAACCGGCGCAGCTCGAGGTTGAGGTGTTTACCGGCGCTGGCCAAAAGGCGCGAGCGCAGATAGCTGAACAGGCCGAGAACCGTCACGGCAAAAAAGGCCGCGGTCGTTATATTGGCAAGGGACATCACACTGAAGGAGATGACGATATTGCTGTAGATGGTGAACATGTAAAAGGGAAAGGTCAATTGCAGAATGTTCACAAAAACGCTGAGCAGGGCGGCAAAAGTGAAGAACTTTTTCCATTTTTTTAAAAAAGCCGCCATGGGTCTAGAACCGGTCCAGGTGAGCGTTGATATCCTCTGTGGTCCACAAGGCGGGCTCATTGTTGTCGGCAGGCGCACCTGGTTGTCGGCCGGTCGGCCTGCCGGATTTAGCCAGGAAATCAAACAGGACATAGATGGCAAATAAAACCAGAGGACCAAGTATGGTGTAGAGTAAGACAAAATATGTAGCGATTAAATGTCCTGGATCCTGCATGTTGCTTTCCTCGAAAAAGTGCCTTGACGGGCGCAATTAAGCCCGATTGGTTGTCAGATGCTGCGCAGCCGGCTGAAACGTGTTCCTATAATAATCCGCAATAGTCGTGTGTCAATATAGCGTTTACCTGAGCCGGCCATGCAGGGTTTTTCTCGATTATCGGTACGAAAGCAACGGCGTCTCTGAAACGTCAAAGAACGAATCGATTCAATGTGGGGCAGGAGAGTGCGAAAGGTTACATTTTCGCTGATATTATTAAGAATATTTCGGCAATAGTTCTTGCAGGGCTTTTGCGTAAGCGTTGCGGGCTGTCTGCAGAATGGCAAGCTCTTGCTGGTTCTCAGCTATTTTCCGATCGACCAGTTGCATGGACGCCAGGTTGTTTCTCGCTGCCTCTGATAAATCCGCCGTCACGTATTCTATGCCATCGATGGTGATTTTGCTGTTGGTCATTTTCCTTCCTATTGTATAAGTAATTATAAATTGAGTCCGATGTATACCATATCCGTATGGGGATGTTAAGGAGAAAGAGGCCGGAAGGGACAGTGGATTCCGGGGCAAGCCCGGAATGGCGGCAGTGGTGGGAAGGGGTCACCAAGCACTGAAAAACTACCGAAGTGAAATGGTGAAACGGTTGGAATAGTTCCCACGCTCCAGCGTCCTTCCAAGTAACTTCAATTTAAGTATTTGATTTTAAGTAGTTGCCGTTTTTTGTTGAATTCCGGTATTCTCAATGAGCTGATAGCCCAATTCCTGTGCTTTACGTTTCAGATTTTGTACTACACGGCACCGATAACGCCCCTCATAACAGTCTTGTCCGGCATCAACGTAGGCACTGCCGTGTTTCAACATGGCATAAACCAATCGGGCAAGTTTATGTGCGGTTGGTTTATCGCTTTGGGAGCACCGAGGCGAGAGCTCTGTCTGCGCAAATAGGCCCCCAAGGCACTTTTTGAGTTAAACAGCGTAAAGGCTGCCATGCGAAGAGTTGCCGCTGCTCGGTTGGCAACCTGCTTGTTTCTGCTGCTGAGGATCTTACCGCCACTGACCTTGGTGCCAGGGCACAATCCCAGCCAGGAAGCTAAATGCTTTGGGGATTTCCAGCGACTCATGTCAATGCCGATCTCGGCAATGATCTTTAGTGCGCTGTTGTTGCCGATGCCGTCAATTTTGGTCAGATCAACACTTATCCCGCAAAATCCGGCCTCCCGACTAATTGTCACAAGCCCTCATATTAAGTCCTTCTTTTACAAAAATAGCGGGATAATATTTCTTTCATTAAGCTGTATAATGAATTTAAACTAAATTCAACAGGAGGCTTACATGGAAGACAATACGATTTTTGGAATCATCCAACAGGCATTGGCAATCTTAGAAAAGGAAGTAGGATTAGCAAAATCTACACTTGATGTAGTCGCATCTCGTAGTTTCAAACCGATGTCCGAATTCTTCAAGGAAAAGCAGGAGGTCTATTACAGTGCAGATTTGCTGAACGAGCTAGATCAACGCTATCAGGAAAATCTGAAGACAGGGGCGATTTCACGGAATGCATATAACCTCTGCACTCGAGGTACCAGAATACTGCGAGAGGTGTATGAGACAGGCAATTTCGTCTGGAAAGGACCAGTTAGCAAAAGTATCCCCGTTTTACCGGAAAGCTTTGAGCATATTATCAACGGTCTCGCCGATGCAGTCCGCATGGAGGTGCGAAGCCGCGATACGCTGTCCATAGTTAGGCGTTTTCTATTGCTGCTTGCCAGTTTTGACATCAACAACATTTCTCAAATTGAGTCAGAGCATGTACAGATGTTTCTGAGCGATGTTTCCCAGTCACGCGCAAAAAGCATGGATGATGTTGTCGGCGCTCTTCGCAAATTAAATCGATATCTTACTGGATCGGGACTATCCGGTCTTTCATACGCAGGCTTACTTATGGCACCGAGAGCAAGAGAAGGAAAAATATATCCGTGTATGCCCCAAGATAATTTGGGATTAGTCATAAAGTCAATTGATCTAAGCACGGCAATCGGCAAACGCGACTATGCCATTTTACTGTTGGCTGCAAGCAGTGGTATGCGGGCTGGGGATATAGCGAAAATCAAACTTTCAGATATTGACTGGCGAAAAAGCGAGATTCATATAGTTCAGGGAAAAACCCAATCGCCTGTCAACCTTCCGCTGCAAAGGGGCGTTGGAAACGCCTTGGCTGACTACATTCTTAATAGTCGTCCGGAATCGAAATCCCCGGAGATATTTTTAAGAAGCCTTGCGCCTTTTCAAGGATTTAAGGATGGCGTCTCGGTAGCATGTGTCTTGCGCCGACGGATGAAGGCAGCGGGAGTATCACATACGCTTGGTGATGGAAAAACGATGCAGGGTATTCGGAGGATGCTTGGCACCCAAATGACAATGGAAGGCGTGCCCATAACAACGATTGCACAGATACTTGGTCATCAAAACACTCACGCGACTAAACCTTCAACGCTAATCAAAAATGAACCACGTCTGCTAATGACAATTGAGCCACCTCCTTCCCTTTTTTCTTAGCTCTTACAAAAGAGTCAAGAAGACGGCCGAAATCTTCTGAAAAGACCATAAAAGTACGGCGAACTGAGGCCGACACTAGAAAGGTCCTCGCCAATACCATGTCCATTCAGGTGGCAGCTCCTCCGACGAGCAATTTTGAGGGCCCATTCTCGGAGCTGCCACCTGAATGGACTACGCAGCTGTAACCCCACCCCCTGATGTACAATGGAAAAGGAAAGAGCGCTTAATGAGATGTCAGCGGCCGATCTTCCAATTCCAGCTGAAACATTGCAACCTCTCCCGTTTTTCTTCCTTTTTAATTTCCCATCTGACCGCTGATCTGCTCAAAGAGATGAATTTTTTGAGGAGATCAGCATGGCCGAGAGGCGCAAATGCAAACACTGCTGCCAGGGTTTTAGCCCTCGTCCGCAAAATCCTGATCAACAGTATTGCTTGGAAAAGGCCTGCCAACGCGCCCGTAAACGAATCTGGCAACGAAGGAAATTGTCTGTCGACCTTGACTACCGCGCGAACCAAAGTGCCGCCCGGATTAGCTGGCGGGGGAAGAATCCCGACTACTGGTCAAATTATCGAGCGAAGAACCCGGACTACGTGGAGGGCAATCGTCAACGGCAACAGGAACGTAACCGTCGCCGGCGCGGACAGAATACCGACCGGACCCTGATTGCAAAGATGGACGCGTCAATGTCTGAAAGCTCCATTAATCCAGGACGATACCTGTTGAGCAGGGTTGAGGGTGGCTTGATTGCAAAGATGGACGCGTTACTCGTTGAAATCAACGTTGTTTCCGGTGGTTAATTAAACTTCAACATTGATTGCAAAGAGAGGACTCGTAAGCGTGTAGGCTGGTTTCCTGGTAAAAGAGGTGCATGGAAAAAGAAATCATTGACCTTCATCTGCTTGAATTGCGCTACGCCCACATCCGGGTAAAGAATGAGGCACGGGTGCGCCGCTTGGCGGACTCTATCTCGCGCCATGGCCAGCTTGAAGCGATGCTGGCGGTATCCAGCGAAGATAACCAATTGATACTGGTCGATGGTTATTTTCGTTATGCTGCACTCAAATATCTGGGCAAGGATACCGGACTGGCAAGGGTAGTTGATGAGCCGGAAAGCCAGACGCTCTATCAACTTCTGATTCTGCGTGGAGAACGGCAATGGGAAGCGATTGAAGAGGCCGGCTTAATCCAGGAACTGCATCGTCGATTCAGTTATTCTTTGAGTGAAATCGGCAGACAGATAGGCCGTGACAAGTCCTATGTGAAGCGACGTATGGATCTGCTGGAATCCTTGCCGGAAGAGATTTTATCGCAAGTAATTGCCGGAACAATCTCAACCTGGGCCGCCAGTCGGGTGCTGATACCGTTGGCGCGCGCCAATCCCTCCGATGCAACAAGGCTTGCCGCCCATCTTGAGCGTGAACCGATGTCTACCCGGGAACTGCAGTTGTTTTATGAGCATTATCAAAAGGCTAACCGGCAAGTTCGGGAACGGATGCTGACTCATCCTGCGCTGTTCATCAAATCAATCCAGGCTGTTGCCGGGAACAAGAACGAAAGCCCTGAAGAAAAATGGCTGCATGACGCCAAGGTGGTTTGCACCATCCTGGATCGTCTGCGAGATAAGGCGGATACGGTTTTTTATCCGAACCAGGAACAAAAGTTACGCCGACAGCTGCTGATCCGAGCGGCCAAAGCAAGGCGTCTGGCCGTCGAACTGCAACAGAAAATCAAGGAGCGTCTTGGATATGATCGACCCCATCAAAGAGCAAGTGATCCGGGAAATGGAGAAACAAGGGATAGCAAAGCGGCTGATCGCCAAACAACTGAAGGTCGCCCGCAACACGGTGGACAAAGTGCTCGCGACGGCGACAATCCGACCATCGGTCAGCAAGGAGTCGGGATATGACCAGCACATCGGACAAGTTCGCGAACTCTTTCGCGACTGTCAGGGCAATGTCGTCCGGGTGCAAGAGGAACTTGCGGCCCGTTATAATATCACCATCCCCTATCAAAGCTTGACCTGGCTGATCCGTAAGTATCAACTGCGCATCCCGGCACAAAAGAGGGCTGGACGCTATCATTTCGAGCCGGGCGCGGAGATGCAACACGATACCTCACCGCATAAACTGAAAATCGGCGACCGTTCGCTTACGGCCCAGTGTGCCGGCCTTTCCCTGGCCTACAGCCGTCAGCTTTTTATTCAGTACTATCCAAGGTTCACCAGGTTTGAATGCAAAACCTTCCTGACCGAGGCTATGGCCTATATGCAGGGAGCCTGTAGCCGCTGTGTGATCGATAATACCTGCGTCATTGTCAGCCACGGCGCTGGCCCAGATGCCTCGTTCGCCCCGGAAATGGAGGCCTTTGCCCAAATCTACGGCGTCAATTTTTGGGCACATCGGATTAACGACCCAAATAGAAAAGCTAGGATCGAACGGCCATTTGACTATGTAGAACGAAACTTCCTCGCCGGTCGAACCTTCATCGACTGGCATGATCTCAATCTCCAGGCCAGGCAATGGTGCGACCAAGTAGCCAACCGAAAACCGAAAACCAGCTTAGGCATGAGCCCCATGGATGCTTGGCTCATGGAGAAACCCTCCCTGCAACCCTTACCGAAAGTACTGCCACCGGTCTATCTTGCCGAACAACGGACAGTGGATATCGAGGGATACGTCCATCTCGACACCAATCGATACTCGGTTCCTGACACCTTGATCGGCAAAAATGTCGAAGTACTGAAATACTGGCACCGGGTGGTCATCTATCAGGGTCGGACCATCGTTGCCGAACATGACCGCGAGCTTCTGGCGCGGGAAAAGCGCATTACCAAACCAGGCCACCATCGGCCACTCAACAGCAAACGGGCACATCAGGGAATCAGCACGGAAGAACAAACCCTGACCGGTCAACATCAATCACTCGATCGTTATGTCGCAGCAATAAAAAAACAAGCCCGTGGTCGAGGATTAGTCAAACTGCGCCGTCTGCTTGACCTTAAAAGAACATATCCACCGGGCCCGTTCCAGAAAGCAGTTGAGGAAGCGCTCCATTACGGGCTTTACGATCTTGCCAGACTGGAAAAGATGATTCTGAAAAACACCGGAGGCGATTTTTTCGAGCTATAATGAGTAACGAAATCCTCGAACTGTTCAAACAACTTAAACTTCACGGCATGGCTG
>CAMBBS010000083.1 GCA_945863875.1 Desulfopila aestuarii DSM 18488
GATTTTTTCATACCACGTCAGCTCATTGGTTCTCAGGAGTTAGACCCCGGGATGAGTCGACATCGTCCCGGCAACCGGGACTTTTTCCCAGGACAGAACTACGGCTCCATCGCCGGTTGCATCCCGAGTGACGTCGATACGATAATGCCGGCCGATGCCGTGACTTTTTTCCTGCAGGCGGCCGATCCTCTGAAGAATCCTGTCGTGACGTTTTTCCCGGCGCGGCGAGGTCAGCCCAGCGGCCAGTTTGGCCAGTCCATTCTCAAATTTTTCGATAAAACGGCTGGATATCCCAGCCTCTTTTTCCTGGCGCCCGGAGGAAGAACAGGACAACCGCGCTTCGGTGGCCGCTTCGGTGACTATCCGCTGCACCAGGATGGATCCCCCCGATTTGTTCACCACCTCGACCGGCCGCTCCGTATCGAACCGGCGATTCCCTTCCCGACTCACCACCAGATACCGATAATGGTGGCCGGCCAACCAGGCTATGTTGCTCTCGGTCGCGATACCTCGATCCATGATCACCAGTGCCCCTTCAGGGGTCTGCAACCCAATAATCATTTCCTCAAGGGTGGCTGATTCGCAAACATCGCCGGCGAACATCCGTGACCGGCGAACAAAACCGTTGCCATCCAGGACCAGGCCGAGAGTCACCGGGGGGCAAGCGGATCGTTTTTCCTTGGAATGACCAGGTTGCCCCTTATGATTGCCGGCGGCGTCTCCTTCGAAAGAGGTGTTGGTCAGATCGTACAGAGTCACCGTTGTCTCCAGGGCAAACAGTGCACCGATCCTGGCACAGAACAGCGACTCAATTGTTTGCCGGTTCTTTACCAAAAGATCCGACGTTCGATACAGGCGAATCAATGACATCCCGGCATCAGCACAACCCAAAAGCTCGCCCAGGCCGCTCCGCTCGGTCAGCCAGGCATAGGTCGCAAGTTCACTGCCTGGCTCTGCCATCCTGCCGCATCCCGCTGCACCCTATTCAGCCCGGAAACGGCAAATAT
The DNA here is from genome assembly GCA_945863875.1 of Desulfopila aestuarii DSM 18488. Classification (GTDB taxonomy): domain Bacteria; phylum Desulfobacterota; class Desulfobulbia; order Desulfobulbales; family Desulfocapsaceae; genus Desulforhopalus_A; species Desulforhopalus_A aestuarii_A. The sequence continues at coordinate 1,008 of CAMBBS010000083.1, forward strand.
TTGCGGTATATGCTGCTCTTGCAAGGCGGCAAGGCCGACATGTTCAACACCAATTGCCCGAGGCCGAACCAACTCCAGGGAATTGACGGCCATTTTTTGATAGTCAAAGCTGCTCCCATTTTCGTCTCGCCTGTCCTTTGCACCACCCTTACCGATCAAAAGTGCAGCATAGCGATGTGCCTCCTGCTCAATATCTCCCGCCCAAGGGAACAACGCCCCCTGCCCGGCAAGGATCTGCTCGATCCAGGTACACAGCTCCGGCCATTTCTCTTTCGGCAGGCTGAAGTTCGTACCCAGGTTCAAGAGGGCTCGCTGTTTGACGCGGCCACCGATCCGCTCCGATGCGACCAGGCGAAAGGTGGTGCAGGCATCCCCCGATCTGCGGCTGCTGATTTTTGTTTGTCGAAGAAACATGACGGGATGGTAACCATGTTTCCAGCAAAAAATCAATAGCTGTATTGTTATTTTTGGCACTACATTTAACTCGCTAACCATGTGCCCATTGATTTGGTGGCACTTTTGCAATATTGAGGGAGTGCAAACCGTTGCACATACCATTAAAATACCGCATCTGTGATAAACATGGGTTAACGCCATCAGGGAAGGTCTAAGGGATTCGAATCTGATGCGCCTCGGTTTTGACGGTACCTTCGGCAATCTGCCGTTGGTTGATGTCATGACCGGAATCCCTGATTGCAGCAACCTGCGAGTTCGGTAAAATCGCAAAAATAATTTTTTACCCTGAGTGAGCTGGCGGCAGTCCCATGAAAAAAATGTTGTCTGTTTTTCTTGCCCTCATCCTGGCCCAGATGGCTACCGTGGCCATAGGTACACAAAGCGGTTCGGATGTTGTGACTTTAAGCGTTGATCTCTCCGGCCAAGCGTCCGGTCAGGATGCCCGGCTGTGGATTCCCTGCCCGGTTTCCAATGCCCGTCAAATAATTTTGGACATTACTATCACCGTGGATTTTGCAGCTTCGGGGGTATATACCGATCATACTTTCGGCACCTCGAGACTCTATGCGGCGTGGCCGAAAAGATTATAGAAAATAAAAAAACCCGCTAGAGAAAACCAGGGCGATTTATGCCTGGACGGTCGACAACATGTACCGCGACCCCGACACCCTTGGTTGCGGCAAAGGAAATGTCTGCCTACGGCTGGGTTACCGTCGATCCGGCTGATGTTCGCAAGGCCATGCTCACGAAAATTCTTGACCTCGACAATCCAAAGACCATAGAATATCGCGAATTTTTCTGGGGCGGTATCGCCCCCCCACCGGGTGGTGATTGCACAGGAACGCGATGTGCTGCTCAACCCGCCTCAAACCGGCCAGCTCCTCAACACCTACGCCTGCCTCTCTGCCGAGACGAGGGCCAAATCCTTGATTTTTTTCGGCAATCCCAAGGTTTTTTTCCACAGCTACAGTTTCAAGGAAAAATAATTATATTGATTTTGGCTTTCATCAAACCAATACGGTGGGTAATCTTTATCCAGCCGAGATATGCATCTGGGTTGTTCTCAATGGGCGGCACAATTATTGCTATTTATTGTTTTACTGTTTTGTTGTACCACTGGAATAGATTCATCATAAAAATCATACCCTACCGAATGCACTGAAACTTCGTCGTAGCGATTACAAACCTGCCAGCATGGAGAAAAAAATGGAGCTTGTTACCGCTCAAGACCTGAAAAAGACCTATACCGGAGATATTCCGATAGAGGCCATCCGCGGAGTCAATTTCACTATCCAGCCCGCCTCCTTCGTCTCTTTTGTCGGCCCCTCGGGCAGCGGCAAGAGCACCCTCCTGAATATGATCGGCTGCCTCGATCCGCCCACGTCGGGGACACTCACCGTCGCCGGGCAGGATGTCTCCTTGCTGAAAGTAAAATCGGCAGCGGCCTTCCGTGGTAAAAATATCGGCTTTATCTTTCAGGATTTCAATCTGATCCCCGTACTGACCGTCTTTGAAAACATCGAATACCCCTTGCAGATGGTCCAGAACCGGCCGGCTCAAGAGCGCCGCAAGCGGGTCAAGGAGCTGCTCGCCGCCGTCGGCATGGTGGAGCAGGGTCATAAATTTCCCCATCAGATTTCCGGCGGCCAGAAGCAGAGGGTGGCGGTGGCTCGCGCCCTGGTTACCCAGGCCAAGCTGGTATTGGCCGACGAACCGACCGCTAATCTCGATCGGGAAACAGCCCTGCGCATCATTGCCCTGATGAAAGACATGCGAGACAAGTTCGGGACAACCTTCATCTTTTCGACCCACGATCCCAAAATAGTCGAAAATGCCGAAAAAGTTTTCGTCATTGAAGACGGGACGATGAGAGAATCAAACTCTGGAGGGGAACGCCATGTTTAATATCCTCAAGATCGCCGGTCGCAACCTGCTTCGTTACAAACGGCGGACTTTGCTCACCTCGACCCTGGTTACATTGGGGGTGGTCGCCGTGCTTCTCTTTATTTCCGCCTCCGGTTCTTTTAAAAACATGATGATCGGCCAGATCACCGATTCTATGCTGGGACATATCCAGGTGCATCAAAAAGGCTATCTGGCCGCTATCGACAGTCTGCCGTTAAACCTGAATATGAAAGAGAATCAGGTCATGAAGATCCGGGAAATCCTTGAAAAGCATCCAGAGGTCGAAGCTTTTTCGCCGCGCATCAAGATCGGAGCAATGTTCAGCAATTATGCCGAGACCACGAACATCCGCTTAAATGCGGTCATCCCGGAAATGGAGTTGAAGACCGTGCCTCTGCTGCGGGATCGCATAATCGGCGGCAATTCGAAGATCCTTCTGCAGAAAGGGGAAATTCTTGTTCCCGAGCTGCTTGCCAAGGGTATGAAGGTGCAGGTCGGCGACGACATCGTCCTGGTGGCGACCAATAAAGACGGCTCGGTAAACGGCCAATCCTTCCGGGTCGGCGGCATCGTCGTCGGAATTTCCGGACCGGGAGGCCGTGACGGCTATATCCATCTTGAGGATGCGCAAAGTCTGTTGCGCATGGAGGCAAAAGAAGTAAGCGAAATCGCCATCCGGTTGAAGAGCATGGGTCGATTGGATACCGTTTCCACCGCCCTTAACAGTGAGCTGGAGTCAATCCGCAACAAGATGGACAAACCGGTTTTTGAAGTACATACCTGGGCCAGACTTACTCCTTTTTTTAATATCGTCAAGATGATCGATCTGATGACCTTGTTTATCAAAATAATGCTCGTGGCCATTGTTCTGGTCAGCATCATGAACGTCATGGTCATGTCGGTCTATGAACGGATCCGGGAGATCGGCACCATCGCCGCCATGGGCACAAGTCCGAACAAGATTCTGCTTCTTTTTCTCACCGAAGGAACACTGCTCGGCCTGCTTGGCGCAACTCTTGGCGTCATGGTCAGCCTGATCGCCATCACCGCCCTGCGAGCAGCGCAACTCAGCTTTGATTTCGGCCAGCAAAAAGGACTTGTTCTCAACCCTACCATTGGTGTGGCGGACATGGTCGCCATCTCTGCAATTGTCGTCTGCATCGCCGTGATCGGCAGCCTGCAGCCGGCCTGGAAGGCGGCAAAAATGGACCCGATCACCGCCCTGCGCCACACATAGGAGACTACTATCATGAACAAAGCAATCACCTCAATGACCGTCCTGACGGCCTTCGTGCTGTTGATGTTCGCCACTTCGGCCTCTGCCCTCGACGGCACCGCCATCCTCGAACAGGTCGACCGCAAAATGCAGCCGGAATCCTATGAGATGTACCGTAAACTGATCAATATCGAACCGGACGGCAACCGTAAGGAATACATCCTCTATACCGCCAAGAAAGATCAGGACAAAATGATCGCCCTCTTTCTCTCCCCGGCAAGCGAAAAAGGACGTTCAACGCTGAGGCTCGGCGATAATATGTGGCTTTACATCCCTAATGTCGGTAAGCCCATCCGCATCACCAGTCTGCAGTCGGTCATCGGCGGAGTGTTCAACAACTCGGATATTCTCAGCCTGGACTACAACGTCGAATACACGGTCAAGAATATCACCGAGGAGGGAGAACGCTATTTTCTCGACCTGAAAGCCAGAAATGCCAGCGTAGCTTATGACGGTCTGAAGATGGAGGTGGAGAAATCCACCCTGCTGCCAATGGTCATTGAATGTTATGCGGCAAGCGGCATGCTCATCAAGACCCTGCGCTACGACAAGATCGAGGATTTTGGCAATGGCCTGGTCCGTCCGTCGGTTCTAGAGACCGACAGTCCGCTCTACAAAGGTTACAAATCGGTCATGGTCTTTGCCAAACTCCAGGAAAAGGAATTCAAGGATGAAGTCTTCACCCTCAACTATCTGCCGAAAGTTGACGAACTTCGCTGACTCTTGCAGGGTTCCATCGCTGTTGACGATGTGGTGCGGACTGTTGATCGGGATCGTTCCCCCGCTCACCGCCGCCGGTGAAGACTTCAGCCTGGAGCTTACCGAGTTTGAAAAGAAATCGTACACCTTCGGCGGGTTTGCCGAGATCAAGGGGGAAAGCCAGCATATCCGGGAAGATGGGACAGGCACTTTGTTGAGCCTTCATGATCCCCCCTCGGCCCTGAACAGACTGACCGCCAGTATGCAGCTCAAAGGCTCGTATGCAAAAGGGATTGCCGGGTTCAACTGGCTGGCGGCGGGATTCGCCCGACAGGATGAGCTTGGCTGGGATGACAGTCTCGATCTCTACGAAGGGTATCTGACCCTTAAGCCAAAGCCGACGACCACTGCGGCTCTCGGCAAGAAGGCCTACACCTGGGGCAAGGGCTACGCCTGGAACCCAGCAGGTTTCATCAACCGAATCAAGGACCCGAACAATCCGGAAGAAGCCCTGGAAGGCTATGCAACGGTCGAGGCTGAATGGATCAAAAGCTTTTCCGGCGACCTGAAAAACATCGCTGTCACCTGGGTGGCGCTGCCGGTCGATCGGAACCTGAACGATGATTTCGGCAGCGCAAGCCATGTCAATCTGGCCGCCAAACTTTATCTTCTCTATTACGATACCGATATCGATTTTATCGTCTTCACCGGCGACAGCAGGACCGATCGCTTCGGCCTCGATTTCTCCCGAAACATCACAACCAATTTCGAAATCCACGGCGAACTCGCCCACCTGACCGACATTGACAAACCGGTTCTGCGGGAAGATGGCTCAATTTCTGGCGAGACCAACGATATCACCTCGGCCCTCATCGGCGTTCGCTACCTCAGCAGTGCTGAGCTCACCTCGATCATTGAATATTACCATAACGGCGGCGGCTATTCGGTAAATGAAACGGCTCTTTTTCACGACCTGGTCGACGACGCGACTGCAGAGAGTCCAAACTCCGGTGAAAACGAACCACCGGGCGGCATACCCGGCTCCAGCGGCTATATTCGACCCTATGCCGGCAGAAACTACCTTTACGCCAGGTTCAGCCTAAAGGAGCCTTTCGATATTCTCTATTTTACCCCGGCGGCGACGACCATCGTCAACCTCGACGACGACAGCTTTACGCTCACTCCGGAACTCATCTATACCGGGTGCACCAACTGGGAACTCCGATTGCGCTTCACCGTTCTGGAAGGCGATTCGGGAAGTGACTTTGGCGAAAAACAGAATAGCAGCAGGATTGAACTGCGGCTGCGATATTTCTTTTAAAAATTCGAAACATTTCTCATTTCCCTGACTTTTACCCGATATGGAACCTTTTTGGGGAACCTTTTTAGCAGGAGTTTCGGAGATAATCTCTCCCTGTTCGACAAATCCCTGCAAAATCAGTGAGTTGTCCCCCGCCCCTGTAAGACCCTCTGAAAAAACACGATTTCCGTTCGAATCCCCCATGAATATTGGGCTTGCTGAATATCTTACTTGACTTGAAAAACCCTACTGTTACCATGCCTGCATTGCGCATTTTCACGTAAAAACAAAAAAGGGAAGGCCCTACCTCTACGTCCGGGAGATTGCCAGGGTCGATGGCAAACCCAAGGTCATTTCCCAGATCTACATCGGCTCGCCCGAAAAGGTTGCCAGCTTGCTTAGCGGCAAGGAGGCGGATGTGATCAGTTTGAAGGTCGAAGAATTCGGATCGGGT
>CAMBBS010000084.1 GCA_945863875.1 Desulfopila aestuarii DSM 18488
ATGATACCGGCGGAGAGAGCTCTGTCATAGCCGCGGTTCAGCAAGGCCGGGCCGGCCATCAACCCCATGGCGACAACCGAGGCGCCGACGATGCCGGTTGTGGCGGCAAATACCGTGGAAACAACAATGACCGCCATGCCCAAGCCGCCTCGTAATCCGCCTAGGACAATATACAGGGCTTCAAAGAGCCCTTCGGAAACCTTGGATCGATCGAGGATCTGGGCCATGAAAATAAACAGCGGGATGGCCACCAGGGTATAGTTCAGAAAAATTCCCCAGGCATTGTTGGCAAATAAGCCCATTAAACCGGGGACATCGAAACCGTTAGTCAGCAGGCCGAAGAAGGTGGCGACCGCGGCAAGCGTTATCGCTAAGGGGTGTCCCAGGGCAATGGAACCCATCAGGACCAGAAACATGAGGATGGTGATGACTTCTACGCTCATTGGTATCTTTTCTCCAGGATCAAACAGATTTTAATGGATTTCTTTCAGTGCACGGATATCATGGATCAGTTTGGCGATCCCCTGCAGCAAGAGGAGGATAAAGCCAAAGGCCATCAATGTCTTGTATGGATAGATGGCCGGTGCCCAGGAGCTTGAAGCATGTTCCCACTGCTGCCATGAGAAAAAGGCCAGTTGGCTGGTGTAGGCAGCCAGCAGGCCAATTGAAGGCAGAAATAAAACTACGTTGGTTATAATGCGTAAAATCGTCCGTGACTTTTCCGGCAGACGCGATTCAAAGACATCGATTGCCACGTGGGTGTTGTGTTTGTGGGCATACGCCAAGGCCAAACTGTAATGCATGCCATAAATGAAAACGGTCAGCTCAAAGGCCCATGATGTCGGGGCGTTCAATGCATAGCGCATCAGCACCTCCCAGCCTACCACGCCAATGAGCGGTAATATCAAATACGCCGAATAAAAGCCGATCTTTTCGTTGAGAGTGTCGATCGCACTATCTAGCCTAATCATAAAACTACCTCTAGAAAACTTTAATGTTGCCTGTGCAATTCGAGTTTAAAGATGCGGGAACAGCAGATGTTCCCGCATCTTGAGCCCTTGTTACTGCAAACGCTTGCCGGAAATGAAATCGTCAAGCGGCCATGGGGTCAGGCCGCTTCTGATCTCACGCCATTCGGCGAAGTCTTTTTTGAACTGCTCCTGGGAATCGAGGGTGACCTTGACGTTCGGGTACTTGGTCTTCAATTCCTCAAGATATTCCTTGGTAATTTTGGCGAAGTTGGTGATGGCTTCATCGTCCATCTTAACGAACTCAACCTTCTCTTTGAAAAGCTTGATGGCCTCGATGTTCAACTGCTCCTGCCAAGCGGTAGACCAGAGCTGGGTCTCTTTGGCAGCGATGTCGATAATCCACTTCAGGTCGGCAGGCAATTTGTTGTAGGCGTCCTTGTTGAAGAAAAGGGCACACTGGACGGAAGGCTGATGGATACCAGGTTCAATAACATACTTGGTGATCTCGTCAAAGCCCATCGGATAGTTCATCGCAGGAGAGCTGAATTCAGCGGCATCGATGACGCCACGCTCAAGAGCAAGATACACCTCGCCACCTGGTAGTGGTGTGACGGAGGCGCCTAGTTTGGTCATGATGTCCATGTACCAGCCGGGGGTACGAACGCGCATCCCTTTGAAGTCAGCCATTTTGGTGGCTTTCTTGTTGGAGAAGAAACCCATTTCCTGACCGCCGTTACCGCCAGGTAGTGCGAAAAGGTTGAATTTGCCGTAGAGTTCCTGCATCTGCTCAAGGCCACCGCGTTCATACAGCCAGATGTTATAGCCCTCAGTGTCGAGACCGAAGGGGACAGAGGCAAAGGAAACGAAGTTCTGGTCCTTGCCCTGCCAGTATCCCGGCCAGTCATGACCTACTTCAGCTGAACCTTTGCTTACTGCATCAAAGGATTCCATGGCGCCAACCAGCTCACCGGCGGAGAAGAGTTTGATCTCGAGGCGACCGGCTGAGGCGAGGGCGACAGAGTCGGCAAAGTGCTGAGCCATATCATAAAATAATAACCCTTTGGACCATGGCATGACCATTTTCCACTTAAATTCTTCCGTGGAAGGTTTGATAGTACGCAGTTCTTTCTTCACCTCTTCGTGGCGTTTATCCGCACCAAATTTTTCTCGTGCTGAAAAGGCGTTAGGAGCCATGGTTAAGGTCGAGATCACTGCAAGACCAATTAACATCTTAAACTTGTTCATTCTTTCCTCCGTCTACTTGGGTTTTGTGGTTAAACCAGGGGGTAATCCCCCCACATTGATGCTTCTGCATGCAAGACAACGAGAACTCTCGTTTCGGTGCAGTCGATGGAATGACCATAGGGCCGGTTCTTGCCTACCGTTTTGGTTTTCTCCATCTTGCCGCATAGCCTACACACAGATTAACAGAAATATTTTTCAGAACAACCAGCCATCAAGATATTGCACCTGTCCTATCGCACAGATTTTAAACTGTATGACGTCGATTGTTCATAGCTTCAAGCCGGAAGCAGAAGACTGCTGCTTCTGTCAAATTTTATGCATTTATTGTGCCACAAGAGAGTTCCCAGTGTGACTGGAAACAATGAGCCCCCTCCCGGCTCATATCCCGGTATTGTACCCATGCCTCGAGGCGAAATGGGATCGATCGAAAATTGGTAGTACCAATTATTTATCATATAAAAAAAACGTGTCAAGAAAAAACTTGATACGTGGCGATATCTTTGATAGATAATATATGATGGTGTTTTCGTGTAAAAGATTGAACATTTCGAGCTTGCTTTACGTTTGAATAAAAGGCATTGGTAATACCAATATTGGACAGACAGGTACGATATTACAGTTGATTTATAAACCACTGATCTGGACGTTTACAACGTACGGCAGGTACGAAAGAGGGTCTGCCGGGAAAAGAGAGTGAGGTAGTAAGTTTTAGAAAAAGACTCCGGTTGGGTCGGATTCCTTCCGGTCAGGAAAAAAACCATGACTAGATGTGGATAAAGCAGCGCATTGTACCATAACGCGCGGTCAAAAAGGTAATATTCACACATTCGCAAGGTTTAGAGTTGCGTTTTTATGGTTTTTTTCATAACCTCTGTCCTTTTTGGCCGGACATGCTCAACAAGCGCCAAGCAAAATACATAATGCGAGCAAAGAATCCATGCAGGCGCAGCAGCTTTTTATTAAGCTCATCCCTCTTCAAAACGGGTGATCGCAAGTGGATTTTACTTCTTTAATTTAAAATACAATAATGAATCTCAAACCTATTAAACCAAAACGTATTTCCGATCAGGTTTTTGAACAGATCCGTGAATTGATTTACAAAGGCGACTTTAAAGCCGGTCAGCAGATTTTGCCGGAAAGGGAATTAGCTCTGTCCATGGCGGTGAGCAGAACTTCAGTGAGAAACGCCATCAATAAACTTGTCACCATGGGCCTGCTCGAGCATCGACAGGGGCAGGGGACCTTTGTCAGTTCGCCGGACAACCGGTCGGGCAATCCACTGGCGGCAGCCATGGCCACGGATGAGGCCACCTTTGATGACCTGCTCGAAGTGAGGATGGGGTTGGAGTGCAACGCGGCGATGCTGGCGGCGCAAAGGGCCACCGATACCGATCTCAAGGCGATAGAGAAGAGTCTGGAGGAAATGGAACATGACCTGGAAACCACTGATCGAATTGGTACCGAGCCTGATGCCGCTTTTCATATGGCCATAAGTTTTTCGACAAAAAATCCGGTGCTTATTCATCTGATGCGCAATTTTTATGATTTTCTTTTTATCGGCATCAAAAAGAATCTGACCCATATGTATATGGACCGGGCAGCATTAGAGGATGTCATCGTCCACCACCGGACAATCTTCGAGGCCATTCAGCAAAGATCATCCCAGGGTGCCTTTGAGGCCATGCGTACGCACATTCATTATGTGCAGGAGTATTTCAGGGCACGCTGAAGGGAATAATCCTGCCGCGCCGGATCTACTCCTGTTGTTGTCTTCTTATGGCTGCTTGCAGTACGCCATCTCTTCCAGTGAATAAGTTTACTCAAAACCATAAAATCCGGGAAAAACTATGATGGAAATCAATACCATTATCTGCATGAGGATAAAGGGTATTACCCCCCGATACAGATCAACGGTCCGTACCTCCGGCGGGCAGACCCCTTTAAGGTAGAAGAGCGAGAACCCAAATGGCGGCGTTAAAAATGACGTCTGCAGGTTCATGGCGATCAGGATGGCAAACCAGAGAGGGTTCAGACCGATTATTTCGGCTATGGGCAGAAGGATCGGCACCACAATGTAGGAAATTTCAATAAAGTCGATAAAAAAGCCAAGGACCATGATCGTCAGCATGGACAGCAGCAGAAAGGTCCATTTCTGGCCCGGCAGATTGGTCAGTACATCCTCAACGATATAATCCGCGCCGCTGTAGACGAAGACCATGGAAAATGCGGTTGCCCCGATCAGGATAGCGAATACCATGGCGGTGATTTTTACCGTTTCAAGGGCGGATTCTTCAACGATCCGCCAGCTGAGTTTCTGGTACATGGCGGCCAGAATAACCGCGCCGATGCTGCCGACAGCGGCGGATTCAGTTGGCGTGGCGATCCCGACGAAGATCGATCCCAAAACAAGAATTATTAGGGTCAGCGGCGGAAAGATGGCCAGAATCGCCCGTTTGATATTCCCGGCACGGCTGCCGGTCTGGGCCGGCAGCGGCGGGGCAACTTCTTTGTTAATGAACGACCAGACCAGGATATAAACGATATAGACGACCACGAGAATGAGTCCAGGCGCCACCGCCGCCTGGAACAGATCGCCGACCGGCAGCTGGAAGACATCGCCGAGGATAATCAGGACGATTGATGGCGGAATGATTTGGCCAAGAGTTCCGGCGGCACAGATGGTTCCCGTCGCCAGTTTTTTTGAGTAACCGTACTTCAGCATAACCGGCAAGGAGATGACACCCATGGCGACCACCGAAGCGCCGACCACTCCCGTTGATGCAGCAAGTAGGGTGCCGACGAGGACGGTGCTTACCGCAACACCGCCATGGATCTTGCCGAAAAGTACACCCATTGCTTCGAGCAGTCGCTCCGCCAGTTGCGATTTCTGCAGGATAATTCCCATCAGGATGAACAGCGGGATGGCCATCAAAATGGTGTTGTTCATGATGGAGTAGATGCGAAACGGCATCATCGAAAACATCTGGAAAAATTCTTGCGAGATAAGCGTTACGTTGAAATCGGGCATCAGCTGGATAATTGCCGCAAAAATACCGAAAAAGATCGAGACCGAGCCAAAGGTAAAGGCTACTGGATAGCCTATGGCCAGCATCATCAGCGCGGCGATGAACATTATAATACCGATCATTTGCTTGCCTCCTCTGCCGGATGCTGCCCTTTCTCCAGTGTATGCTGGAAATGACTTCGATAGATATTGATGTTTTTTACGGTATAGCCGAAAGCTGTAAAAATGAGATAGATAAAAGCCAGAGGAATCATGCCTTTAATGATCCATCGAAAGGGTAATCCACCCGGGTCTTCGGATATTTCCTTGATGTCATAGGCGTCATTGACGAAGTCGAAGGAGCCGAACAGGATGAGCAGGGCGAGAGGCAGCAGGAAAAAAATTGTACCGATAATATTAATAATTGCTTTGACTCCAGGTGAAAATCGATCGTAGAGAAAATCAACCCGTACATGGGCTTCATCAAGAAGGGAAACGGAAACGCCGAAGAGAATGACGATGGAAAAAAGGTGCCACTCCATCTCCTGCATGCCCACGGAACTGTTATGGAAAAAATACCGCGTGATGACATCAAAAAAGACGTTCAGTGCCATCAGCAAAAGGATTGCCGACAGTATTTTCCCTGCCTTGCGGTTTATTCCTGCAAAAAATGTTTCGATCCTGATCAACATACTGTCACTCCTGCTGTGGTTCTGGTGGCCGAGAAATTCGTGTTCTTTCGTCCAACGTCTGTCTGAAAATAAAAAAAATGCCGTCCATCCTCTTTCCTTCGAGGGTGGACGGCGGCATTACTCCAACGGCGACATACAACTATTCAGCAACCATTTCAGATGTCTGGAGGTAGTATTGTGTCGACATCTTTGTCCATTCGCGGGCCTTGGCCATATACGCTTTTTGTGATTCATACACTTCCTTGAACGCTGCATCCTGTGCGGCATATCCTTCCATAACTTCGTCGGTGGCTTTCTTCATTGCTTTGAGAACCGGTTCCGGGAAGATCATAACCTTGATATTTGGAAATTCTTCCTTCATTTGTGCCCAGGCGCGGGCACTGGA
>CAMBBS010000085.1 GCA_945863875.1 Desulfopila aestuarii DSM 18488
AAAAGGAGGAGCAGGCTGCCAAGACTCATGACGACCGGCGGTATCATGCGAAACCATACTCTGTCCGGGAGGGTGGCATACATTGCCACGATCGCAATCATTTCAAGATTGATGTGATGCAGATAGGTGGGAGGGCGAGAAAAAATGACCAAGTTGTTCGTTAGGGCGATGACCATCGCAAGGGCAAGGGCCGACAGGTCAAAAACAGCGGGATGAGGATACCGGTGCAGACAGACGACGGCCCCTGCCGCCAGGGATGCTACGGCCAGCCTGAGGGTCAGCAGCCAGGAAAAGGTCGTCGTGGCCTGCCAAAGGGTGCGGTCAGCGAAAATTAAAATGGGGAAAACGATGATGACAATACCGGCGAACAGACAGAACGCCCGTGCATCCCGTGCTAAAAAATGCCGTCGATAGCGAAATTCCTGTTCGCCGCACTCCGATAATAATGACATGGCAGTGTTTTTCATCCGACCTGACGGATCTGAAGAGTTTACCTAAAACGCGCCGTAAAACCCGGTCCTTCTGGTCGGGGCTGCAAGGCGTAAGCTGTTACTCCGGTGTCTGTTGCTGTTCGACAGAGTGCCGGATAATGGAGATCGGCACACCGCCGCAGGAAGGTGCAAAGTAGCTCGGACTCCACAGAGCATCATACCTTTAGGCTATCCCGGGATAACGCTTCCTCAATATCCTGGACGAAGCGCCTTTCAGACTGTTCACCAGGGCAGAGACGGCCACCTTGGGCGGATAAAAAACGAGCAGAGGAACATGGTCCTCTGCTCCGTTCATCTCGATCAGTTCAGCTGCAGACTTCCGGCAGATCCTGGCAAAAGATTCCCGGAATATTTCGATAGCTTTTCCGTCCAACACTTTTTTTCCGGTATCTAGTCACAAACACCAGATGGACGTGCATATTAAAAACGCAATGTATTCCTGTTCGAATCCCGTTGTTTGTCTCGATAGACCAAAGTATAATTTACCTTATGAAGATACGCAAGGCATATAAAAGGTGTTGCAAGAAACCACGACAAACGATGTAATAACAGTTTTTTAAAACACATAAAGCCTCTATAATGGACGAATAATCTTAGCGACAGAATATCAATCCAAAACGGAGGCTTTATGCATCCTAAGGATATCAAGCTCATCATCCGAAAACAACTGAAAAAACAATTCCCAAACTGGAAACGCCTGAGCCGAAAAGAGAAAAAGGAGATCGCCCTGGGGATCGAACAACAGATGCCGACCAGGGGGATCATAAACCTTGACTCCATGGCACAACTTGTTGATACAGTCAGTAAAAGCAGAATCACAAAACTGAGCAATAGCAAACGATCCGCCATATACATCAAGGACAAAGAACTTCAATTTGTTGACCAATTGCTGGACGATCGCATCCTCAATCGGCTTTTGGCCAATGAGGGTTACCGCCCGGCCAAGCGTGATTTATTTCCCAACAACTTTTTCCGTGCCGAGCTACTCAAGGCGATAAAGTTCCCTGAGATTAGGTATCGAAAATTCTGTACATAAGCATATCTCGGTTTGGGTCAGCAACAAAACCGGGTTTTTATCGGTTTGCCGCTGAACAAGAAAGACAGGATTGATCATACTCAGCTGAGCAAGTTTCGAAGCTCCATCTCCGTAGTTCAGCAGGGGAACCCGCTGGTGTATATTCTGCACCATTTCTTTCAGTCCGGGCTTCTTGGCGATAATAAACTGCATGCAATTGATTCCACGGAGCTGGCCAATGACTGCAAGCTCCCCTTGGCCAGTCTGAAAATTAATGAGCAAAATATACGTATTTACAGCGATATCGACAGCGATTGTGGCAAGCGGCGGAATAAACGAAATAAATCGGTGTCCGTAATCGGCTATCGCCTGCATACCTTAACTGCTCTTGATGCCAAATCAGGTCAAAGCTTTCCCCTTGTCTCCCTCTTGGCTCCGGCAAATCATCATGACAGTCATTTTCTGCCGTTCCTGGTCAAATTGGCGCAGGCAATGGGTATTGATCTGAAGCTCATTACCGCCGATGAAGCCTGCCATGACAAAGATGGATCCCTGTTGGCGGAAACAGGGGTGATCTTAACAACGCCACCGTCAGCCAAAGCCTTGGCGCCGGAACATACCGACACGACAACCGGGGATGTTTTTTGCCATGCTCAATGTGATTTTCCCATGCTTCACATCGGGGCCGAAAACCAGGCGCATGAGTAGAAGTGCCATGCAGCTGCGGGGGAATGCATGTTTTCCGGCCAGTGTCCACGATATCGTTTTTTACCGGTAGATGGTGGTTTTTTCCAGCACATTCCTCATCATACCGAATTGATACAGAAGGCCCATGCTATACGTAAGAACTGCGAGCGTCCCTTTAACCTCCTGAAGAATCAAACCGGGCTCGAAACTGTTCGAGTTCGCAGTCAACATGCGACTATGGCTCGCTGTACACGAAGCGGCATCGCACTATTGTTGATAAAAATGGCGGGCAAACGAAAAAAGAAACCGACCGTCAAACCACGGCAACTGCCGTTGTATCCTGAACAAAAGGCCGCATAATCATGATAATGATTTAATATTACGTAAAATGTACCAGAGGTATCTGTTCCGTTATTCGAATTGCCGGTAAAGAACGTTCAGTAGTATCAATACAGATCTGGGGTTATTCTTAAAGGGTCATAAAACCCTTCAAAACATTCGGTAAGCATTGCATGTTCATATCCGAAAATTAAAAATAGTGGCGAAAAAGCTGATTTTACAGCTCACGGTTAACTGAATTTATGAGTTAGATTGTGTTTTTCGACACCCTTACGTAATCTGGCCGGAAAAACTTGCCTAAAAAGGCGCATTCCGGGACGGTAAAGATTTCAAAATTAATCTCAGAAAACCTGCTACAAATGGAGAATTCAATATTATTGATTCTTCCAGAAATCTCAGAGATGGGCAATCCCTTACGAGGCTGGCTAATCAAATAGGAGATATCTTGACTATAAGAACGTGCGGGTAGCCACACCGGGCCACTGACGTAAGAACTCAAATCTGCACCCTTCCCGGTGTCGGCTGGAGTGGCTGTTGGATAATGAAATCGCTTGGGGCCAAAGAAGCAAAAGGAATCGGAGCAAAATTAAACACGGACAACTTTTATATTCAGCCAAGCCCAGAGGAGCGTACCGAATCAGCATCAAGCGCTAAAAGAAATTGGTCATGCCCAGCATGCCGTTTATCAGCATAAAGAAACCGAAGGCGATAAGCAGCAGACCGCTGACCAGTCGTATGGCAAGTGGATTGGCGTTGAAAAAACGTATTTTTCGGCGAAAAGCCTGACTGGCATAGCCCGCCATGAGCATTGGAATGGCAAAGCCCAAGGAGTAGGCGGAAAGCAGAAGCAGACCGCCCACCACCTGACCCTGGGTGGCGACCAGGGCCAGGACTCCGGAGAGGATGGGCCCTACACAGGGAATCCAGACCAGACCCAGGGTCATCCCCAGAATAAGCCCGGACCAGCGGCCTTTGCTATTCGTTTGAAATCGATAAAAGAAATTGAGCTTTTTAAAGAGATTGATATCCAGGAGCATCAGAACGCCAAAGGAAATGACCAGCACCGCCGCCCCCTTTTCCACCGTGGGCATGATACCGGCCACCACACCGCCGAAGATGGCGGTAATTGCTCCCATGGCAATGAAGGTCATGCTCAGTCCCAGGACAATGAGCAGTGGCCGATGCCGGTGATCGTCGCTGGCGCCGGTGACAATGATGGGTACCACAGGCAGCACGCAGGGGGAGGCAATACTTGCCAGGCCGGCCAGCAGGGCCATGAGCATGGAAGCCAGGGTCAGTTCAAGGGGTGCCATGGCTCACGAACCGGGAATGGTGCTGACGAGCCGCAGAATATCGTCGGCATTTTGTACCCCCGGAGTCAAGCGGCTGACCTCCTTGCCGGCAGCATCAGCCAAAACCAGGGTGGGCAGAGCGCGGATGCCGTACTGATAAAAGATATCCCGGTCCGCATCCACTGTGGTCTGCACATAGCGCAGATCAACCCTGTTTTCAAGGTCACCGGCCAGGTCCTTGAGAATCTGGTCCTGCATCCGGCAGGGACCACCATTAGGATCAATGAAAAAGATGAGTTGATGTCCGGCGCGACTCGCCTGAAGGTTCTCGCTGCCGCTGGTGGTATTCTCATGGGGCTGGGCCCGGGCTACGATTTCTGCCTGAACAGGGGTCCTGCTCTTTTTTGTCTCATCGCCCTGATCCGCCGAACAGCCGACCAGCAGCAAGGCGGCGAGAGCCACAATTATTTTTTGAACCATTTTCTTTCCTGGCGATTTTTGTGTGTATAGTGGCAAAATGCCTTCGCTGCCACAGCAGAGAAGGGTAGATTTTTCATTTCGGACCACATAATAAATGGCCGGGCCGGAGCTGTCAAGAATTTAATTAAATTGTTTAACAGATGCCCGCAGGCACCGGAGAACAGGTCACTTCTTGGATAAGCGGCATGAATCGATCCCTTGCCACGAAGACAACTATCTGTTTGCCCCAAAGTTCTCTATTGGATCTGAAGGACCGATTCATCAGGCCTGACCGCAGGCAGACAAAAAGAAGGTTCAGCTTTATCTGCAAACATTTGGAGTGGTTTCCCCATTAAAACGAAGAATTCAACAATTGTGTAATTGTCAACCGACTCCCGGAAAGTTGACAAAAGAGGGACGAAGTCGAACCACCGCTACTACGGACGTTGTCTTTAAAATTGCCGATCAAACAGTGCTGGCTGCACCATTAACATCAATGCCGGATAGGCAGTGCCGTCCTGGTGCTTTCGATCCTGACTCGGCGGGGGATGATTTCCCTGTGGGGCCCAGCGGAACAGGGCAGTGTGACCGGCATGGTCACGAACAAGCTGGTGAAAGTCCAGCCATAACCCTGAAGGGAGGGAATAGCTAGAGTGCGCGAGAAAATCTGCACAATCCAACGGATAATGACAGTCGACATTTGACTTTATTTTCGATCGCTCAATCCATACCACAAGACACAAAGTTTTTTTGTATGAAATTATATAAAACACATAAATACAACCATACGTGTCCAGTTGTTTTTACACCTGGCCGTCCAATTTTCTTGCGGAATAGCGTCGGTTGGCCATTCTGCCCCCCTCGTTGAGCCTGATTTACGAGGTCTGGATTGACGTCCAGAGCAGCCTTTCAACACCGATTGGCCGGTACCGGGCAGCAGGGAACTTCCCGGTACGGCAAGGTTCTTAACCCAGCTTCTTTCCCGCTGACCGGGGTTATTTAAATACGTTCAAATTCATCATCGAGCTTGCTGCCGTCGGCACCTAAATCGAGATCCAGGCCACCGGAGGCGGCAGTCGATTTTCTGGTCTTTTTAAACATCGGTTTTGGCGCCGGCAAACCGGCCTGCTTTTTCTTGACCACCGGCTGCGGGGCTTGACGCACGCTGGAACCGCCTTTCATATCGATTTTGAAAAAAGCGATGGTATCCTGCAGCTGCTCAGCCTGGCTGGACAGCTCTTCCGAGGTCGACGCCATCTCTTCCGAAGCCGAGGCATTCTGCTGAATCACCTGGTCAAGCTGCATAATCGCCTGATTGACCTGCTCGGCGCCGGTATCCTGCTCCTTACTGGCCGCCGAAATTTCCTGTACCAGTTCCGCGGTTCGCTGAATGTCCGGAAC
>CAMBBS010000086.1 GCA_945863875.1 Desulfopila aestuarii DSM 18488
CAGCAGGTCCTGAAGAGCAAAGATCTGCTCGCTGGTTCTCTCCGACAGCTCAAACAGCGGCACCGACGGATCGGCATCATGGAGACGGAGCAGCAGACCGGTTTCCAGGCGGCCATAGCGATCAACCAGCTGGAGAATATCCTTGGTCAGCGCCCAGCGTGTCGCACTGTCATTGAGCAGTTTATCCTCATAATCGTCGCCAAGGAGAAAGCCGGTGAGAACCTCGGCAATGGAGCTGCTGAAGACGCCGCCTTTATTGGCGGTGGTGTCTTTTATCTGTTTGATGCCCGTCTGGGTGGCGATATACCGTCTGGCCGCATCATCAAAAAAGACGTTCGCCCCCTCGACAATAAAGCGCAGTTCTTGAAAGAGCTCAAGAAACCGGCGGACATTGCCCTGATTGACGGTATCCTTAAACCCGCCGCAGGGAATGAAGGCGCGGATGTTGGCCCCGCTGATACATTTACGGTACGCCGGGTTGCTGAGAAAATTACGGTGAAAAAGGGCACCATCTTCGACAATGGTCCCATCGGGCAAGGTGACGTTGGTGGCCGAGATCGGCACCATAAAACCCTGACTGCTCAACTTTTCCACGGGAAACCTGAGAGAATTAGCCCGTGGCGAGGAATTGCGCATAAAGGCCAGCTTGGTCAACTCTTTTTTATCAAGCCCCTGCGGATCAAAGAGAATCGAGCCGCCATCGATGATCAGACAGATCTTCCCTTTGTAGCACTGGATCTGGTTGGCGCCGAGATCCCCGTCCGGACCACCGGTAATCATCAGGTTCAGCTCTTCTTCCCGTTCGCCGTAATGATCGATCAAGGTTCTGAAGGCGCCCATGATTGATGTGGTGGTCATCCCGGACACGTTGATATTGCCGCCTACTTCCGCGTAGATCCGTTCCATATCATCGGTCAGAATAACCGATCGGCCGTCTATCTGCAACTCAACGCCTTTACTGCCCTGTTCATAAAGCCCAAAGGTCTCTCCGCCCAAGAGTATGCCGTAGGTATCGTGGGGAATACCAAAACTCTTGCCGGTGGTAATGGTCCGCCAGTACGGATAGCCTTTATCCCTGGCATGGTAGGAAACATCGTCCATGAGCGGTGCAGTGCCTTCATCCGGTCCGAAAAAGACCATCTCGGGTTTTCCGTAATAGTCGACAATGGAACTGTCCGGCAGCATCAGATCCATGATCCCTTCGGTATAATCGTTCAGGGCCTCTTTTCTATAACCAGCGTATTGCGGCAGAGGCACAACGACCCCCTTCGAGCCGCTTTCACAGATATCTTTATGCTTTAGGCGCTGGGCCTTGGGACCAAGGGCATAGTTGAGGAGCACGGCATTATCCAGCTCACTGTCATAATTCGAGCGTGAGACGCGGATCAGCCTCAGCCCGCCCCGGGCGATATCCGCTGCGCGCAGATGGGTGCCGCAGGAATAGTGGCCATTGACAAAAAAGACGCCGAAGACAAACCTGCTGAAAACGAGCGGGTCGAGAATGCTGCCGTCGAAGCGGAAGGCAAAAGAGCGCTTTTCCGGCTTATAAAAATTGGTTTTCAGGGTACAGGTGATGATCTTGAACATGAACTTGAAAATCTCATAGCCAAGGGCAAAGTCAATAAACCTGCCGGCGATGATTTTTTCAAACTCCTGCCATTTCCGCTGCAGCTCTTCCTCGGAAATCCGGATTACTTCAGCCTTTCTTCCCGGAGCAAAACGTTGTTCGAAGATGGCGTGGAGAAATTTAATCAGATCCGGATGCTGGGCGGCCGTGTCGCGGATAACAGAGGCCGCATAGGTGGACTTATTCGAACTCTGGATACGTTTGGCAAAGGCCTCCCGCTGGTCTTTACTGGTGAGGCTGTCGAGGATTTCCCGGTCGGTGACGTTCTCACTCTCCTTGAAAATAAACAGATGGGTAAAGTCGATGGCGTTACCGGCAAAGAGCATTTCCTGGAAGGTAATCCTGTCCTGCAGATAAAGATCCTTGATGGGATTTATCGCAAAAGAGAGATAGGACCGCAGGGCGGACAACACCCCATCTTCCTGGGTACGGGTCAACTCGCCACTGACATAGAGGGTGCAGATAGATGACGATACCGAGGACTGACCGAGATAGGGTTCCCAGTAGGCACGGACCAGAGTCAGGTCATGGTCGCTGAGAATTTTACGAAGTACCGGAAGCTGCGGCGACTCAAAATCCGAGTTGAACATCAACCGCGTTTCCCCTGTTTCCGGCAGATTAAAGACGGCAATGAGCGGAATGGTCGACGCTTCACTGTCCTTTAACACCCTCTCATAGCGTTTCCTGGTCGGTTCCGGGGTGGCCGTATAGTCCCCGGCCAGGGTAAAGAGAAATCGAGATTCCTGAAAGGTGTCCGGTGGATAATCGGCCACCGTCTCCGGGCGGATTATGTAGGTATAATATTTGCTCGCGGGACTGTAATAATACTCCCGGCGGTGCCCCGGGATCAGGTCCTCGAGTACCGCCTCCATGCTGTCGCGGGTCTCTTCGGTGGCAATCCGCACCCGCTGGGCAACGCTCGCCTGGGTGGCGTCGAAGTCAATCTGGGCGACCCGGCCGTAAAGAATCACCTTGCCGTCAACGACCTTGATGGAGGTGGCAATGGACTGGAGCAGATTGGTCAGTGCCGTCTTACGGATATGTTCAAAGAAATATTTGGGCAGTCCGATGTCCTGAAGAAGAATCCCGGCGGCCATATTGATACAGTTTGCCGTCAGTAATCCTTCCGAGGACAGATCGATTACCGCTTCATACAGAACCCTCGGATCAAGGCCGAGACCCTCGGCCCTGGCAATAATATTCGCGCCCCGTGTACTAGAAGAAAAGTTGCTTGGAAAAGCATCCATACCGTCTCCCTAGGATCTCCCTGAGATCTTGTCATGTGCAGAGGACAAATAGTCCCTACCAGTTATATTGCGCGCCGAGCACCAGACCGAGGTCAAAGGCCCGGTTGTTCAGGTCGATAAAATCCTTCGGCACCCGATCGGCGATCGTCGCCATGACCGCCCGCGGTTTTACCACCTCGGTAATGCCGATCAAGGCGCCGAGCACACAGATATTGAAGACCACCGGCTTGCCGATTTTCTCCATGACGCTGTCGTACATCGGCATCTCGACCTGCTTGGCATCGACCTTGCGGGTAAGCTGCACATAACGGCTGTCGGTCAAGAGAAGGCCACCCGGCCGGATAATGGACGAATAGCTGTTGTAGGCGTCCTGGGTCAGGCAAACCAGGATATTCGGTTCGGTGACCTCCGGGAAATCAATCTCTCTGTCAGAGATGATGATATCGCTGCGGGTCGAACCACCCCGGGCCGCAGCGCCATAGCTCTGCGACTGGGTGGCGTTTTTCCCTTCATAGATGACCGCCGCCTCGGCCAGGATAATGGCCGCCGTGATCACCCCTTGTCCGCCGGAGCCGGAGAATACAAGTCTTACTCTGCTCATGATACCTTCCTCGTTGCATAGGCGATGATTTTGTCATACTCCTCACAGTACTCCGGCCGTTCTTTTTCAACAAAGATGCCCCGGGGGGTGAGGTGCGGGTTCTCTGCCAGGGCCTTCGAGCCGAGTTTCGCCGTGTTCGTCTTATGCAGCTCGAGCATGCTCACCGCATCGCCTTCCTTGTTTTTCCGGCCGTAATGCGTCGGACACTGGGAGAGGATCTCGACCACGGAAAAACCCTTGTGCAGAATAGCCTTTTTCAAAAACTCCGTGCTTTCCTTGGCATGATAGGCGGTGGAACGGGCGACAAAGGTCGCTCCCGCCGCCTTGGCCAGTTCAACGACATCGAAATTGCTGTCAATGGTCAGGTAGGGCGCGGTGGTCGCTTTCACGCCCGGGCCGGACAGCGGCGAAAACTGGCCGCCGGTCATGCCGTAGATGCGGTTATTCATGACGATGGCGGTAATATCGATATTACGCCGCGCCGCATGGATAAAGTGATTGCCGCCGATGGCCAGGGCGTCCCCGTCGCCCATCGGCACGAGCACCTTCAAGCGCGGCTGACTGAGTTTCACCCCGGTGGCGAAGGCCAGGGCCCGGCCGTGCAGGGTATGCAGGGAGTGAAAGTCAACATAGCCGGAGATCCTCGCCGAACAGCCGATCCCCGAGGTCATGACGATCTCGTTTTTGTTCAACTGCAGCTCTTCCACCGCCCGGATCAGCGAGTTGAGGATAGTGCCGTGGCCGCAGCCGGGACACCACATGTGCGGGAAAAACCGCTCGCGCAAATAGTCTTTGACTGGCATATTATACTCCCCTCCCCTGGATAACCCGGAGAAGTCTTTTGATATCTGACGGGGTAATGAGTTGTCCATCGATACGGTTGGCCAGAAAGACCCGATTCGGTTTTTCCACCGCCGCTTTCACCTGGGCCAGAACCTGGCCCATATTCATCTCGACCACCAGGACGGCCTTGGCATCGGCACATTTTTCCCGGACCATTTCCGCCGGGAAGGGCCAGATGGACTGCAGCTCGAGGACGCCGATCTTTTCGCCTTTCGCCCGCCGGCTTTTCGCCAGGTGAATGGCGGATCTGGCCGAAGAACCGTAGGAGACGAGGATATACTCCGCACCCTCCATAAAATGTTCCTTGTAGCGGGTGATCGTGTTGACATTGTTTTCGATCTTGTCGATCAGATGGCGGAGCAGCTCGCTGACCACCTTCGGATTGTTCGAGGGAAAGCCCCACATATCATGAAACAGCCCGGTGACATTGTAGCGGTGCTCGCCGCCGAAATCGGACATCGGCAGACGCCCGTCTTCCCGGGGCAGATAGGGATGATAATCGACCCCCTTGCCAAGGGATGTGCGCAGTCGGTCGACGATCTCCAGTTCGCCTTTTTCCGGGATAATGAGCTTCTCGCGCATATGGCCGACCGCCTCGTCAAAGAGCAGCACCACCGGCGTGCGGTAGGTCTCGGCCATATTGAAGGCGTCGACGGTCATTTTAAAGACATCCTGGTGGTTGGAGGCGGTCAGGGCGATAATTGCATGGTCGCCATGGGTCCCCCAGCGTGCCTGGTTGATGTCACCCTGGCTGACATGGGTCGGGTTGCCGGTCGACGGACCGCCCCGCTGCACATTGGCGATGACGCAGGGAATCTCCGCCATGCAGGCATAGCCGATCGCCTCCTGCTTCAGGGAAAACCCGGGGCCGCTGGTCGCCGTCATGACCTTGTTGCCGGTCAGCGAGGCGCCGATGATGGCACACATCGAGGCAATCTCATCTTCCATCTGGATAAACTTGCCGCCCTTTTCCGGCAGGCGCGCCGACAAAAGCTCGGCGATCTCTGTTGACGGGGTTATCGGATAGCCGGCAAAAAAGTCGATGCCGGCATAGATCGCCCCTTCGACACAGGCCTCGTTGCCCTGGACAAATCGAATATTTTTACTCATCTTTTTTTTCCTCCTCCG
>CAMBBS010000087.1 GCA_945863875.1 Desulfopila aestuarii DSM 18488
AAAACGGCCTCTCACGCCGGTAACAGGGGTTCGAGTCCCCTTGGGGTCACCAAGCAAATTCAGCCACTTAGATTTATTTCTAGGTGGCTTTTTTGCTTTTAGCATCACGAGACGCACGATCAGTCTCTTCTGCTGATGCCAGGTATAAAAAACCACCCTGACGTGAAATGGACAATCATGCAACACCTGTTTGTCGATTGTGCATCAGAGTGGGCGGAATAAGGTCGGAAGTTCGAGAAGGTTAAGCCTTTATTGTGTGACCGGCGCGCCAAACGTGCTGGTCCGGTTCATCGCCGCCACATCGACCGTCACGTAAAAATCGGCCTGGGTTTTACCTAATGTTCCGCCTATACCTTCAGATAAAACGACCATACATGTCTTATTAGGTTTGGTGAAGGCAAGCATGATGTTTTTGTAGGACGCTTCACCGGCCAGTTTCCATTGGTTATTGCGCATGGAAGCAATGAGATAATCTTTAAGGGAGCCGACCTGCACACGGCCACTGTAACTGTGAATACCGCCCTGAAAGGAATCGGTACTCATTGCAATACTCTTATCGGCTATCAAGGTCATCTCGACCGGCAAATCAATATCCCCGTAACTTTCGACCATGGTCGTCTCATTAGCTAGATCATCGCCTACCGGCTGCGCGGTTGTTCCGCTTCTCCCAAAGGTTCCGTTCATACATCCGGTCATCAGGCCTATCAACAGAATTAAACCACAAAATTTACCAACTGATTTCATTTGCATAATCTTAACCCCCATGTAAAATTATTATACGTAACCTCGAAATATATATGCGCAGCTCTTTTCTCTTAAGATCCTGCCAAACGACACGACCGCTCTTCATTGAGAATGATGAATGTACAAATCATCAAAAAACAACACGTTAACGTTATACCACACTATTTGAATTATTTGAACAATTTTACATCCAACCCGCCCCTCCACTGCCCTGACCCAACAGGAGGTCAAAAATAATGCCCACTCAAAACAAAAGAATAAAGGTGAAAAAACTCCCGATTCGACTCGGTCAATTTCTAAAACTTGCCGATCTCGTTCAAGATGGGTTTGAGGCCAAGATGAGGATCCAGAATGGCGAAATTATGGTGAACAGTGCTACGGAAACAAGACGGGGCAAGCAACTCCAGCACCTCGACGAGATAACTGTCGATGGTGGCACATGGATTGTAGACATTGAGATGTAAACCCTGGTTTTATACAATTATCCGGCAAGGCCTATTGTCCTTGCCATAAATCGGCGACAGACAAAGAGTAGACAATAACCTCGGATTCCATCCCCCGCAGTAACATGCTGCCTTGCATCCTGACCGGAAAGGTGCCGGTCAATGTTGCCTGGACCCGGTCGGTAATGAGTATTTGACCATAGCCGGTTTTAGAAGCCAGCCGTTGCGCGATGTTGACATCAGGCCCGATAACGGTATAATCGAGCCTTTGCGAGGAGCCGACATTACCAAGGAACATCGGGCCCCTACTGATACCTATGCCCAGACCCACCTTGGCAAAGACGGTATTTTTTTTCTGCCAGGAAATACGCAGTTTTTCAAACTCAACCATAATGGTGTGCGCAGCCGAGACCGCCGCGACATTGGGACTCTCTATTTTCACCGGAGCACCGAAAATCACCAGGGCGGCATCGCCCATAAATTTATCCAGCATCCCCTGGTGGGAAAAAACAATGTTGCCAAACATGTCGAAAAAACTATTGAGAAACACGCGCAATTGTGCCGGTTCCAGATGCTGAACGAGCAAGGTGGAATTTCGAATATCGGCGAAAAGAACAGTTAACGGTTCGACGCGCCCGATATCGAGCAGATCCTGCTTACTTTCTATCAGCATATTTGACACTTCCCGAGAGACATACTGCTCAAGCATTGCCCTGATTCTGCTGTTTTCTTCCCTTTCCCGGCTGGTACGAATATTTTCCAAAGCCATCATTGCCTGGTCGACAATGATTGACAGCATCTCGATATCGGCTTCGCGAAAACACATCCCTTCTTTGGTTTCACTGACATTAAGAACGCCAAGCGCTCTGCCCTTGCTGACAATGGGAAAGGACATTGCAGCGGAGAGTTCCCGGCGATTCATGAAGTCCAGATACGGACTCAGCTGTTGATTCATCTTGTTAAGGATTATTGATTGCTGGGACTGAAACACCCTGCCGGCGATCTGTTCGCCGGCTTTTATCCGCAAATTCTCCACATACCTGGAAGCCAGGCCACGATAGGCGACAACTTTTAAGGAATGTGTATTCTCATCAAACATCATCACCGATACAGCAGGTGCTTTCACTTCCTGTAATACCGCATCCGCCAGTTCTTCGAAGACGGCCTGCTCACTTTCTGCGGCAATGAATCTTTGGCCCAGATTATAAAGGGGTAACAATATTTTTCTGCGGGTGGCATCCTCCTGAAGCTCGGCAATGTTCATGGTCTCGCGCACCGCCTCGACCAGCTGCCGGCCATCAAGTGGTTTTCTGCAGACCCTGCTGAATCCGTTATGCAGTACGTCGGTTACCAGATCGAGACTGGTATTGTCGGTAATAAGTATGCCGATAATACCGGGGGTTGTTTGCCGCACTGTTTTAAAGATCACAAATCCGGTCATCTCAAAACGGATTGTATTGATCACCGCCAGATCAAAACTGTCCTGTTGCGCTCTTGCAACAGCCTCGTTTTCCTTGACACAAACGATCTCATAGCCCAACGGACCGAGAGCGATACGACAAGCATCGCAAACGGCCTTTTCATTGTCTACCACCAGAATCTTCTGCAACATTGCTCCTCTGCCCTATTTTTCACCGCGACAAGTGGCCTCTTCGCAATACTCAGTTGAGTTTTCCAGAGCCCCCCCCTGTCCTCTTTTTTCAAAAACAGTTAACATGCCTTTGCTCTGTTTCAGGAATTGTCCTTTGTCAGTATGCCGTTTTCCCATGACCTGAGCAGTTCAATCAAGGTTCTTACACCGATGCCGGAAGGCCCACCTGGAATATAGGATTTTTCCGTGAAGTCCCAGGCCGTACCGGCAATATCGAGATGGGCCCAGGGAACCTCGCCAACAAATTTATGCAGATATTCTGCTGCGGTGATGCTGCCTGCCGGTTTTCCGCCGGTATTTTTTATGTCGGCAACCTTTGATTTTATCTGTTTTGCATACATTTCTCCCAGGGGTAAACGCCATAAAGGTTCACCACACATCTTGCCGGCGGCAACAAGTCTGGCAGCCAACTGGTCATTATTACTCAGCAGCCCGGAATAGTGATGGCCCAGGGCGATTATCACCGCCCCGGTAAGCGTGGCCAGATCAATGACGCAGGCAGGTTGGTATTTTTCAATGCCATAGGCCATGGCGTCGGCCAGAATAAGGCGGCCTTCCGCATCAGTATTTTCAATTTCCGATGTAATACCGCCATAATGGGTAATAACATCACCAGGTTTCACTGCACCGCCGCCAGCCATATTATCCGTTGAAGGGACAATGGCGACGACATTGACGCCGAGTCGTTCCCGGGCAATAGCCCCCATCGCCGCCAGGACAGCCGCACCTCCGCACATGTCATACTTCATGTCCATCATGCCCTGGGCCGGCTTGAGACTGATCCCCCCGGAGTCAAAGGTCAGCCCTTTTCCGACCAATAACAGCGTATCAACATTTTTTTGCCGATTGTATTCGAGAATGACCATCTTTGGTGCCTCCTCTGACCCCTTATTGACGGCGAGGATGCCGCCCATGGCCAAGCGAGTCATGTCGGATTTTTCCAGGATGGTGCATTTCAGCTTTAATTCTTTTGCTATTTTTTTCGCAGCATCGGCAAAATGCCCGGGGGTCCAGCAGTTACCCGGCTCATTTGCCATATCCCTCGCGGCACAGGCAGCGAGCGCGCTGTTCACTCCCCTGTCGATACCTTTGCCGATTTTTGACCTGTTGCCGTGGTCGTGCGAAATAAACTCAATCTTTTTTAGTCCGGGATAAACATCATCATCTTTTTTCTGGTATTTCAAAAATTGATATGCGCCAAGAAGAATCCCTTCCGCAACATATTCCCCGACAAGGTCGTCATCCAGGCCTTCAAGTTCAGGAATGTTTAGGCCGACAGTCGTCACCAAGTTTCTTTTACACTGACCGGCGATAAGTCCCCCGGCAGTTCGCAGCAGCTCAAATATTTCACTGGGACCGGACATTGCGGCAATATCCCCAAGTCCAAGCAACAAAAGTCTTTTGCATGGCGGCAATCCCTTAATCGGGCTGACACCTGGATATATTAGAAAATACTGTTCTTTTTTTGCTGAAAATTCTTTAAACCCCTGCAGCGACGGTAAAAGTGGTTTAAGCAAGCCGTCACCGACAAGTTCCCCTGCACCGTCCCGAGCGATAAATGCGACGAGAAGTTCCCCCGCGTACTCTTCAACTTTCTTTTTCGCAATAACAACCTTTGTGATTTTCATCTAAAATTACAGCGTGGATGCCTCTTCCTTCAGGTGGAGGAGGAAACGCTGTCTCCTGAGTAGTAGTTGTAACCATCGGCACGCTGCAAAAGAGAGCAATGTTTCCATGAAATCCCCTGTATTGTACCCGCTTCTGTCTTGCTATTGAAACTGCCGGACTTTCGCACAGACACCCGGCCAACATACGTCCCGGTCTTTTTGCCTTTGTTGACCAGTGCCTTGACCGGATCCCCGGTTGTACATCCATTGACAACTCTTCTTGCTTTCGCTGACGTTCGAGGAAAACCGGAGTTCTCCCCCCGGCACATCCGCCGTGATCCTCTGTTCGCAGCAGAAACATTGCGAGGTTGCAGTCCCGGCGAATCGAGTTGCCTGCGGCCTACTCAACCGGAATGTAAGCTGCCACGTTGTTTATCTGAGTACTTTGCTCAGCGGAATATCCAAGGCCCTGGCTACGCCTTCGCCGTAAGCCTTGTCAGCCTCCATGCAGTTAACGATGTGGCGGATTTTGATCATCTCCGGTGCATCGCCCATGGCCCGCGCGGTATTGCCGAACAGGGTCTCCTGCTGCTCTTTGTCCATCCGGCGAAAGAGCTTCCCCGGTTGGGTAAAGTAGTCGCTG
>CAMBBS010000088.1 GCA_945863875.1 Desulfopila aestuarii DSM 18488
TTTTGCACGCCAAAATTGGCATTATACCCCCACTGTCCACTCTGCCCATCGCTTTCTGCGTAGGAAGGTCCCCCGCCCAGGTTAATTGACAAATCCTCTGCCACCGCCCATTGCCAGCCCAAAGTGCCGTTATGGATGGTCGACCCGTCACGGGTGGAATCGTCGTACTCGGTAGCGGAATAATTATAGCCCAGACTGAGCACATGGTGCATAATTTTGCTCCATTCCAGCGTGGTGCCTGCGCCATATTCCGTCAGATCGTTATCAATGCCCCCGCTGCCCGTGCCGGTTCCGCTAATGGCCGTATCACTCCCATCATACAGTCCACGGATATAGTTACCGGAGCCCGACAGCTTCCATACCGAATCGAATCTATGGCCAACCGAGGCCAGGAAGCTGTGCCGGTCATAATTTTCACCATCCGTATCAGGACCACTGTCCGTATTTTCATAGATGGTATAGGTGTAACCGAGGGTGAAGAGACTGTCCTCCCAGTAGCTGTACTCGGAAGATAGCGACAGATCGTTGGTCCAGTACTGCCTTCGCCCCTGATCATCGGAGATCTGCACATCGCCCACCGGATCCATGGCCGTAATATCGTCGGCCTCATCGGTGAGACGATACCGGTCGCCAAGCAGCATCCGCCATCTCTGGGTTATGGATCGATTGTAATCGGCGCTGAAATCGTGATCGACGTCATCTGCAGAGGTATCCAAGTCATAACGGTAGCTTGGCGAGTAGTGCAGGAGGATCTCATCGCGGGCAGAGAGCGATGAGATTTCGATTAAAGGGGCAATCCGAAAACGGCTGTAGTCGTCGTCCTCATTCGCATTGGCGACACTGGCGTCGTCAATATCATATTTCCGATCCAACCATTCGTAGCCGCTGCTTATGCCGCCGGCGATGGTCAGATCACGGGCGGCTGTGCACGGCGCCGGTGTCAGGCAGGAGAACAGCAGGGACGCGGCAAGGATGCATATGCCGCCCTTTATAGCTCTTGATGAGGTTATCTGTTTCATTCGATTCCCGTTTGTGAGTGTTTCTTCCGCTTCAAACATCACCTGGGTCCCATGCTCCGGCGTGGGACCCCCCAGCGACGCACCAGCGGTCAAAACTAATGCACAATAATAATATCCCCAGCCTGGACAAGCACATTTTTCTCCAATTTCTTCCCGGCCAAAAAGTTATCATAATCAAACTTCAAGGTATTACCGTTAAACAATCCTTTGTCCTTTTCGTCCGGATTATTCCGCACCAGGGTCATTTCCGAGTTCGCCCACTCGGTAAACCCGCCGGACCTGGCTATCACCTGAACAAGGTTGATCGGATAATCAATGAAATAAACCCCCGGCTGCGCTACCTTGCCCATGACGGTGTACCGCTTGCTGTTGCTTTGCCCAAGGACGACGGTGACCACCGGGTCATCATAGACGGTCGCAAAGAGCACTTTCAGATAGTCGGCCAATTGGGTCAGCGTTAAGCCGACCGCATCGACATCGCCGATGTGTTTTAGAGAAATCAGGCCGTCAATACGCACCGTTACACCGCCGACGCCGCCACGAAGACCATCGGTAACACCCGCCTCCCGGCTGCCTGCAGGCGATTCCGTGGACATATCGCCTTCGCCGTAAACCTGCACACTGAGCACGTCGCCATGGCCGATGACATACTCCTCGGCCTTATTGCCGCCGGTTTTTGCCTGGCTTACTATTTTCTGCCGGGCGCTGTCCTTCATTTCCTGCGTGACAGGAACATCGGCTGTGGATTGTGCCGCCATGGCACTGGTGCCGCAGAGCATTATGATGGTTATGACGAATAGAAATATTTTGTTCCTTGACATTTTTTTCCTCCTCGGTTGGTGCGTTGGGGTGCTGCTTCTTTGTTTGCCCGCTGGAGCGTGATTATTCCGGGAGCACCTCTGGTTCCCATGCTCCAGCCTGGGAACCCCGCCGACCGCTCCAGCGGAGCAAAAAAGAGTAAAGCATATCTCTTCGCGTTTGTCACTCATCAGCAAAGCCAAGATCCATTTTTACCTGATTAAATTGAAAATTTCGCTAACTATTCAATTTTGGGATGGATAAAGCTTCAATTTTTATTTAGACTGCACCGGTCAGATATTTAACGAACCGATCGAGGTGTCTTTTCACCTACCCGCACAAATCAACTATTTCTTAGGATTGGCTAATGACTTACACACGTTTTGCAGCATGGATCCTGGTTATTTTCCTCCTCACGCTGTCCGCCTGCTCAGATCCCGAGCAAAAGAAAGAAAAACATTACCTGCGCGCTCTCGAATATGTGAAAATCGATGATGACAAAGCGGCCATTCTCGAGCTGAGAAATGCCATCCAGCTGGATGCCAAGTTTGCCGATGCGCGGTATCAGCTCGGCCTGCTTTATCTGAAGGCCGGCGAGCCAAAAGCCGCCTTCGGCGAACTGCAGCGCGCCGCCTCTCTTGACCCGAAAAATCTCGACGCCGCGGTAAAAGTGGCCGAATTTTATCTCCTTTCCCGGAAAAAAGAGGACAGTCGAAAATTTGTCGAACAGGCTTTACAGCAAGATGCCAACTATCTTGATGCCCTGGCACTCCTCGCCAATGTCGAGCTGGTCGATGGCAATTTTGCCAAGGCGGAAGAAGCCATCGACAAGGCCCTGGCCCAGGCGCCGGAAAATGACAAATTATATAATATCAAGGGACGCGTTTTTGTCGCCCAGAACAAATTGGATGAAAGCGAGAAATTATTTCAAAAGGCAATTGAACTCAACCCGGAGAATTTTGCCAATTACCGCACCTTGCTCATGTTCTACCAGCAGAAAAAAGACATGACCGCCATGCAGAACCTGCTCGACACGATGGCGCCCAAGTTTCCGGACAACCCTCAGCTGCACCTGATGCTCGCTGATCTCTATCAGCAAAAGGGTGAAATGGACAAAGCAGAGAGCGAAATGCTCAAGATTGGTGAAACGGAAAAAGATACCGTACAATATAGATTATTGCTGACTGATTTTTACAAAAAACAGCAGCTTT
Organism: Desulfopila aestuarii DSM 18488; assembly: GCA_945863875.1. Taxonomy (GTDB): domain Bacteria; phylum Desulfobacterota; class Desulfobulbia; order Desulfobulbales; family Desulfocapsaceae; genus Desulforhopalus_A; species Desulforhopalus_A aestuarii_A. The sequence goes on from CAMBBS010000088.1 coordinate 3,029, forward strand.
TTGACAAAGCGGAAGCAGCATTACAAACAGCGATTGTGGATTTCCCGAAGGATATCCAACTCCAGGTGTCCCTTGCCGAACTGAGTTTTGATTTGCAAAAATTCGACAAGGCACAATCCCTGATCGACACCGTCCTCGCCTCAAATCCGGCCAACGGAGGGGCGAATCTGATTAAGGCGCGTTTTCTTATTCGCGATGGAAAAGACAAGGAAGCCCTTCAGCTCATTACGCCGCTTACAACCGATTACCCCAAGTGGGCGGACCCGTATTATTATGCTGCCCTCACCCAGCTGAGACTCGGCAACACCGAACTGGCCCAGAAGTCCATCGAGACCGCCCTGCAAAATGATGCGAAAAACGACCGTTCCCATGCACTGGCGGCACAAATCTACCTGATCCGAGGCGACAGCACCGGCGCCGGCCGAGAGGCGACGCTGGCCCTGCGCATCAACGGGCGGAACACGGCCGCGGTAAAGATCCTCGCCAAGGCGCTGATCCAGGCGAAAGAATACGGCAAGGCGATAGAATTTATCGGTAAATTAAACCAGGAGGCGGTTGCCGGCGATGTCGAACTTCTCGGCAGTCTCGGTCTCGCCTATCTGGGGCTGGAGAACAAGGAAAAGGCCAGGGAAACCTTTGCCCAACTGCTGCAGCTGGCTCCGGATAATTCCAAGGCGCTGGCCTTTCTCACCGCGCTGACTGTCGGCAAGGACATTCCGCAGGCCATCGATTTTGTCCAAAAGCAGATCGCCGTCAGTGAAACCGCCGGGCATTATCTTTTACTGGGCGACCTTTTGACGAAGAACAAACAGTTTGCCGAGGCCCTGCAGGCCTATCAAAAGGTCCAGGACCTGGCCCCCGATAACCCACAGGGGTATATCCTGAGTGCACGACTGTTAAACCACCAGGGGAAGATCGACGAGACCATCGCCCAATACGAAGAATTGCTGCAGAAAGATCCCAATTCCATTGCCGGACTCATGGGTCTGGCAACCGCCTATGAGGTGCAGGGTAAACTGACCGAGGCAAAGGCGAAATACGTCCGTGCCCTGGAAATCCAGCCGAATCTCCCGGCTGCCTCGAATAACCTCGCCTGGCTGCTCGCCTCGGAAGAAGGCGCCGATCTCGGCGAGGCCTTGCGCCTGGCGATGCAGGCAAAACAGGCCCTTCCCGACCAGCCGCATATCGCCGATACCCTGGGCTGGGTGCATTATAAGCGCAAGTCCTATGCCCTGGCCATCTCCCAGTTCAAGCAGGCCCTGGACAATCGCCCCGATGATCCGATTATTCAGTACCACCTGGCACTGGCCCTGTATGGTAATGGGGACAAACAGGAGGCTATCGCCTCGCTTGAAAAGGCCTTGGCCGGCGAGAATAAATTTGCTGAACGTGGCGAGGCTGAGGTTTTGCTGAGTGTGTGGAAAAAGGGGTGAGGAAGGGCGACATCGGTGCTGGAGCCCATGGTACTGTTGCCCACGCTCCGGCGTGGGCACCGACCCACGATCCAGCGTGGGAACGCAACCCCGACGCTCCAGCGTCTATCGTTCTATCCTTACTACGCCCAAGCATAGAAGCGATACCGAAAGACCTATTATTAGTA
>CAMBBS010000089.1 GCA_945863875.1 Desulfopila aestuarii DSM 18488
GGACGAAGTGGGATAATGGATGTATCCGACCCGAGATTAGGGCTGGCACTTGAACAACGCAACCAAACCGGCAAATTTACCGGTGAACTTACCTGTCTTCGCAAAGGTGCTGTCAAATTTCCCGTTGAATTGTCTTCAGCCGTTTACCAGGATAAAAATGGCAATACCAAAACGGGTATTATTATTCGCGACATTACCAAACGTAAACAGACCGAGGATGCCTTGCAGGACTCTCTGGCCGAAAAGGAAGTCCTGCTGCGCGAAGTGCATCACCGGGTAAAAAACAATATGGCCGCCATCATCGGGCTGTTCAATTTGCAGCGTCAGGCCATGGAGGATCCACAGGTCCAGGCGGTTCTGGCGGACCTGAGTACCCGGGTACGGGCCATGAGTCTGGTCCATGAAAAACTCTATCGTTCCGAGTCTCTGGCTAAAATCGATTTCCAGGATTACCTCCAATCGCTCATCTCGCACCTGCGCACCTCCTTTGGTTCTCCGCATATCGAATGTGAGATCGCCGCTTTCGGGGTGGAGATGCCCCTTGATCTGGCCGTGCCCTGCGGCATGATCATCAATGAACTCGTTACCAACGCCCTTAAACATGCCTTCCCCAAGAATTTTACAAGGCTGGATGAGAAGGTCGGCACTGTTACCGTTGTCGTGCACCGTAACCTTGACACCTTCAGCCTGTGTGTCGCCGATAACGGAGTCGGCCTGCCGCCCGGATTTGACTTGAATACGGCTGGAACTCTTGGCCTGGTCCTGGTCCGTATGCTCGGCGGGCATCAGCTCGGTGGTGTCTATGAGATTGAGCAGCTCGGCGGCACCCGGGTTAGCCTTAAATTTTCCCTTCGCAAGGGGAGCAAAACACATGAGTAAAGCAACCATCCTCATCGTCGAGGACGATGCAATACTGGCCCTGGATCTGCAGAGGACGCTTTTACGGTTGGACTACACGGTAGCCGGACCCCTGGCGTCCGGGGAAGAGGCCCTTGCCTTGCTGTCCGGCAAACCGGCCGATCTGGTACTCATGGATATCGAACTGGCCGGAGCTATGAATGGCATTGCCGCCGCTGAAATGATCCACCGGAATGTGGGGATTCCTGTGGTTTTCCTGACCGGTTTTTCCCAGGACCCACTTCTTGAACAGGCAAAAATTGCCGCACCCTATGGCTACCTGATCAAGCCGGTTCCCGAGCGGGAATTGTCGGCCACCCTGGAAATGGCTCTGCATCGCCACATGCTGGACCGCCGACTCAAAGAGACTATGGCGGAGTTGCGCGAGAGTGAACAGAATTACAAAACCTTGACGGAGTCCGGTCAGATACTCATCTGGACATCCGGGGAAGATAAACTCTGTGATTATTTCAACAAGATCTGGCTCGAATTCACCGGCCGCACCCTGCAACAGGAACTTGGCAATGGTTGGCGGGAAAATGTCCATGCCGATGACCGGCAAGGTTGTCTGGATAGCTCTATCGGGGCCTTTGAGAAACGAGAGAAGTTCAGCATGGAATATCGCCTGCGCCGACACGACGGCCAATACCGCTGGATACTTGAGGAAGGAGGCCCCCGCTACAACAGCCGGGGTCACTTCATTGGCTATATCGGTCATTGCCTGGACATCACCGAGCGCAAGGAAGCCGAAAAGAAAAACGCCAAACTTGAGGCGGATAACCGGCAACTTCAGAAGGCCGAAAGTCTGGGGAGAATGGCCGGAGCCATCGCCCACCATTTTAATAACAAGCTTGGCGCGGTGATCGGCAACCTGGAAATGGCTATCGATGACCTGGCAGGCGATAGCGAAACCGTGAAGATCCTGACCAACGCCATACAGGCCGCGCATATGGCAGCGGAAGTCAGCGGCCTGATGCTTACCTGTCTTGGACAAACAGTAGGCACACAAACAGCACTGGACCTGGCCGAGACATGCCGCCAAAGCCTGCCGCTGCTTCAGGCCACAAGCACGCATAACCTCTCTATAAAGGTCAACTTGCCCGGTCCCGGCTTGATGATCCAGGCAAATGTCAGCCAGATACAACAAGTTTTAACCAACCTGTTCACCAATGCCCGGGAGGCTACAGAACAGAACCAGGGTGACATTGAATTGATCGTCAAGGCGGTTTCGCCGACGGATATTCCAGGGGCCTGGCGTTATCCGATCGACTGGCGGCCGGCGGCCACAAATTATGGTTGTCTCGAAGTAAGAGATACCGGCTGCGGGATTGCGGAAATCGATGTCGATACGCTCTTCGATCCATTTTTTTCAAGAAAACCGAATGGCCGCGGCCTTGGACTTTCGGTGGTTCTTGGGATTGTCAAGGCACACGGTGGTGCTGTGACGGTCGCCAGTGAAGTGGGCCGGGGGAGTACCTTTCGGGTATTTTTGCCTGTGTCTCCAGGCGTGGTGCCTGGCCTGTTGGACATAGCAACCGAGCCATCGGCAAGAGAAAACGGTGGCACGGTGCTGCTGATCGACGACGAGGAAATGATACGTGAGATGGCCGCTGCCATGCTGATGCGAATGGGATTTAAGGTACTCATGGCAAAGGACGGTATTGAGGCCCTGCAGATATTTAAAAAAAACCCCCATGAAGTCGGCATTGTCCTGTCCGACTTGGGCATGCCTCGTATGGACGGTTGGGAGACTTTGCTTGCTCTGCGGAAAATTCGCCCGGACATTCCGGTGGTCCTGGCCAGCGGTCACGATGAGTCAAAGGTGCTTGTCGGTGACCATCCTGAGCTCCCTCAAGTTTTTCTGCATAAGCCGTATAAGAAGGCGGAACTGCGGGCAGCACTGGCAAAAGCGATGGCAAGTTGACGATGACTGAAAAAATTCCCCAAAAGGGTGACAATACAATCTGACCTGAATCATGGTGATGGCTGAGGGTCTAGAATCATATGTTTGATACATTCTATTTTTGAAATAACAGCGCAGAAGGGAGCGGTTGCAAATATTGATTGTTTCAGGGCATCTCGGATTATGCGTTGAATAGCGGCCTTAACCACCGCAAACCTGCTCCATTCCGGAGAACAAGGGGACGTTTTGACTTTCTGATAATTTCTTTTAATCGAGCGCATCACTCTTTCCGAAGGGGCCGAAGAGCCGACGGTCATGGAACAAGACAATCTGCTTATCCCCGGTATACTGCACGGCAAATTCAATAAATGCATAGCTTGCATCCGCCTCTGGGGCCAGCAGTGCCGGCAGGGTATTTTCCCGGTAGTTCACCGACGGTCCGCGGTGGGCACCAACCGTTAACCGGCAGGCAGGAAGTTCCTTTTTCACCGCAGGAATTTCTCTGGTCGACAGCCGCTCTGCCGATAGTCCATTAACGACTTCAGGTTCAATGTCCATGGCCTTGGCATGGTTCATCCACTGTTTCCTGGCCAGGAGGCGCATATTGCGAGGCATAGAGAGGAATCCGCGAAAATGGGGCAGGGGAGACTTGGGCGATTGGGGCGGCAACGGGTCATATGCTCCGGCAGGCCGAACATGGCAGCCTGCGGGGAAACGATGTCGGCAACCCTGAGTGACTCGAAGCGGAGCGGGTTCTGAACAACTTTTGATTTGTTGCTGTGAATCTGCCCCACTGGACCCGCAAGGATGCCATGGCGGCGGATAACACCCCAAACCCACCATTGCCAAACGAAAAAAACAGTGCCAGGAACATATAAAACACCAGCACCACGAAATGACCATTCTCCTTGGCCTGGATTCCTGTTTGCCCAGCCTCAGCAGAACAAGCGGTGAAGGAAGTTGTGATGATCAATGTTAATGGCATGAGCGCCGTGTGCAGCGGCTTTTTCCTGGCCCAGGTTCAGCAGAACAGTAAATATCTTTGTTTGCTAACAAGATGATCCCATCGTCTAAAAATCCGTCTGGCACCATAAGCTCGTATCTGGGGTTCATACGACCAGTTTTTGTACAGTGCCCGGTGACGCCGGAAGCCCCAAGGCATCGTAAAGCTGTTGCAGTTTCGGCCCGGCGGTGGTGGACTTGCGAACGTGCAGGGTACTGCCGTCTTTCTGTTTGAAGGTGGCTGTCACCCTGAGTTGGCCGGCAAATATTCGTCGAAGAGTCGGCCAGCTGTCATTGATCCCGTGTCCCCGTAATTTTCGCCGCAGAACCTGAATAGCTTGATACGCCAGCACGGTGATAAAGAGATGCCCCTCGGCCCGGTCTTCCTTGTGGTGGCAGGTGGGGTGTAGCCCCAACTCCGATTTCAAGCTCCGGAAAACCGCCTCCAGATCAGTCCGCATGGTATAGGTTTGCCAGAGGATTTTTTCATACCACGTCAGCTCATTGGTTCTCAGGAGTTAGACCCCGGGATGAGTCGACATCGTCCCGGCAACCGGGACTTTTTCCCAGGACAGAACTACGGCTCCATCGCCGGTTGCATCCCGAGTGACGTCGATACGATAATGCC
>CAMBBS010000090.1 GCA_945863875.1 Desulfopila aestuarii DSM 18488
GCCCAAAAGAGGATGGGTTCGGTTTGTCAACAGCCGGGAGATCGAGGCAACACCAGGAAATGTCACCGTGTCCAGGCGGGGGGATCATTGGTCTGTCTCGATGCAGACCGCGCGGCAAGCTGAGCATTTCAAGAGAAGGGATATGGCCGGTTTGCCGGTGGAGTGAGTGGCGCCGTCATGCCGCCAGCAGCAGGAATCCACCAAGGCAACTGCTCAGAAGCGTATGCCCACGCGCAGGTGGAATCGTCGGTCTTCAGGCCGGGGATCTGGCCGACTACTCCTGTACCGAGGATGACGCCCTTGGTGTCACCTTCCGTGACTATACCGTCAAGGGTGCCGGTCCGTGGTGCCAGGGCCCGGTTTTATTACAGACCCTGAATATACTCGAGCATTTTGATCTTCGGCAAATGGGCCAGAACAGCGGTGAACATATTCATACCATCACCGAAGCCCTGAAACTCGCCTTTGCCGATCGAGAAAAACTCTACGGTGGGCCAAAATTCGTCACCGTGCCGATCAGCTGTTTGTTATCCAAGGAGTATGCTGCGCAGTGTGGGACGCGCATTAAAGAGATGGCCTGTCCGGGGATGCCCGATTTTGGTCATCCATGGCGGTTTAATGACACCCCTCTGCCGCAAGACGACGATATGCTGTATCATACTTTTCGGCCGAACAGGGAGCAAAACAACAATCTCGACACCAGCTATGTCTGCGCCGTCAACAAGGACGGCAACAGCATTCCCGCCGGGCCCGGTAATATGTCCTTTAGCGGACCGGTGATGCCGGGAACCGGCATGGAGTTGCAGGCAGCCACGGAGCAGCCGCGTTTTGCGACTTTCTCCTCTCCTCATTCCTTTACCCCCCACGACTACCACCCTGATCTGCTGCAAGTAGAACAACGCATCGGTCGTCAGGCACTGCTGGAACTGGAAAAACGCGGGCATCAGGTTAAGATGTGGCCGGTGCCGACCCGAGAAGAGAATCCTATGCTCAAGGCTGGTGAGAGACAGGCAGGCGTGCCATGCACCACCGATCCGCGCTGGCCATACCCAATTTTTCGTGCCGTCATCCTGGCCATGCTCCTGCTGCCTGCGCATTTAGCCCAGGCCGGTGCCCCCCCCCTGCCGCCGGAGACGCTGGCGGCGGGAGATGGCCTTGATGCGGCAAGGAGCGTCATCACCCATTTCTCCCAGCCAATCTACCAGAATTACCGGGTTGACAGCTGTCTCTACCTTAACCGGCAATGCGGCAAACCGGCGGCCGACGCCTGGTGCCGGGCCAAGGGGTTCGGCAAGGCGATTGACTGGCCGGTCGACCACGACATCGGCGCAACAACACCGACCTTTCTCATGGGTGATCAGCAGCTCTGCGATCATGCCCTATGTGACGGTTTTAAGCATATCACCTGCGCTCCAAAATGACCGCGGCAGGCGACCTAAACCGTTGCACATTCAAGAAATATTCTGGCGGTACACTGCCGACAAATTGACTTGTCAAGACGCTTGAATATTTCAGCAATCGCCTCATTTTTGGAGAGAAAAATATTATCAGTGCCGATATCGAGAAGATACTCAAGAAATTTAAAATGGTTGCAGATTCCTTCCTTCATATCGTAAAAATAGAGTTGCCCGCCCACTTCCTTTTTCTCTTTTGCGAGCTGAATAAGGAATTCAGCTCCCGCCATATCAATGAAATTAATGCCGCTGCCGATGAGCAGAAGTTGTTTCTGATCAGGTTTAGCCCGCGCCAACTCCTGCAGATTACTCCTGACATGATTGACGGCCCCGAAATATAGTGAGCCGTCAATACGGACGATCTTTAATTGAGGACATTCCGGTAGCATTGGATCAGTTACAAAGGCACGGGATGCCTGACGGCGATCCGGCACCCGCACCAGGGTCTTCGGGTGAGATGTGCGGTTAAGATAGATAGCCAGTGACAACAGAATGCCCAAAAGAATGGCAAACTGCAGTTCCAGAAAAAGCGTGGCAAGAAAGGTCGACCCCAGGATCACCGATTCCGTCGTGCTAGTTTTAATTATTTTCATGATGTGATGCGGATCTATCAACTTCCAGGCGACAAGAAGGAGAATTCCCGCCATCGCGGAATTTGGCAGGTACACGGCCATCGGTGCGGTAAACAAGACGACCAGAACCAGCAATCCTCCGGCAAAGACGGCAGCAAGTGGAGTTTTGGCCCCGGCTTCGTAATTCATGCCGCTTCTGTTAAAGGAGCCGGTTGCCACGTAACCGCTGAAAAACGGCCCGATAATATTAGACAGTCCCTGGCCGATGAATTCCTGATTGCCATCAATATTCTGGTTCGTTTTATCTGCCAGAGACCTGGCAATTGATACGGCTTCCGTCAGAGCAAAAAGTGTCATTGCCAAAGCCGTCGGGGCCAGCAACTTGATATTAATCAGTGTAGGCTGGGGGAGAGCAAATGGTGGCAGCGTTGCAGGCAGTGCGCCGACGGTGGCAATAGCCGCGGTTTCCTCACCGACAAGCAATATGATAATCGATGCGGCAACACTGCCCGCCAGCATAGAAATTATCATATATGGCCAACTCGGACGGTATCGTTTCACCAGGATTCCGACAACAATTGTCACAAGGCCGACAACAGTTGTGTAAGGGTTGATAGCACTTATGTGAAGAATGAAGTTGTAGATTGAATCCAGAAAATGAATGGCTCGCGGATAGGACAATCCAAAAAAATGCTTTAACTGACTGACCATAATCAGGATGGCGGCACCTGCAGTAAAACCGACGATGACGGAATGAGATATGAAATTGACCAGCGATCCAAAACGAACCAGCCCCATGCTGAGCTGGATCATACCCACCATCAGAGTCACGGTAAGGGCAAGCTGAACGTACTCCGGACTGCCGGGAACGGCATGCAGGCTCAAGGATGAAAACAATACAATAGAAGCCGCGGTAGTGGGTCCGGAGACCAGCAACCACGAAGACCCAAACAGTGCAGCAATGATTGCTGGAATCATTCCTGTGTATAGGCCATACTCAGGAGGCATTCCAGCAATGGTGGCGAAAGCGACACCCTGTGGAAGCGCAACAACAGCTCCCGTCAGGCCGGCTACCAAATCGGCCCACAGTGTTTTCCGAGAAACCTTGGGCCACCAGAGCAAAAATGGCAAAAAACGGTTTATCCACTCATTTTTTTGGCCGACTTGTCCACTACTGCCAGATCCCTGTTCCATAATTTCCCTCGTAGTGGCCGTTACCAAACAACCCGGCTATTTGCACCCATTTCGTTACGGCTTTTTATGCCGTTCCGGGTTCACCGCTGGCCAGGTTAGTATTTGACAACACTTACTCGCTCCCCGGAAAAAATTCAGACTAATAATTGATAAACAATTGACATTCTCCCCGGCCTGAAGACCGAAGATTCCACCTGCGCATGAGCATACGCTTCTGCGCAGGTGCCTTGGTGGATTCCTGCTGCTGGCGGCATGACGGCACCAATCACTCCACCGGCAAACCGGGCATGTCCTGCCCTTTTGATATGTATGGCGCCAACCGCCATTCCAGGCCAGTTTGTCCTCAAGTTGCCTGCGAAACTCGAACCATCCCCGGTCGAGGAGGGAGCTGTTCAACCGGGACTTGGCCCGGACCTTCTTACCAGGTGCCTCGCTTGTCGCCGATGCCGATCTGGCCATATCCCTTCTCTTGAAATGCTCAGCTTGCCGCGCGGTCTGCATCGAGACAGACCAATGATCCCCCCGCCTGGACACGGTGACATTTCCTGGTGTTGCCTCGATCTCCCGGCTGTTGACAAACCGAACCCATCCTCTTTTGGGCAGGAAAACCCGAGCCCCATCCAGCTTGAAACCTTGCGGGTATCGAAAGGAATCGATGCCCTGGCCTTTTTTTCTTGAACCGGGGAAACCGCTGCGGATTCTTTTTATCGAA
>CAMBBS010000091.1 GCA_945863875.1 Desulfopila aestuarii DSM 18488
TTCTGAGGCGATGAGATAGCGCAACTGCCGTCCCACCAAAGGCCCTGCACCTTGAGGATGTTCGCCAATCATCCGTTCATTCCAGATCCGCATGTGATCAGGGTTTGTCACCAATATCAAATCAAGTCCACTGACATCATCGACTCGAGGGGAAACATCCACGGATAAAGGCACCGGCTCTGGTAAACGCCGCGGAGAGCCGGGGCCGGAGGCGGTTGTTTGGCGGCTCTCGGGGAAAACAAAATGACCGGCTGTTTCCAACGTGCGCAATGCCTTCAAGCAGCCGCTCAGCTGCTTTTCACCTCGGGCGTCATGGAATCCAAGTTGGTCACATACAGCCTCCGCCAGGTGACTTCTGTTAAGAATGTCGTTGCGCTCAAGCAGGCTGCGAACGTATTCTATATTACTAGACTTCGAAAGGGGCCGTTTTATCTGGTTTTGTGGGTTCATGCCGAAAAGCATACACGGCGGGAACTGAATTGTTCAGTACAATATTATGGGTAAAGGACAGGGCTTGCTCAAAATTTCAGCTGGCCAAACGATATCTTAAGGCTGCTGAACAGTGGGACAATCACCTCGGGTATCTTACCAATGGTCGGCTTTCCCCAGATAATAATGGCGCTGAAAACGCCGCCCGTCCATCCATAATTTGTCCGAATAATCGATGCTTACACTTCCTTCCTCCATGGAAAGGCGAAGGAACCTGCTGGAATAGCTAACAAAAGACATGATGCTTATTTCTTAAATCTTATCATTTTCAATTCATGCAGCCTCTCAACCAGGAATGCTCAATTTGGATTACTCTTTAATTATCATTTGTGCCCTTTGCCAAAGATCATGATTATCGACAAATTCGGGCAACAAGCTTTTTCAGACGGACATGGGCTGCATCGATATCGGCGAGACAGGCAAAGGCTTTGACCTCTTCAGCGTGGGCCGGATTAAAACCGCTGCATAAAGAGTGACGACCGAGCAGCGCGGTTACAAAGGCGCGCTCCAGTCGATCACCCGGCTCATCCGACTGGTTTGTCTCGGCCAGATCATACCAGGCACGAAACTGGAGTTTATTCAAGGACTCCCGCGCCTCCTGTTGAAGTCCCAGGGGGGCACAAAAACCGTGCCGAAACAGATCGACTATGCTCCAGACTTCCAGAAGATCGGACGCCTTAGCTGCTGCGCCATCCAGCAGACAGTTTTCCTCTTGGAACAACAGTGATTCCATCCCTAAGGAAATGGTGTCCCGCACCCGCTCGGCAATATCTGTTATCTGTTTTATATCTCGAGTATTCTCTCCATAGGCAATGATTGCGCTGTTGATAGCCCAAACGATTTCCTGCTCAAGACCTGACAACCGTTTCCTGTCAGTAATCAGAGACAGGGCCTGCTGTAACAGAGAAGTTGCGATCAAAGGGCTGGCATACACAGCCGGAAGCCGGAAGAGGGCGCTGTCTGCAGGTTTGTCGGGCCGGGGTAAGGCCTGATGAATGGCTGGCCGGGAGAAGAGAACAGCGGCCTCCTCTGGTGGCACAAAGCCGATATCCTGCATACGGCCGTTACGAAAGCGCAAGGCCTCTTCTTCGATCTGGGTCGGCAGATCCACACGGGAATCGCTTAGCAGTCGATGGGACGCAAAAGGATCATATTGGTACAGGGCGTCCAACAATGAAAAAGGATGGGTCTTCAGCACCACATCATCATTTACATCGATGAGATAAAAGCCGTCCGGGGTAGCGGCTCGGGGCGTGTCTTTCTCTTTGTCCTCTGGAGGAACCTGATCGGTATCCGGATCATACACCGTGACGGTCTGGGCCAGATAAAGGAGCTGCACCACATAGTCCAGAGAGAAATAAGCCCTGGCCAGGGCTTCGGGACCGGCCAGGGCAAAAGCCGTCAACCATTCATCAAGATTGTCAACGGCAAAGTCGTAACGATTCCAGCAATCCAGATCAATACAGGTCGCCAGTTGTTCTTGACTCAACTCGAGGAGGATGGGCAGGCCCTGATCCGGACCGATCTCTCTGACAATATAATATGCCTCCAAAGGTTCGAGGGCAGCGACTTCACTGGCCAGGTCGCTGGCGGCCAGTATACGCTCGCCACGGCGGGACAGGGAACGGGTCAGATCGGCACGGAACGGGGTTAAGTCAACAATCTTATTATCGCTCATGTTTTTTTGTCAGTCAGAACTGATTAAAGGTATTCACCGCAAAGCACGGGGAGTCATCGAAAATTGAACAAAGGGGATCAGGTCAGGCGTGACAAATGAGTGTTCCCTGATAAAGCAAAACAACCTTTGTCATAGACTATCTCTTCTTAATACTCTACGTTCCATTAAAATGCCAACCATCGAAATGGTGTTGCCTTGTACAACCGTTTACCGATACCCTGGGCCAGCTGCCAGGTTTGCTGATCAGTGAGGGTGGCAGGTTAGTTATCATGCTGCCCCCCTTCGTAACCGAAGTCATCAAAGATCGCGAGAAAATCGTCCGATGAAAGTTGTTATTGCCGAAAAGCCGTCCGTGGCCCGCGATATTGCAAAAGTTCTCAATATTACCGCCAAAAAGAAAGGGTACATTGAGGGCCGCGGTTGCGCGGTCACCTGGGCCTTCGGGCATCTGGTAACCCTTCAGGAACCGGGCGAATATGATCCGGCCCTCAAGCGCTGGTCGCTCGATACCCTCCCCTTTGTGCCCGAGGAATTCAAGCTCACCCTGATCAAAAACGATGGCGTCTTCGAGCAGTTCCAGCTGATCAAGGCCTTGTGCGAACAGGCCGAGGAAATTGTCTGTGCCACTGATGCCGGTCGGGAAGGAGAGCTGATCTTCCGTTACATCCTGGCGCTGTGCCACTGCGAAGACAAACCGATCCGCCGCCTCTGGCTCAACTCGCTGACCCCCGAGGCCATTCAGGCGGCATTCAAGGACCTGAAAGACGGTCACGACTACGACGCGCTCTATGCCGCCGCCCGCTGCCGCAGCGAGTCCGACTGGATTGTCGGACTCAACGCCACTCGCTACTATACCGTCCGCCACGGTCAGATCGGCGGCAGCGATCGCGTTCTCTGGAGTATCGGCCGGGTGCAGACGCCGGTGCTGGCCATGATCGTCGAACGGGATGACACCATCCTCCAATTCCGTCCCCAGTCGTTCTGGGAGCTCACTACCCGCTATCGCGAGGTGGTGTTCAAGTACAGCGGCCAGCGATTCGAGCTAGCGGAGAAGGCCCAGGCCCTGCTCGACAAGATAAACGGCCAGCCCTTCGTTATCACCGGCAGTACCGGGAAAGAGAACAAGGAGCAACCGCCGCAGCTCTTCGATCTCACCACCCTGCAGCGCGAGGTCAACAAGCAGCACGGCCTGTCGGCAGCCGCCACCCTTGCCGCCGCCCAAAAACTGTATGAGGCGAAACTTATTACCTATCCGCGTACTGATTCACGGTATCTGAGCAAAGACCTGAAACCGCGCGTTGCCAAGATCATGGAACAGCTGAAGGCCATGCGGGCCGAACAGATCGCACCGCTCAACCTC
>CAMBBS010000092.1 GCA_945863875.1 Desulfopila aestuarii DSM 18488
TGTCACCACCGAGACAAAGTAGACCCATTTGAAGGGGTGCCACGAACCCACCCATAAATTGCAGTCTGCTGATACAATCAGGGTTTTTCACCGATTAATGAACCCACCGGAAGCGAAAAAAGTAACGGCTGAGAAGGTCAACACCCCCTGGCGGGGAAGCCTGGAGCCCGTAGGGCGGAAGGCTTCCCCGCCAGGGGGTGTTGGTGGGAGAAAGGGGCGGGGAATTATTTGTTACGTCAAGAGTTCAACGGATAGCAGTCAGGTCAGTTGCGGATGGAGACGACTGTAGAGAGGTGTGATATATTACTGTTGATGGCCTGCGGTATGGTTGTTCAACTGTTGGGATTGATGAAGCCGCCAGGAAGGGCCTTCGATGCTCAAGATAATGGAATGATGTACCATCCTGTCGACAATAGCAGTGGTGATGATCGGATCACCCAGATAATCTCCCAGTTCCTTAAAATCAATATTTGAGGTTATCATCGTAGATTTTTTACAGTAACGCCCGTCGATCACTTTGTGGAAAAGGCAGGCGTTTCGTGGATCTTGTTGTTCAAGGCGGTCAAAGCCGACTTCATCTATGAGTAGCAGGTCAGGGACCAGATAACGCTTTAATTTCAAGGTAAGAGTATCGTCGGCAAGACCTGAGAAAAGATCTCTGAGCATGTCGCTTGCCGTGGTATACCGACAGAGTATAGTTTCCCGACATCCGAGCAACAGCAGGGCTTTGGCAATATGGCTTTTTCCGGTGCCGGAATTGCCGGCAATAATCACTCCTTGTTTGCGTCGAATAAAGTCAAGCTTGGCCAGTTCCAAGATCTGTGCCTTGTCGATTCCTTTCTGGAAGTCAAAATCAAAATCAGCCAATAGTTTCCTGTCCGGAAGCTTTGACTCCTTTATACGACGTTCGATTCTTCGCTGGATGAGGGAATCGGCCTCTGCGGTTAGCAGTCGTTCAAGTAATTCGGTCGGCGGCGTGGCTGATTGAGCGGCACGGGCGAGCTCGTCATCGAGGATCGCTGCTATTGTGCTGAGCTTGAGGGTTTTCAGGCTGTTTTGAATCAGTTCCAAGCTGCCCGTTGCTGGTCGATGTTTCATGACGATTGTCTCCTAAAAGTGAGCTGTACTCCTGTAACGACCGCTGCTTGATCGGCGGCAGGGCCTTGCGCAGATTATCCGCGGCTCGTTCGTTGCGATATGATTCCAAGGTTCGTGGTTTTGCCTTGATCTTGAGGATACGCTCCACCGCCCGATGGTCATAGGCCTGATACCGGCAGGCGTGGATAATGGCCCGGTAGATATCGTCAGAGTGGTAGATTTCTTTCTGCCGCAGTATTGCCCTGACATGATAGCCACCGTTCTTTGATTGTTGTGCCATAAGCCCTGCCAGAAAAGACTCGGCTTCGTCACCGAGTGCGAGGAATTGGTCCCGGACCGGTTCCAGGCCATAGCGCACGGCACGCGGGCCATGGATACCCTTGGCACCAAGGGTTATCACCGCTCCGGCCTGGAGGCGCTCGTGCCGTACGATCAGGGCCAGTTCCGGTGAATAGACGAAGATTTCATGCTCCGTGGCCTTCAAGGTCAGAATATCGGTCACATATTCATAGGGTACCGGATAGCGGTTGGTTTCAAACTCAAGATATCCTTCAATACTGCAGACCCGTAAAGCCACCTCTCCTGCATCATACGGGCAATGCGGCAGCGGAGTTAGTGCCTCTACTTCCTCTTCCATGAATAATTCCAGGGGTGGTCTGCCGGTGGTGTCATGGATATGAGTGTCCGAACGGTTTTGCAACCACCAACGGGCAGATGCCTTGAGATCATCAAGGTCTTGGAATCTCCGGCCACCGAGCAAATTATGCTCCACGTATTGGAAGGGTCTTTCGATTTTTCCCTTCGTTTGGGCCCTTTTTGGCATACAGGCGATGGGTTTGCATTGGTAGTGGGTAATAAATGCAGCAAAAGACGGATTAAATACCGGCTTACCCGCCTCCCAGCGCAGTACAACAGTTTTTTCGTTATCATACAGGCACTGCCGGGGCGTGCCGTTGAAGTGAGAAAAACTGTCTTGATGGCGTCGAATCAGGGTAAAGAAATCTCGACGCATGGTGAAATCGATATATTGCCGCCTGGAAAAGCCCAGAATATAAGAAAAACAATTGACTGTGATCTTGCCGCAACCCAGAAAATTTATAGTATAGGGGCTCCAGTCCATCTGGCCCTGCAGGCCGGGTGCGGTTTCAAAGCGGATTACCGGCGTCTTTTTCGGCGTTGGCCGAAGAATGCGTAACCGATCTTGAAGAATACTTACGCCCCCGTTATACCCGGCAGCGGTGATCTCCTCGTACACGCGTTGACCAGTTATCTTGGGAAAATCCTTGAGCAGCTCTTTGATTCTCCCTACAAAGGGATCCAGTTTGCTGTGCCGCGGTGTTGCCCGTTTTATCTGTTCTCGGACAATATCGTGGCCCTGGTTCCGGGCAGAAGCGTGCTTGCGCAGGACACGCCGCACCATGTTGCGACTGATGGAAAAATGATGGGCGAGTTTTCGAATGCCCCAGCCTTCGCCGTTCATGGTCACCAGCAACCGTTCCAATTCCTCCCGGCTGTGGATGATGGTGGTCATTGCACTGTGCTCCGATCAGACGACACCTGGCGAAAATCCTTGCCGGTTTGTTCAAGGGTACGCAGTGCATCCCTGCAACATTTGTATAAAAATCGCTCTTCATTCCCCTCGAATTTTCCGAATTCCGTGGTCTGCACGATAAAGGAAGCCGAAAGGCACTGTCGTTCCATGAGCAGAAGTTTACGGTGTATGGTCCGAACAATCGGAGAGAAAGAGGTGCTTGCCGTCGTGTCCAGATCGTCTTGGTACTGCAGCTCCTCCCGTGGCCTTTGTAAAATCGTCTGGTGATCGTACTCAGATCGGGTCTGTAATTCCTCAACCAGTTTGCTGGTTTCACGGCAGCTGAGACGATGTTTGCCGATCGATTCCAGCAATGCCTCCTGGTTGCCACGTGGCAACTTGATGAGCTCCCGGCTCATACTGATCGGCAGCAGGCCGAGTTTTATCTGGCTTCGCCCCTCGTCGCACAACCGATCGATCAGGGCTATACGCCGACAGACCCAACTTTTATGGCGCCCCAGCAGGATGGCGATCTCTACCTGGCTCAAGCTGTCCTCATGAAAAAGTGAGTGCACCACCAGCGCTTCTTCCATGCTGTTTATTGACTTTCTCACCCAGTTCAGCTGTACCAGCGCCGCCTTACCGGCACGAATATTCAAACGCATTATCTGCGACTTGAGTGACTTCATGCTCAGTGCTCTGGCACCTCGCAGTCTCTTGAAACCATCAAGCAATTGATACTCGTTGCCGGCCATCTCACTGACGACCACGGGCAT
>CAMBBS010000093.1 GCA_945863875.1 Desulfopila aestuarii DSM 18488
AAATCACTTTTTCGCCCAAAGATGAGCGGTAAAGCGCCCACCAAAATGAGCGATCGAGAGAAAAGTCAAATCTTGACTGACTTTTTGTGTTAGATTATTTGAATTTTAATTACACGGCTCGGCTACTGATCCAAAACGGGAACTGCTGAGGATGCACTGAGTTAACGGAGGAGTCTTTCCGTAACCTGAAGACCTACCTCAGTCGGTTTCAGTTTGAGAGCTGATAGGTGATCTTTTCAAAAATCAAGATAGGGCGTGGCAATGTCAAAAGTAGCATAAACAGCCGGTCTTGACCTTCTTCCTGAATTTTGACCTTGATCATGACCAAATATCACGATCGAAATGGAGCATTCCGGGACTTCTGGAAAATCAAGAATATTTCCAGAAAAATGGTCTAAAATGGAGCGGTTTTAATTATTTCAACACATCCTAATCCTACAACACCACTTGCGAAAATGTGTACCATATGGTTGTAGGCCGCGACACATTCAACCTACTTAATATTGTGTCCATTGCAGCATGTTGCGTTGTAGGGCTAACCGGAGAGAAGTTCCGAAGATAGTACATTTAACTCTGTGTCGAGAGAACGTTTTGTCTTTAGATCTGGGATGAATTCAGTTAACCTCCACACCCGCTCATTTTTTGGTCATCAAGACTTCTTAATAGGCTGTTTATCGACCTTTTTCTTGTCTTTTTGACTCTGCTTTTGGTTGGTTTGTTTCTGGCTTTTTTCCTTATCTTTCTTTCCGCCTTTGTCTCCCATAATATTTCTCCTTTTCAGATGTAAAGAAATAGAAAATTATACTTCGGAAAGGGGCATGTCTTAGCTTGACTCTTATTGCCTGAAAATGCCCGTGTTGTCGTTGTTGCCGAAGTCAACATATTTCCAATCTATCTAAATCATCACATGCAGCTAAAAATAACTTAAAATGTGGCAATCGGTAGAGATTGGCTGGAATAACAACCCAGGCGTTACTTTGTGGTAGTGATAAACTGCCTGATTACTGACATTTATAGTGTTACCACCAACTATTGCTAATAGATCATAACCGATGAAGCAAAAACCAGATAGAAGATAATTTAAGATTAAATGCGAGCCTTCCCCGCGTCCGAGCAGGTATCAAGGCGTCACGTGACAGTCACGTGACGGTCACGTTTCGATGTCACGTAACGTCACGCAGGAGAACAGACAAGACAAGAGTAGAGAAGAACAGAACAGAACTGAACAGAACAAGTCAAATCCTTGTTGCCCAAAACCCAACAAGCCAAGAGAATTCCGATCGGGAGTCGTCTGGTTTGGAAAAAGGACATAGTTCTGAACAGCTGCTTCGTACTGCTGCGTGCAGTTGGCAGCAGCTTTCTCTCAATGACTTGTGTTCTGGGATTTCATTCCTCCAAAGAGAGGGAAAAAACTCATTGGAATAGCGACTAATAGACCTGACCTGAATCTGGTTTCTTGCTATCGGTCATGTTTTTCTTGTCAGTGAGTGCTGTTTAAAGGTATTTAACGGAGAGAGGGGGAGCATTGAAATGGTATTGCCATCTGCAACCATTTGCCGATACTCCGGGCCAGTTGCCAGGTTTGCTGAGTGAGGGGAGGGGATATCGGTTAATATGCGGCCCTCTTCGTAAAAGAATTAACCAAAGTATCATTCTTCAGTTCCGTCCCCAGTCGTTCTGGGAACTCACTACCCGCTATCGCGAGGTGGTTTTCAAGTACAACGGCCAGCGATTCGAGCAACCGGAGAAGGCCCAGAGCCTGCTCGACAAGATAACCCGCCAGCCCTTTATTACCGGCATTGCCGGGAAAGAGAGCAAGGAGCAGCCGCCGCAGCTCTTCGATCTCACCACCCTGCAGTGCGAGGTCAACAAGCAGCACGGCCTGTCGGCGGCCGCCACCCTCACCGCCACCCAGAATCTTTACGAGGCCAAACTCGTCACCTATCAGCGTACCGATTCACGGTACCTGAGCAAAGACCTGAAATCGCGCGTTCCCAAGATCATGGAACAGCTGAAGGCCATGCGGGCCGAACAGATTGCGCCGCTCAACCTCGCCAAACTGCCGTTCACCACCCGGATAATCGATGACACCAAGGTGACCGACCATCACGCCATCATCCCCACCGGCGTCAGGCCGCGTAACCTGGGCGTTCATGACCAACTTGTTTATGATGCAATCACCACCCAGTTCATCGCCGCCTTCTATCCCGTCTGCGTCAAACATGTGACCACGGTTGACGGCATCAGCCGGCAGGTGAAATTTCAGGCCAAAGGGACCCAGGTTATTGAGCCGGGCTGGACCATTCTCTTCCCGAAAAAGAAGATGAGCCAGGACGCTGCCGATGACCAGGCCTTACGGGCGTTTACCAAAGGGGAAGCCGGACCGCATGAGCCGTCCCTGCGCGAAGGCAAGACCAAGCCTCCGAGTCACTTCACCGAAAACTTGCTGCTCGGCGCCATGGAAGCCGCCGGCAAGTTTGTTGAAGACGACACCCTGCGTGAGGCGCTCAAAGAGCGCGGCATCGGCACGCCGGCCACCCGCGCCGCCATTATCGAAACCCTGCTTCGCCGCAACTATATCCAGCGTGAGAAAAAACAACTGCGCTGCACCGACATGGGCCGCACCCTGATCGAACACAGTTCCACCCGGCGGCTTGACCCCGCACGCTGGGGCAGCTGCCCACTCTGCGGCAAAGAGGTAATCAAGGGGAACCGGGCCTACGGCTGTTCCGGCTGGGCAGGAGGTTGTCCCTTTGTGCTTGAAGCAGAGTGCAAAGGGGTCACGCTTACGCCCAGGCAGGTTCAGACCCTGCTGCAACTGCGCGTCCTGCAGAAGCCGGTCAGGATTGAGAACGAACCGCGCATCTTCATCCTCTCCACCCAAGGTTTGATTATGGACCTGCGGCTGCCTTCCTCCGACCGGCAAAAAAACATCGTCAAGAACGAGCTGGTAAAGGGCCAGAGCTCCAACTTGAGCAGATTTCCGAGGGGTGACGGTGGCAAATGAAAGATCTCAGCAATCTTTGACTATTTGTTCTAGAATCAAATGGCAAAGGT